>NZ_JAOWDO010000014.1:0-281 GCF_030336535.1 Citrobacter sp. Ce006
CACACTACCATCGGCGCTACGGCGTTTCACTTCTGAGTTCGGCATGGGGTCAGGTGGGACCACCGCGCTACAGCCGCCAGACAAATTCTTTTCTAAGTGCCGAACTTTAACCGAAAAACTGGTGCTGATACCCAGAGTCGAACTGGGGACCTCACCCTTACCAAGGGTGCGCTCTACCAACTGAGCCATATCAGCACACTAAATTTGATGCCTGGCAGTTCCCTACTCTCGCATGGGGAGACCCCACACTACCATCGGCGCTACGGCGTTTCACTTCTGAG
>NZ_JAOWDO010000003.1:0-385 GCF_030336535.1 Citrobacter sp. Ce006
AACGGCTACGAGTGGGTGAGCGACTGGTACGACCCGGACTATTACGCGAAATCTCCGCGCCAGGATCCGCAGGGTCCGGAAACTCCGGTCATCAAAAATAAAAAAACTGGGCAATACCTGAAGGTCCGCCGCGGAGGTGACAATCCTTCACCCGGGTTTGATGTGGGCCTCACCTTTTTCCGCGGCTATGCCATCAAGGATAACTATTTTCCCGATGGCACCACCGTACGCTGTGCGGTGAACGCTGCGGAGGCGGTGAAATGACCGGTAAATATAGCCTGGCGCTGGTGCTGTTGCTGAGCGGGTGCGATAAACCGGAACCGGCGGTGCGGGATAACGCGGAATTAGCACAATACCTGCAACGCATTACCGGCGATCTGGTTTT
>NZ_JAOWDO010000015.1:0-246 GCF_030336535.1 Citrobacter sp. Ce006
CCCTTTTGACGACCCGCGTCTGGCGCCGGGTGGACCGGGTATAGATTATCAATACTTTGATGACACGTATTATCTCTACAGACCAGGCAAGCATAAATCCAGTGGCGAGTATGTGAACGGCCATATGAGACCTGAATCGCCAGGGCGCGCCTGGGGAACGGTGGTATTTATGAAAGCATCTTTAGCCCATTTAACGGAAGGTTATAAGGCCAACTATCAAAACCTGCCGGACAAAGAACCGGAAGT
>NZ_JAOWDO010000016.1:0-233 GCF_030336535.1 Citrobacter sp. Ce006
GACGTGCTGGGGGATAGACCAGTGAACCTGCGCTATCAGTTCATTGCTATTTCGTTGCTGGTGGCCGTTGCATTCATCGCGGGTAGCGTATGGAGCAGCCGCGGTTGGGAAAAGAAGTGGGCAGAGCGTGACAGCGTGGAATCATCGCAAACAGCGAACGCGCAGACCGCCGCCCGCATGATTGAGCAAGGGCGCATAATTGCCCGTGATGAGGCTGTAAAAGATGCACAAGC
>NZ_JAOWDO010000017.1:0-253 GCF_030336535.1 Citrobacter sp. Ce006
GCACGAAGGAACTGTCCACCCCGGTGGCCTCTTCCGTTGCCTGGCGGTCCTCGCTGGTAGCATAGTTTTCACCGCGCCCGGTTTTCTCATCCTCACGCCAGTCGCCGTCATCCGTCGCCACCAGAATATACTGACCCCGGTCACGCGCCGCGTACTCCCACTGCGCTTCCGTCGGCAGGGAAAACGGCAGCCCCGTCTCCTTTTTCAGCCAGCGGCAGTAGCTGTCGGCCTCGCGCCATGACACCACCGCCGG
>NZ_JAOWDO010000004.1:0-484 GCF_030336535.1 Citrobacter sp. Ce006
CGGGTGTTTAACTGGGATGAAGTGCGCGGAGAAATCACCTATGAAGCCGGACGCTACAACCAGGGTTACCAGCTGCACGGTGCGGTGTGCCAGCCAGGAACCAGCCGTGTCCGGGAGCGGTTTGCGCTGACGTGGACGGTAGGTGATAAAGAGGCGCTGCGCGAGCTGTGGTGCTACTGCTGTCACTATATGCAGCACCGTCCGGTGCCTGAGACGGCGCGTTTTGCAGAACACCCGCAGCAGTGGGGCCATATCCACTGGCCGGAAGCGCTTGACGCTGAATCACGGACGGCACCGTAAGCGACTGGAAAAATAAATATAACGTTGGGGATGTGCTTTCATTAATGCTTAATGTAAAAGGATGAATGAATATTATGGCTAAAAAGCCAGGCAATAAAGTAAAGCGTCGCGCATCACTGTCCGCCTCTGACAATAAAAAAAAGGAACAGCATACAGCAAACGTTGACACGCAACGCCCCAAAAA
>NZ_JAOWDO010000018.1:0-868 GCF_030336535.1 Citrobacter sp. Ce006
CCGCCTACATGCTTAAACCGGGACAACCGTCGCCCGGCTAACATAGCCTTCTCCGTCCCCCCTTCGCAGTAACACCAAGTACAGGAATATTAACCTGTTTCCCATCGACTACGCCTTTCGGCCTCGCCTTAGGGGTCGACTCACCCTGCCCCGATTAACGTTGGACAGGAACCCTTGGTCTTCCGGCGTGCGGGTTTTTCACCCGCATTATCGTTACTTATGTCAGCATTCGCACTTCTGATACCTCCAGCATGCCTCACGACACACCTTCAACGGCTTACAGAACGCTCCCCTACCCAACAACACATAGTGTCGCTGCCGCAGCTTCGGTGCATGGTTTAGCCCCGTTACATCTTCCGCGCAGGCCGACTCGACCAGTGAGCTATTACGCTTTCTTTAAATGATGGCTGCTTCTAAGCCAACATCCTGGCTGTCTGTGCCTTCCCACATCGTTTCCCACTTAACCATGACTTTGGGACCTTAGCTGGCGGTCTGGGTTGTTTCCCTCTTCACGACGGACGTTAGCACCCGCCGTGTGTCTCCCGTGATAACATTCTTCGGTATTCGCAGTTTGCATCGGGTTGGTAAGTCGGGATGACCCCCTAGCCGAAACAGTGCTCTACCCCCGAAGATGAGTTCACGAGGCGCTACCTAAATAGCTTTCGGGGAGAACCAGCTATCTCCCGGTTTGATTGGCCTTTCACCCCCAGCCACAAGTCATCCGCTAATTTTTCAACATTAGTCGGTTCGGTCCTCCAGTTAGTGTTACCCAACCTTCAACCTGCCCATGGCTAGATCACCGGGTTTCGGGTCTATACCCTGCAACTTAACGCCCAGTTAAGACTCGGTTTCCCTTCGGCTCCCCTAT
>NZ_JAOWDO010000019.1:0-216 GCF_030336535.1 Citrobacter sp. Ce006
CGGCAGCCCCGTCTCCTTTTTCAGCCAGCGGCAGTAGCTGTCGGCCTCGCGCCATGACACCACCGCCGGACTGTTTTTAAGATGGGTCATGTCCGCCAGCGTTTTATTCCGCCATTCTTTATCAAACTGCTGGGCAGGTAACCCCGCCATTTTCAGATAAAAAGCGTAATCCTCATGGGTCACCTTGAAACGACCGATGGAATAGCTGCTCAGCGT
>NZ_JAOWDO010000020.1:0-302 GCF_030336535.1 Citrobacter sp. Ce006
CGTCGCGCATCACTGTCCGCCTCTGACAATAAAAAAAAGGAACAGCATACAGCAAACGTTGACACGCAACGCCCCAAAAACCCTTTCTATCGCCGTTCCGTACTGATCCCGCAGGCGGAAAGATGGCAGGAGGATCTGCCGGTTCAGTGGCTGGAACACGATGTTGAACCCAATGCTATCTGGCTGAACGAAAAGAATGATATCTGGCTGGAAATTCCCCGCTATGAGAATCAGATCTCATGGGGCGGCGGTGATATTTTTGCCTTCCTTTTAGTGCCATTTATGCTCTTTTATTTAATCAG
>NZ_JAOWDO010000021.1:0-433 GCF_030336535.1 Citrobacter sp. Ce006
TTTTTGGGGCGTTGCGTGTCAACGTTTGCTGTATGCTGTTCCTTTTTTTTATTGTCAGAGGCGGACAGTGATGCGCGACGTTTTACTTTATTGCCTGGTTTTTTAGCCATAATATTCATTCATCCTTTTTATTAAGCGTTAATGAAAGCGCATCCTCACCGTTATATTTATTTTTCCAGTCGCTTACGGTGCCGTCCGTGATTCAGCGTCAAGCGCTTCCGGCCAGTGAATATGACCCCACTGCTGCGGGTGTTCTGCAAAACGCGCCGTCTCAGGCACCGGGCGGTGCTGCATATAGTGACAGCAATAGCACCACAGCTCGCGCAGCGCCTCTTTATCCCCCACCGTCCACGTCAGCGCAAACCGCTCCCGGACATGGCTGGTTCCCGGCTGGCACACCGCGCCGTGCAGCTGGTAACCCTGGTTGTAGCGT
>NZ_JAOWDO010000022.1:0-336 GCF_030336535.1 Citrobacter sp. Ce006
GAAACATCTTCGGGTTGTGAGGTTAAGCGACTAAGCGTACACGGTGGATGCCCTGGCAGTCAGAGGCGATGAAGGACGTGCTAATCTGCGATAAGCGTCGGTAAGGTGATATGAACCGTTATAACCGGCGATTTCCGAATGGGGAAACCCAGTGTGATCCGTCACACTATCATTACGTGAATACATAGCGTAATGAAGCGAACCGGGGGAACTGAAACATCTAAGTACCCCGAGGAAAAGAAATCAACCGAGATTCCCCCAGTAGCGGCGAGCGAACGGGGAGCAGCCCAGAGTCTGAATCAGCATGTGTGTTAGTGGAACGGTCTGGAAAGTCCG
>NZ_JAOWDO010000023.1:0-314 GCF_030336535.1 Citrobacter sp. Ce006
GGAAACGGCTGGGAATGGATGAAGGACTGGTATGACCCGGAATACTACAGCCATTCGCCGGTAAAAGACCCGCAGGGTCCGGAGCAGCCGGTATTCAAAGACCCGGACGGGTACTACACGCGGGTGCTGCGCAGCCAGAACTACTCAGGGCCGGGGCGCGGGCTGACCATGGTGCGCTATAAAACCGATCCGGGAAATAAAGGTTATCCACCAACCGACAAAACCGTGCGCTGCGCCGTTAACCAGCCGAGTCCGGTGAAATGAGGGCTGTGATAATGAAAAACGACAGGTTGTGGCTGTGTGCCATTGTGATG
>NZ_JAOWDO010000024.1:0-265 GCF_030336535.1 Citrobacter sp. Ce006
GCTTGTAGCTCAGGTGGTTAGAGCGCACCCCTGATAAGGGTGAGGTCGGTGGTTCAAGTCCACTCAGGCCTACCAAATTCTTTCTGATACCGCGTTGTGAAACGACTCGCATACTTCAGTATGCTTCGCCGCTCCACGCCTTGTCTCAGCAAGAATTAAGGTGAATGAGATAACTACGATGGGGCTATAGCTCAGCTGGGAGAGCGCCTGCCTTGCACGCAGGAGGTCTGCGGTTCGATCCCGCATAGCTCCACCATCCTTTACT
>NZ_JAOWDO010000025.1:0-287 GCF_030336535.1 Citrobacter sp. Ce006
ACGGAAGCGCAGTGGGAATACGCGGCGCGTAGCCGGGGTAAATATGTGGTGGCGCCCACCGACGATGGCACGATACGTATTGAAGGTCAGAAAGGTATCAATGTAGCCACCGCCACGGACCGGGAGATTTATGCCCGTCAAAGCGAAAGCTCTTTAGATATTGATTCCCCGCTTCCCCGGGATTTCCGTCCCCCCAATCCGCTGGGGATTTACGACATGGCCGGAAACGGCTGGGAATGGATGAAGGACTGGTATGACCCGGAATACTACAGCCATTCGCCGGTAAA
>NZ_JAOWDO010000026.1:0-251 GCF_030336535.1 Citrobacter sp. Ce006
AGATAATACGTGTCATCAAAGTATTGATAATCTATACCCGGTCCACCCGGCGCCAGACGCGGGTCGTCAAAAGGGTATGAACTCAGATATAAATGCCCCTTCGCCGTGGTAATAAATGTCTGATTATTAACCACCACCACTCTTTTTATTTCTTTTCCTTCAGGTCTGTCGACCATATTCCCATCAGAATTTTTCTCTTGCCCCTGAGATGGGGACATATACGTTGCGACCTGCCACGTTTGTCCATAGTC
>NZ_JAOWDO010000027.1:0-243 GCF_030336535.1 Citrobacter sp. Ce006
CCATGCCGAACTCAGAAGTGAAACGCCGTAGCGCCGATGGTAGTGTGGGGTCTCCCCATGCGAGAGTAGGGAACTGCCAGACATCAAATAAAAGCGAAAGGCTCAGTCGAAAGACTGGGCCTTTTGTTTTATCTGTGGTCTGTCGGTGAGCGCTCTCCTGAGTAGGACAAATCCGCCGGGAGCGGATTTGAACGTTGCGCAGCAACGGCCCGGAGGGTGGCGGGCAGGACGCCCGCCATAAAC
>NZ_JAOWDO010000028.1:0-227 GCF_030336535.1 Citrobacter sp. Ce006
CCGTTAACCAGCCGAGTCCGGTGAAATGAGGGCTGTGATAATGAAAAACGACAGGTTGTGGCTGTGTGCCATTGTGATGGTCGCAGCATCTGGCTGCGATCAAAAGCCCGCCTCAGTCACCCCCCGGCACAGTGCGGAAGACCAGGTCCGGCTGCAGGAATTTGTGGCGCAGATAAAGTCAGAGCAGGTATTTGTGGAAGGCGGTGAATACCTGATGGGGGATTTTG
>NZ_JAOWDO010000029.1:0-136040 GCF_030336535.1 Citrobacter sp. Ce006
TTGTTCCGTGTCAGTGGAGGCGCATTATAGGGAGTTATTTCAGGCTGACAAGGGGAAATTTAAAATAATCTTCCGAGTGCCTACTTTTCCACCAAAACGACCTAAACCGCCAGTTTTTCGAGCGACTTAAAGCCATAACGCTGCAGTACGGGTAATAATTGTTCGGCTTCTGTGGTCATTGCCATACAGAATGCGACATTCTCGTCAGTTGATTTTGCATCTGGCGCCTCATGTTCTAATAACCAGGCCGTGCGACGCGCAATTGCGGCACCAGAATCCACCAACCGCGTTCCCTCGGGCAGTACCTGTAAAAGTTCTTCCTGTAATAGAGGGAAATGGGTGCAGCCGAGCACTACCGTGTCAGGTGGTTCCGTCATCCTCAGCCAAGGGCGCAGGATGCGGCGCAGTTCTTCCAGAGAAACTGTTTCACCGTGTAGCTTCGCTTCAGCCAGTTCCACCAGCTCGGCGGAACCCAACATCGCTATCTGACATTCGTTAGCAAATCGCGCAATCAACTCATGAGTATACGAACGCTTCACCGTTGCACGTGTAGCCAGCAGCCCCACTACGCCATTCGCCGTGAGTCGCGCCGCCGGTTTAATCGCAGGCACCACGCCCACAACCGGGAAGGCAAATTTCTCACGTAACGCAGGAAGCGACACCGTGCTTGCTGTATTACACGCGATGACAGCAAGAGAGAGGGGATAGCGCTGCTGGACCGCAGTCACAATCTCAACAACACGTTCGACGATAAACTCCTCGCTCTTCTCTCCATAAGGAAAGGCGACATTGTCGAAAGCGTAGATATAGTGGAGATCCGGCAGAAGACGCCGGATCTCGTCATAGACCGACAACCCACCGACACCGGAATCAAACACCAGCACGGTGGGACGTGGATCAGAAGGTGTAGCTGCCAGACAAGGTGTATTCCCGTCCTGCAGTTGCGTAGCCATAAACTGTCTCGTAATCTTTATCGAACAGGTTGGCGATTTTACCACGAACTGTCAGCTGTGAGGTGATTGGATATGACACGGCAAGATCCCACAGGCTAACCCCACCCATTTTTACCGGCTGGTAGGTTACGTAGTCCGTGTCATAACGCGTTCCCAGGTAGTGATACGTCAGGCCCCAGTCAAAATCATAGACCTGCCAGTCAAGCTGGTACTTCACCTGCTGTTTAGAACGGCGCGCAAGCGGCTTGTCCGTAATCGCATTGCGCGAATCGACATAATCGTAGCTCAGCGTATGTGCCAGCGGACCGGTATCAAAGTTTGCGGTCGCTTCCACACCTTTAATGCGTACTTTGCCTTCGTTAAAGTATTTTTCGGTATGCGGGTCGTAATCGATCATGTCATCAATATCGTTGCGATACCCTGAAACTCGCCAGTTCACGCCCGCCGTTAAGCCTTCAAACGCCCCTTCCCATTGCTTACTTTGCTCAGGATCCAGGTTCGAATTGCCGTAATAACCATGCAGTTGTCCAAGATTAGGCGCTTTGTAAGATGTACCGTATGACGCAATAAAGCGATAGCCCTCAATAAACTCCCATCCGGCGCTGGTTTGCCATGTGCCATGACGTCCAAACTCGGAGTTGTCATCGCTACGCGCCGCGCCTTCAAAGGTAAAGTCGCCCAGTTGCTGCAACCCGGTCAGATAGAGCCCCGTATTACGCTGATCGTAACCGTCCGTAACATACCCGGTGCCTGGCGTTGTGGTTTGTTTTTGCCAGTCGACGCCTGCGCCTACGTTACCGTGCCCCAGCACCATACTGTTGGACCACTGAACATTATATTGCTTCATATCATCCAGTGTGGCCGAGGAGTCATAGCGGCCATAATCCGGATCATAGTTGTAGTCTTTGCTATGGCTATAGCTCGAAACCAGCTGCGACTGGATAAGCTCGCCATTAAAACGTAGTCCGGCATCCCAGCTTTGGCTGTAGAGTTTTCGGGTATCGAGGAGCGGCGAGCCAGGGGAGTAATATGCGTCGTAATTCGTGCGGTTATCATAACCATAGCCACGAACAAACCCGCTCCATGTATCGGAAAAGTTGTGTTCCAGCGCGCCATACAGCGTCTTACTTAAAAAACCGTCTTTATCGGGCTGAGCCTGAGAGCCGGTGCTGCCGTATGCTACAACATCAAAGCCTTTGGTATAGGCATAATCACCCATCAGCGTGACACGCGTATTTTCGCCGAGCTGCTGTTGGGTTGAGACATCGTAATTCTGATACCCATTGCTCCCCACACCGGCCGTAAGTTCTGTCCCCGGCTTTTCGCGCGTGGTAATGATATTCACCACGCCGCCAATCGCATCAGAACCATAAACCGCCGAACGCGGCCCACGAATGTATTCGATACGTTGTACTAGCGAGACAGGGAACTGGCTGAGATCGGCAGATCCGCTCACACCCGCTAAGTTCAGACGCACACCGTCAATCAGCACCAGAACATGGCTGGAATTGGTTCCACGAATAAAAATTGAGGAGTTTTGTCCCATGCCGCCGCTTTGCGCGATATCGACGCCGGGCAGGCGACGAAGCACATCATTCACGGAGGTGGATTGCCAGCGATCGATATCCTGACGCGTAACAACGGTGATAGGAGCAAGTACTGCGCTACGAGGCTGCTGAAAACGGTTGGCAGTGACGACAAGAGTATCTGGGCTAGTGTCCTGCGCCCAACCAGAAAATGCCGTGACGGACAGTGCCGTGCACAACAGCGATTTTTTAATCATTGTAAAGCATCCACAATATAAGAAGGATGCCGCAGGTCCCACCGATAGTACGCGATGATGAAAGCCAGATGCGACGTTAGCCGGCAGGTCTTCGGGCTTGGAGGCAACTTAAAGAGATGATGACTTCCCACGGCAAGCCGCAGTGTCTGCACCAGGTGCGCTCATCTCCTACCTTCCTTACCGCTGCGCGTCAGCTCCAGATTCACACTGGATTCCCTTTTAACTCACAGGACCGGAAAACGGATGCTACAGTTTGTTACAACCCACTGTCCAGACTGCGTATCACAATATCGAAAATCATCAATGACTGGACATCTGTTGAGCAATCCCTACAATCCCCGCGTACTTTTATTTTTCAGGACGCATCATGACCCCCGAACACCTTCCGACAGAACAGTACGACGCCCAGTTAGCTGAAAAAGTAGTGCGTCTGCAGAGCTTAATGACGCCATTTTATGCACAGGCTCCGGAAGTGTTTCGCTCACCGGTCAGCCACTACCGTATGCGCGCGGAATTTCGTCTGTGGCATGACGGGGATGACCTGTACCACATCATGTTCGACAGCCAGACCAAAAACCGTATTCGTGTCGACAGCTTCCCGGCGGCCAGCGAGCTTATCAACACGCTGATGACGGCAATGATCGAAGGGGTACGCAATAACCGCGTCCTGCGCCACAAACTGTTCCAGATTGATTACCTCACAACCCTGAGCGATCAGGCGGTGGTATCGATGCTGTACCATAAAAAGCTGGATGATGAATGGCGTCAGGAAGCCGAAGCGCTGCGGGATGCGCTGCGGGCGCAAAACCTGAACGTGCATCTGATTGGCCGGGCAACTAAAACCAAAATCGAACTGGACCAGGACTACATTGACGAACGCTTGCCGGTTGCGGGTAAAGAGATTATCTATCGTCAGGTTGAGAACAGCTTCACCCAGCCGAATGCCGCCATGAATATTCAGATGCTGGAATGGGCGATTGATGTCACCAGGGGGTCAAAAGGCGATCTGCTTGAGCTGTACTGCGGCAATGGCAATTTCTCTCTCGCCCTCGCACAAAACTTCAACCGCGTGCTGGCCACTGAAATCGCCAAGCCATCTGTGGCTGCTGCACAGTACAACATTGCGGCGAACCATATTGATAATGTACAAATTATCCGCATGGCGGCCGAGGAGTTTACTCAGGCGATGAACGGGGTGCGCGAGTTCAACCGTTTGCAGGGGATCGATCTGAAGAGTTACCAGTGTGAAACCATTTTCGTTGATCCACCGCGCAGCGGTCTGGACAGCGAAACGGAGAAAATGGTGCAGGCGTATCCGCGAATTCTGTACATCTCCTGCAACCCGGAGACATTGTGTAAGAACCTGGAAACGTTAAGCCAGACCCACAAGGTTTCACGTCTGGCTCTGTTCGATCAGTTCCCGTACACGCACCATATGGAGTGCGGTGTATTACTGACCGCAAAGTAAGTGATGTGCTGGCCGGTCGCTTGCCCGGCCTACAACTATTACTACTCCGCTATTTCCTGTTTACGGTTACGCACCTTAAAGCCAATCCAGAACACCAGAATCACCGACAGTACCGCTGGGAAGAAGTTAGAACCAATATCCGGATATTCAGCGCGAACTACGGTGCTGTACAACAAAACGCCGAGAATAAAACAGGCGGCGGCCAGGCCCGGTAGCCCCACAGGCATGGTGCGATTCTGATAGCGTTGATGCAGACAATAAACCGTCAGCACCAGCGAAATAATCGGGAATACTGAGAATGGCACAATGGAGCTAAACAGCGCCGCAAATGTACCATTAATCGATAAGCCAGCAACCAGCGCCAGCAGCAGCGTACCTTTATCTTGACCTGACTGTTTCATTGCTCGTCCTTCTCGTTACTCGGAGTGGTGCGTCATCTTCTCTTGTTCACGGCGGTACCAATAAAATGCGCCTTTGGCGATCATCCGCAGTTGCAATACCAGCCGCTCTTCCAGCTGTCGACGCTGTTCGGCGCCAACATCCAGTGCTTCTGCCCCGGCGCTGAACACAATCGTTACCATGGCTTCGGCTTGCGCTTCAGTAAACGCACGAGGCATATGGTTTTCGAGTTCCAGATAGTCCGCAAGTTCCGCAATGAAGTGCTGAATTTCACGAGCCACTGCGGCACGAAACGCCGCGGAGGTACCAGACCGCTCGCGCAATAATAAACGGAAGGCGTTGGGATTGTTGCCGATGAACTCCATAAATGTTGAGACCGAGGTGCGGATCACACTCCCGCCCTTCGCGATACGCTGACGCGCCTGGCGCATCAACTGACGCAGCATCAGACCGCTCTCGTCCACCATCGTCAGGCCGAGTTCATCCACATCGCGGAAGTGGCGATAAAACGAGGTTGGCGCTATGCCCGCTTCACGAGCGACTTCGCGTAAACTGAGACTGGCAAAACTACGCTCAGCGCTGAGTTGACTAAATGCGGCTTCTACCAGCGAACGCCGGGTTTTTTCTTTTTGTTGCGCTCTAACGCCCATCACGATGTCTGAATCCTTCCACATACCTTGCTGGCACTATACCAGAGATTAGGCGGTTGGCATGGCTTTGTGAATGATTGTTTACGCGCAGTTTGTGCTTCGGGTTCGCAAAAAAGCACAACGATAATTGGGTTATCTCGCCAACGATGTTACTATTCTGTTGCTTTTATGTATAAGAACAGGTAAGCCTGACCATGTCACATTCCTACGATTACGATGCAATAGTAATAGGTTCCGGTCCCGGCGGCGAAGGCGCTGCAATGGGGCTGGTTAAGCAAGGAGCGCGCGTCGCGGTGATTGAGCGCTATCATAACGTCGGTGGAGGCTGTACCCACTGGGGCACCATCCCGTCGAAAGCTCTCCGCCACGCCGTCAGCCGTATTATTGAATTCAATCAGAACCCACTTTACAGCGACCACTCCCGACTCCTTCGTTCTTCTTTCGCCGATATTCTCAACCACGCTGATAACGTTATTAATCAGCAAACGCGTATGCGGCAAGGCTTTTACGAGCGTAACCACTGCGAAATTTTGCAGGGAAATGCCCGTTTTGTTGATGAACACACGATCGCCCTGGAATGCCACGACGGCACGGTGGAAACGCTGACCGCGGATAAGTTCGTTATCGCTTGCGGCTCACGCCCATATCACCCAGTTGATGTCGACTTCTCGCATCCCCGGGTGTATGACAGCGACTCTATCCTGAGTCTGCACCATGAACCCCGCCACGTTTTGATTTATGGCGCGGGGGTAATTGGCTGCGAATATGCGTCGATCTTCCGCGGAATGGACGTCAAAGTTGATTTAATCAACACCCGCGATCGTCTGCTTGCGTTCCTCGATCAAGAGATGTCCGACTCGCTCTCTTACCACTTCTGGAACAGCGGTGTGGTCATTCGCCACAACGAAGAATACGAGAAGATTGAAGGTTGCGATGACGGCGTCATCATGCACCTGAAATCTGGCAAGAAACTGAAGGCTGACTGCCTGCTGTACGCCAATGGTCGTACCGGTAATACCGATTCGCTGGCGCTGGAAAATATTGGTCTGAAAACCGACAGCCGCGGACAGCTGAAGGTCAACAGCATGTACCAGACGGCGCTGCCGCACGTGTATGCCGTAGGGGATGTGATCGGCTATCCGAGTCTGGCATCGGCGGCCTACGATCAGGGACGCATTGCCGCCCAGGCATTGGTAAAAGGCGAGGCAACCGCGCATCTGATTGAAGATATCCCGACCGGGATTTATACCATTCCGGAAATCAGCTCCGTCGGTAAAACCGAACAGCAGCTCACGGCAATGAAAGTTCCCTACGAGGTTGGCCGCGCCCAGTTTAAACATCTGGCACGTGCGCAAATCGTGGGTATGAGTGTCGGGACGCTGAAGATCCTGTTCCATCGCGAAACCAAAGAGATTTTGGGGATCCACTGCTTTGGGGAACGCGCGGCCGAAATTATTCACATCGGTCAGGCGATAATGGAGCAAAAAGGTGGTGGTAACACCATCGAATACTTCGTTAACACCACCTTTAACTACCCAACCATGGCAGAAGCCTATCGGGTAGCGGCGCTAAATGGCTTAAACCGCCTTTTTTAACGCACTGTCGAAATGGCCATCCATTGACCCACGGATGGCCTCTGCCAGCTGTTCATAACGGCTGCGCAGCGGCGAGCCTGGACGATACACCAGACCAATCGTGCGACGCGGTTCAGGCTTGATGCAGGGCAGATAGACAACGCCATCACGTTTACGCTCCGGCGGCACGGCCAGCGCAGGCAGTAAGGTAATACCGCTGCCTGCCGCCACCATGTTGCGCAGCGTTTCCAGGCTGGTTGCCCGGAAATGAGTATCCTCATCAGCGCCCGCTTCAAAGCAGAAGCCCATCGCCTGATCGCGCAGACAGTGGCCATCCTCCAGCATTAGCAATTTCTCACCCGCCAGATCGGACATCGGCACACAGTCGCGGTTTGCCCATGGGTGATCTTCATAGATAGCCAGCAGCATAGGCTCATCAAATAATGGTACTTCGATGAACGCCTCACTCTCTTTCACCAGCGCCAGGATGACGCAGTCGAGCTTACCGCTATCCAGTTGCGCCAACAGCTGATGCGTCTGCGCCTCATGAAGATACATTTCCAGTTTTGGAAAGGTCTGGTGCAACATAGGGATAATATGCGGCAGCAGGTATGGCCCCACCGTTGGGATCAAACCAATATGCAGCGGGCCAGACATTGTCTCACCCTGTTGGCTTGCCATCTCCTTGAGCACTTTGACCTCGCGCAGCACGGTGCGCGCCTGATCCACCAGCAGTAGACCTGCCTGAGTGAACAGCACCTTGCGACTCGTACGCTCCAGCAGCATGACACCAAGCTCATCTTCCAGTTTGCGGATCTGTCCGCTCAGCGTTGGCTGGCTAACGTGACAGGAGTCTGCCGCACGTCGGAAGTGACGATGTTCGGCTAGCGCCACCAGGTATTCAAGATCACGAATATTCATTATTCATCCTCCATCGCCACGATAGTTCGTAGCGATAGGTAGCATAGCAACGAACGATTATCCCTATCAAGCTTTCTGTTTAATAATGCACCACAGAAACGGAACGGTACCCCTTTAACCCTTGAAGCTACTGTCCGTTTTGAGAGTTTCTCTCATACTCGAAATAACTAAAGCCAACGTGAACTTTTGCGGACCTTGAGTCCGCATTTTTTTTGCATAAAAAAGCCCGGCGTAATGCCAGGCTCTGATAACTGTTTGCCTGATGGCGCTACGCATATCAGGCTTACAAAGACAAAGGTTACGCCAAACGCGCCTTCGCGTAGTCGATCGCTTGCGCAACCTGCTGCGGCGACACGCCACCTTTCGCCGCACGTTTATCCAGGCAAGATTGCAACGAGAGGATCGGGTAAACGTCATCGCCAATCACCTGGCTAAACTTTTGTAAGTCGGCAAGCGACAGCGCTTCCAGCGGTTTGCCCTGACGAATTGCCTCGACCACCGTTTCCCCCACGATATGATGCGCTTCGCGGAACGGAACACCTTTCGCCACCAGATAATCCGCCAGCTCAGTGGCGTTAGCATAGCCTTGCTGCGCCGCTTCCTGACAACGCGGACGTTTCACCTGAATGCCATCCAGCACCAGCGCGGCCATATGCAGGCAGTCCAGCCAGGTGTCGAGCGCGTCAAACAGCCCTTCCTTGTCTTCCTGCATATCTTTGTTGTACGCCAGCGGGAGACCTTTTAAGGTCATCATCATGCCGGTCAGCGCACCCTGTACGCGACCGCATTTGCCACGGATTAACTCCAGCGCATCCGGGTTTTTCTTCTGCGGCATCAGAGATGACCCCGAAGTCACACGGTCGGACAGTTCGACAAAGCCCGCTTCGCCGGTATTAAAGAAAATCAGATCTTCAGCAAAACGCGACAGATGCACCATACCGATAGAGGCATCGGAGAGTAACTCCAGCACGTGGTCACGGTCAGAAACGCTGTCCAGACTGTTACGCGTCGCCGAGGCAAAGCCCAACCAACCGGCCAACTGCTCGCGATCGATTTCATACGCCGTACCCGCCAGCGCGCCGCAGCCTAACGGACTTACGTCCAGGCGCTTGAGCGCATCCTGCAGACGGCTCTCGTCACGCGCAAGCATTTCGACATAGGCCAGACACCAGTGGGCAAACGTCACCGGCTGCGCGCGTTGCAGGTGGGTGTAACCCGGCATAACGGCGTCCTGGTTATTCTCTGCCGTCACCACCAGCGCACTTTGCAACTGACGGTTAGCCGACAGTAATTCAATAACCGTGTCTTTACACCACAGTTTAAGATCGGTCGCGACCTGGTCATTCCGGCTACGTCCGGTATGCAGTTTTTTACCTAGCTGGCCGACTTTATCAATCAGCTTACCTTCCACCCAGCTGTGAATATCTTCGGCATCGCTTTGAAGGATTTGCTGCGGATCCAGGCGCACTTCTTCCAGCAGGTTATTCAGCGCCTCTTCCAGTTGCAGTTGTTCATCGGCAGTCAGTACACCGACCGTTACCAACGCTTTGGACCAGGCCACAGAGCCGATAATATCCTGTTCAGCCAGGCGGTAGTCAAAACGTAACGAGTCGTTGAACTGTTTGAACCGCTGATCTGCTGCCTGTGTAAAACGCCCACCCCAAAGTGCCATAACGAATTTCCTTAATATGATATTTTTGCCCGGTGGCGCTGCGCTTACCGGGCCTACAAAACCCATCCAGGCCGGATAAGGCGAAGCCGCCATCCGGCCATTAATAGTTAAGCCAGAATACGCGTACCGATCGGCGTACCGTTAAACAGCGCCGGCAGTTGCTCGGCATGGCGCCAGGAGGCGATATCCACCGGACGGCCCAGCGTACGCGCGGCATCCAGCGCCGCATTGACCTTCACGATCATGCCATCGGTAATAATTCCCTGGTCAATCAACTGCTCCGCTTTCGCGGCGGTCATTTCGGCAATACGCTGGCCTTTACCATCCAGAATGCCGCTTACGTCAGAGAGCAGGATCAGATCCGCCCCCAGCGTAGCCGCCAGCGCCGTTGCCGCCTGATCGGCATTAACGTTCATCAGCAGTCCGTCTTCCGTAACGCCAATGGAGCTTACTACCGGTAAAAAACCGTTTTCCAGCAGCGTGTTAATCAGCTTAGGCGAACCCGGCTGCGCCAGTCCAACATGACCGAGCTCTTTATCGAGCGGCGTCACTTTTACGCTGTCGCCATCGCCAAGAAACAGACCCACGGACGCAATCTGATGCTTTTTCGCCCAGGCCAGTAAGGTTTTATTCGCTGTTCCCGCCAGGGCTCCGGTAATAATATCAATTTGATCGGCAGGCGTGACGCGCAGACCATTTTTCTTTTTCACCGGCAGATTCAGCTGTTTCATCAGCTCGTCGACCACGCAGCCGCCGCCGTGCACAATGACCAGCGGACGCTGGTGCGACTCACGATAATTCACCAGTGCGGTAAACAGACGCTCCAGCGCCTCTTCGCTATCCAGTAAAACGCCGCCCAGCTTGATAATTAATGGATTCATTGTTGCACCCTTAAATAAGAGACTGCGTTTGGGCAAAGCCAAAACGAATATTTGCGCACTGCATCGCCTGTGCCGCCGCGCCTTTCAATAAGTTGTCTTCCGTCGCCACCACGATCAGGTGCTCACCTTGCACGGCAAACCCAATATCACAGAATGGTAAGCCAACCACATTCTTCAGCGCCGGAACGCCGTTGTCATATAAACGCACCAGTGGCTTATCACCATACGCCTGCTGCAACGTCTGGGCCACCTGCGCATGGGTTACGCCCGCTTGCAAACGGCAGGTAATGGTTTCCAGAATTCCGCGTGGGAAGTTGCCCAGATGCGGAGTGAAGATCACCTCCGCGCCAAGATGAGTGGCGATTTCCGGCTGATGACGATGGGTAAACACGCCATACGGCTGCAGGCTCACCTCACAAAAACTGTTAGAGATAGCCGCTTTACGGCCCGCACCGCTCACGCCGCTGGTGGCGTTAATCACCGGCCACTGGCTGAGATCCAGCAGCCCGGCATCAATCAGTGGTTTCAACGACAGCTGCGCCGCGGTCGGATAACAACCCGGCACGGCAATCAGATTAGCTTCTTTCAGTTGGTCTTCGTTCCATTCCGCCAACCCGTAAACTGCCTGCTCCAGCAGGTCGGGATGCTGATGGGTAAAGCCATAATATTTTTCATAAAACGCGCCGTCGTTTACACGAAATGCGCCTGAGAGGTCAAACACGACGCAACCGGCCTGCAAAAACTGCGGGGCCAGGTCATGACTCACCTCATGAGCCGTTGCGAGGAACACAACATCCACCCCTGGGCTAAACTCGCTGATATCTGACATCGGCTGCAACGGTAAATCGACAATACCTTTCAACTGCGGATGCAAATCGGAGATTAATTTTCCTGCATCATTGCTTTGCGCTGAGACGGTCAAAGCGGTTATGTTCATATCAGGATGGCGATTTACATAGGTCACAAGCTCTGCGCCGGCATAGCCACTGGCGCCCACAATCAGCGTATTCAACATCGGGGCTGCTCACCTTCTTAGATTCTGTTGCCAGGTATAAGCCTTTATCACCTCACCTTACACTTGGTGGGTTTTATTACGCTTAACGTTAATGTATTTTTATTCACAAATACTGCATGAATATTGATACTATCATGACCCGAGGTGTGTCAACAATGAAAAACAATTTACCGCCATTTATCGAGATTTACCGCGCTCTGATTGCCACGCCATCGATAAGCGCTACCGAAGAAGCGCTCGATCAAAGCAATGCAGGTTTAATCACTCTGTTGGCGGGCTGGTTTAAAGATTTAGGCTTCAATGTGGAGGTCCAGCCGGTTCCCGACACGCGAAATAAATTCAATATGCTGGCGAGCATTGGACAAGGCGCTGGCGGTCTGCTGTTGGCGGGCCATACCGATACCGTCCCCTTTGACGACGGACGCTGGACGCGCGATCCGTTCACCCTGACCGAGCATGACAATAAGCTCTACGGTCTGGGTACGGCAGATATGAAGGGCTTCTTCGCGTTTATCCTCGACGCATTGCGTGATGTCGACGTCACGAAGCTGAAAAAGCCCCTGTACATTCTGGCCACTGCCGACGAAGAGACCAGCATGGCGGGAGCACGTTATTTCTCTGAAACCACCGCTCTGCGCCCGGACTGCGCGATCATTGGCGAACCCACTTCCCTGCAACCGGTCCGCGCGCACAAGGGTCATATTTCTAATGCGATTCGCATTTTGGGACAATCGGGTCACTCAAGCGATCCCGCGCGTGGCGTTAATGCGATTGAACTAATGCATGATGCCATCGGCCATATCATGACTCTGCGCGATGACCTGAAAGAGCGCTATCACCATGACGCCTTTACCGTCCCGTACCCGACGCTGAATTTGGGTCACATCCACGGTGGCGACGCCGCCAACCGAATCTGCGCCTGCTGCGAACTGCATATGGATATTCGCCCATTGCCCGGCATGACGCTCAACGATCTCAATGGCTTACTTAACGATGCGCTGGCCCCTGTCAGCGAGCGCTGGCCGGGTCGCCTGACGGTCTCGGAACTGCATCCGCCAATTCCGGGCTATGAATGCCCGCCGGATCATCAACTGGTACAAGTGGTTGAGAAGCTACTGGGAGCGCAAACGGAAGTGGTGAACTACTGCACCGAAGCGCCGTTTATCCAGACGCTTTGCCCAACGCTGGTGTTGGGCCCAGGTTCTATTAATCAGGCACATCAGCCGGATGAGTATCTGGAAACGCGTTTTATTAAGCCGACGCGGGAGTTAATTACCCAGGTCGTACATCATTTCTGCTGGCATTAACCACAAATCACCTCGTTACCCCTTTAGTGGTAATCGAGGTGAAATATTAACATTTCCATAAGCAAAGCTTATTTGATTCGATGTGAATTAAATAACGTAAATTCCCGCCATTTTTTCGTTTGCTGAACCGATTTCGCAGCAATTGACGTCACGAGTTTTACGTGGCTTTATAAAAGACGGCGAACAAACAAAGTCCGAGAGATTTCGTGGCACAGCCAACGCCGCTGAGGCGCGAAAGATACAGGACGCATAAATTAAAGATGGGGTGTCTGGGTTAATGAACGAACAATATTCCGCGTTGCGTAGTAATGTCAGTATGCTCGGCAAAGTGCTGGGAGAAACCATCAAGGATGCGTTGGGAGAGAACATTCTCGACCGCGTAGAAACAATCCGTAAGCTGTCCAAATCATCCCGCGCTGGCAATGAAGTCAATCGCCAGGAGCTGCTTACTACGCTGCAAAACCTGTCTAACGACGAGCTGCTGCCGGTTGCCCGCGCGTTTAGCCAGTTTCTGAACCTGGCCAACACCGCCGAGCAGCACCATAGCATTTCGCCAAAAGGCGAAGCAGCCAGCAACCCGGAAGTGATTGCCCGCACGCTGCGTAAACTGAAAGAGCAGCCCAACCTCGATGAAGCCACCATCAAAAAAGCCGTGGAATCTCTCTCCCTGGAGCTGGTTCTTACCGCCCATCCGACCGAGATCACCCGCCGTACGCTGATCCATAAAATGGGTGAAGTGAACGCCTGCCTCAAACAGCTTGATAACAAAGATCTCGTCGATTATGAACGCCATCAACTGATGCGCCGTCTGCGCCAGTTGATTGCCCAGTCCTGGCATACGGATGAGATCCGCAAGATACGCCCAAGCCCGGTTGATGAAGCCAAATGGGGCTTCGCCGTGGTCGAAAACAGCCTGTGGGAAGGCGTACCAAACTATCTGCGCGAGCTGAACGAACAGTTGGAAGAGCATCTGGGCTATAAGCTGCCGGTTGATTTTGTCCCGGTTCGCTTTACCTCCTGGATGGGCGGTGACCGCGATGGCAACCCGAACGTAACGGCGGATATCACCCGTCACGTGCTGCTGCTC
This sequence comes from Citrobacter sp. Ce006, assembly GCF_030336535.1. NCBI lineage: Bacteria > Pseudomonadati > Pseudomonadota > Gammaproteobacteria > Enterobacterales > Enterobacteriaceae > Citrobacter > Citrobacter sp. Ce006. Next base: position 13,711 of record NZ_JAOWDO010000029.1, read on the forward strand.
AGCCGCTGGAAAGCCACCGACCTGTTTCTGAAAGACATCCAGTTTCTGATTTCTGAACTGTCGATGGTGGATGCCACGCCGGAACTGCTGGCGCTGGTGGGCGAAGAAGGCGCAGCAGAACCTTACCGCTATCTGATGAAAACCCTGCGTTCTCGTCTGATGGCAACCCAGGCCTGGCTGGAAGCCCGTCTTAAAGGCGAGAAATTGCCGAAACCGGCGGGACTTCTCACCCAAAACGAACAGCTCTGGGACCCGCTATATGCGTGCTACCAGTCTCTGCAGGCCTGTGGCATGGGCATTATCGCCAATGGCGAATTGCTCGATACCCTACGCCGCGTGAAATGTTTCGGCGTACCGCTGGTACGTATTGATATTCGTCAGGAAAGCACCCGTCACACTGAAGCCCTTGGCGAACTGACCCGTTATCTGGGCATTGGCGACTACGAAAACTGGTCGGAAGCGGATAAACAGGCTTTCCTGATCCGCGAGCTGAACTCCAAGCGTCCGCTGCTCCCGCGTAACTGGGAACCGAGCAACGACACCCGCGAAGTGCTCGACACCTGTCAGGTCATTGCCGAAGCCCCTTATGGCTCCATTGCCGCCTATGTTATCTCCATGGCGAAAACGCCATCGGATGTGCTGGCCGTGCACCTGCTGCTGAAAGAAGCCGGTATCGGTTTTGCTATGCCGGTTGCCCCGTTATTTGAAACGCTGGATGACCTCAATAACGCCGATGACGTCATGTCCCAACTGCTGAATATTGACTGGTATCGTGGCTTTATTCAGGGCAAGCAGATGGTCATGATCGGCTACTCTGACTCCGCAAAGGACGCGGGCGTGATGGCGGCCTCCTGGGCGCAATATCAGGCACAGGACGCGCTGATCAAAACCTGCGAAAAAGCCGGTATCGAACTGACGCTGTTCCATGGTCGTGGCGGTTCCATTGGTCGCGGCGGCGCGCCTGCGCATGCGGCGCTGCTCTCTCAACCACCAGGCAGCCTGAAAGGCGGTCTGCGCGTGACAGAACAAGGGGAGATGATCCGCTTTAAGTACGGCCTGCCGGAAGTGACCATCAGCAGCCTGTCGCTGTATACCGGAGCAATTCTGGAGGCCAACCTGTTACCACCGCCAGAGCCGAAGGATAACTGGCGTCATATCATGGATGAGCTTTCCGATATTTCCTGCGAGCTCTATCGCGGATATGTGCGTGAAAACAAAGACTTCGTTCCTTACTTCCGTTCCGCGACGCCGGAGCAGGAACTGGGTAAACTGCCGCTCGGTTCACGTCCGGCAAAACGCCGTCCAACCGGCGGGGTAGAGTCTCTGCGCGCTATTCCGTGGATCTTCGCCTGGACGCAGAACCGCCTGATGCTCCCGGCCTGGCTGGGCGCAGGTACCGCGCTGCAAAAAGTGGTTGAAGACGGCAAGCAAAGCGAACTCGAAGCCATGTGCCGCGACTGGCCATTCTTCTCCACGCGTCTTGGCATGCTGGAAATGGTTTTCGCCAAAGCAGACCTGTGGCTGGCAGAGTACTACGATCAACGCCTGGTCAAAAAAGAGCTGTGGCCACTGGGTAAAGAGCTGCGTCAGCGCCTGGAAGCCGATATCGATGTCGTACTGGCAATTGCCAATGACTCACATTTGATGGCCGACCTGCCGTGGATTGCCGAGTCAATTCAGTTAAGAAATATTTATACTGACCCGCTGAACGTCTTACAGGCAGAGCTGTTACACCGCTCACGCCAGGCGGAAGAGCAAGGCAATGCACCGGACCCGCGCGTTGAACAAGCGTTGATGGTGACTATCGCTGGTGTCGCAGCCGGCATGCGTAATACAGGCTAACGTCCCCTCCCGTCGCCTTCGTGCTATTGTATGAAGGCGACGGCAAAAACTGCTGTCATAACCGCTTCTTTTTCAATATATTCCCGCCTGAATATATTCACTATACGAATGTATCAACAGCAAAACACGATCCTGAGATCGTGATGCTTCAGTTCCTCTTAATGTTTAGTCGCTATTCTTGGCGCTACGATTAAAGACAGGCTCACATTATGCAATCCTTACAACTCCAGTCTAAACCTAAATTTAGCTGGAAAGCCCTGGGTTGGGCGCTCCTCTATTTTTGGTTTTTTTCCAGTTTACTCCAGGTCATTATTTGTTTAACCGGTTATAGCGGAACTAATGGGTTACGCGACTCGTTACTATTCAGTTCGCTGTGGTTGATCCCGGTATTCTTATTTCCAAACCGTATCCGCGCGATCGCTGCCATTATTGGCGTCATGCTATGGGCGGCCTCGCTGGCGGCTCTGAGCTATTACGTCATTTACGGACAAGAGTTTTCGCAAAGCGTTCTGTACGTAATGTTTGAAACCAATGCGAACGAAGCCAGCGAATATCTGAGCCAATATTTCAGCCTGAAAATTGTCCTTATCGCTCTGGCCTATACGGCTGTGGCTATTCTGCTGTGGACGCGTTTGCGCCCTGTGCATATTCCATCGCCCTGGCGTTATCTGGTGTCTTTCGCGCTGTTATACGGTTTGATTCTGCACCCAATGGCGGTTAATACGTTCATCAAACATAAACCGTTTGAAAAAACGTTAGATGGTCTCGCCTCACGTATGGAGCCTGCGGCCCCGTGGCAGATCATCTCTGGTTATTATCAATATCGTCAGCAGTTGACCTCGTTGAATAGCCTGCTGAATGAGAACAATGCCCTGCCGCCGCTGGCCAACTTCAAAGATAACTCCGGCGATGCTCCACGTACGCTGGTGCTGGTGATTGGGGAGTCAACGCAGCGTGGCCGCATGAGCCTGTATGGCTACCCGCGCGAAACGACGCCAGAACTGGATGCGTTGCATAAATCCGATCCTAACTTCACCGTGTTCAATAATGTCGTGACCTCACGTCCGTACACCATTGAAATCCTGCAGCAGGCGCTGACTTTCGCCAACGAGAAGAACCCGGACCTGTATCTGACTCAGCCGTCCCTGATGAACATGATGAAACAGGCCGGTTATAAAACCTTCTGGATAACCAACCAGCAGACGATGACTGCCCGCAACACCATGTTGACCGTGTTCTCGAAGCAGACGGATAAGCAGTTCTATATGAACCAGCAGCGTACGCAAAGCGCGCGCGAATATGACAGCAACGTGCTGGCGCCATTTAAAGAAGTACTGGCTGACCCGGCACCGAAAAAGTTCATCATCGTGCACCTGCTGGGAACGCATATTAAGTACAAATTCCGCTATCCGGATGGCCAGGGTAAATTCGATAACAATATCGACAATGTTCCCGCTGGCCTGAGTAATGATGAGCTGGAAGCTTACAACGATTACGACAGCGCGAATGCCTACAATGACCATATCATCGCCAGTCTGATCAAAGACTATAAAGCGACCGATCCGAACGGCTTCCTGCTGTACTTCTCCGATCACGGGGAAGAGGTATACGATACGCCTCCGCATAAAACGCAGGGTCGTAATGAAGACAACCCGACGCGCCATATGTATACGGTACCGTTCCTGCTGTGGACCTCTGAAAAATGGCAGGCCGCACACCCCCGCGACTTCTCACAGGATGTGGATCGTAAGTACAGCAGCTCTGAGCTTATCCACACCTGGTCTGATTTAGCGGGATTCACCTACGATGGTTTTGATCCAACTCGCGCCATTACTAACCCGCAGTTCAAAGAGACGACCCGCTGGATTGGCGACCCGTATAAAAAGAATGGCCTGATTGATTACGATACACTGCCTTACGGCGATCAAATCGGTAATCAGTAATCCCACACCGGCCACTCTTTAAGAGTGGCCTTTTTTTATGATGGCGGTTACTGTTCTCCCTGTCTGCTGCCTGCAAGGGATTAACATGTATCACGACGTCAGTCATCTTCTCTCCCGCCTGATTAACGGCCCCACGCCGCTGCGCCAGGTGTATTTTGCCAGCACCAATAGCTCAACGCCGGAACTGGCATATCAGGTCGATTTCCCCCGGCTGGAGATTGTGCTGGAAGGTGAGTTCACCGATAACGGCGTTGCAGGCGCACCCGCGACGTTACTGCCTTGCGATGTGCTGTTCGTTCCGGCTGGCGGCTGGAACTTTCCCCAGTGGCGCACACCGGTGACCACACTCAGCATCCTGTTCGGTAAACAGCAGTTGGGTTTCAGCATCGTCCAGTGGGACGGTAAGCAATATCAAAATGTTACCCGCCAGCACGTCGCGCGGCGTGGGCCACGCATTGGCTCTTTCCTGCTGCAAACGCTCAATGAAATGCAGATGCAACCACAGGAGCAGCAAACCGCCAGGTTAATCGTCGCGAGTTTACTCAGCCACTGCCGCGATCTGCTCGGCAGCCAGATCCAGACCGCGTCACGCAGTCAGGCGCTGTTCGAAGCCATTCGCGACTATATTGATGAACGCTACGCTTCGCCGCTCACCCGAGAGTCCGTCGCGCAGGCGTTTTACATTTCTCCCAATTACCTCTCCCATCTGTTTCAAAAAACGGGCGCCATCGGGTTTAACGAATACCTGAACCACACACGTCTGGAACACGCGAAGACGTTACTGAAAGGTTATGAGCTGAAGATTAAAGAAGTGGCGCACACCTGCGGGTTTGTTGACAGCAACTACTTCTGCCGACTGTTTCGTAAAAATACCGAACGCTCGCCGTCAGAATATCGTCGGCAATATCATAGCCAGTTGACGGAGATAAAAGCTAATCCAGAGTAAGATGCGTGTGCTGTGGCGCTGAAAGCAATTTTCGCACAGCGCTCATCACCCGCTGCGGCTCACGCAGAAATGCGCTAATGCCCGACTGGACGTATCGGCTCTGCGTAAAACGCTCTGCTCCTGCCAGTTCTATATCGGTAATGAGCAACACCACATCAGCGCGGTTAATATCCTCCTCCGTCAGACGGTTTTCGGTACCCAACGCCCCCTGAGTTTCAATCTTGATGCCCCATTTTTCCTGCTGGCAGAGTTTCTCCAGCCGTTCAGCGGCCATATAAGTATGGGCCACGCCGCTTACGCACGCGGTGACAGCAACCAGATATCGTACAGGTGCGATGGTCATACTATCCTCCTACTGTTACCTGAAATCCGGCGTATTCTGCCATCTTACGCATGGTGTCTACCTCTTGAGCCGACGGGACGGGCACATCTTTCATCGGCCAGGGCAATCCGAGCAGGTTGTATTTCGGTTCGCCATATTGATGAAACGGTAGCAGGTGTACCTGCTTTATGCCTAATGATGACAACAGCATCAACGCATGCTGCGTATTATCGGCATTCATCGTAAAACCCGGAACCAGCGGCAGGCGGGGTATGACATTAACCCCTTCCTCCACCAATAGCCGAAAATTCGCCAGCACGCGCGGCAGGTTCATGTTAATGGTCTCACGAGCCAAACTTACATCCATAATTTTAAGGTCGAACAGTACTTCATCACACTCTTTTGCCAGCGATAACAAACGGCTGCCCGGCGCATCGCCAGCCGTTTCAATTGCGCAGCGCACATCCCAGCGCCGCAGACGTTGCAGGAATCGTACGGCAAAAGGCGCTTGCATCAGCACTTCACCGCCAGAAAGCGTCACTCCTCCGCCAGAGGCGCGAAAGAAAATATCATCTTTCATCACTTCACGTTCCAGCTCGTCCAGCGTGATATCACGACCAATACGTTCAAACGCACCGGAAGGACACTCGTCAGCATCACGCAGACAGGGTGTGCAGTGCAGACATTTACTCTCCCGTCGCACCGTTTCTATGCGTGGGGAGAGTGATTCAGGGTTAGCGCACCACGGGCAGGTATGCGGGCAGCCTTTAAAAAAGACGACCGTACGAATACCCTGCCCATCATTCAGCGAGTAACGCTGAATATTGAATATACGCGCGACATCCTCGCCATATGGGTGAATAACCTCACAGTTGATGCGCGGTGCGGCGAATGATGTCATCCTGGATCTCCTTCGACAGCTCGACAAAAAAGGCGCTGTATCCCGCCACGCGCACCACCAGCCCGGCGAAATCCTGCGGGCGCTGCTGCGCTTCGCGCAATGTGTCGGCATTCACCACGTTAAACTGGATGTGCTGGAGCTTGAGCTGGGTAAATGCTCGCAGAAAATCCGCCAGCTTGCGTAAACCGGCCTCACCTTCCAGTGTGGCTGGCGTAAACTTCACGTTCAGCAACGTCCCATTGGAAAGCAGCGTGTTATCCAGCTTGCTGACCGATTTCAAGACCGCCGTCGGCCCTTGCATATCCTGCCCCAGCATCGGCGACAGGCCCCCGTCCGCCAGTTGTTCCCCGGCGAAGCGGCCGTCCGGTGTCGCCCCAACGACCGAACCCAACGGCACGTGCGCAGAGACGGTATACGAACCCGGCGTAAATTGCCCGCCGCGTGGATTCTGGTATTTCTCTACCTCTTTACAGTAATGACGCAGCAGTTCGGCGCTGATGTTATCTACATCATCAATATCGTTGCCGTATTTCTCGAATCGGTTAATCAGCCTGGCGCGAATTTTCTCGCCTTCCGGGGTAGCAAAGTTGTCTTTTAGCACCGACAGAAGCTCGTTAAAAGATAAGCGCTGTTGTTCAAATACCAACCCATTGAGCGCATGCAGCGAATCGCTCAGGTTCGCAATGCCGATCCCCTGTACGCCGGAGAAGTTATAGCGTGCACCACCGTCGGTAATATCACACCCTTTATCCAGACAATCGCTAATAAACGAGGAGAGCAGCGGCACCGGCGCCCAGTCGCGATGACCGATATCGCAGATATTACTGCCCTCAACCATCAGCGTGATGTAGTGGCTGATTTTGGCACGAATATGCGTCAGGAGGTCTTCGTAAGTCAGCGTGCGGTTGCCTTCATTCTCATGCAGACAGATTTCCATTACTTTCAGCAGATTAAACATGGCGATATCGTGCAAACCGTATGTTCTGCCTGGAATAGACAGCTCGACACAACCAACTACCGCGTAGTCCCGCGCATCCTCCAGCGAGACACCACGGTTAAGAAACGCGGGCACCACCACTTCATCATTAAAGATTTGCGGGATACCGGTCCCGAGGCGAATTGTCTGTGCAGTTTTCATCAGGAACGGCGTATCGATCAACGCGTTCGTGCGCACACCGAGGTTTGGTTGCGGCAGTTGCACGCTCTGATACGCATCAAGGCAGAGGAACGACAGTACGTTTACCGCACTACGACCATTCTCCATCAATCCCCCGAGCAGTGCGGTGTAGCCCGTTGGGAAACCAGCGAAATAGCGCGCACTGCTGGTGGATCGCAGCAGCACAATGTCATTACATTTCACCCACAGTGATTCGAGGATCTCTTGTAAGAATGCCGGGTCTTCCCCCTGCGTCAGCGAGGCCTGATAAAACGGCAGCATATACTGGTCGAAGCGTCCCAGCGAGAGCGAACTGGCGTTGGATTCATATTGCAGAATAATGTTCATGTACCAGAACAGCTGACATGCCTGCCAGAAGGTTTGCGGCTTGTGCTGGGCGTTATGCCGGGAGTTTTCAGCAATCTTCAGTAATTCCTGGCGCCGACGCGCATCCAGGCAGCTTCCCGCCATCTTCTCTGCCAACATCGCGTAACGCAGAATATGGTTTTGCGAAGCCTCAAGCAGCAGCAGCGCAGCCTGATAAAAGTGATTATCCGGCTGCTGCAGACAATGCGCCCGCATCTGCGCTACCAGCTCGTCAAGCCCGTGATTCAACAGGCGTGGATAATCAATAATGATATGTCCCTGACCTTTGTCAGTCTGGTTAATGCTAAAAATCTGTGTACTGACGGCGGCTTTTACCTCATCGGTCATCTGACCGTTGATGAAATCTTTCATCGACCGCGTTTCCCAGTACGGATACAGCACATCGCGATAGAGATGCTTATCCTCTTCGCTGATGTCAAAACGGTCCTGCGGACGGGTTGGAAACTGCTCCAGCTCTTTAAGTAACCAGTAAGGATCCATTTCCGGCGACATAATGCCCGCACGCGGTTTAACGGTACGGTTCCCGGCAATCAGTTCCTCATCACGAATCGAAATCTCAACGTGCTCAAGAATATATGCGGTGGCTTTCGCCCGACGCAGAATTACCGGCTCTCCCTCCGTCTGCTGGTGACTGGCTGTGTATAGCAGCGCGCGCTCAAGCGAAATTTCACGGTTGTTCTGAAACAGAGCGTTTTTTAAACGTTGGATACGGTTAGTCATGAGGAACTCCCTGGAACCTGTCCATCAGGCTATCTTATTTGTCATTTTGAACCAGGGCAGTGCTCGCACCCTTCACGTACTGTGTGTACGCTTGGGTTCCTGCGCGCTGTCCGTGTTCAAACTGCCTGCAACGATAACGCCTGATGAAGCTGGCTCTAAAAATGAAAAGTTAAGCGGTTTGCGCAAGGTGCGCGCCAATCTTGTTCATGATGGCGTCAGCACGTTTCACCGCATCGCTGATGTTGACGCGAACGATAGTTTTGCCCGCAAAGCGCTCTTCAAACTTGATACCAATATCCTTGGTCAGAATGACCATGTCGGCTTCCGCCACATCCGCCGCGGTAAGTTCGTTTTCCAGACCGATCGACCCCTGAGTCTCAACCTTTACTTGCCAGCCTTTGGCTTTAGCGGCGCTTTCCAGCGCTTCGGCTGCCATATAGGTGTGGGCAACGCCAGAAGGACATGCGGTTACTGCGATAATCTTGGTCATGACTCATTCCTCACTTAATTCATTTCAAAATCTAAATCCAGGTCGTCTTCTTTCTGGTCGACCTGAGACACTTTTTTCCGCGCCAGACTTTTCAGTACGTTAACGCACACTGCGGTCACTACAGCGCCAACGGCAACCGCCGCGATATAACCCAGTTTTCCTTCCACAACGGGTAGAACAATCAGCCCGCCCCAGCCGGCATAACACTGCGCGCCAAACAGGGCGGCGGTTACCGTGCCACAGGCGGAACCAACCATAATTGATGGGATAACGCGCAGCGGATCGGCCGCAGCAAACGGAATTGCGCCTTCAGTTACGCCAACGCAGCCCATTACCAGCGCAGCTTTACCGGCTTCGCGTTCTTCAGAAGAGAAATTCTTACGACCAATCAGCGTCGCCAAACCTAAACCCAGCGGCGGCACGCAGATCCCTACCGCCGCAATTGCCACTACGGTATAAACCCCCTGCGCCACACAAATCAGCATGAAGGCGTAGGCAACTTTGTTAATCGGTCCTCCCATATCGAAGGCCAACATCAGTCCCATGATTACCGCCAGCAGTACGATACTGCCCTGCTGCATACCCTGCAGCCACTCGGTCAGGCTAGTGGTTAACGCGCCGACGGGTTCACCCAGCCCCCACATCATGATGCCTGCGGTGATAAAAGTGCCGACGATCGGAATAACGAAAATAGGCATTACCGAGCGCAACACCTTATGTACGGGGATCTTCTTCAGATAATGGACGACGATACCGCCAATGATCCCGGCAATTAATGCGCCGAAAAAACCTGCGCCGAAGCTGTTTCCCACCCATGCACCAATCGCACAAGGGGCCAGAGCAGAACGTTCAGCAATGGAATAACCAATGTAAGCGGCAAGGAATGGCACCATCAGCGTCAACCCAGCGACGCCAATATCAAACAGCTTTTTGAGATTAGGATCGGTCGCAGCATCCGGTACCGCACCCTTGCCATACAGCATGACGGAGACAGCAAGCAAAATACCGCCCGCTACGACGAAGGGGATCATATGCGAAACACCGGTCATCAGGTGCTGACGGGTATTTTTCAGGATTTGTACCAACTCTTTCATAAGTCGCTCCCGGGCTGCCTAAAGCCCATATCCATAAACTTGTTGCGGAAAACAATAGGCAATCCGACGCGACGCAAACAGTGGATAAAAAGGCCATTTGCTGGACTTTTGTAATGTCAGTACAAAAATGCGATCCGCCTCATAACTTGCAGACTCTCGGAATTTATAAGGGATATGCTGACTTGTGAGGGATATCTCACTTTGATGGTTACATTACATTTATCCAGTTTTTGGCAGATTTGTCACATGGCAGGCTCAGGCGTTGCCCTTTTATCCTGTAGCGAGAAATCGTTATGGGAGATGAGGCTATGGCCCTGATTGTGGAATTTACCTGTGAGCTGCCCAATGGCGTACATGCGCGTCCGGCAAGCCACATAGAAACGCAGTGCAACACATTTACCTCGCACATTGAATGGCATAACCTGCGTACCGAACGTAAGGGCAACGCCAAGAGTGCGCTGTCGCTGATTGGCACCGATACTCTGGTGGGAGATAGCTGTCAGTTGCTGATTTCTGGTACAGATGAACAGGCAGCCCACCAGCATTTGAGCCAATGGTTACGTAATGAGTTTCCGCACTGTGATGCACCGTTAGCGGAAGCCAAAAACAACGAACTGGAGCCACTTCCGGCATCCCTCACCAATCTCAATCCCCAGCTTTTCCGCGCTCGTACTGTCTGCAGCGGCAGTTCGGGAGGCGTTCTGAACTTGCTCTCTTCGCTGGATCTCAACGCGCTTAACAATCTCCCGTCCGCTAAAGATATTGAAACCGAGCAGGCGGCACTGGATAACGGTTTAACGCTGCTGGTGAAGAATATTGAATTTCGGTTACTCGATAGTGACGGCGCGACCAGTGCGATTCTGGAAGCACACCGCTCGCTGGCAAGCGACCTCTCACTGCGTCAGCACCTGCTCGCCGGCGTATCACGCGGGTTAAGCTGCGCCCAGGCGATTATCGAAAGTGCCAGACATTTTTGTGATGAATTCGCCCGTTCCAGTAGCAGCTATTTACAGGAACGCGCGCTGGATGTACGCGATGTCTGCTTCCAGCTTCTGCAGCAAATTTATGGGGAGCAGCGTTTCCCTGCGCCTGGAAAATTAACCCAGCCTACGGTCTGTATGGCGGATGAGCTAACACCGAGCCAGTTCCTTGAACTCGACAAAACACTGCTGAAAGGCCTGCTGTTAAAAAGCGGCGGCACCACTTCACACACGGTGATTCTCGCCCGATCATTTAACATCCCTACGTTGGTTGGCGTGGATATTGAATCTTTGATGCCATGGCTGCAGCAAACGATTTATATCGATGGTAACGCAGGAGCGGTCGTCGTTGCCCCTGAGGAATCCGTGGTGCGTTACTATCAGCAGGAAGCCCGTATTCAGGATGCCCTTCGAGAACAGCAACGTATCTGGCTGACCCAGGAGGCGCGTACGGCTGATGGCATCCGCATGGAAGTGGCCGCCAACATCGCCCATTCCGTGGAAGCGCAGGCAGCTTTTGGCAACGGCGCGGAAGCAGTTGGCCTGTTCCGTACGGAAATGCTGTATATGGATCGTACCAGCGCCCCGGATGAGAACGAGCTATACAACATTTTCTGCCAGGCGCTGGAGCCTGCACAGGGACGCAGCATTATTGTGCGCACCATGGATATCGGCGGTGATAAACCCGTTGATTACCTGAATATTCCTGCCGAAGCCAACCCGTTTCTCGGCTATCGCGCGGTGCGTATCTATGAAGAATACGCTGCATTGTTTACCACCCAGTTGCGCTCGATCCTGCGCGCATCAGCACACGGTAACCTGAAAATCATGATCCCAATGATCTCCTCTATGGAAGAGATCCTATGGGTCAAAGAGAAGCTGGCTGAAGCCAAACAGCAGTTGCGCAGTGAACACATCCCATTTGATGAGAAGATCCAGCTCGGTATTATGCTGGAGGTTCCGTCGGTGATGTTCATCATCGATCAATGCTGTGAAGAAATTGATTTCTTTAGTATTGGCAGCAATGACCTGACGCAATATCTGCTGGCGGTCGACCGCGACAACGCCAAAGTTACCCGCCACTACAACAGCCTGAACCCTGCCTTCCTGCGCGCACTGGATTACGCCGTGCAGGCGGTACATCGTCAGGGAAAATGGATTGGCCTGTGCGGCGAACTGGGCGCCAAAGGTTCGGTCCTGCCGCTGCTGGTGGGACTGGGTCTGGACGAGATCAGCATGAGCGCCCCCGCCATTCCCGCCGCTAAAGCACGAATGGCGCAGCTCGACAGCCGCGCCTGCCGTCAGTTGCTGAACCAAGCAATGGCCTGTCGAACTTCGCTGGAGGTAGAACATCTGCTGGCCCAGTTCCGCATGACCCAACAGGATACACCTCTGGTTACCGCCGAGTGCATCACGCTGGATAGCGACTGGCGTAGTAAAGAGGAGGCCATCAAAGGGATGACTGACAATCTGTTGTTGGCAGGCCGCTGCCGCTATCCACGTAAACTGGAGGCCGATCTGTGGGCACGCGAAGCGGTCTTTTCTACTGGATTAGGTTTTAGCTTCGCCATTCCGCACAGCAAGTCCGAACATATTGAGCAATCCACCATCAGCGTAGCGCGCCTGCAAGCGCCGGTACGTTGGGGTGATGATGATGCGCAGTTCATCATTATGCTGACGCTCAACAAACACGCCGCTGGCGACCAACATATGCGTATTTTCTCGCGTCTGGCACGTCGCATTATGCATGAAGAATTCCGTAACGCGCTGGTTAATGCCGCCTCTTCCGACGCTATCGCTAGCCTGCTGCAACATGAACTTGAACTTTAAAGAGGGTGTTTTTGTATGGAACTGTACCTTGATACCGCCAACGTCGCGGAAGTTGAACGTCTGGCACGCATCTTCCCTATTGCGGGGGTCACCACCAACCCAAGCATTGTGGCGGCAAGCAAAGAATCCATCTGGGATGTGCTGCCGCGCCTGCAAAACGCCATTGGCGAAGAGGGCATTCTGTTTGCTCAAACCATGAGCCGCGACGCGCAGGGCATGGTGGAGGAAGCCAAACGTCTGAGCAACGCGGTCCCCGGGCTGGTGGTAAAAATCCCGGTGACCTCCGAAGGTCTGGCCGCGATCAAAATGCTGAAAAAAGAGGGTATCACCACGCTGGGAACCGCCGTATACAGTGCTTCTCAGGGGCTGCTGGCTGCGTTGGCGGGGGCTAAGTATATCGCACCTTACGTTAACCGTATTGACGCACAGGGCGGCGACGGAATTCGCACGGTACAAGAGCTGCAAACGTTACTGGAACTGCATGCGCCAAACAGCATGGTATTGGCCGCCAGCTTTAAAACCCCGCGTCAGGCGCTGGATTGCTTACTGGCAGGATGCGAAGCAATCACCCTGCCATTAGATGTAGCGCAACAAATGCTCAATACTCCTGCGGTAGAGTCAGCAATAGAGAAGTTTGAGCAGGACTGGAACAACGCATTTGGTCACATCAACCTGTGAGGGAAATAAAGTATGGATCGCATTATTCAATCACCTGGTAAGTACATCCAGGGTGCTGATGTTATTACCCGTCTTGGCAGCTACCTCAAACCACTGGCAGAGCGCTGGCTGGTCGTTGGGGACAAGTTTGTCTTAGGCTTTGCCCAGAGCGCGCTGGAAAAAAGCTTCCAGGATGCCGGACTGGCGCTGGAAATTGCACCGTTTGGCGGCGAGTGTTCACAAAACGAGATCGATCGTCTGCGCGGCGTGGCGGAGAAAGCGCAGTGTGGCGCCGTACTTGGTATTGGCGGCGGTAAAACGCTGGATACCGCCAAAGCGCTGGCGCACTTTATGGGCGTGCCTGTCGCCATTGCGCCAACTATTGCCTCCACCGATGCGCCATGCAGCGCGCTGTCCGTCATTTACACCGATGCGGGTGAATTCGATCGCTATCTGCTGCTGCCGAACAACCCGGACAGGGTGATTGTTGATACCAAAATTGTCGCAGGCGCACCGGCGCGTCTGTTAGCCGCAGGTATTGGCGATGCGCTGGCGACCTGGTTCGAAGCGCGTGCCTGTTCACGCAGCGGCGCAACCACCATGGCTGGCGGCCAGTGTACCCAGGCGGCGCTGGCGCTGGCTGAACTGTGCTTTAATACGCTGATCGAAGAAGGTGAAAAAGCGATGCTGGCAGCCGAGCAGCACGTGGTAACGCCTGCGCTGGAGCGCGTTATTGAAGCCAATACCTATCTGAGCGGTGTCGGTTTCGAAAGCGGTGGTCTGGCAGCGGCTCACGCCATTCATAACGGTCTGACGGCAATCCCGGATGCGCATCACTACTATCACGGCGAGAAAGTAGCTTTCGGTACGCTGACGCAGCTGGTGCTGGAAAACGCGCCGGTTGATGAAATTGAAACCGTCGCGGCACTGTGTCATTCCGTTGGCCTGCCGATTACCCTGGCGCAACTGGATATCAAACAGGATATCCCGGCGAAAATGCGCATTGTGGCTGAAGCAGCCTGCGCCGAAGGCGAAACCATCCACAACATGCCTGGCGGCGCAACGCCGGACCAGGTGTATGCCGCCCTGCTGGTGGCTGACCAATACGGTCAACGTTACCTGCAAGAGTGGGAATAAGCTGCAAATAGAAAATCCCCGCAAAGGCGGGGATTTTTTTATTCATGCCATACCGGACCCGCGCAAGCGACATCCGGCATCGTCTGTTACAGCAGGTCGAAACGATCCAGGTTCATCACTTTCACCCATGCGGCAACGAAATCTCTCACGAACTTCTCGTGGGCATCGCTGCAGGCATAAACTTCAGCCACTGCGCGCAGTACAGAGTTAGAACCAAACACCAGATCGGCGCGGGTTGCGGTGTATTTTACTTCACCGCTCAGACGGTCACGACCTTCAAACAGCTCTTGTGACTCATCAACCGCCTTCCACTCATGACGCATATCCAGCAAATTGACGAAGAAGTCAGTGCTGAGTACGCCTGGACGATCGGTAAAGACACCGTGCTGGCTGCCATCGAAGTTGGTGCCCAGTACGCGCATACCACCCACCAGCACGGTCATTTCCGGTGCGGTTAGCGTCAGTTGCTGCGCTTTATCGATCAGCAGCGACTCGGTGGTCGACACGTCAGGACGAGCGCGGTAGTTACGGAAACCATCGGCAATCGGCTCGAGCAGTTCGAACATCTCAATATCCGTTTGATCCTGACGCGCATCCACGCGGCCCGGCGCAAAAGGTACCTTGATGCTGACACCGGCAGCGCTAGCCGCTTGCTCTATACCAACAACCCCGGCCAGCACGATAATATCGGCTAACGAAGCGGTATGGGCAGACTTATAAATACCTTCCAGCACAGGCAGAACGCGTGCCGCGGTGGCATTCACATCCCAGCCGCGCTGTGGATCCAGCGCCAGACGTGCGCCGTTAGCGCCGCCACGTTTATCCCCACCGCGGAAAGTCGATGCCGAAGCCCACGCCACCGATACCAGTTCGCCCACGGACAACCCGGAAGCAGCGATGGTCGCCTTCAATTTCAGGATATCTTCTTCACTTGGGTTGAAGAACGCATGCGGCAGCGGGTCTTGCCAAATCAGATCTTCTTTTGGCACTTCCGGTCCGATGTAACGCGCTTTTGGCCCCATATCACGGTGCGTCAGTTTAAACCACGCACGGGCAAACGCTTCGTTAAACGCCTGCGGATCGTTCAGGAAACGTCGGGAGATCTTTTCGAACTCAGGATCGAAACGCAGCGTCAGGTCGGTAACCAACATTGTCGGCTTACGTTTTTTCGACGGATCAAACGGATCGGGAATAATTTCTGGCGCGTCAACCGCTTCAAACTGAATCGCACCTGCCGGGCTGCGAGTTTGCACCCACTCATATTTGAACAGGTTCTCGAAGAAATAGTTGCTCCATTGGGTAGGCGTCTGCGTCCACACAACTTCCAGACCGGAAGTAATTGCGTCTGCGCCCGCGCCGCTACCGTAGCTGCTGGCCCAGCCCAGGCCCTGCGCTTCAATCGGCGCGGATTCTGGATCTGCCCCAACGTGCGATGCCGGTGCTGCGCCGTGGGTTTTGCCCAACGTATGGCCGCCGCCAATCAGCGCCACGGTTTCTTCGTCGTTCATCCCCATGTTACCGAAGGTCGCGCGAATAGCCGCTGCCGCAGAAAGCGGTTCGCCGCTATGGTCCGGCCCTTCCGGGTTCACATAGATAAGGCCCATTTCGGTTGCGCCCAACGGCGCTTTTGCCAGCTCTTCCGGATGACGGTGGGTCAGCCAGGCTTTTTCATCACCCCAGTTTACATCGAGGTCCGGTTCCCAGACATCTTCACGACCGGCGCCAAAGCCGAAGGTGCGAAAACCTGAGTTTTCCAGCGCCACGTTACCCGCGAGGATAAACAGGTCGGCCCAGGAAATTTTCTGACCATATTTCTGCTTGATTGGCCACAGCAGACGACGCGCTTTATCCAGGCTGACGTTGTCTGGCCAGGAGTTCAGTGGTGCAAAACGCTGCTGTCCGCGACCCGCGCCACCGCGTCCATCGATGGAGCGATAGGTCCCAGCACCGTGCCATGCCATGCGGATAAACAAACCGGCATAAGAGCCCCAGTCAGCAGGCCACCACGGTTGAGATTCGGACAGAAGGGCTCTGAGATCCCCTTTCAGGGCAGAGTAATCAAGTTTGCTAAATTCTTTGCGGTAGTCGAAGTCCTCACCCAGCGGGTTCGAACGATTGGAATGTTGGTTTAAAAGATCAACGCGGAGTTGATTAGGCCACCAGTCGCGGTTATTTCTTCCTGCACCCGCGCTGTGATCCGGCCCGCCCTGATGGAAAGGACACTTACCGGCAGTTGATGCGTTCTGGCTATCGTCGGACATGCTCATCTATATGCTCCCTTTACAGTGTTCTGACTACGATATACACCACCAGAGATAAGATATAGTCGAAAAAACCCACAGATTCGATAGCTAATTCCTTTTATATTTAAAGTTACAGAGATGTAGATCAAAGTGATCAACAAAAAACCCTCCGAAGAGGGCTGACGTACTGATTATGCTGGTCTTACTCCCAGCGTGTGACAAATTGCGTAGCTCATTTCAGCGCGATTAAGGGTATAGAAATGAAAATCTTTCACCCCTTCGCGACTGAGAATTTTCACCATGTCCATGGCGATGTTTGCCCCCACCAGCTTGCGGGTTTCCGCATCGTCATCAAGGCCATCAAACATGGTCGACATCCACGCCGGAATGCGGACGTTGGTCATGTCGGCAAATTTTTTCGCCTGTTTAAAGTTAGATACCGGCAGGATACCCGGAATAATTTCCACATCGATTCCCGCAGACACGCAGCGATCGCGAAAACGCAGATAGCTTTCTACATCGAAGAAAAATTGGGTGATCGCGCGGTTCGCACCGGCATCAACCTTACGCTTCAGGTTCAGCAGATCGGCCTGAGCGCTCTTCGCTTCCGGGTGCACTTCCGGGTAAGCCGCAACGGAGATATCAAAGTCCGCAACCTCTTTCAGCAAAGTCACCAGGTCAGAGGCATACATATCTGGTTTACCGCTTCCCGGCGGCAGATCACCGCGCAGGGCAACAATATGACGAATACCGTTATTCCAGTAGTCCTGAGCAATGGTGCGCAGCTCATCGCGGGTCGCATCAATACAGGTCAGGTGCGGGGCCGCTTCAAGACCCGTGCGATCCTTAATACCTTTAATAATGCTGTGCGTACGGTCGCGTTCACCAGAGTTTGCACCGTAAGTGACTGAAACAAACTTCGGCTTCAGGCTGCTCAGGCGATCGATGGAGTTCCACAGGGTTTGCTCCATTTCACTGGTGCGCGGCGGGAAAAACTCAAACGAAACGTTAATCTGACCCTGTACTTCCGCCAGGCTCTGATTCAGGGCTTCCCGCTGGTTGGCGTGAAAAAAGCTCATACCTTACCTCATCAATCTTTTGTCGTTATATGTTGTGTTGTGAACTGCTATACGTTTAGACGTCTAGATGTAAAAATGACGGAAAAGCACGCTGGCGTCAACACAAAAATCATCGTTAAAGGTGAGGAATACTCAGCCAATGTGAAAAAAATTCACATCAGCCTGAAATGATGAGGGATTGCGTCACGACCGTCTGCAGCCATCCTAATTTTGTTACGTTCTCAGGCAGCATCAGCAACCCCATGCTAATACGCAATTCTGTATCGGTAAGCGGAAGGAAGATCACGCCCTGACGCTGGATCGCACAAAAGGAGGCTGGAATCAGGCTCAGACCGTCACCCTGCGCGATCCGCGCCAGCAATACGTCATGTTCAAGTGGCTCTTCAATACAGGCAGGCAAGTAACCCGCACGACGAAAAATATGTCGGGCGTAATCAAAGAAGGCAGGGTTACGTTCGCGTTTGAACCAGAACAGCGGTCGGTGGCTCAGCGCGGTTAATGAGAGTGACGACAGCGCCGCCTCTGGCCAGAGCGCGGGTAAAGCGGCGATCATCGATTCTTGCCAGCCAAGCGGCGTGACGCTAAGCCCCGAAGTTTCAAGCGGTAGTGCCACCAGCGCGGCATCCAGTTTTCCCCGCCGCACCTGGCGGGCCAGTTCCGGCGAACTATGCCGGACAATATGTAGCTTCTGTACGCGCATATTAAGCTGCGACTCAAGCGCCGCAAAAACGCCCTGCTCAAACGCCGTACTTAGTCCTAAGCGCAGAGATTGCTCCCCCGTTTTCGCTAACTGACTCAGCGTCGCCCAGGTTTTATCCTGTAGCGCCAATAGCGGGCGTACGATTTCAAGTACGCGCTGCCCGTCCTCCGTCAGCGTAAGCCCCCGGGTATGACGGACAAAAAGCGTCACCCCCAGGCGTTCTTCAAGCTGGCGAATGTGGCGACTCAGCGGCGGCTGCGACATAAACAAGCGCTGCGCCGCCCGGCTCATATTGTTCTCTTCCGCTACTACGGAAAAGTAACGCAGCAGGCGAATATCCAGAGAGTGCAAAGACGATGTTGTCATACCGAAAAGGTATCACGGAAACGGTATTATCCCAATCATTCCGCACGCTCTATCCTCACGCCACAGACCACACGAAAGAGGAAGAAATGATGCCTTCAGAACGCTTTATTACCGGTCAGGAAATGTTGCAAAAAGTGGATGGTAAAGGGGGCGATGCGGTCGTCGAAAGTCTGCAGGATATTGCGCCAGACTTCGCCCAGTACCTGATTGAATTTCCTTTTGGCGACATCTATTCAAGGCCGGGGCTGGATTTACGCAGTAGAGAAATCGCTACCGTCGCGGCATTAACGGCTCTGGGCAACGCTGCACCGCAGTTGAAAGTGCATATTGGCGCGGCATTACACGTGGGTTTAACGCAGGATGAGATCGTTGAAGTGATAATGCAGATGGCCGTCTATGCTGGCTTCCCTGCGGCACTCAACGGTTTGTTCGCTGCAAAAGAGGTGTTTGCCTCCTACAGAGGTTAAAACAAAGGCCAGCGGAATATCTGCTGGCCTGACCTCACTACGGTTTCACATCTTCCACACGCATGCCTTTGAGTTGCTCATCCGTCAGCGTATTTCCCGCTTTGAAATAATCAACGACCGCATTAGAGACATAGTAACCGCCGGATGTGTTACGCGCTTTACCTTCAGTAAATGTCGTGAAACCATCACCACCGTCCGCCAGGAAGCTATTGGTGGCAATGTGATAAATCGTGGCATCCTCAATCGGTTTGCCGTTTAACGTCAATACGCTAACCCGCTGACCAACCGGTTTACTGCTGTCATACTTCATCTCCAGCCCTTTGGACACCTGCAATACACCGTTGCTTAAACCCGCGCCGTGCTCCATCAGGTTACGTAACTGCTTCCCGGTGAGATCCATGGTTGCCAGCTCATTCGGGAACGGGAAGGTGCTAATGACTGCGCCCATGGAGATGGATCCTGCAGGGATTTCATTCCGAATGCCGCCCGAGTTCGTAAGCGCTAACTGGGTATCTTTACCCGCCGCAGCCAGCAACGCATCTGCCGCCAGATTTCCCAGCGAAGAAGATTCACCGTAAGCACGCGTCAGCTCAACCGGCGAGTTGGCAACCGTCTGCTGCACCACTTTATCGAGCTTTTTATTCCAGCCATCAATGACCTGTTTCGTTTGCGGGTCTGGCTGCCATTCATCAGCAAAAATGGTCTTCAGCTCGAAGTTCTTCACGGTAAATTGATGCGGTTTTTGCTGGTAATCCAGCACCAGTTTACCCACATCAATGCCGCCGCTATCAGTAGACAGAATCAGGGTGTTACCTACTTTAATCGGCTCCGGCGTGCCCACATGCGCATGACCGGTGATCAGGATGTCCAGCCCCTGCACCTGGCCTGCGGTCTGGATGTCTTTATCCAGCGCACGGCGTACATCGGTGCCCCCCAGACTGGACTGACGCGCTGGCGTGCCTTCATGGATCAACGCCACGGTGAGATCGACTTTGCCTTTCAGCTCATCGATATAGCGTTGCAACCACTTCACTTCATCCCGCGCCTCGATCCCGACACGTGTCGCAGCGGAAACCGTATCATCAAAAGCAAACACGCCGTGCAGACCGATCACGCCAATCTTCACACCATCTTTTTCAATAATGGTGTAAGGCTTATCCCAGAACATTTTGCTGCTGTTCTGGTAAAAGATGTTGCCCTGCACGATCGGAAACTTCGCCTGGCTCAGCTGCAGCAGCGTATTGTCCCAACCGTGATCGAATTCATGATTACCCATGGTGACAGCGTCAAAATTCATGGTGTTCATGATATCGATAATCGCCTTCCCCTTAGTCAGGCTGCTGATATATGGCCCGGTAAAATAGTCGCCAGCATCCAAAAACCAGGTGGCGCTATTTTTCGCTTTCTCCTGTTTTACCATTGTCGTGATATTGGCCCAACCGCCAATATCACGTGTGCCATTGGCAATCCAGGGCACTTTATAAGGTTCGACATGGGCATGAAGATCGTTGGTATAAATAATCGTGACATCTTTGGCACTCGCCCAGAGCGGCAAAGAGACCAGAACACCGACAGCAAGCATTTTTAACTTCATAATCAATCCCTTTCAGTCATATAAAGAATCGCTACGTTACGTTCTGAAAGGTTTTTTTATGTGAGAAGACTCACATCCATCGGTGATAGTTGCGGGCCAAAACCAACGACTATTAAAAATCGTTGGTAACAGGATGACATCACTGTTCACTATCAATTGCTGAAGGGCATGTGGGAGCTTTTCCCCACTGTTTAACGATGAACAATTGCGCAACTGGTTATCGATATTTTTGGCAACAAGGCAACACGCGTAAAATGGTGTGTCTGTTAACAGAGGGGGGGATTAATACAACATCCAGTCAATACCAAATGGCGAAGCTTACACATCTTACCGGCCTACATTACACACGAATCGTAGGCCGGATAAGCGCAGCGCCACCCGGCAACAAAAACTACAGCAGCTGCGCCAGACGGTTGATGTCTGACTGAATAGCTCCGGCGGTGACGTCACGACCTGCGCCCGGTCCACGGATCACCAGCGGGTTATCGCGATACCAGCGGCTTTCAATAGCAAAAACGTTATCGCACGGCAGCAGCGCCGCCAGCGGGTGTTCAGGACGTACCGCTTCTACGCCAACGCGTGCTTTACCGTTAGCATCAAAACGCGCCACATAGCGCAGCACCAGCCCCATTTCACGCGCCGCTTCCAGGCGTTGCACCATTTGCTCGTTCAGCTCATCGCCATTTTCAAAGAAATGGTCAATAGAGCCTTCTTCACAGTGCGCAGGCACCAGCGACTCTACCCGTACCTGATCCGGTTCGATGTCGTAACCCGCTTCACGCGCCAGAATCACCAGTTTACGCATCACATCTTTACCTGAAAGATCCACGCGCGGGTCAGGTTCAGTCAGACCCTGTTGCCACGCCTGATCCACCAGATCGGTGAATGGGACCGTGCCATCAAATTGCAGGAACAACCACGACAACGTGCCGGAGAAGATCCCGCTGATCGACAGAATGGTATCCCCGCTATCAATCAGATCGCGTACGGTATGATTGATCGGCAAGCCCGCGCCTACGGTAGCGTTATACAGCCAGTGGCGACCGGTCTTTTCAAAGGCGTCATGGATCTGACGGTAATTATTACTGTTGCTCGCCCCTGCCAGTTTATTGGCGCTGATGACGTGGAAGCCATGGCTGGCGAAATCCAGATACTGATCCGCTAACTGCTCGCTGGCTGTAACGTCCAGCACCACTAAATCATCATACGGGTGGGCGCGCATCCACAGGAACAACGACTCTTCATCCTGTTCTACCGCCTCGTCATCAAAGAAGGCCAACGCGCGACTGGCATCCAGCCCTTCGTAATTCAGCAGGCTACGACGGCTATCAACCACACCCGCCAGTACGAATTCTAATCCGGTACGCGCCGAGAGCGTGCTCTGCTCACGAGCAAACAGCTCCAGCCAGCGCGAGCCAATGTTGCCTTTGCCGAACAGCACCAGACCAATGCGTTTTTCCGCGCGGAAGATAGACTGATGCAGACCCTGAATCAGGCTCTCCGTCGGGCCGGTGCGCAGTACCGCGACCAGGCTGATGCCCTCTTCCGACTGCCAGGTGAATTCGACCGGCTGACCTTTCAACTGTTGCCAGAAACGATGGCAGTGCAGCGGGTTACGGGTGACGCCGGCCCCGACCATCGCCACTAACGCCAACCCCTGGCGCAGACGCAGCTCGCCCGGCAGGCCAGCTTCATCCAGAATTTTCAGTGCGCCGTCAGCGACTTCTGAGGTGTAGCAAAATTGCAGCAGTTGGCGGTCAGGATGCACACCCACCGCCAGCGGACGCACCTGAGTGCGTTTTAAAATCTGATCAATCTCTTTGTAGGCCAGTTTAAAGTCCTGGCTGGCAGGTACCTGGAACTCAATCAGGCACACGTCGTCATGGCTGGTCACAATACGCGCCCCGGTACCAGAAGCCAGGACGCGTTCAATACGCGTTGAACCTTGCTCCGGCGTATAGCTACAACGCAACTGGAGATCGATATCACTGCCGGAAACCGGCTGTAGGGTACGGGCATGGAGAACCGGCGCCGCCAGACGCGCCAATTCGCTGGCTTCATCCAGACGCAGCAGCGGCAGCAGACAGGCATCTTTTACTTTACGCGGATCCGCGCTGTATACCCCGGCAACATCACTCCAGATAGTTACGCGGGAAACGCCCGCCAGCGCGCCAACCTGCGTCGCCGAGTAGTCGGAGCCGTTACGTCCCAGCAGCACCGTTTCGCCGCCGTTGCTGCGGCTAATAAAGCCGGTAACGACCAGACGTTTACCCGGATGCTGCGCCAGCAGTTGCTGCAGCAGTGGGTAAGAAAGACCTTCATCTACCTGCGGCTGAGCGCCGCGCTCAGCGCGCAAAAAATCGCGCGCATCCAGCCAGGCTGACTCCAGCCCCTGTTGGTTAAGGACGGCCGACATCAAACGCGCCGACCACACCTCGCCATGCCCGACGACTTCGGCATAGACGGCATCGTTCACACCGCTGTCGAGCAACCCGGCCAGGCGTTCCAGATCGTGAATAAACGCGGCGATCAGTCCATCCGCCACCTCGGGAGGTAACAAACCGCTGATTAGCTCACTTTGATAGCGACGTAACGCCTGTTGAACCTGATGCGCAGAAAGACGATCTGTCTGGCTTAACTTCAGCCAACTAATCAACTGGTTAGTGGTACTGCCTGCGGCTGAAACAACCATCATGTCATCAGGCTGCGAGTATTCCGCCATAATGCCTGCGACACGCAGATAACATTTCACATCAGCCAGACTACTACCACCAAATTTGTGCAGTTGACGACCCTTCGCCCCTGCCTGCGCAATCACACTCATGTTTACCCCTTGTTTGCAGCCCGGAAGCCATTTTCCAGGTCGGCAATTAAATCTTCGCCATCTTCAATACCGGTGGAGATACGCAGCAGCGTTTCCGAAATTCCGGCAGCAGCACGCGCTTCTGGCGCCATACCCGCGTGTGTCATGGTTGCGGCGTGGGAGATCAGACTTTCAACGCCCCCTAACGATTCCGCCAGCGTAAACAATGACAACCCACTGAGGAAGCGGCGCAGCGTTTGCTCATCGCCATCCAGCTCAAAACTCAACATCGCGCCAAAGCCTTTTTGCTGACGCGCGGCAATCTCATGGCCCTGATTATCCGGCAATGACGGGTGATACAATTTTTTCACCAACGGCTGAGTTTGCAGATAATCCACAATCGCCTGAGCATTACGTTGCGCCACCTCCATGCGAGGTGACAGAGTACGCAGGCCGCGCAACAGCAGATAACTATCAAACGCGCCGCCGGTCACACCAATATTATTCGCCCACCATGCCAGTTCAGTGACCGTTTCCGGATCTTTTGCTATCACTACACCGGCCACCACGTCGGAGTGACCATTTAAATATTTCGTGCATGAATGCAACACCAGATCGGCGCCTAATGCCAGAGGATTTTGCAGGGCCGGGCTTAAAAAAGTGTTGTCGACAACGCTGACCGCGCCAGCTTCACGCGCCAGCTGGCAGATTTTCGCAATATCCACCACGCGCAGCAGCGGGTTGCTTGGGCTTTCTACCAGCACTAGCTTCGGTTTTTCCGCCAGTGCCGCTTGCAACGCCTGCTCATCGCCTTGATCGACAAACAGGACGCGATAACAGCCACGCTTTGCCAGGCTGTCAAACAGACGATAGCTCCCACCGTAGCAGTCGTGCGGTGCAACCAGCAGATCGCCTGGCTTGAGGAATACCGTGGTCACCAGATGAATCGCCGACATGCCGGTATTGGTCAGTACAGCCCCCGCACCACCTTCCAGTTCCGCCAGCGCACGCTGAACGACATCACGCGTTGGGTTGCCGCGGCGCGAATAGTCATGGGCGCGAGGCTCATTAAAACCGGTAAAGTTATAGGTGCTGGAGAGGTGAATCGGCGGGACAACGCAACCGTACTGTTCGTCGTCATTTAATCCGCTACGCACTGCGATGGTGGCCTGTTTACGCGTCATATTGAGGAGATCCTGGCTGAGTCGGTGAAAAGTCAGACACCAGAGTAATCATAGTTGTGATAGCCGTCAATACATCTGGACATCTAAACTTCTTTGCGTATAGATTGAGCAAACTGGAAATAGCCGTTAAAATTATATGCATTAGCGTACATCTGCGTCGGCTTACTTCGTGTCAGGGCCACGCCACTACGATAAACTACGCGCAATTATGGTCTGGGCTCAGGTTCTGGCCTCAATATTAATGACAAAGAGGATTAGGTATCTCATGGCTGAATGGAGCGGCGAATATATCAGCCCATACGCTGAGCACGGTAAGAAGAGTGAGCAAGTCAAAAAAATTACGGTTTCCATTCCTCTGAAGGTGTTAAAAATCCTTACCGATGAACGCACGCGTCGTCAGGTTAACAACCTGCGTCACGCCACTAACAGCGAACTGCTGTGTGAAGCGTTTTTGCATGCTTTTACCGGGCAACCCTTACCCAACGATGACGACCTGCGTAAAGAGCGCAGCGATGAAATCCCGGAAGAAGCAAAGGTAATCATGCGTGAACTGGGTATCAACCCAGAAACGTGGGAATACTGATTGTTGAAGACAGATGAGAAAAGGCGGGATCACTCCCGCCGCTTCTCACTATGTTACTTACTGATACCATTGAGCTTATTCAAAGTCTCTTCCATTTTGAGCGTTTCTTTACGGTTCAACGGATAGAAATAAATCAGAATGACCGCCGCCAAAAACAAACATAAAGCCGGTAAGAGATTCGCCATCGTATAGATGTTTTCCTGAACGATGCTGGTTTGCACCGCGCCGCCCGTTGACGAAGATTGATATCCAATGATGGCCAGCATAAAGCCGCCAATAGCCCCTGCGCACGCCTGACCAACTTTACGGGCAAAGAAGTTCACGCCATAGACGGTTCCATCTTCACGATCGCCGGTGACATACTGGTGATAATCACAAACATCAGTCATAAACGCCCAAATCATCAGATTGAATAATCCGGCCCCCAGCGTTGCCAGGAACAGGAACACCAAATAGACCTTCGCGTCGGTAATGTGGGTGAAGTACATCAGCAGATACATGGCTACCGCAAAGAGCAACGCGCCGACGCTGGCTTCTTTCTTACCAAAGCGTCTTGTGAGCCAGGATGCCGATGGCGCCAGCAAAACCAGAGAGCCAAAGGTGAAAAGCAAGGCAACGGACATAGCCTCTTTGTTATGAAAATAGTCGTTAAACAGGTAAGTCATGTTGGTACCAGACAACCCCTGATTAATCACGATCAGTAGATCCACAACCACTAAAACAATCAGCGCCTTATTGCGTAACAGCCCCTTTAGCAGCACAGAAACAGGCATGCTCTCTTTTCTTTCCACCCGCACGCGTTCCGTCGTTAACTGACAGGTCAACGTTAAAAAGATAAAGCCCAGCACTGAACAACCAATAGCAATCCAGAAGAAATGCTGCCCGGAAATCACCTGGCTTCCGTCCACCAGGGTGGTGTACATCAGGATTGGAATAAAAAATCCGGTTGTCCCGCCGCCGATGGCAGACCCAACGCTGCGCCAGGTTGACAGCGATACGCGATCCTCCGGGTTCGAGCTAATAGCTGCAGACATGGCGCCATACGGAATACTCACCGTCGATAACAGCGAACCGTAAATAAAATAGGAACAGCAGATGTAGATAATTTTCGCCGTATAAGAAAAATCATGCACAAACGGCAGGAACAGGACGACCGCAATGATGCAGAACGGATACTTCATCCGCCGCACCCATGGATTAAAACGCCCATGAACCGTCAGTTTAGAGGTATCACATAAGCGCCCTACACCAACGTCGACAAACGCATCAAAGAGTTTGGTCACAAAATAGAGTGAACCAACAATGACGCCGGAAATACCAAGGACGTTGGTGTAATAAATCATTAAAAAACTATTTACCAGTCCAAGAATAAAACAGGTTCCGAGGTCGCCACATAAATAACCGAATTTATCTCTTAACCCGAAAGGTCTGACGGTAATATTTTGATTACTTCCGATCATAGTTCCATCATTAGACATGATGTTAACTCCTTAGACACATTATTCACGCAAGTTATGCGTATATACCGATGCTCAATGTAATAAATCGATAAGAAGCGTATTGATGGTCAGAAGTTATAACCGAGACCAACGCGATAACGGGTCTGACGATCGTCCGTGGTGGTAGTGTTATAGCCCGAGGAAACGTTACCAACCTCAACAAATGGAACCCATGAGCCTATTTTATACGCCACCCGGAAGTTATATTCGTAATCGTCTTTTCGGTTGTTATATAAATCTTCGCTATCGGCAATTTTATAAATGCCATTTAGCTCAAACATCCAGTCATGGATGTTGTAACCGAGCCATGCTTCCGGACGATAGACCATGCGGTCATCTTTGCCGTCGGAGTTTCTGCGCATGTACTCCTGGCGATAGCGGAACGCGGTCCACCAGTTGTCATTGATATTATACTGTACGCGAATATAAGGCTTATATATCGCGATATTATCGCCCGTTTCGATCGCAATGCCCGGCTGCCAGATAAGACCTTGCCAGGTGAACTGGTAGCTTGCCGTATACTCATTGCCATTACTTTCCATATTATTCCACGCATCATTAGATTGCGTATCTTCGGAACGTGAAATGGCTTCCACTGCCACACCAAAACCCGTAGCAAAACGGTGAGACATATAAACACGGTCGTAATTGCGACCATCGTCATAATATTCATGTCGATAATCAACATAACCCGCATGCGCGGCCGCAGAGAATAATGGAATCAGTAATAACGCGGATTTAAATTTCATGACCATCCCTCTTCACACTATATCAAGGAAATTGTCCATCTCGTCCCATCAATAAATGAGGGAACGATGAAGGAATAAGAATAATTTTATATTTCCACGAAAGTGTATTTTAGAAAGAAGGAAGAAACCTTTGGTATTTTGCCAAAAACTGGCATAAGTGGCAAAAATCAGAAGATGAAAAGGATTCAGATCACCAGTTGAAACATTTTATCGTAAAAATAAAAACACTGTTTTATTTATTAAAGAAAAGACATCATTCAATACATCAATACGAATTTCAGTCTGCATGCACAGAAACAAAAAAAGCGCCATAGGCGCTTTTTTCTGACAGCTGAAACTTACTTGCTGCCTGGGATGCTGAAACGCTTGTTGAAGCGATCAACACGGCCACCGGTAGCAACATCACGCTGCTTGCCAGTATAGAACGGGTGGCACTGACCGCACACGTCCAGGTTCAGATCGTGACCGACGGTAGAGCGGATTTTCATGACGTTACCGCAAGAGCAGTTTGCAGTAATTTCTTCGTATTTCGGGTGAATATCTTTTTTCATGGGAAAACCTCGGTTTAAGGCCGCGTCGCTCTTCCAGCCCTAACGCCAGACACCACGCGATGTTAATTATTCCCCGTCACCTTTCACACTGCTGATGCGTTGCCTGCGTTCACTCACTCTGGTCACATAGTTCACTATGCTCCCAGAGATTCGCTCGCTTGCCGCCTTCCAGCCGCGCGAAACTCTCGGGTAATGGTCAGTATTTGACGCAATCAATTTGCATCAAAGGCGGCGAATCATACAGAAATTAACCTGCTCATGCAAACTGATCCGCATTCTACCCTTCACTAATGTGTATACTAACCCGCCAGATTTCAAGTCAGGATGATTCAATGCCCGTTGCGCACGTTGCCTTACCCGTTCCGCTTCCTCGTACCTTTGACTACCTCCTGCCGGAAGGCATGAGCGCCAAAGCCGGATGTCGTGTACGCGTGCCCTTTGGCAAGCAACAGGAGCGCGTGGGTATCGTTCTGTCCGTCAGCGAGCACAGCGAACTGCCGCGGAGCGAATTGAAAGCCGTTCTCGAAGTGCTGGACAGCGAACCGGTTTATTCGACCTCCGTCTGGCGTCTGCTGTTGTGGGCGGCTGATTATTACCATCATCCTATTGGCGACGTGCTGTTTCATGCCCTGCCAATTTTACTGCGCCAGGGGCGCCCGGCGACAAACGCGCCCATGTGGTACTGGTTTGCCACTGAAGAAGGTCAGGTTACCGATCTCAACAGCCTGAAGCGCTCTCCCAAGCAGCAGCAGGCGCTGGCTGCGCTACGCCAGGGAAAAATCTGGCGCGACCAGGTGGCTGAACTGGAATTTAATGACGCCGCATTACAAGCGCTGCGGAAAAAAGGGCTGTGCGAGCTGGTGAGCGAAACGCCTGGCTTTAGTGACTGGCGAACAAACTACGCGGTTTCCGGTGAGCGTCTGCGACTGAACACCGAGCAGGCCACCGCCGTCGGGGCGATTCACAGCGCATCGGACAGTTTTAGCGCATGGCTATTAGCGGGCGTGACGGGCTCAGGCAAAACAGAGGTCTATCTAAGCGTTCTGGAAAATGTTCTTGCCCAGGGCAAACAGGCGCTGGTGATGGTGCCGGAGATTGGCCTGACGCCGCAAACTATTGCTCGTTTTCGCGAACGCTTCCATGCGCCGGTCGAAGTCCTGCACTCTGGCTTGAACGACAGCGAACGCCTTTCAGCCTGGCTGAAAGCCAAAAATGGCGAAGCGGCGATAGTTATCGGCACGCGCTCGTCGCTGTTTACGCCGTTTAAAAATCTTGGCGTAATTGTCATCGACGAAGAGCACGACAGCTCTTATAAACAGCAGGAAGGCTGGCGCTATCATGCGCGCGACCTGGCGGTTTACCGTGCCCACAGCGAGCAGATCCCGATTATTCTCGGCTCAGCCACCCCAGCGCTGGAAACGCTGTGTAATGTGCGGCAGAACAAATATCGTATGCTGCGCCTGACGCGACGCGCCGGAAATGCGCGCCCTGCCACTCAGCACGTGCTGGATCTCAAAGGTCAGCAGGTGCAGGCCGGACTCGCCCCTGCGCTTATCACCCGTATGCGTCAGCACCTGCAGGCGAATAACCAGGTGATCCTGTTTTTGAACCGCCGGGGTTTTGCGCCTGCGCTGCTGTGCCACGACTGCGGCTGGATTGCCGAATGTCCGCGTTGCGATCACTACTACACGCTACATCAGGCACAGCACCATTTACGCTGTCACCACTGCGACAGCCAGCGCCCGATACCGCGCCAGTGTCCTTCCTGCGGCTCGACGCATATGGTTCCGGTTGGACTCGGCACCGAACAGCTTGAGCAGGCTCTGGCACCTTTTTTCCCCGGCGTGCCAATCTCACGCATCGATCGCGACACCACCAGCCGTAAAGGGTCGCTGGAGCAGCATCTGGCGGAAGTGCATCGCGGCGGCGCGCGAATTCTGATCGGAACGCAAATGCTGGCCAAAGGCCACCACTTCCCGGACGTCACCCTGGTGGCGCTGCTGGACGTCGACGGCGCGCTATTCTCTGCAGATTTCCGGTCAGCAGAACGCTTCGCCCAGCTCTACACCCAGGTTTCCGGGCGAGCAGGACGCGCCGGGAAACAAGGCGAAGTCGTGCTGCAAACGCACCATCCTGAACATCCGCTGCTGCAAACCTTGCTGTATAAAGGTTATGACGCATTTGCCGAGCAGGCGCTGGCCGAGCGACAAACGCTCCAGCTTCCCCCCTGGACCAGCCATGTGATCGTGCGGGCAGAAGATCACAACAACCAGCATGCGCCAATGTTCTTACAACAGTTGCGAAATCTGATTCAGGCCAGTCCGCTGGCCGATGACAAGCTCTGGGTGCTCGGCCCGGTTCCCGCCCTGGCGCCCAAACGCGGCGGTCGCTATCGCTGGCAAATTTTATTGCAGCACCCGTCGCGAATTCGCCTGCAACATATCATCAGCGGCACGCTGGCGCTGATCAATACGTTACCCGATGCACGTAAGGTTAAATGGGTGCTGGATGTCGATCCCATCGAGGGATAATGCCTCATGATGCGAGGCGGATCGTAAAATTAAACATCCATCACACTTTTTATGAAAATTCTGTAACCGCTTCCATTAACTATCTGATAAAAATGTTTCAGATGAAGGTTACCCAGGGACGAGTCTGTGCCAGCAGCCCTCTGGCGAGGAGAAAGAGTGAAACCGAATAAGCAGGTTGCCGCCGCTACGATGAAAGATGTTGCTCTGAAGGCGAAAGTCTCAACGGCAACCGTATCCCGCGCATTAATGAACCCGGACAAAGTCTCGCAGTCAACCCGTAACAAAGTTGAGCAGGCCGCGCTGGAAGTGGGATATTTACCCCAATCAATGGGACGCAACGTTAAGCGTAATGAATCACGTACCATTCTGGTGATTGTGCCGGATATCTGCGATCCGTTTTTTAGCGAGGTGATTCGCGGCATAGAAGTCACCGCCGCAGAACAGGGATATCTGGTTCTGATCGGCGATTGCGCGCACCAGAATCAGCAGGAAAAGACCTTCCTAAACCTCATTATCACCAAGCAGATCGATGGCATGGTGCTGCTCAGTTCGCGCCTGCCGTTTGATGCCAGCGTGGAAGAGCAGCGCAACCTGCCGCCGATGGTCATGTCCAATGAGTTCGCGCCAGAGCTGGAACTCCCCACCGTGCACATTGATAACCTCACCGCCGCCTTCAACGCGATGAACTATCTGCTGGAACTGGGACATAAACGCATTGGCTGTATCGCCGGCCCAGAGGACATGCCGCTGTGCCATTACCGTCTGCAAGGTTACGTTCAGGCATTGCGCCGCAGCGGAATTACGGTCGATCCACATTTTATCGCGCGCGGCGACTTTACCTATGAAGCGGGAGCCAATGCGCTGAAGCAGCTCCTTGAGCTACCGCAACCACCTACCGCGGTCTTTTGCCACAGCGATGTCATGGCGCTGGGCGCCCTCTCTTACGCCAAACGTCAGGGTCTGAAGGTACCTGACGATTTATCCATCATTGGCTTTGATAATATTTCGCTCACGGAATTTTGTGATCCACCCCTGACAACCGTTGCACAGCCGCGTTTCGATATCGGACGCGAAGCTATGCTGTTACTGCTCGATCAATTACAAGGGCAGAGCGTCAGCAGTGGCTCACGTTTACTCGACTGCGAGCTTATTATTCGGGGTACTACCCGGGCACTGACGTAAAGTAAAGTGCTTTCGGACTCCCCTGTCTGGTCAAAGGCCCGCCGCTTAAGTAACATGGCGGGCTGACGAACGAATAAATACAGCGAAACGATAGTGGCACAACGAGATTATGTACGTCGCGGCCAACCGGCACCTTCGCGGCGCAAGAAGAGCACATCACGGAAAAAACAACGCAATACGCCTGCGGTATCGCCCGCTATGGTTGCTATTGCTGCAGCCGTACTCGTGACCTTTATCGGTGGTCTGTACTTCATTACGCATCACAAGAAAGAAGAGTCCGAAACGCTGCAAAACCAGAAAGTCACCGGTAATGGCATTCCACCAAAACCGGAAGAGCGCTGGCGATACATCAAAGAGCTGGAAAGCCGTCAGCCTGGCGTACGTGCGCCTACCGAACCGTCTGCAGGCGGCGAGGTGCTGAACGCCGACCAGCTAACCAATGAGCAACGCCAGTTGTTGGCGCAAATGCAGGCTGATATGCGTCAACAGCCAACGCAGCTCAACGAAGTACCGTGGAACGAACAAACGCCTGAACAGCGCCAGCAAACGCTGCAGCGTCAGCGTCAGGTGCAACAGCAGCAGTGGAACAACACCCAGCAGCAGGCTCAACAGCCACGCCAACGGGCAGCAGAACAGCCGTACCAGCAGCCGCAAACGCGTACTGCGCAAGCCGCCCCGGTACAGCAGCCGAAAGCGCAGCCAAAACCGGCAGCCCAACAGCCGTATCAGGATCTGCTGCAAACGCCGGCGCATACCGCCGCTGCTCAGCCGAAAACACAGCCGGCCGCGCCAATAACCAATGAAACGCAGCCGCCAAAACAGACGGCGGAGAAAAAAGATGAACGCCGCTGGATGGTACAGTGCGGCTCATTTAAAGGTGCTGAGCAAGCAGAAACGGTGCGTGCGCAGCTGGCCTTTGAAGGCTTCAACTCACGAATTACCACCAATAACGGCTGGAATCGCGTGGTCATTGGTCCGGTCAAAGGCAAAGAGAATGCCGACAACACCATCAGCCGCCTGAAGGTTGCTGGTCACACAAACTGCATTCGACTCGCCACTGGGGGTTGAAACCCCCAAAATCCCCCCCATCTATACTTGCATTACGCCCCGCTCACTGCGCGGGGCCTGTATTTTGCATTTGTAACCAAGGGGTCTGCTCGTGACAACAATAGTAAGCGTACGCCGTAACGGCCATGTGGTAATCGCCGGTGATGGTCAGGCCACACTGGGTAACACCGTAATGAAAGGCAACGTGAAGAAAGTCCGCCGTTTGTATAACGACAAAGTCATCGCGGGCTTTGCGGGCGGTACTGCGGATGCATTCACGCTGTTTGAACTGTTCGAACGCAAGCTGGAAATGCATCAGGGTCACCTGGTGAAAGCTGCCGTTGAACTGGCAAAAGACTGGCGTACTGACCGTATGCTGCGCAAACTCGAAGCGCTGCTGGCCGTCGCAGATGAAACGGCATCGCTCATCATCACCGGTAACGGCGACGTCATCCAGCCAGAAAACGATCTGATTGCCATCGGCTCCGGCGGCCCTTACGCCCAGGCTGCTGCACGCGCTCTGCTGGAAAACACCGAGCTTGGCGCACGCGAGATTGCTGAGAAAGCGTTGGATATTGCAGGGGATATCTGCATTTATACCAACCACTTCCATACCATCGAAGAATTGAACTCCAAAGCGTAAGGATCCCCCATGTCTGAAATGACCCCACGCGAAATTGTCAGCGAACTGAACAAACACATCATCGGCCAGGATAACGCTAAGCGTTCCGTGGCGATTGCCCTGCGTAACCGCTGGCGCCGTATGCAGCTTAACGAAGAGCTGCGCCATGAAGTCACACCGAAAAACATCCTGATGATTGGCCCGACCGGCGTTGGTAAAACCGAAATCGCCCGTCGTCTGGCAAAACTGGCCAATGCGCCGTTCATCAAAGTTGAAGCGACAAAATTCACCGAAGTTGGCTATGTTGGTAAGGAAGTTGACTCCATCATCCGCGATCTGACCGATGCAGCCATCAAAATGGTCCGCGTTCAGGCAATCGAGAAAAACCGCTTCCGTGCCGAAGAGATGGCGGAAGAGCGCATTCTCGACGTGCTGATCCCACCAGCTAAAAATAACTGGGGACAGTCTGAGCAGCCGCAGGAGCCTTCTGCAGCGCGTCAGGCGTTCCGTAAAAAACTGCGTGAAGGCCAGTTGGATGACAAAGAGATCGAAATCGATCTCGCGGCCGCACCGATGGGCGTTGAAATTATGGCGCCTCCGGGAATGGAAGAGATGACCAGCCAGCTACAGTCCATGTTCCAGAACCTGGGCGGTCAGAAGCAAAAACCGCGTAAGCTGAAAATCAAAGACGCGATGAAGCTGCTGATTGAAGAAGAAGCAGCCAAACTGGTAAACCCGGAAGAGCTGAAACAGGAAGCTATCGACGCCGTTGAGCAGCACGGGATCGTGTTTATCGATGAAATCGACAAAATCTGTAAGCGCGGCGAATCCTCCGGCCCGGACGTGTCCCGTGAAGGCGTACAGCGCGACCTGCTGCCGCTGGTTGAAGGCTGCACGGTCTCTACCAAGCACGGTATGGTGAAAACAGATCACATTCTGTTTATCGCTTCTGGCGCATTCCAGGTCGCGAAACCGTCTGACCTGATCCCGGAACTGCAGGGTCGTCTGCCGATTCGTGTCGAGCTGCAGGCGCTGACCACCAGCGATTTTGAGCGTATCCTTACCGAACCGAATGCCTCCATCACCGTTCAGTACAAAGCGCTGATGGCGACCGAAGGTGTGGACATCAACTTCACCGAATCGGGCATTAAACGCATTGCCGAAGCGGCCTGGCAGGTCAACGAAACCACCGAAAACATCGGTGCGCGTCGTCTGCATACCGTTCTTGAGCGTCTGATGGAAGATATTTCCTATGATGCGAGCGATTTAAACGGCCAAAGCATCACAATTGATGCCGATTATGTGAGCAAACATCTGGATGCGCTGGTCGCAGATGAAGATCTGAGCCGTTTTATCCTATAATCGCGTTCAATGCATTTTCAT
Source organism: Citrobacter sp. Ce006 (assembly GCF_030336535.1). Lineage (NCBI taxonomy): Bacteria > Pseudomonadati > Pseudomonadota > Gammaproteobacteria > Enterobacterales > Enterobacteriaceae > Citrobacter > Citrobacter sp. Ce006. Next base: position 48,699 of record NZ_JAOWDO010000029.1, read on the forward strand.
CACTGTTGATGGGGCTGATAAAGCCCCATTTTTATTGGCGCTAAATATGACTGAACAACAACAAATTAGCCGCTCACAAGCCTGGCTGGAAAGTTTACGACCTAAGACCTTACCGCTCGCCTTCGCGGCGATCATCGTCGGTACGGCATTAGCATGGTGGCAAGGATACTTCGATCCGCTGGTTGCTCTGCTGGCATTGATTACGGCAGGACTGCTGCAAATTCTGTCCAATCTCGCTAACGACTATGGCGATGCCGTCAAAGGCAGCGACAAGCCCGACCGTATTGGACCACTGCGCGGGATGCAAAAAGGGGTTATCACCCAACAGCAGATGAAGCGCGCGCTGATCGTCACCGTGGTGTTGATCTGTCTGTCCGGTCTGGCCCTGGTTGCTTTGGCCTGTCACACGCTGGCGGATTTTGTCGGCTTCCTGGTGCTTGGAGGCCTGTCAATTATCGCCGCGATCACTTATACCGTGGGCAATCGCCCTTATGGATACATCGGCCTGGGCGATATTTCCGTGCTGGTATTCTTCGGCTGGCTCAGCGTGATGGGGAGCTGGTATCTGCAGGCGCATACGTTGATTCCGGCGCTGATTCTGCCTGCCACCGCCTGCGGCCTGCTGGCAACCGCCGTGCTCAACGTCAACAACCTGCGCGATATCAACAGCGACAGGGAGAACGGCAAGAATACGTTGGTCGTGCGTTTAGGCGCCGTCAATGCCCGCCGCTACCATGCCTGCCTGCTGATGGGGACACTGGTCTGCCTGGCGCTGTTTAACCTGTTTTCGCTGCAAAGTCTGTGGGGATGGCTGTTTATTCTCGCCGCTCCGCTGCTAATCAAACAGGCACGTTACGTGATGCGCGAGATGGATCCTGCGGCAATGCGCCCAATGCTGGAACGCACCGTAAAAGCAGCGCTATTAACTAACTTACTGTTTGTTATCGGGATTTTCTTAAGTCAGTGGTCTCTTTAACTGACAAATATCAATTAACAATTGATGATTTTGCCAACAGTACACATAGCGCGATATACTAAAAATTCTCGCAGCAACTGAACGTTAAGCCTATGAAATACGATACATCCGAGCTTTGTGACATCTATCAGGAAGATGTCAACGTCGTGGAACCGCTGTTCTCTAACTTTGGAGGACGGGCGTCGTTTGGCGGACAAATCATCACGGTAAAATGTTTCGAGGACAACGGGTTGCTGTACGATCTGCTCGAACAAAACGGCCGTGGTCGTGTTCTGCTGGTCGATGGCGGCGGTTCTGTCCGTCGTGCACTGGTCGATGCCGAACTGGCAAGACTGGCCGTACAGAATGAATGGGAAGGTCTGGTCATCTACGGCTCAGTCCGCCAGGTAGACGATCTGGGAGAACTGGATATCGGCATTCAGGCGATTGCCGCCATTCCGGTAGGTGCTGCAGGTGAAGGGATTGGGGAAAGCGATGTGCGCGTCAACTTTGGCGGCGTGACGTTCTTCTCCGGCGATCACCTGTACGCCGACAACACCGGGATAATCCTCTCCGAAGACCCGCTCGATATCGAGTAAAGAAAATACCGCAAGTCGGTGTGATGCCAGTCGGTAAACAACTGACTGGCTTTTTTTTGCCGCTCCCCCTTTCGATTCCCCCATCCTGCGCATTGACGAAGAAAAAACTCTCTCTATACCTAATGATGAATCTCATCACTCTCATCACGAGGTCATCATGCATATCGATCTGACAGGTAAAAAAGCGCTGGTCACAGGGGCCAGTCGAGGGTTAGGGCGCGCCATCGCACTGTCGCTGGCGAAAGCCGGTGCTGATGTTGTTATAACCTATGAAAAATCTGCGGAGAAAGCCCAGGCCGTTGCCGATGAAATTACAGCGCTTGGCCGCCATGGTGAGGCCATTCAGGCAAACAGTGCTGACGCTCAGGCAATTCAGAACGCCGTAAACCGCACGGTACAGTCACTTGGAGGACTGGATATTCTGATCAACAACGCTGGGATCGCACGCGGCGGCCCGCTGGAGTCGATGTCACTGGAAGACATCGACGCATTGATTAACGTGAATATCCGTGGCGTGGTGGTAGCCATACAGGCCGCGTTGCCACATCTCCCTGAAGGTGGGCGAATTATCAATATTGGCAGTTGCCTTGCCAACCGCGTCGCCCAACCGGGGATTGCTGTTTACGCGATGACTAAATCAGCGCTCAACTCGCTAACCCGTGGCCTGGCTCGCGATCTCGGCCCACGGGGTATTACCGTTAACCTTGTCCATCCTGGCCCAACTGACAGTGATATGAACCCAGCAGATGGCGAGCAGGCAGAATCCCAACGGCAGCTTATTGCTACAGGGCATTATGGAACACCGGAGGATGTTGCAGCGGCGGTGACGTTTCTGGCAAGCACAGCGGCTGGGCAGATTTCCGGCACCGGTCTGGACGTAGATGGGGGTTTGAATGCCTGAAACGAACGTTGTATTGCGGTAAGCTATTGTATTGCCGGATGACAGCTTGCGCCTTATCCGGCCTACAAACTCGTACTCTAAATCCTCTAAAGATTTCGCGTCAGGGCAAGGCGGCAAGTAAGTGAATCCCCAGGAGCATAGGCCACTATGTGACTGGGGTGAATGCACGCAGCCAACGCCGCCATAACGTGAAATATGACGAGGATTAGACTTCTTCCATACGACCCAGCAGGGCATGCAGACGATCCTGCCAGCCGTTCTGCTGTTCTTTCAGGTTGTTGTTCTCACGCTCCAGCTCTTCACGCTGCTGCTGTGCAGACTGAACTTCCTGCGACAGTGAGTTGTTTTTTTCTTTCAGCTCTTCGATTTCCATCTGCAACAGCGTGATGGTATCAATCGCCTGCTGTACTTTTGCTTCCAGTTTCTCAAACACTTCTAATGACATCGTCATACCTCTCCTGAATTGCAAGGCGTTGATGGATAAAAATCCTCGTCCCGATAACCGGCGACGCCTTAATAAAAACGAGCGCACTCTACTTAACACCGATTGTATGAAGCCGCGTCATCCCTGTCCAGCGGCATCCCGCGCAGATTGCGGTTTGCAACACTTTTAGTCTTTCTCCTGGTGACATTACTGTCATAACTCTTAAGTGTTAACAGGTTGTTCAGTGAAATGATTCAGCTCACACTATTTTTGTATAACAAATACCGCGCAATGGCGCGAAAACGCTCATTTTGTTGATGGAGTACACACATTTTAATTTCGATATTTCTCGTTTTTGCGCGTTAACGATAAATTAACAGTGTGCCTACCGGCTCCGGGGATGTCAGTGACCTTCTCGCAAACAATAAACATTAAACTCTCTTCAGGATCCGATTATGAGTCAAACCTCAACCTTAAAAGGCCAGTGCATTGCTGAATTCCTCGGTACCGGGTTGTTGATTTTCTTCGGTGTGGGCTGTGTCGCTGCACTCAAAGTAGCTGGGGCTACTTTTGGTCAGTGGGAAATCAGTGTCATCTGGGGTCTGGGGGTAGCAATGGCTATCTACCTGACCGCAGGCGTTTCTGGTGCACATCTGAATCCAGCGGTAACCATCGCACTCTGGCTGTTCGCCTGTTTTGATAAACGCAAAGTTGTCCCTTTTATTATTTCGCAAATTGCCGGCGCCTTTTGCGCAGCGGCATTGGTTTACGGGCTTTATTACAATCTTTTCCTCGATTTCGAACAAACTAACCATATCGTGCGCGGCAGTACCGAGAGCCTGGGTCTGGCAGGTACTTTCTCCACCTACCCGAATCCGCATATCAATTTTGTGCAGGCCTTCGCGGTTGAAATGGTCATTACCGCTATTCTAATGGGGCTGATTCTGGCTCTGACCGACGATGGTAACGGTGTGCCTCGTGGTCCGCTGGCACCGCTGCTGATCGGTTTGTTGATTGCCGTTATTGGTGCTTCCATGGGGCCGCTGACAGGTTTTGCCATGAACCCGGCACGTGACTTCGGACCGAAACTCTTCGCCTGGATGGCCGGATGGGGTGAGATTGCCTTCACGGGTGGTCGCGATATCCCTTACTTCCTGGTCCCGGTGTTTGGCCCGATTACCGGCGCGATTTTAGGCGCATGGGCATATCGCAAACTGATTGGTCGTCATTTACCGTGCGATGTCTGCGCGATTGAAGAAAAAGACGTTGCGACCAACACTCAACAAAAAGCTTCGCAGTAATGTGACTACGGGACAAAAAAATTATGACTGAAAAAAAATATATCGTTGCGCTCGACCAGGGCACCACCAGCTCCCGCGCGGTCGTAATGGACCACGATGCGAATATCGTTGCCGTTTCACAGCGCGAATTCGAGCAAATCTACCCGAAAGCAGGTTGGGTAGAACACGACCCAATGGAAATTTGGGCGACCCAAAGCTCAACGCTGGTAGAAGTTCTGGCGAAAGCCGATATCAGTTCCGATGAGATTGCAGCGATCGGTATTACCAACCAGCGTGAAACCACCATCGTCTGGGAGCGTGAAACCGGTAAACCAATCTATAACGCCATTGTGTGGCAGTGTCGTCGTACCGCGGATATCTGCGAAAAACTCAAGCGCGACGGTATGGAAGAGTACATCCGCAATAACACCGGTCTGGTCATTGACCCGTACTTCTCCGGCACCAAAGTGAAATGGATCCTCGACCACGTAGAAGGCTCGCGTGAGCGCGCTCGTCGCGGTGAACTGCTGTTCGGTACCGTAGACACCTGGCTTATCTGGAAAATGACGCAGGGACGCGTACACGTAACGGATTACACCAACGCCTCGCGTACCATGCTGTTCAACATCCACTCTCTGGACTGGGATGACACGATGCTGGATGCGCTGGATATTCCGCGAGCCATGCTGCCAGAAGTACGTCGTTCTTCTGAAGTGTACGGCCAGACCAACATCGGTGGTAAGGGCGGCACGCGTATTCCTATCTCCGGTATTGCCGGTGACCAGCAGGCGGCACTGTTTGGCCAGCTATGCGTGAAGGAAGGGATGGCGAAAAACACTTACGGTACCGGCTGCTTCATGCTGATGAACACCGGCGAGAAAGCCGTTAAGTCCGAAAACGGACTGCTGACCACCATCGCCTGCGGACCGACCGGGGAAGTGAACTACGCGCTGGAAGGTGCGGTATTTATGGCTGGCGCCTCCATCCAGTGGCTGCGTGATGAAATGAAACTCATCAGCGATGCATTCGACTCCGAATATTTCGCTACCAAAGTGAAAGATACCAACGGCGTGTACGTCGTTCCGGCATTCACCGGCCTTGGCGCACCGTACTGGGACCCGTATGCACGCGGGGCCATCTTCGGTCTGACCCGTGGCGTAAACTCCAACCACATCATCCGTGCAACGCTTGAGTCAATTGCTTATCAGACCCGTGACGTACTGGAAGCGATGCAGGCTGACTCCGGTATTCGTCTGCATGCCCTGCGCGTCGATGGCGGTGCGGTAGCCAACAACTTCCTGATGCAGTTCCAGTCCGATATTCTCGGCACACGCGTTGAGCGCCCGGAAGTCCGCGAAGTCACCGCATTGGGTGCGGCATACCTCGCCGGTCTGGCTGTTGGCTTCTGGCAAAATCTGGATGAGCTGCAGGAGAAAGCGGTTATCGAGCGTGAATTCCGCCCTGGCATTGAAACCACCGAACGTAATTTCCGCTACAGCGGCTGGAAAAAAGCGGTCAAACGCGCCATGGCGTGGGAAGATCACGACGAGTAATACGTCATTGCCGGATGGCGACTGTGCCTTATCCGGCAATATCTTCGTGCGGGGGCAACCCCGCACACACATCAATAATCGCCCACCCTCCCCTGTGCTACACTTCGCGCCATTCCTTTCTGCTACGAGTTTGCAATGAGACGAGAACTTGCCATTGAATTTTCACGCGTGACCGAAGCGGCCGCGCTGGCTGGCTATAAATGGCTGGGCCGCGGCGATAAAAATACCGCTGACGGCGCGGCGGTAAACGCCATGCGTATTATGCTCAATCAGGTCAACATTGACGGCACCATCGTGATTGGCGAAGGTGAGATTGATGAAGCGCCGATGCTGTTCATCGGCGAGAAAGTCGGAACCGGTCACGGTGATGCAGTCGACATCGCCGTCGATCCTATCGAGGGCACGCGCATGACGGCCATGGGCCAGGCGAATGCGCTGGCGGTGCTGGCGGTGGGCGATAAAGGCTGTTTCCTGAACGCGCCGGACATGTACATGGAAAAGCTGATTGTCGGCCCTGGCGCAAAAGGGTCCATCGATCTGAACCTGTCGCTGGAAACCAATCTGCGAAACATTGCAGCCGCGATGAACAAACCGCTGAGTGATCTGACCGTCACCATTCTGGCAAAACCACGTCATGACGAAGTTATTGCAGAGATGACGAAACTGGGCGTGCGCGTCTTCGCTATTCCTGACGGCGACGTTGCGGCCTCGATTCTGACCTGCATGCCAGACAGTGAAGTTGATGTGCTGTACGGCATTGGCGGCGCACCGGAAGGCGTGGTTTCCGCAGCCGTGATCCGCGCGCTGGACGGCGACATGCAGGGCCGTCTGCTGGCGCGTCACGACGTCAAAGGCGACAGCGAAGAGAACCGTCGTATTGGCGAGCAGGAACTGGCCCGCTGTACCGCTATGGGCATCGAAGCAGGCAAAGCGCTGCGTCTGGATGAAATGGCGCGCAGCGACAATGTCATTTTCTCCGCCACTGGCATCACCAAAGGCGATCTGCTGGAAGGGATTAGCCGTAAAGGCAATATCGCGACCACCGAAACGCTGCTGATCCGCGGCAAATCGCGCACGATCCGCCGCATTCAGTCGATTCACTACCTCGATCGCAAAGATCCCGATGTGCAGGCGCACATCCTGTAATTGATTTGATCAATAGAGCCTTCCAGCCCATCCGGGCTGGAAATCTTTCCTCCAACGAACGAAGATAAGGCAATCAAAGCAGACAGGAGAAAACCATGGCAGATTGGGTAACAGGCAAAGTCACAAAGGTGCAGAACTGGACCGATGCCCTGTTTAGTTTGACCGTGCGAGCTCCGGTTCTTCCTTTCACTGCTGGTCAGTTCACCAAGCTTGGCCTTGAGATCGACGGCGAGCGCGTCCAGCGCGCCTATTCCTACGTCAATGCGCCTGACAACCCCGACTTAGAATTTTATCTGGTGACGGTTCCCGACGGTAAACTCAGCCCCCGCCTGGCGGCGCTAAAACCTGGCGATGAAGTCCAGGTGGTGAGTGAAGCCGCTGGCTTCTTCGTGCTGGATGAGGTCCCTGATTGCGAAACGCTATGGATGCTGGCAACCGGCACGGCTATCGGCCCGTATTTGTCGATTCTGCAGTTAGGCAGAGACCTGGATCGCTTTAAAAATCTGGTGCTGGTCCACGCCGCGCGCTATGCCGCCGATTTGAGCTACCTGCCGTTGATGCAGGCGCTGGAAAAGCGCTATGAAGGTAAATTACGCATCCAGACGGTTGTCAGCCGGGAGACAGCTGCAGATTCGCTGACCGGGCGCGTACCGGCGCTGATTGAAAACGGTGAACTGGAAAAAGCGGTAGGGCTGCCAATGGATAAAGAAACCAGCCATGTGATGCTGTGCGGAAATCCACAAATGGTACGCGATACGCAGCAACTGCTGAAAGAAACCCGGCAGATGACCAAACATCTGCGCCGTCGACCGGGCCATATGACTGCTGAGCACTACTGGTAAGAACGTTTTACTTGCCCGGTAAGCGCCCCCGGGCATTTTGCCGAATGGCGACGCTAACGCGCCTTATCCGGCCTACGAGTCAGCTCTGTACTTCACGTCCTGCGTATCTTTACCATATTTATTTTCGTCCTGGGTGCCAACGAACGCGCCCAGATCGATGAGCATGCCGACCAGAATCAGCGTCGGAACAAAGCGGCCAACTGCCCATTGCCAGACGCCGGGCAACATCGCCCAATTTCCGGCAAGCAGCATCCAGGCCAGAATCATCAACAGCGCCCACGCCCCGGAACGTCCCCGATCGTGCAGGCGTTTTACCGTCACTGCCGCCGTCGGCCACAGCAGACACACCAGACAAAATGCCGCGGTCTGAATATCGAGTAATTGCTTGCTCGCCAGCGAGAACAGAACCAACATACCGACAATCCACAGACCTATCCAAATCCAGAAATCACGGCGCCCGAGGCGCCCTTTAAATGAGAATAACCACTGCTGTATGGTCATGTAAGTTCCTTTATTATTACCTTCCAGAACAGTTTACCCTTTTGACAAGCTCGACGGTTACCGTTTTAATCGTGAGCAGTGAGAATGAAAGGTACGATTGATGAAGCAAGGATTTACACTGTTTTTATTATTGTTTTCAGCCTTAACCGCAAGCACTGCGGCACTGGCGGAAGCGCCATCGACGGCAACCACGGCCCCCTATTTACTGGCGGGTGCGCCGACTTTTGACCTGTCGATTAGCCAGTTTCGCGAAAACTTTAATACGCAGAATCCGAAGCTTATCCTGAATGAGTTCCGCGCCATCGACAGCAGTCGCGATCGGGCAAATCTCACCCGCGCGGCCAGCAAAATCAATGAAAACCTGTATGCGTCCTCCGCCCTTGAGCGCGGCACCTTAAAAATCAAAAGTATGCAAATAACCTGGTTGCCGATTCAGGGACCAGACCAAAAGGCGGCCAAAGCGAAAGCGCTGGAATATATGAGCGCCGTCATCCGCACCGTCGCGCCGCTGCTGACGAAAGAACAGAGCCAGAAAAAGCTGCAAAAACTGCTCGCAGCGGGCAAAGGTAAGCACTATTACGCCGAAACTGAAGGCGCAATTCGCTATGTTGTTGCAGATAACGGGGAAAAGGGGCTGACCTTCGCTGTTGAACCGATTAAGCTGGCACTATCAGAAAGTCTTGAGAAGGCGAATTCCCCCTAAATTATTCACGTTTCAGGAAGGCGGCGACGCAACGAATCCCCTGGAGCTTACATCAGTAAGTGACAGGGGTGAGAGAGTACAGCCAACGCACCTGCAACGTGCAGAATGACGGGGAAATGATAAAAAGCAAAGCCTTTCAAGGGATGAATCTCTATACTGTTTCACAGACCATGCTGCCCTGACGGGCGGCCATATTCCTTAATTCGCTGACAAGCGTGGAGAAATGAAATGCGACATCCTTTAGTGATGGGTAACTGGAAACTGAACGGCAGCCGCCACATGGTAAACGAACTGGTTGCTAATCTGCGTAAAGAACTGGCTGGCGTTGCTGGCTGTGCAGTAGCGATTGCTCCGCCGGAAATGTATATCGACCTGGCTAAACACGCCGCTGCCGGTAGCCACATCATTCTGGGCGCGCAGAACGTTGACCTGAACCTGTCTGGCGCATTCACCGGTGAAACAAGCGCGGAAATGCTGAAAGATATCGGCGCGCAGTACATCATCATCGGTCACTCTGAACGTCGTACTTACCACAAAGAGTCTGACGAGCTGATCGCTAAAAAATTCGCCATTCTGAAAGAACAGGGTCTGACTCCGGTTCTGTGCATCGGTGAAACCGAAGCAGAAAACGAAGCGGGCAAAACTGAAGAAGTCTGCGCACGTCAGATCGACGCCGTTCTGAAAACTCAGGGCGCGGCAGCATTCGAAGGCGTCGTCATCGCTTACGAACCAGTATGGGCTATCGGTACCGGTAAATCTGCAACTCCTGCTCAGGCTCAGGCTGTTCACAAATTCATTCGTGATCACATTGCTAAAGCTGACGCGAAAATCGCTGAACAAGTTATCATCCAGTACGGCGGTTCCGTGAACGCAGCTAACGCTGCTGAGCTGTTCGCTCAGCCGGACATCGACGGCGCGCTGGTTGGCGGTGCTTCTCTGAAAGCAGACGCCTTCGCAGTCATCGTTAAAGCAGCAGAAGCCGCTAAACAGGCTTAAGTTGTTAAGGCGGGAGGAGCACTCCTCCCGCTGTATTAACTACCAGTATCCCAACCAGTGCCACCAGAAGGCGCCGGTCACACCCCAAATGGTCAGGTTGACCACACTCATTACCAGCCCCGTTTTCCACCACTCCGCCAGCGTGACATAGCCTGAACCAAAGATGATAGGCGCAGTACCCGTGCCATAGTGCGTGAGCGACATCATCAGCGAGGAGGAGAAGCCGAGCATCAACCCAAGTAGCGCCGGCGGCGCGCCGAGGCCTAATCCTGCGGCGAAGAACGCAGCGAACATCGCCGTAATATGTGCAGTTGTACTGGCGAAAAAGTAGTGCGAGTAGACGTAAAGCAGGATCAGCAGTAGCGTCGCAATACTCCAGTGCACACCCAGATGGTCGATTGCGCTACCCACGCTGGTTGCCAGCCACCCCACCAACCCCAACTTGCTGAGAAAATCCGCCATCATCACCAGCGCGGCGAACCAGACTATGGTATCCCATGCTCCACGGCACTTAAGAATGTCATCCCAGCTTAATACGCCCGTCATCAACAGAATCGACAAACCAATTAACGCGGCGCTGGTAGGATTTACACTCCAGCTACTGCCCATCAACATTGCGGGAACGCCCGCCCACAGGCAAAGCAGCAAAATGAAGACGGCCAGGGTAATTTTCTCTGCCAGTGAAAGCGGACCTAGCGCCTCCAGTTTTTGTCGTGCGAACTGAGGCGCATTTGGCGTGCGTGTGATGGCTGGCGGGTAGAGCCACCAGATAACAATCGGCATGACGACCAGTGAGACCACCGCGGGAAGCAGCGCGGCGATAGCCCACATTCCCCATGTCATATTCAGCACCCCATCCGTTCCCTTCGTTAAAAAGCTAACGATTAAGGGGTTAGGCGCGGTCGCGGTGATGAACATTGCCGAGCTGATGGGGTTAATGTTGTAATTCACCAGCGCCAGATAGCGGCCCGTTGAGCCATTCTCGTTGTTGCCCGGTTGCGATCCGAGGCTTTCCGCAATCGCCCGCATTACCGGATGGATAATGCCGCCGCCACGCGCGGTATTGCTTGGCGTTACGGGTGCGATCAGCGTTTCCGCAAGGGTTAATGCCCACGCAATACCCAGCGTTCTTTTACCAAACAGCGCAATAAACCCGTAGCCAATACGCGCGCCCAACCCGGTCTTTAACAGGCTTTGCGACAACATGATGGATAAACCAATCAGCCAAATCAGTTGATTAGAGAAGCCACTCAAGGCATCGTTCAGCGCGGCCGAGGGTTTACCGGGGTTAGTGACGCCGGTCATCGCCACCAGCATAATCGCCACTACCGCAATGGCGCCAATGGGCATGGCTTTACCGATAATCGCTGCGATCGTACCAATGAACAACGCCAGCAGATGCCACGCTTGCGGAGTGACATCAGGCGGACACGGGATAACAAACCAGATGGTAAGCGTGATCGCGAGCGAAATGATGGCAGGCCAACAGCGGATAGGGGTCAAACTGTCCATGAATCAATCCTTGAGTTTCCAGTGCACAAATCTGCGCCCCGGTATTAACCGCCATCAGCCCAAATAAAACAATTCATCATCTCACAAAACAAAAAATTAACATTTATATACAGTTATAATTTATCCAGCATACTGAACCAGAGATAATCCAACGGCAGAAGCAACAGATACGTTGCCGCCGCCAGCGAAATGCACAGCAACATCCCCGCCCTCGCAGGCACTTTCCCAAGCGCCATCGCCACCACAATCGGCGAAGCCTGATACGGCAGCAGCGGTGTGGAATATCCCAATACCTGAATCATAATCACCGACAGCAGCGGAAACCCCGTCGCATCGGCAAAACTTTGTGCCAGCGTGGTATACAACGCCGGAACACCGTTCGCTGTCATAATAAAATTGAGCGCGGTGGTAATGCCTGTCAGCGCGAGAAAGCTGGTAAACGGTTTTTCCGCATCCAGCGGCATCACCTGTAACAGCGCCTCGCCCACAGCGCTGCCAATGCCGGTCTGGGTGACGGTGATCGCCAGACCCAAAATACCCGCTACGTAAATACAGGTGCGAATATTTACCCCAGTGGAAAACTCATCGCCATTGATAAAACCAACCCGTGGTAGCAGTGTGATAACCGCCGCCGCCAGCCCGGTCCACGCAGGACCAATACCATGCCAGCTTTCGCTAACCCACAGCAGCAGCACCACGGCCAGCATCCAGGCCAGGCGTTTTTCATCCCGACTCATTGGCTCCAGCGGTGTGAGATCGCGCGGCGCATGGGGCTTACCAGGGAACAGCCAGCAAATAAGCACGATAAGCACCGCCCCCTTAAGCCAGCCCAGAACTGGCGTATGCAGCAGCAAATAGGGAAGATAATTGAGGTGGATGCCGTAAGAGCCTTCCGCCGCGCCGCTCATCACCAGATTCGGTACGTTAGCGGGTAAAATCGTCGCGGAAAGCTGGAACGTGCCAAAACCAACGGCCAGCGCCAGACCATACCAGGCGCGCGTACCGTCGTTAATTCCGGCCCGCTTCGCCATCGCCGCGACAATCGGCATCAGCAGTGCAATGCGGCCCATGTTGGATGGCATCACAAACGCCAGCGCGTAACTCAGCAGCACCACACTCGCCACCATTAACGGCCAGGAGTCGGTCAACCGCGATGACAGCGCCCTCGCCGCCCTGTCCGCCAGCCCCGTTTTACGAATCGCGATACCCAGCACAAATCCACTGAAGACCAGCCAGAACGCCGACGACGCGAAGCCGCCAAAAATCACATCCGCAGGCGCGATTTTGGCAACCATCGCTACGGCAAAGAACAGCAGCGCCGTTATAAACTCCGGCAGCAGCGACGTGGCCCAGAGCAGGATGGTGATGCCAACCACCAGAGAGGGGATAAACAGAGGGTGTGTAAGCCAGAGCGACATGCCTGTCTCCTGTTGTTTTTTTCAACAAGAATACGGGGACAAGCATGCGGAGTAAACGCCAGATTAGGTGGGGTTAACGCAGAATATCACACTGATGATCCTGAATTTCCTCAGCGGAGGCGAGATTCAGCGACAACAAGTTACGCTGGGTCGCCAGCAGGACAAAAGACTCATCGCTCTGACGCACCATCGCCAACGCATAGCTGCCCATATGCTCACGCGCATCCGGCACCTCTTCTGCCAGCATCATAAATGGGCTGCGTTGCGCCAGTTCATTTTCCGTGACGCGGCGCGCCAGATATTCATGACCGCGCAGCCCGCCAGGTAAAGGCAGCCAGCGGGTGCTGATTTTCGCCAGATTGTCATCCAGCTGTTGTCTGACATCAGTTCGCAGGCAGGAGATATGAATGTGCAGGTGATTTTGCGTACGCCCGCTACGCGAGTTAATGGTCAGCGATACCGCTTTGTCAGGGATTTCGTGGCCGTATTTCTGGCTCATAAAGCTGCGCGCCTGCCAGGCCAACCAGAAAAAGTTCGGCGTGCCTGATTTCAACAGCAGTGGGCTTTCCGTACCGTTGATGCGGTAAGTGGGCATCAACAAATATTGCAGTGGACCGTTACGGTCTTTGAATACCACATATCCGGCATCCGGCTTCACTTCTGCGCACGGCGCGGGATCCTGCTGCTGCAACTGGTGCGGCAGGCATTGCTGAAGAACAATCTGGCGTAATGCGTCCGGGTTGCCGGTGAATTTCCAGTACCCGATACCTGCAGCGGCGGCGACCACAATCACCGCCAGTAAAAGATAGCCTGCTTTTTTCATTACGCGTTTCCTGTATCCCATTGAAGGGCAAGAGTAACGCAAAACCATGACAAATAAAAAACCCGGTCGCATTAAGCCACCGGGTCGGTAAATCACAGATTTATTTATCGTTTGCTGATCTGGTCGAACGTACCGCCGTTAGAGAAGTGCTCTTTCTGCGCTTTCGTCCAGCCGCCAAACTCTTCGTCGATGGTGAACAGCTTCAGCTTCGGAAATGCGTTTTCGTATTTCTTCGCAACGTTAGCATCACGTGGACGATAGTAGTTTTTCGCTGCAATTTCCTGGCCTTCCGGGGAGTAGAGATACTTCAGGTAAGCCTCTGCCACCGCTTTGGTGTCTTTCTTTTCCACGACTTTGTCGACCACGGAAACGGTCGGCTCCGCGAGGATGGATTCACTCGGCGTCACTATCTCGAATTTGTCTTTACCCAGCTCGTTCGTTGCCAGTAGCGCTTCGTTTTCCCAGGCGATCAGTACATCACCGATACCGCGTTCAACGAAGGTATTGGTTGAGCCACGCGCACCGGAATCCAGTACTTCAACGTTCTTATACAGGGCTTTCACGAAGTCTTGTGCCTTGGCCTGATCGTTGTTGTTGTGGTGCAAGGCATAGCCCCATGCCGCCAGATAGTTCCAGCGTGCGCCACCGGAGCTTTTCGGATTCGGCGTAATGACCGACACGCCAGGTTTGATCAAATCGTTCCAGTCATGAATTTGTTTAGGATTGCCTTTGCGGACCAGGAACACGATGGTGGAGGTATACGGCGCGGAGTTATCCGGCAGGCGCTTGATCCAGTTTTTATCAATTCGACCACGTTCAGCAATGGCATCTACGTCGTAAGCCAGTGCCAGCGTCACGACATCGGCTTCAATGCCGTTGATGACGGAGGTCGCCTGTTTGCCCGAACCACCGTGTGACTGGCGGATCACGACGTTGTCACCCGTCTCCTGCTTCCAGTGCGCGCTGAAGGCCTTATTGTACTGCTCGTACAGTTCACGCGTTGGATCGTACGATACGTTAAGTAACTGAATATCCTTTGCCAGAACGCTGGTCGATGCCAGCAATAATGTTAACCCTACGCCCCATTTGTTCATCGCCCAGCTCTCTTATGTGATGTTGTGATGAGCAAAGCGTGCCAGAAAGGCATCCAAACATTAAAGAATAAAAAAAGATTTGCTATAACTTCGAGGAATAAATCTGAGGATTTGCCGGATGGCAGCTAACGTCTAATCAGGCCTACAAGTCTCTGCAACCTGTAGGCCTGATAAGCGAAGCGCCATCAGGCGCGCAAAAAATACAATCAGTACAGTTTTTTCGCGCAGTCCAGCCAGTCACCTTTGAACGGACGCTTCATGTTTTCAATAGCGTCAATAATGTCGTGGTGAACCAGTTTCTCGTTCTGAATACCTACACAGCGACCGCCGTGGCCTTCCAGCAGCAGTTCAATGGCATAGGAGCCCATACGCGATGCCAGGATACGGTCGTAAGGTACCGGAGAACCGCCACGCTGGATGTGACCCAGTACGGTTGAACGCGTTTCACGGCCGGTTTCTTTCTCGATGTAATGCGCCAGTTCGTCAACGTCGCACATGTGCTCAGTGATCGCAACGATTGCGTGTTTTTTACCCTTCGCGATACCTGCTTTGATTTCAGCAACCAGATCGTCGCGGCTGAATTCCACTTCAGGAACCACCACGAACTCACAGCCACCGGCAATTGCAGCTGCCAGGGTCAGATCGCCACAATAGCGGCCCATCACTTCAACGATGGAAATACGCTGGTGAGAAGAAGAGGTATCGCGCAGACGGTCAATCGCTTCAACTACGGTACCCAGAGCGGTGAAGTAACCGATGGTGTAGTCGGTACCTTTGATATCGTTGTCGATAGTGCCCGGCAGACCGATACATGGGAAGCCCATTTCAGTCAGGCGTTTTGCCCCCATGTATGAACCGTCACCACCGATAACAACCAGCGCGTCAATGCCACGTTTTTTCAGGTTTTCGATAGCCACCGCACGCACGTTTTCGTCGCGGAATTCCGGGAAGCGAGCAGAACCAAGGAACGTACCGCCACGGTTGATCATGTCGGACACGCTGTAGCGGTCAAGTTGAACCATACGGTCTTCATACAAACCCAGGTAGCCATCATGGATCCCCATGACTTCCAGCCCTTCCGTCAACGCTGCACGTACAACACCACGGATTGCTGCGTTCATGCCCGGCGCATCACCGCCGCTTGTCAACACACCGATTTTCTTAATCATGACTACCTCTGAACTTTGGAATGCAAAATGAAATCTGCTGCCGGAAGTCGATTCCGCATATCGAAACGATCCAACGAATATGCAGATAGTATAACAATCACTTCCTGCTGAATTGATTCAGGTCAGGCCAAATGGTGGTAATTTATACACAAAATGCTGGCCTGGTTCACTTTTTTTACAACGAATTATGAAAGATCAAACATCTTGCCTTCCTTGGGTACGACCGAACAAGGATCCTGATGAATGATGACATCCGATCCCGGGAAACGCCGTAAAATTGCCTGCTCAACCTGTTCAGCCACTAAATGCGCCTGAACGAGCGGCAGATTATCTTCCATTTCCAAATGAATCTGAATAAAGCGGGTCGGCCCTGACTGCCGCGTGCGAAGATCGTGAGCGCCGCTGACTCCGGGCCATGACGTCACAATATCAATAATTTCCTGACGTTCTTCATCGGGTAAAGCACGATCCAATAAAGACTGTACCGCCTCATACCCCATGCGTAATGCGCTATATAAAATATAGATGCCAATCCCGAGCGCAAACAAGGCATCTGCGCGATGCCAGCCGTACCATGCCAGCCCAAGCGCCACGAGAATCGCACCGTTCATCATAACATCAGACTGATAATGAAGCATATCCGCCCTGACGGCCTGACTTTGCGTGCGTTTTACTACCCAGCGCTGAAACGAGACCAGAATGATTGTACACACCAACGCAATGATGGTGACAATCACCCCGACGCCAGGATCTTTCATCGGCGTAGGTTGGATGAGATGCTGAATCCCGGTCAGGAATAAAAACAGCGCCGAACCGGAAATAAACATGCTTTGCGCCAGCGCCGCCAGCGATTCCGCTTTTCCGTGTCCGAACGTATGCTCATCATCTGCGGGCTGCAGCGAATAGCGCACCACCAACAGGTTGGTTAACGAGGCCGCGATGTCCACCAGAGAATCCACCAGCGCTGCCAGAATACTGACCGATCCGGTGTACCACCACGCAAAAATTTTGATCAAAAGTAACAGCGATGCCATCACGGTCGCCGCGATTGCCGCCCGGCTAACCAGCCGCCCATAGGTTTGATTCATAAACACTCCTGCCAGGATATGCCGCTAGTATAACGGATGAAGTAAAACAGTCAGGCAATAACCGAGTGACAAATTTTGGGCAAAAAAAACCCCCACATCATGTGGGGGAAGACAGGGATGGTGTCTATGGCAAGGAAAACAGGGTTACTACTGGGAACGTGAGTTGCTACTACTCAATAAATTCAACGATGAGCTTTTTTTCCAGTGCGCTACGTCGCGCAGTTGCTCCATTCGTTGTTCATGTTTCTCATTTAAAACCGCTTGCTGCTCGGGCGTTAACAGGCGATACATCTGGTTGCGGACCTTGGCTATTTCAACCTGGCGGGCAACCTGTTCTTGCGCCATTCTTTCTGCCTGAGCGCGCACAGCGCTTTCATCAAATTTCTCTGCGGTGACAAGGCGATGCATTGTCTCCATTTCGCTAACATTAACAGGAGGCTGTTCGTGTCTTGCCTGCTGCATTAAATCTCGCATCTGTTGACGTTGATGTTCGGTTAAACTGATACCGTCAAACATGTGGCTCTGAACGCTACGTTGCGCGGAGCCTTCACCCAGGTGCCAGTGATCGCCTGTGACGACTTCAGCTGCATGGCTTAAAGTACTGAATGCCAGCGTTGAGGCCATGACGGCAGCGGTAACTTTGCCCATCACTTGCTCCCAAAATCTTTTCTGTCGCGATTCAACGAGAGACAGTTTACGATTCGGGCTGCAAACATGCGTCAGGGGGTGTAAAACAACGTAAAGTCATAGATTAGCGACGCCTGATGACGTAATTTCTGCCTCGGAGGTACGTAAACAATGAATAAAATCCTGTTAGTTGATGATGACCGAGAGCTGACTTCCCTGTTAAAGGAGTTGCTCGAAATGGAAGGTTTCGATGTGCTGGTTGCCCATGATGGGGAACAGGCGCTTGAGCTTCTGGATGACAGCATCGATTTACTTTTGCTCGACGTCATGATGCCAAAGAAAAACGGCATCGATACGCTGAAAGCACTTCGTCAGACACACCAGACACCCGTAATCATGCTGACCGCTCGCGGCAGCGAATTGGATCGCGTACTTGGCCTTGAGCTGGGCGCGGACGACTATTTACCCAAACCGTTTAACGACCGTGAACTGGTCGCGCGCATCCGCGCTATTCTGCGTCGCTCACACTGGAGCGAACAACAGCAGAACAGCGACAACGGTTCGCCGACGCTGGAAGTGGATGCGTTAAGCCTTAATCCGGGTCGCCAGGAAGCCAGCTTTGACGGGCAAACCCTGGAGTTAACCGGCACCGAATTCACCCTGCTCTATTTGCTGGCACAGCATCTCGGTCAGGTGGTTTCGCGTGAACACCTGAGCCAGGAAGTGCTGGGCAAACGCCTGACGCCTTTCGATCGCGCGATCGACATGCATATCTCGAACCTGCGTCGTAAGCTGCCAGAGCGTAAAGACGGACACCCGTGGTTTAAAACCCTGCGCGGTCGCGGCTACCTGATGGTCTCCGCTTCATGATAGGGAGCTTAACCGCACGCATCTTTGCCATCTTCTGGTTGACGCTGGCACTGGTGTTGATGTTGGTACTGATGTTACCCAAGCTCGATTCACGCCAGATGACCGAGCTACTGGACAGCGAGCAGCGCCAGGGGTTGATGATTGAGCAACACGTTGAAGCTGAACTGGCGAACGACCCACCCAACGATTTGATGTGGTGGCGTCGCTTGTTTCGGGCGATAGACAAGTGGGCGCCGCCAGGACAGCGGTTATTGCTTGTTACGACGGAAGGACGCGTGATCGGCGCAGAACGCAACGAAATGCAGATCATTCGTAACTTTATTGGTCAGGCCGATAACGCCGACCATCCGCAAAAGAAAAAATACGGTCGCGTTGAGATGGTCGGGCCTTTCTCCGTCAGAGACGGTGAAGATAACTACCAGTTGTATCTCATTCGACCAGCCAGCAGCTCACAATCTGACTTTATCAACCTGCTGTTTGACCGACCGCTGTTGTTGCTGATCGTCACCATGTTAGTCAGCTCTCCGCTATTGCTCTGGCTTGCCTGGAGTCTGGCGAAACCAGCGCGTAAGTTGAAAAACGCGGCGGATGAAGTGGCCCAGGGCAACCTGCGTCAGCATCCGGAGCTGGAAGCCGGTCCGCAGGAGTTTCTGGCGGCAGGCGCCAGCTTTAACCAGATGGTGACGGCGCTGGAGCGAATGATGACCACGCAGCAGCGCCTTCTGTCGGACATCTCTCACGAGTTGAGAACGCCGCTGACGCGTCTGCAGCTGGGTACCGCGCTGCTGCGCCGTCGCAGCGGTGAGAGTAAAGAGCTGGAGCGTATTGAAACAGAAGCGCATCGGCTGGACAGCATGATCAACGACCTGCTGGTGATGTCACGTAATCAGCAGAAAAACGCGCTGGTCAGTGAAACGGTGAAAGCCAATCAGCTGTGGGGCGAAGTGCTGGATAACGCCGCCTTTGAAGCCGAGCAGATGGGTAAATCGCTCACGGTGAATTTCCCGCCGGGTCCCTGGCCGCTGTACGGCAACCCAAATGCGCTGGAAAGCGCGCTGGAAAACATTGTGCGCAATGCCCTGCGTTATTCACACACGAAGATTGAAGTTGGCTTCGCGGTGGATATCGACGGGATTACCATCACTGTGGATGACGATGGCCCGGGCGTTAGCCCTGAAGACCGGGAACAGATTTTCCGTCCGTTCTATCGTACCGATGAGGCGCGCGATCGCGAGTCTGGCGGAACAGGTCTGGGTCTGGCGATTGTTGAAACCGCAATCCAGCAGCATCGAGGCTGGGTGAAGGCCGAAGACAGCCCACTGGGTGGTTTACGGCTGGTGATTTGGTTGCCGCTGTACAAACGCGCTTAACAGGCTTCCCCGGTAACCTCGTGCCGGGGAAGCTCTCACTTTATGCTGTTGCCGCTGCAGCTGCTAGCTTTTGCTTTTTAATCCGCTTCACCAGAATTGTCGAACAGATAAAGCCCATTAAGCTGAACGCAATCATCACGCTAAAGACGTAGTTGTAGCCCGTGATACCGCTATTGGTATCCAGTAAGTAGCCGTATAACGTGTATGCAAACATGGCGGGCATATAACCGATGATACAGCCAAATGCCATTGCCGAACCGGCATACTCGCGTGGGGTACCAATTTCATCCATCGGCGCGAAGAAAATGGCGCGTTGGGAGAAGATAATCGCCCCAAATCCTAATGTTGCTACCATACCGATGTATACGTTCATTGTTTGATGCGGTAACTGCATGAAAACAAGCATCGCAACGGCGGAGATCAAAAACGTCCACTTCAGGTATACCGTCGGCGATTTGGCAACCTTATCCGCCAGTAGCCCACCAATCGGTCCTCCCACCATTTTCAACGCATACTGGTTGATGATGCCGTACGCCCCGACGAGCGCTACCGGCAGCATGTAGATATCTTTTAAGAACGGGATGAAGTAAGTCAGCCCGCAGTATGCGGCGTAAACAAAGAAAATCCCTAAAGAAGCCAGCCAGACGTTAGGGCAGGACAACACATGTTTGATTCCCTTTAACACTTCCATATTGGCGCTGGTTTTCTCGCCGCCTTTCACTTTGTCATCATCGACAATAAAGTACGTCACAATGCCCGCCGCCAGCGTAATGACCGTATAAAACAACAGACCCGCCTGCATCCCCGCCTTACCTTCACCAAACTGGACGAAGACAAACAGAGCACCAGATGCGACGATGACATCCACCACGCCGCGTCCGGCTTCTAAAAAGCCAAACATGCGTCCTTGTTCTTCTTTTGTGCCCAGCAGACGCACGGCTTTCAGCAATACCGGCCAGTAAACCACATCGGCAAAGAATGCCATTGCGGCAAAGCAAATGAGATAACCAGTAAATGACGGCAGCGTTGCCAGATATAAGCCGCAAAGTCCTACGCCGATCAGACCGAATGGTAATAATATTTTCTTGGAATAACGGTCAGCGATATAAAGCGAAAGAAAAAGCCCGGTTGTCTGAACAATAGTATAAACCGTAAAACTCAGGCCAATTTGCGTATTAGTTAAACCCCAGTCGCTTTGCATTGGCACATAGAAAACATCCTTCATACTTGAAAGTTTAAATATTGTGCCGCCGCCTAAAATCAAAAAACAGAGCCTTGCCCATTTATTCATGAACATGAGAAAACCCTCATTGCTTGTTGAGAGAAATATTTAGATTAATTTATATAATTAATAAAACTGTAGAGTTATTTTCATAACTCTTTTCGCATTTAGTAAAATTATGAAAGTTATTGATTACCTATAAATTTATTACACAAGTCACGAATGTATTTTATTTGAGCCAGAGCGTGTTCTTTTTCCTGCGCCAATCGCGCATCAGTCATGTCAGCGTCGGGTAGCGGCGTATAACTTGCATCGCGCCATGGGATCCAGGGATTATCACCTTCATCATCAAAACGAAATGCGGGTGCATAATATTCAACTTCTTCTTCCAGACCAAAAGCATGTACTTGTGGTTTATCTTCTCCCAGGAATAATAATGCTTTGAGCATCTCTTCCATGGGTAAATCACCGTATCCTGAACGACAAGCCTCATGCCCCCAGCCTTTACCTTCTTTAAGAATCTTTGCGTCTTTAATATGTACCTGAGTGATCAAAGGAGACATGACCTCTAACGCAGAAAGCGGCTGCTCATTGGCATTAATCATGTTGCCAAAATCAAAAAGAATAGAGAGATTCTTCATTCCACTATTATTAACCAGCGTCACCAGCTCATGACCCTGTAGATCTTCATGCTGTTCAATGGTAAAGCTCAGGCCACAATCATCATACTGAGACAACCACGCAAGATCATTGGCAATCTTCGCCATAACGTCGTTGAGATGCCCTTCATAGCGCGGGTAGAAACGAACTGACGTTGCGCCAGTTGCCACAGCAATACGAATTGCATCCGTTAATGTCGCCTGGTCCGATGCGCTGGTTTCGATATGCACATCCAGGTTATATTTTTTAGCCTTTTCTTTAAAATTGTGTAACTGCCGATCGTTTATTTTCTGCAGTGACTGGGATTCACCATCCTCAACATGTATTTTCACACCCTTTAATTGCTGCTGATGCGCAATATCCAGAAGATCGCCAGGGAGGACTCTCTCATAGCGCATATTCAGATGAAAGGCATAAGCATGTAGGTACAGTGGTATATTTCTCGCACGTTCAGCAAGAAGTTTCTGGTTACATTTTCCCATAGTTTTCTCATTCATCACGAATAACAAGTTCCACTGATTCAAGTCGCCAGTATTCAAAATCAACCTGAACCACTTTTTTATCTCGGGTAGCCCGATGTTTTTCTACTAGAATTCCATACGTATTAGGCGCAACGCCCAGTTCTTTGCACGCCACTTCTGGCATATTGACCGGTTTAAAAATCATTTCTTTGATATTTAAAATATGACCAAACGCATCTTCCCAGACGCTGGAAAAAGATTGATTGCCCAGTTTGTTTATGAATCCTGGTGCAACATCAGCATCAATGTAGGACTCATGGTAAAACACTTTATGTGAATCAAGACCACACCAGCCGGTAACTAAATAGCGCTCACCGGTGGAGAGAAAAACATCATCAACATGATGCGGGACCGTCTCAATGGTTTCTTTGGTTAAATAATCCCAAAAAGGTTTACGCCCCTGAGCACAGGCTTCGGCATTGAAACTGGAAAGTGATTTGGGGTTATAAATAAATCGTTTCGATGAAATAAACCAACCACTGCGGTTCTTGCGGAAAATACGCGCATCGATCTCAAGCTCAATCAGAACCTGACGTAAGGTCATGCGCTTCGCATCCAGCAGCTCGCATAACTCTCTTTCCGAGGGCAATTTGGATCCTGCTGGCAAATTATTTTCGTTTAACCAGCTTTCAAAGCGCTCTCTGAGCACATCAACATTGTTTTTCTTTTTCATCTCGCTCATCTGGTTTAAACCAATTTAAAGCTAAGATATTTGAGTGCCGGAAATACTCAAGTTTTTTTTCAACGCAGAGTTTCTTTTTGTGGACCAGGTATCAAGAATGGTCAGAAAGCGTGTTGTGACAGGCAGGTTTTTACCCGCTTCAGTACGCAGAGATAACGAGCATGAGAGAGGTAAATCAGGTGTTGCCACCTGATTTAATTGCAAGATAGAGGTGGGTTTTTTTTCCCCACAAACGGCGGGAATTGTCTTCGATCTTGCCGCTTAAACGACGTTTTTGCATCGTTCTGGTCCAACTTTTGGATAACCCGGCAGCCGACAGTAAACGATGATATTGCGAGTCATCAAACGGCATATGCCAGGCAATGGCAATCGCCTCCCGTACGCTGACGTCGCTGACGCGTGATGCCAGGATCAACGGCGCGTCTGCCGACACCTGACCGGGAGCGATGACGCTGCACAGCCAGCCTGTCTTGCCTGCATCCTGCATCTGGCTGGCCATGTCGCTGATGCCGAAATGGAAATTCAGCTTAAAGCACGGCGAGCGCGGCTGCGTGACCTGAATCAGCGCATCTCCCCACTGGAAAATGTCGCCAATAAAGACATTCTCTTCCGTTAGCCCCTCAGTAGAAAGATTCTCGCCAAACGCGGGGGCGACAAATAGCTCCGCCTGCTCCGGAAACTCTTGTCTCCAGTGCTGATAGTGTTCACGCGGATAATGGCACAGCGCGCGATCCGGCCCGCCGTGAATTTTTGTTTCCGCCTGCTCATCACCCGTCAACCCCAGTTCGGTCAGCATCAACTCACCGTCAACCTGGACTTTAGCAATCGCGCTGGGACGGCTTCCCGTGTAGTCCCGAACCTTGCCAGTAAAAACATCGACCGGATATCGCATCTGTTCCCTCTCCCGATAAATTTCCCCCATTACACCACATTTATTTTACCCCAGTCGCTCAAAATGAGAGCACGGTTCACATGAAAGTTAGGGACACATGCTATCAATGTAAGCTGGTTTTGAAACATCATTTCAAATAAGGAGTCGACAACGTGACTGGTCAATCGCAATTTGCTGGCGTCTGGTGTCCTTCCATTACGCCAATGGACAATGACGGCAAGATCGATCTTAACGGTCTGAGCCAGCATCTCAAACGCCTAACCGAGGCCAAAATCGACGTGATTTTGCTGATGGGCAGCATCGGGGAATTTGCCTCCTTTACGCTCGAAGAAAGGCTAGTGCTGATCCGCGAAGCCCGCGCCATGAGCTCGCTGAAGATGGTCGCCAACGTCTCATCCACCTGCCAGAATGATGTGCTGTTGATGGCGCAGGAAGCGTATCGCGCCGGTTACGACGCTGTGATGATCCTCCCACCTTACTACTATGGGCAAACGGCAAAACAGCTGCTGAGCTACTTCCGTCAGTTGGGACAGAAACTCAGCGGTAAATGGTTTGCCTATAACTTTCCGGCACGTACCGGCTGCGATTTAACCCCCGAACTGGTTGCCACCCTCGTCGATGAATTTCCCAACTTCGCAGGCATTAAAGATACCGTCGACTGTCAGTCCCATACCCGCAGTATGATTCAGACTACCCGCGCCGTGCGTGAGGATTTTGCCGTGCTGTCCGGCTATGACGAATACTACATTCCTAACCTGCTGGCAGGCGGTGCGGGGATTATTTCAGGATTAAACAACGTCATGCCGGAACTGTTTGTCAGCGCGCGGGAAGCGTTTAAGCAGGGCGACCTGGCAGCGCTTCGCGATATTCAGGACCAAATTGGCACCTACATGTCCATCTACGCCATTGGCGAAGATTTTGTCACCACCATCAAAACCGTGGTATCGCGTAAGTTTGGCTATTGCACCGGCGTGTCACGTAATGCTGGCGGAGAGTTGAACGAGAGCGAATGTCGGACAATCGATGAAGTATTTATCGTAGAAGGTTAACTCGTTAAGCCGGATGGCGCAGACCATCCGGCTTAAGAGATTTATTTCACGGTACCACGAATATCAATTTCCGCCGCCCTGGCTTTAACTCTTTTCGACCAGATAGACGTGATAATCGGCACCAGAATGGAGGTCACAATCACTGACGTGGCAACGAGGGAAGTCGCTGCTGGCGCCATCGGTTTAAATGCCGGAACCATTTCCGCAATCAGCACCGGCGTGGCGACCGCCGCACCCGCTGAGCTGGAGGCCGCAATCCCCGCCGTACCATCACCGCCACCAATCAGTTTATCGGCGATAATCAAGGGAATACCGGTGATGATAATCACCGCGACACCCAGCAGAATACCCAGTACTCCGGTTTGCGCAATCACGCTTAAATCAATGGTGTTACCCAATGCGAAAGCAAAGAAAGGGATCAGCGTCTGCACCGCTTTGCTGAAGAACTCGCGCAACTCGGGGTCCAGATTCCCCAACGCAAAGCCAATCAGAAACGGTAATACAGCCCCCACAAACACGTGCGGTTCAAACGACGCGATCCCGGCGGTTCCCAAAATCACCATCGTCATCAGCGGGCCAGACTCCAGCGACATCAGGACAAACGCTCCGGCCTCTTCTTTGGTGCCGTACTGCTGCATAATCGAGGCATACAGCCCGCCGTTGGTCATATCCATAGCGGCCACCAGCGCCAGCGTAGACAGCCCGGCGAAGAATCCGACCTCCACACCATGTTCCGGCAGAATACGTGAAGCAATCGCCGCGACCACCCATGCCACCAGAATCTTGGTGATGACCAACGTGCCTGATTTACGTAGCACGGTGCCGGTAGCGCTTAGCTTAATCGACGCCCCCATGCAAAAGAACCAGACTGCCAGGATAGGTACCGTACCGGTGATCATACCGTTGGTAAAGGAGCCGAAATATTTCCCGGCGCCGGGGGAAAAGGTGTGACACAACGCGCCCAGGAAAAGCGGCACCAGCATCATACCGCCTGGGATTTTCTCTATCGTTCGTTTGATCTGCATTTCCATCACCTGTAGACATAAAAATGGGGCAATTTTTATGGGCGATTGCATCTTGCTTTTGAGATGCGCCCGTCTTGATGGAAAGAAGATAGACATTCATAGAGACTATAAAAGTGATCCCACTCGCATAATAAAACCTTGTTTCAATTTAAGTGGATCATCGTTTTTATATTGAGTTTAATCACAAAAAAACCCCCACAAGCATCGCCTGTAGGGGTTTCGTTAATGCGTAGAACTTATTTTTTCGCTGCGAAACGCGCGGCAGCTTCGTCCCAGTTCACCACGTTCCAGAACTCTTTGATGTAGTCCGGGCGACGGTTCTGGAATTTCAGGTAGTAAGCGTGTTCCCAAACGTCCAGGCCCACGATCGGGAAGCCGGAAGCGCCAGAGATAGCTTCACCCATCAGCGGGGAATCCTGGTTAGCGGTGGAAACAACAGCCAGCTTGTCACCTTTCAGAACCAGCCACGCCCAGCCGGAGCCAAAACGGGTTGCCGCAGCTTTTTCAAATTCAGCTTTGAAGTTGTCGACGGAACCGAAGTCACGTTCGATAGCCGCTTTCAGATCGCCCTGCAGCGTAGTACCGGTTTTCAGACCTTTCCAGAACAGGCTGTGGTTAGCGTGGCCGCCCGCGTTATTGCGCAGAACAGTTTTCTTGTCTGCTGGCAGTTGATCCAGTTTAGCGATCAGTTCTTCAGCAGACAGGCTAGCGAATTCAGGCAGGCTCTCCAGCGCAGCGTTCGCGTTGTTTACGTAAGCCTGGTGGTGTTTGGTATGGTGGATTTCCATCGTCTGCTTATCGAAGTGCGGTTCAAGGGCATCATAAGCGTACGGCAGGGATGGCAGTGTATAACTCATAATCATCTCCAGTATTGTCGGGCGGCCAGTGTTAACGCCGCGTAAGCAGTTGGGTCATTATAGTTAATTAAATGATATTGAAAATGATTATCAATGCCGTACTCTTTACAGGGTTATTATGCGGTAAAAGTGTGAGCATCATTAGGAAAATCAGGCGAATTTTGCCAACCTGGGTAGAAAACAGGCAGCGACATGAAGGACATGGGAGATAAAGCACGAGATAGTTTGCGAATTATCTCACAAGGAAATCTTGCTATGTCTGTCAATATCGCCCTTTTCGGTATCGGTCTCGACACATACTGGCCCCAGTTTACAGGCCTGGAATCACGTCTTCAGGGCTACCTGCAAACAATTGATGAGCGTCTGACGGCGCAACAAGCCACCGTCATTAATGGCGGCCTGATTGATAACGTCAATAAAGCCGATGCCCTTATCAAACGGTTGCAGCAACAACCAGTCGATGCAGTCTGCCTTTACATCAGCACCTACGCGCTCAGCTCAACGGTGCTACCCCTTGTGCAGAGTATCAATAAACCGGTCATTATTCTGGCCCTACAGCCAGAGCCAGGGCTGCCCTATTCAACTATCCGTCAAATCCCCGATCGGGGCGGGCGAACTGGAGAGTGGCTGGCGCACTGTCAGGCCTGCAGCGCCCCCGAACTGGCAAACGTGTTTAACCGTGCGAATATCCGCTTTCAATTGATCGTTGGTGCATTACAGGGCGATGAGTACGTCTGGCAACAAACTTCGCAGTGGCTACAAGCCCTCAACGCTCGTCAAATGCTGGCAAGTTGCCAGGTCGGCGTCCTCGGACACTATTATGACGGCATGGTGGACGTTTACAGCAATATGACGAATTTGTCCGCCAAAATGGGCGTCCGCTTTAAGCCACTGGAGATGTGTGAGCTGGCGGAATATCGCGAACAGGTCAGCGAGGCAGACTTCAACACCAAACAACAGGAAATGCATCGTGTGCTTCAGTTGGATGCGGCATGCGAACCTGCAGAGCTTGGCCGGGCAATCACCACTGCCTGCGCCATGGATAAACTGATTGCCCAGAATAAACTCGGTGCACTCGCTTATTACTATGAAGGTCGTAACGGTAACGCTTACGAGAACATCATCACCTCAATTATTCTCGGCAACACGCTGCTCACCCACCGTGGTATTCCCGTAGCGGGAGAATATGAAATCAAAAATGTGCTGGCGATGAAAATTCAGCAACTTCTGGGCGCTGGCGGATCATTTTCAGAACCCTATGGTATTGAATTTACCGATGATGTTGTTTTATGGGGACATGATGGTCCGGCACACCCGTTGATGGCGGATGGTCCGGTAAATCTGGTGCCGTTGCCGGTTTATCATGGCAAACCCGGTAAAGGTGTGTCTATTCAGATGACCGTGAAAGCTGGCCCGGTAACCTTTCTTTCGGTAATTGAAGATGCTGAAAATGGGGTGCGTTTACAGTATGCCGAAGGTGAAGCGGTGGCAGGTGAAGTCCTGGATATCGGCAACACCAACAGCCGCTATCGCTTCCCATTATCGGCTCGTGAGTTCACCACGCAATGGTGCATGGGTGGCCCCGCTCATCATTGCAGCATTGGCCTGGGGCATCATGGTGAGGTGCTGGAAAAACTCACCTGGCTACTGGGTATTCAGGCAGTAAGAATCTGCTAATCCTCGATATTTCCGCCCTTCTCAAAAAAAGAGGGGCGGAGCCGCATTTGTGATCAACATCCCTTTCATCCCCTGAATTTTGCCAGCATTACTCATCACGCGGCAGCATGCTGAAGGTTAATTCATTGCTCACTCTTTAGACTTTTGAACATCAAAACGGGTGATTTTCATCCTGCCAAATCGATAATTCAAAAGGAAACAGAATGGGTAACGCAATTACGATGGGGATAATATGGCATCTTATCGGTGCCGCTAGTGCCGCTTGTTTCTATGCCCCCTTTAAAAAGGTACAACACTGGTCCTGGGAAACCATGTGGTCCATCGGTGGTTTTGTTTCATGGCTGATCCTTCCCTGGCTCGTCAGCGCGATCCTGCTGCCGGACTTCTGGACCTATTACAGTTCATTCAGCGCGTCCACACTGCTGCCGGTATTTTTGTTCGGTGCCATGTGGGGGATTGGTAACATCAACTATGGTCTGACCATGCGTTACCTCGGGATGTCGATGGGGATCGGGATCGCTATCGGTATTACGCTGATTGTTGGCACCTTAATGACGCCAATCATTGCCGGTAAATTTGACGTGCTCATCGGCACACCTGGTGGGCGTATGACCCTGCTCGGTGTGCTGGTCGCCCTGATCGGTGTGGCGATTGTTACCCGCGCCGGACAGTTAAAAGAGCGCAAGATGGGCATCAAAGCCGAAGAGTTCAATTTGAAAAAAGGTCTGATACTGGCGGTGATGTGCGGCTTTTTCTCCGCAGGGATGTCCTTTGCGATGGATGCGGCTAAACCCATGCACGAAGCCGCTGCTGCGCTCGGTATCGATCCGCTGTATGTCGCCCTGCCCAGCTACGTCGTCATCATGGGCGGCGGTGCGGTGATCAATCTGGGATACTGCTTCATTCGTCTGGCAAAAATGAAAAACCTGTCAGTAAAAGCCGACTTCTCGTTAGCCAAACCGCTGATTATCAGCAACATCCTGTTCTCGGCGCTTGCTGGTCTGATGTGGTATCTCCAGTTCTTCTTTTACGCCTGGGGCCATGCCAAAATTCCGGCGCAATATGACTACATGAGCTGGATGCTGCACATGAGCTTCTACGTCCTGTGCGGTGGCATCGTGGGCCTGATCATGAAAGAGTGGAGCAATGCAGGACGCCGTCCGGTCAGCGTGCTAAGCCTTGGCTGCGTGGTGATCATTGTCGCGGCAAACATTGTGGGTCTGGGAATGGCCAGCTAATTATGTTGAGTGCTGAGATGACGCCACTGGCTCGGCGTCATCCCGGTTTCGCGCGTGAACACCACCGAAAAGTAGTTACTATCCTCAAAGCCGCAGCGCATAGAAATCTCACTAATCATCAACCGGCTATGCTTGAGCAGATACTGAGCATGGCAGACCCGCACCTGGCGCAGATACTGGTTGATGGTCATCCCGGTCTGACTGCGAAACTGCTGGCGCAAAACGCGCTCGCTGCACCGTTCACGCTCGCAAAACTTATCCAGTTCGAACGCATGCTCATGGCTACCGGCTAACGCGGTGATCAGTTTATCCAGCAGCGTTTCACTCGATGTCACCGGGAGCGTATCTGTGGCGTAACGATGGCGTTTAAGGAGCGTCACCAGTTGCCCGAACAGCAGTTCCGCCATGGTAAAAGCCTGCACATCACGCTGATTACTTTCATGCTCAAGCTGGCTTATCACCTGCCGGGCCTGGGTCATACCAACGCTACCGAGACGCCAGTGCGGCTGCCGCGGCGTACCGTTAAAGCCGGGGATCGCCCCTTGCCAGTCAACATTCAGCGTCAATCGTTCCGGGCAGTAGATGATATTTTGTAACACCAGGTCGTTAACGGAAGTGTAGGAGTGTTTATCTTCGGCGCGAATGTAAAACAGATCGCCACGGGTTATCCGGTACGGACGTTCGTTGAGAACATGTAACCCATTGCCGCGCCAGACCAGTACCAGTTCGCAAAACTCATGAGTATGTTCAGCAAAGACATCCTGCGGATAACGATCGGCCACAGCGACCGCCTGCTTTTCATGCGCAAAAAAGTCTGATTTCAGAAGGACCAGATGGTTCGCCATCACAATATTCCCTGTCGGATGGCGGCTACGCCTTATCCGACCTACAGATTACGTGACACGTAGGCCGGATAAGGCGTAGCCGCCATCCGGCGTTGAGGGACATGATTATCTGAGATTCGGCGATAAAAAACGTTGATAGCTTTCGCGTTACTGAAGGCTGCTTCCCGCAATAAGGTCGCGCCCCTGACGAATATCGCGTGGTGACCACTCGAACTCACGGCGGAAAAGCGTCGAAAAGTGGTTACTGTCGCCAAAACCGCAGAGATAAGCGATATCTGTCACGCTGTCATCACTGTGACGAAGCAGATGCCTGGCTTTAATAAGCCGCAGACGGTTAAGGTAGCGCTGCGGCGTTAGTCCTGTCTGCTGTTTAAGCTGGCGGTGCAAAGTGCGTAAAGAGAGCGAAAACTTCTCGGCCAGCGCCTCCCAACACACCTCGTCGGCAAAGTTATCTTCCAGCCACGCCATCAGAAGATTAAGCCGCGCATCGTTATCAGTGGCCGCTTCCATCAGGCTGCTTTTACGCAGCAGCACCAGTAATTGCATAAACAGGATCTCGCGATTTGCCGCCGTCGGCGTATCCATCCCCTCGCCGAGCGCCTCCATCTGCCCCACCAGGTGACGAACCTGCTGCAGTACGCCCTGGTTTACGCGCCAGTGGGAGGGATACTGCCCATTTTGTTCCTGAGGCAAAAGCTGATTCAGCCCAGCCAGAAATTGAAACGCATCCGGAGAGCGATACAGAACGTTGGTCAGGCACAGATTGTCAGTATGTTCATATAAATGCCTGTCATGATCGCGGACGAAACACACCGTCCCGCCGCTAATGGTGTAAGGCTGTCCGTTAAACACATGGATCCCCGTGCCATGCTCGACCACTACAATTTCATGAAAATCATGATGATGCTCAGGAAATGCGGGTTGAGGAAGGCGTGGTTCAATAGCCACTGGCGCTTTACCCGTCGGAAAAAAATCCACGCAATGCAGTACGGTCATGACGGCTCCCCCTGATTAACGAATATGGCTGAATAGTAATTAAGGGTTACTACCCTCACCTTAAATTTTTGACGCCAAAGTGCGTAAACACGGTTAATTCTTCAAGAAATGGCGGGAAAGATCGGGAAATGCGGAAGGCGTCACATCCGCCAAAATCCGCGCTATTAGCGGAAACTGTGAACAACATCACGTTCACCTTTGCCGTGTTGCCAGCCGCTAATTGGGGCTGTCACTGTCAAGAAGGTACGCTTTATCAGGGGTTCTTAGACTGAGTGCAATAAAACTCAGAAGGACCTCGCTATGACTTTTCGCCATTGTGTCGCTGTCGATCTCGGCGCATCCAGTGGGCGCGTAATGCTGGCGCGTTACGACAGTGAACACCGCACCCTGACGCTGCGTGAAATCCACCGCTTCATTAACTGTCTGCAAAAAACTGACGGTTTTGATACCTGGGACATCGACAGCCTGGAAAATGACATTCGTCTTGGCCTGAAAAAAGTCTGTGATGAAGGCATTCGGATAGACAGCATCGGCATTGATACCTGGGGCGTAGATTACGTCCTGATCGATAACGCTGGTCAGCGTGTTGGTCTGCCGGTCTCTTACCGCGACAGCCGTACAGCCGGCATTATGGCGCAGGCGATGACGCAGCCGGGTAAAGGTGAAATTTATCGCCGCAGCGGCATTCAGTTTCTGCCCTTTAACACGTTGTATCAGCTGCGTGCACTGGTTGAACAGCAGCCAGAACTGCTCCCGCAGGTGGCTCATGCCCTGCTGATCCCCGATTACTTCAGCTTTCGCCTGACCGGTGAAATGAACTGGGAATACACCAACGCCACCACTACGCAGCTCGTCAATATCAACACCGACGACTGGGATGACACGCTGCTGGCGTGGACCGGGGCAGACAAAGCCTGGTTTGGTCGCCCGACGCACCCGGGGAACGTAATTGGCCACTGGATTTGCCCACAGAAAAATCGCATTCCGGTCGTGGCCGTCGCCAGTCACGACACCGCCAGTGCGGTAATTGCTTCGCCGTTGGCCGACAAAAACAGCGCGTATCTTTCTTCCGGTACCTGGTCGCTGATGGGTTTTGAGAGCAGAACACCGTATACCAACGATGCGGCGCTGGCGGCGAACATCACCAACGAAGGGGGCGCGGAAGGGCGCTACCGCGTACTGAAAAATATTATGGGGTTATGGCTGCTCCAGCGCGTTTTA
This sequence comes from Citrobacter sp. Ce006, assembly GCF_030336535.1. NCBI lineage: Bacteria > Pseudomonadati > Pseudomonadota > Gammaproteobacteria > Enterobacterales > Enterobacteriaceae > Citrobacter > Citrobacter sp. Ce006. The sequence goes on from NZ_JAOWDO010000029.1 coordinate 81,455, forward strand.
AAAGAGCGCAAGATTACCGATCTGCCAACGCTTATCGCCGAAACGCAAGCGCTGCCGGCCTGCCAGTTCCTGATAAACCCGAACGACGATCGCTTTATCAATCCCGACGATATGAGTGCCGAAATTCAGGCAGCCTGTCGTGAATCGGGCCAACCTGTTCCCCTGCAAAACGCCGAACTGGCGCGCTGTATCTTCGACAGTCTGGCGTTGCTATACGCCGATATTCTGCAAGAACTGGCGCAGCTGCGAGGCGCAGCGTTTAGCCAACTGCACATCGTCGGTGGCGGCTGCCAGAACGTCTTACTGAACCAGCTGTGCGCGGATGCCTGCGGGATTCGCGTTATGTCCGGCCCGATTGAGGCCTCCACGCTCGGCAATATCGGCATCCAGTTGATGACGCTGGACGAGCTTAACAACGTCGATGATTTCCGTCAGGTAGTACGCGCCAACTACGACCTGACCACCTTTATTCCAAATCCTGAAAGTGAAATTGCCCGCTACCAGGCGCAGTTTCAATCACTACGACAGACAAAGGAGCTTTGCGCATGACCACTCAACTTGAACAAGCCTGGGAACTGGCAAAACTGCGTTTCGCCGCGGTAGGCATTGATGTCGAGGCGGCATTGCGCCAGCTCGATCGTCTGCCGGTCTCCATGCACTGCTGGCAGGGCGATGATGTCGCCGGTTTCGAGAATCCGGAAGGCTCGCTCACCGGCGGTATTCAGGCTACCGGCAACTATCCGGGCAAAGCGCGTAACGCCACCGAACTGCGGGCCGATCTGGAGCAAGCGCTAAGCCTGATTCCGGGACCAAAACGCCTGAATTTGCACGCGATCTATCTGGAATCGGATACGCCGGTCGCCCGCGACCAAATCAAACCCGAACACTTCAAAAACTGGGTTGAGTGGGCGAAAGCGAACCAGTTAGGGCTGGATTTCAATCCGTCCTGCTTCTCTCACCCGCTGAGCGCTGACGGCTTCACGCTGGCCCACGCCGATGACACCATTCGCCAGTTCTGGATTGATCACTGCAAAGCCAGCCGTCGCGTCTCGGCGTATTTTGGCGAGCAGTTGGGTACACCGTCGGTGATGAACATCTGGATCCCGGATGGCATGAAAGACATCACCGTTGACCGTTTAGCGCCGCGCCAGCGCCTGCTGGAAGCACTGGACGAGGTGATCAGCGAGAAACTCAACCCGACGCACCATATCGATGCCGTTGAGAGCAAACTGTTTGGCATCGGCGCTGAAAGCTACACCGTGGGCTCCAACGAGTTCTATATGGGTTACGCCACCAGCCGTCAAACCGCGCTATGCCTGGATGCGGGTCACTTCCATCCGACCGAAGTAATTTCCGACAAAATCTCCGCCGCCATGCTGTACGTACCGCGCCTGCTGCTACACGTCAGCCGTCCGGTGCGTTGGGACAGCGATCATGTTGTGCTGCTGGATGATGAAACTCAGGCAATTGCCAGCGAGATCGTCCGCCACAACCTGTTCGACCGCGTACACATTGGCCTCGACTTCTTCGACGCTTCCATTAACCGCATCGCCGCGTGGGTGATTGGCACTCGCAATATGAAAAAAGCGCTGCTGCGCGCGCTGTTAGAACCGACCGAACAACTGCGTCAGCTTGAAGCCAGCGGCGACTACACCGCACGCCTGGCCCTGCTGGAAGAGCAAAAATCACTGCCGTGGCAGGCCGTCTGGGAGATGTATTGCCAGCGCCACGACACGCCAGCGGGTAGCCAGTGGCTGGAAAGCGTGCGCGCCTATGAAAAAGAGATTTTGAGCAAACGTAGCTAACCGTGACGCCAGACTTGTAGGCCGGAGAAGACGCCCCGCGTCGCCATCCGGCAATGAATGAAACACGATTGCCGGATGGCGCTTCGCTTATCCGGCAATCGTAAGACCCGATAACGTTCGGGCAATAAACAGGAACACCGAAGATGCAAAACATTACTACTTCCTGGTTCGTCCAGGGGATGATCAAAGCCACTTCTGATGCGTGGCTGAAAGGCTGGGACGAGCGTAACGGCGGCAACCTGACGCTGCGTCTGGATGAGGCAGACATTGCACCGTTTAGCGCCGATTTCCATGAAGAACCACGCTATATCGCGCTAAGTCAGCCAATGCCATTGCTGGCGAACACGCCGTTTATCGTCACCGGTTCCGGCAAATTTTTCCGTAACGTTCAGCTCGATCCCGCGGCAAATTTGGGCGTGGTGAAAGTAGACAGCGACGGCGCGGGCTACCATATCCTGTGGGGCCTGACCCACGAGGCCGTACCAACCTCTGAACTGCCAGCTCACTTCCTCTCCCACTGCGAACGTATTAAAGCGACGAACGGCAAAGACCGCGTGATCATGCACTGCCACGCCACCAACCTGATCGCCCTGACCTACGTGCTGGAAAACAACACCGCGCTGATTACCCGCAAACTGTGGGAAGGCAGCACCGAGTGCCTGGTGGTATTCCCGGATGGCGTCGGCATTCTGCCGTGGATGGTGCCGGGTACGGATGAAATCGGCCAGGCGACAGCCGAGGAAATGCAGAAACACTCGCTGGTACTGTGGCCGTTCCACGGCGTGTTCGGCAGCGGACCTACCCTCGACGAGGCGTTCGGTTTGATCGATACCGCAGAGAAATCCGCCGAGGTTCTGGTCAAAATCTATTCGATGGGCGGTATGAAGCAGACCATCACGCGCGAAGAACTGATAGCCCTTGGCAAACGTTTTGGCGTGACGCCGCTGGCAAGCGCACTAGCATTATAAGGAGAATAGTGATGAGCTTTATGTTGGCACTACCCAAAATTAGCCTGCATGGCGCTGGAGCGATTGCCGATATGGTGAACCTCGTGGCGAATAAGCAATGGGGCAAAGCGCTGATCGTTACCGATGGTCAACTGGTGAAGCTGGGCCTGCTGGACAGCCTGTTTGCCGCGCTGGATGAACATCAAATGTCTTACCACCTGTTTGATGAGGTGTTCCCGAACCCGACAGAGGAGCTGGTGCAGCAGGGTTTTGCAGCATATCAGGGCGCAGAATGTGACTACATTATCGCTTTCGGCGGCGGCAGCCCGATCGATACCGCTAAAGCAGTGAAGATCCTGACCGCCAACCCAGGCCCTTCTACCGCTTACTCCGGCGTGGGCAAAGTGAAAAATGCGGGCGTACCGCTGGTCGCCATCAACACCACTGCCGGTACGGCAGCAGAAATGACCAGCAACGCGGTTATTATCGACTCTGCGCGCAAGGTCAAAGAGGTGATCATCGACCCGAATATCATCCCGGATATCGCCGTGGATGATGCCAGCGTCATGCTGGAAATCCCGGCCTCCGTCACCGCTGCAACCGGCATGGACGCCCTGACCCACGCGGTGGAAGCCTATGTTTCCGTTGGTGCGCATCCGCTTACCGATGCCAACGCGCTGGAAGCGATTCGCCTGATCAATCTGTGGCTACCAAAAGCGGTCGACGAGGGCCATAACCTCGAAGCCCGCGAGCAAATGGCGTTTGGTCAGTATCTGGCGGGTATGGCATTTAACAGCGCCGGTCTGGGTCTGGTGCATGCGCTGGCTCATCAGCCGGGCGCAACCCACAATCTGCCGCACGGCGTCTGCAACGCCATCCTGCTGCCGGTAATCGAAAACTTTAACCGCCCAAACGCGGTGGCGCGCTTTGCCCGCGTGGCGCAGGCAATGGGCGTCGATACCCGTGGCATGAGCGATGAAGCGGCAAGCATGGAGGCCATCAAGGCGATTCGAGCACTCAGCAAGCGTGTCGGTATTCCTGCGGGCTTTAGCTCCCTTGGCGTGACGAAAGAAGATATTGAAGGCTGGCTGGACAAAGCATTGGCCGATCCGTGTGCGCCGTGCAACCCGCGTACCGCCAGCCGCGACGAGGTCCGCGAGCTGTATCTGGAGGCGTTATGATCCGCAAGGCCTTTGTGATGCAGGTAAATGCCGACGCGCACGTTGAATATCAACGTCGGCACAATCCCATCTGGCCAGAACTGGAAGCGGTGCTGAAAGAACACGGCGCCCATCACTACGCGATTTATCTCGATCGGGAGCGCAATCTGCTGTTCGCCACCGTCGAGATTGAGTCCGAAGCGCGCTGGGACGCTGTCGCCAGCACCGACGTTTGCCAGCGTTGGTGGAAGCATATGCGTGACGTAATGCCAGCCAACCCGGACAACAGCCCGCTCAGCGCAGAGCTAAAAGAGGTGTTCTATCTGCAGTAAGTCGTGTGCCCGGTGGTGCAAGCTTACCGGGCACACGGTTTTATTTTTTGTAGGCCGGATAAGCGATAGCGCCATCCGGCAATTTCAATTCTGCTCAGAAACCAGAATCGCCTGGGTGTCAGGCTCCAGTGCTTTAAAGATATGCGCCCGATCGGCGGGGTAACAAATGTAGTCGCCCTCACCTAACTCTTCCGGCGCTTCCGTCAACCCCACCATCGCCTTGCCCTGCGTCACGATGATATGTTCAACCGATCCCGGCGGATGCGGCTGTGAAATACGATCCGCGCCCGGCTGCGTCAGCAACAGATAAATATCCCGCCGCGCGCCCGGTGGGCAGGCGGCCAGTAAAATGGCCTGATAGTGGGCCTGTTCCGCCACGACTTTTGTCCCTTCGCCGCGGCGAATCACCTGCGTTTTTTGCTCCTGCGGCTCCAGCAGGCGCGCAAAAGGGATATCCAACGCCACACACAGCGACCAGAGCGTTTCCAGGCTAGGATTGCCATTGCCCGCTTCCAACTGTGAGAGCGTCGATTTTGCAATCCCCGCACGACGGGCAATCTCCGCCAGCGACAAACCGGTGCGCTGACGTTCACGCACCAGGCTTTTCGCGATCATACTGATGGGCTGGGTCATTCACGACTCCATGTTTTTTATATCGAACGAATCGTTCGACTTGTAAAGTTAACTGCTCCCGTTCATTATAATGGAAATTCGTTCGATATGGCTAAAACGGTATGAAACATTATTTTTCCAGTCTCAAAGGCGACACGCTGAAAGCAATATTTCTCGTCTGTCTGGCTGTCGGCGTTGTCGGCATGTCGTACGGCTCGCTGGCGATGGCTTACGGCTTCCCGCTGTGGGTACCGTTTGTACTCTCTATTACGGTACTGGCGGGGGCGTCCGAGTTTATGTTTATCGGCATCGTCGCCAGCGGTGGTAACCCACTGGCGGCTGCGGCTGCCGGTTTACTGGTCAACGCCCGACACGTGCCGTTTGGCGTCACGGTGCGCGATCTGGTGGGAAACCGGGCCGCCAGTTTCCTCGGCTGCCATATCATGAACGACGAAAGCGTGGTTTTTGGCCTGTCGCAAAAAACGCCCGAACAACGTAAAGCCGCCTACTGGCTGTGCGGTCTGGGCGTCGCGATTTTCTGGCCTGTTGGTACACTGATCGGCGCGGGCGTCGGCAAACTGCTCCCCGCACCGGAAACCATCGGCCTGGATGCCGTCTTCCCTGCCATTCTGCTGGCTTTGGTCGTCCCGGCATTCAAAAACCGCACCACGCTGATTCGCGCCTGTAGCGGCGCCGGGCTGTCGCTTGCCGCCATTCCCTTTGCGCCGGTCGGTTTGCCAGTTCTGCTTTCACTGTTCGGCTTACTGACGAGGAAAAAATAATGGGTAACATGACGCTGTTTATCGTCGGTATCGCCATCTTATCTCTGGGAACCTATTTAATGCGTTTAGGAGGAGCGAAGCTTGGGAGCCGTTTAGCGTTCTCAGAACGCTCGCAGGCGCTGCTTTCCGACGCCGCAACGGTATTACTGTTCTCCGTGGCGCTGGCGACCACCTTTTACGAAGGCGAACATTTTGCCGGTATGGCGCGGGTTCTTGGGGTTGGCTTCGCGGTATTTCTCGCCTGGCGCAAGCTGCCGCTAATCGTGGTGATTGTTGCCGCCGCGGTGGTGACCGCGTTGTTAAGGATGGCGGGAATACACTAAAAAAATAATTACCCTGGCGAAATATTCATCAGGGTAATCGCCTGTAGCGTTGTGTGTTTTACCCCACAAAACCACGCGCTAACTCGGCCTCAAATTGTCACTCCACGCTGACATATTGCCGCTCATCTCTTCGCCATCTCGCCGTTAGAATCAAATCAAATAGTTTTAACGGAGCCCTCCACATGACAACCCTTACAGCTAACTGCATTGACCTGAATATTCAGGGGAATAGCGTGTATGCCATCCTCAAGCAATTGGCAGATATGGCGTTTCAGAATGGCTATGTCTCCGATCGCAGCACTTTCCTGCAAACGCTATTGCTGCGCGAAAAGCTGCATTCCACCGGCTTTGGCTCGGGTATTGCCGTCCCGCACGGTAAGAGCGCCTGCATCAGGCAGCCCTTTGTGTTGTTCGCGCGCAAATCAGAAAACGTGGACTGGAAAGCCAGCGACGGCGAGGACGTCAACTGCTGGATCTGCCTCGGTGTACCGCAAACCGGCGAGGACGATCAGGTCAAAATCATCGGCACCCTGTGCCGCAAAATCATTCATCAGGATTTCATCGATCAACTGAAGCAAGGTGACACCAGCCAGGTGCTCGCCCTGCTTAATCAGACCTTAACCTCATAAGGAAACGGCTATGGAGTCATCCTTACGTTTAGTGGCGATCACCAACTGTCCGGCGGGGATCGCCCACACTTATATGGTGGCAGAGGCGCTGGAGCAAAAAGCGCGCTCGCTCGGCCACACGATTAAAGTCGAAACCCAGGGCTCAAGCGGCGTCGAAAACCGCCTGAGCAATGAAGAGATTGCCGCAGCCGATTATGTCATTCTGGCCACCGGTCGCGGCCTGAGCGGCGAAGACCGGGCGCGTTTTGCCGGGAAAAAAGTCTATGAAATCGCCATTTCCCAGGCGCTAAAAAATATCGACCTGATTTTTACGCAGTTACCGACGCATTCACAACTTTTCACCGCCGATAGCAGCGTGAAGCTGGGAAAACAGGAGGTCCAGCACGGTAGCGTAATGAGCCACCTGATGGCGGGCGTTTCCGCCGCGCTGCCGTTTGTTATCGGCGGCGGTATTCTGGTCGCCATCGCCAATATGCTGGTGCAGTTCGGTTTGCCCTATACCGATATGTCGAAAGGCGCGCCGTCGTTCACCTGGATTGTTGAATCGATCGGCTATCTGGGCTTTACCTTTATGATCCCGATTATGGGGGCATATATTGCCTGGTCGATTGCCGATAAACCCGCTTTTGCCCCAGCATTTCTGGTGTGTTATCTGGCGAACGATAAAGGCCTGCTGGGTACGCAGTCCGGCGCAGGATTTCTCGGCGCGGTCGTACTCGGGCTGGCAATTGGCTACTTTGTCCTGTGGTTTCGCAAGGTTCGCCTCGGCAAAGCGCTACAGCCACTGCTTGGTTCTATGCTGATCCCGTTTGTCACTTTACTGGTGTTCGGCGTACTGACTTACTACGTCATCGGCCCGGTGATGTCCGACATCATGGGCGGTCTGCTGCACTTCCTGAACACCATTCCGCCATCCATGAAAATGGGCGCGGCCTTCCTCGTTGGTGCGATGCTGGCGTTTGATATGGGCAGGCCAATCAATAAAACGGCCTGGTTCTTCTGCTTCTCGCTGCTGGAAAAACATATCTATGACTGGTACGCCATCGTCGGCGTGGTGGCGCTGATGCCGCCCGTCGCGGCGGGAATAGCTACCTATTTAGCGCCCAAACTGTTTACCCAACAGGAGAAGGCCGCCGCCAGCAGTGCGATTGTCGTCGGCGCCACCGTCGCCACCGAGCCGGCCATCCCCTACGCACTGGCCGCGCCGCTGCCGATGATTACCGCCAATACGCTCTCCGGTGGCATTACCGGCATGCTGGTTATCGCCTTTGGAATCAAACGCCTCGCGCCGGGTTTAGGTATCTTTGATCCGCTGATTGGCCTGATGTCTCCGGTGGGATCATTTTACCTGGTGCTGGCTATCGGTCTGGCACTGAACATTTCGTTAATTATCATCCTGAAAGGGTTGTGGCTGAAACGTAAAGCCGCGCAGCAGGAGCTTGCCCATGAACATTGAGTTACTTCAGCAGCTATGCGAAGCCAGCGCCGTCAGCGGCGATGAACAGGAAGTTCGTACTCTTCTCATTAACGCGCTGGAATCCAGCGTCGATGAAATCACCTTCGACGGCCTTGGTAGCTTTGTCGCCCGCAAAGGCAACCGCGGGCCGAAGGTGGCGGTTGTCGGCCATATGGATGAAGTCGGCTTTATGGTCACGCATATCGACGAGAGCGGATTTTTGCGCTTCACCACCATTGGTGGTTGGTGGAGCCAGTCGATGCTCAATCATCGGGTCTCTATCCGTACCCGTAAAGGCGTTAAAATCCCTGGCATCATCGGCTCCGTGGCGCCGCATGCTTTGACGGAAAAGCAGAAACAGCAGCCGCTGACCTTTGACGAGATGTTTATCGATATTGGTGCTAACAGCCACGAAGAAGTAGAAAAAAACGGGATTGCGATCGGTGACTTCATTAGCCCGGAAGCCAATTTCGCTCGCTGGGGCGAAGATAAGATCGTCGGTAAAGCGCTGGATAACCGCGTCGGCTGCGCCCTGATGGCTGAGCTTTTACAAACCGTCGATAACCCCGACATTACCCTGTACGGCGTGGGCAGCGTGGAAGAAGAGGTGGGGCTGCGCGGAGCGCAAACCTCGGCCGAGCATATCAAGCCCGACGTGGTGATCGTGCTGGATACCGCAGTTGCGGGCGATGTGCCCGGAATCGACGCCATCAAATACCCGCTCAAGCTTGGCGAGGGTCCTGGTCTGATGCTGTTCGATAAGCGCTATTTCCCGAATCAACAACTGGTCGCCACATTAAAAGAGTGTGCAGAAAGCAGCGGTGCGTCATTGCAGCTCTGTAGTATGAAAACCGGGGCGACGGACGGCGGACGCTATAACGTTATGGGAGGGGGTCGTCCGGTGGCGGCACTCTGCCTGCCGACACGTTATCTCCACGCCAACAGCGGCATGATTTCCGCATCGGATTACAACGCGCTGTTTACCCTGGTGCGCGAACTGCTCACCTCGCTGACGGCCGAAAAGATCTGCGCGTTCACTGATTTTCGCCAGGAGAGTTAATGCTATCAGAACGCCAGTTAAAGATTGTCGATCTCCTCGAACAGCAGCCGTGTTCGCTGGGCGAGCTGGCGCGGCAAACTGGCGTGTCGGGCAGAACCATCCTGCGTGATATTGATTACCTCAACTTTACCCTCAGCGGTAAGGCCCGCATTCAGCCCGGTGGTGGTGCAGGATATCAGTTGGAAATTGTCGACAGACGCGGTTATTTTCAGCTTCTGCAACGCCATGATAATGATGACCGGTTGCTGGCCTTTCTTCTGCTTAATACCTTTACACCCCGCGTACAGCTGGCTTCAGCACTCAATTTACCTGAAACCTGGGTGGCCGATCGTCTCCCGCGTTTGAAACAGCGCTATGAGCGCGCTTTTTGTCTTGCCAGCCGCCCGGGAGTCGGTCATTTCATTGATGAACCAGAAGAAAAGCGCATAATCCTGCTGGCAAATCTGCTTAAAAAAGATCCACTCTTAATTCCACTGCCAGGTATTACCCGAGACAACATCGACAGGCTCAACACTGCATGTGAAAAACTTGATGAATTCCCGTTCATCTCGGGAGAGTACCTGGCAAGTCTGGTGCTGGCAGTCTACGCCCTGCGTAATCAGCTCACCGGATCGTGGCCGGAGTGTCGGTATATATCGCTGAAAAATGCGGTGGAACAAGGAGGAGTCTACCTGGGCGAAAACGCTTTCAGAACCCTGATCGGTCTTCTGGAAATCAGGCAACGTCAGGCAATGACCATCTCGGCCGATGCGGTGACCTGCTTGTTAAAAAGCGTTCCCGGCATTGCCGCGTTGAACGTTATCGATGCCCAACTGGTTGAAAATATTACCGGCCACCTGCTGAGATGCGTCTCTGCCCCGGTTTGGGTACCGGAGCATCGCCAGAGCAGTATGCATAACCTGAAGTCTACCTGGCCTGCCGCTTTCGATTTGAGTTTGCGTTTTATCGCCCTGTTGCGCGAAAAACTGGATATCCCGCTGTTCGATAGCGATCTCATCGGGCTTTACTTCGCCTGTGCGCTGGAGCGGCATCAAAACGCGCGTCAGCCGGTCATTTTATTATCCGACCAGAATGCTATCGCCACCATCAACCAACAGGCTATTGAGCGGGATGTCCTGAATTGTCGGGTGATCATTGCGCGAAATACAAGTGAAGTCAGCGCCATCAGCGAAGAAATCACCCCGCTGTTAATCGTCAACAATAGTCACTATCTGCTTGATGAATCTCTAAAAAATACATTAACTATCAAGAATATTATCACCGCAGCGGGTACCGAGCAGATCAAACACTTTCTTGCGACGGCCTTTATCCGCCAGCAGCCCGAACGTTTCTTTTTACAGCAGGGCTGCTTCCATTACGCCAATATGAAGGCCGAAAGCTGGCAGAGTATCATCGGTCGGATCTGCGGCCAGCTTGTGGCTCAGGGCCATATCACTGAGGACGAAGCGCTACGCATTTGCGCCCGGGAGCATGAAGGTGAAAACCTGATAGTGAATCGCCTGGCGATTCCTCATTGCTGGAGCGAACAGGAGCGTCGTTTCCGCGGTTTCTTTATCACCCTCGCGCAGCCCATTTTGGTGAATAACGAACCGGTCAGTCATGTCCTGATCGCCTGTGCCGCCGCTGAGGCGCGGCATGAACTAAAAATCTTCAGTTATTTATCCAGCGTACTGAGCAGCCATCAGGCTGATACTATTGCGGGATTGACCGGATATGAAGCGTTTATTGCATTGCTCAGGCAGTAAATATCAGAAATGAAAAAAGCGCCTCAAGGGCGCTCTTTCGACAGTACTAAGGTATCTTATTTCAGCAGTTCTGCGGTCATGTGCACGCGGTTGCCGGTGTAAGCCTGAGTGATTTTATAATCGCTGGCGCCTGCACGTTCAGCCTGAGCGGCAATTTTTGCTTCAGCGCTTTCCAGCGTAGAACCGGTTGCGGTAACGGTCTGAGCAGCGAAAGAACCGAAAGAAGTAGCCAGAGCGATAACTGCGACAAAAGTTTTGATGCTTTTCATGATATAAACCCTTTAACTAAGTTGTTTGAGTAAGGCACCGTGCCTTGATGTGATAAATAATAGGCTGATACTCGAACAACTAAAAGCGGAATGATTTGCCAGTCTTATTCAAATTATTTGAGAGATAAGATGTCACATAATCGGGAATCACAATGGCTTGCAGGCAACCGAAGAAAAACGCAACCGGCGGGAAGTTGGTTACTGCGTCAGGGTGAACCGCAAAGTAAAATTCATCTTTTACATCATGGCGTTGCACGTGCGGTGTATCACGCAGACAGTGGCGTTGAAAGGGTTAAAGAGTTCTACTTTGCCGGGGAATACTGCTTTTTGTACCTGAACTGGCTAACCAACACGCCTGCTGATTACAGTCTGCAAATGATCGCCGCTGGCGAAACCAGTGAAATACCGCTGGCGTTGCTGGATGCGCCGGAAAATCAGGATATTAGGACCCAGCTACTGGTCCAGCAGTTGATCTATAAAGAGAAAAAAGAACAAATGCTGCTGCTCAATACCCCAGAGCAACGCTACCAGTACGTACAAACACACTTCCCGGACTGGGAGTCGCAGCTCACTCAGCGCGATCTCGCCAACTATATCGGCATTACTCCCGTTAGCCTGTCTCGTATTCGCCAGCGTCTTAACAAAGGTTAACGCCTTACGTTGATGCGTCGATTATTGTCCCGTCACTCTTCAATTGTTGGCGCACATTATGAACGCATTTCTCCTCTCTCAGATTCTGGCTGGCATCAGCTTTTTGTTGGATATTTCCGCTTTTCATTTTCAGCGCCGGGCTATCACCTTATCTCTGCTCACCAGTTCCACTTCCCTGTTGGCTATCCATTTCTATCTTTTGGATCAACACGCTGCAGCTGGGTTAATGATCATTGCCGCATGCCGCTACGCGACGGCCATCGTCACGTTTCACCGCTGGGCGATGTGGGGATTTATGCTGGGATCGCTGCTGTGTAGCGTTTATCTTTGGCAAAATCTGTCGAGTATTTTGCCGCTGATGGGAAGCCTGCTAATGACCTTTGCGTCGTTTCAAAAACGCAGCGGAAAACTACGGGGTTACACATTGTGCGGTAGCCTGTGTTGGCTACTGAACAATGTGATTGTCGGCTCGCCAGTTGCCGTAATCATGGAACTGGCATTTTCAGGCAGCATTCTGGCCGCCTGGTGGCGTCACAGCGCGATCAGACGTTGCGGATGCGTGTAGACCGTCGCCCTGCCCGGTTTGCAAAAACCCACCAGCGTCAGGTTACAGCGTTCGGCAACTTCCACGGCAAGCGTGGTCGCCGCAGAGACGGCAAACAGAATTTCCACGCCGCACATTGCCGACTTCTGCACCATCTCGTAGCTGGCGCGGCTGGAGACTAATACTGCGCCTTGCTGCCAGACCTCCCCTTCGATAGCGCGTCGCCCCAGCAGTTTATCCAGCGCAACATGACGCCCGACATCTTCATGCCCACCCGCCAGATGACCTGACGGCTGAACCCAGGCAGCCGCGTGCGTGCAGCCTGTCAGTTGCCCAACAGGTTGGAAATCAGGGAGATGCCGTAAAGCGTTATCGAGATTCGCCAGATCGAATGTCTGGGTAAACGGCAGCGGCTGGACCGGCTTGCCAATATCATTGAGCTGTTCCACACCACAAACACCGCAGCCGGTGCGACCGGCCAGAGCGCGACGACGTTCTTTCAGCCCCATAAAGCGACGGCTGGACAACTCAACCTGCACTTCCAATCCGTTGCAGGAAGGCACTACGTCCATCGCGTAAATATCTTGTGGGGACTCAATGATGCCCTCAGAAAGTGAAAAACCTATCGCGAAATGCTCAAGATCTTTCGGTGATGCCATCATCACCACGTGTGAAATCCCGTTGTATACCAGCGCCACAGGCACTTCTTCAGCTACCTCATCAGGCTGAGGATGTTGCAAATCCTCGCGTTTCCAGAGGGTCAACTGACGAGATCCTGTCGGAGATGTCACATTCTTGATGTTTTCTTGAATAATCTTATTCACTTTCTTTTAACCATATTGGAACACACATACCAACATTGTGGTATTCTTTACAAACCCCTCCTGGACGGAGGGAAATTCACCCAATTCTGGACCTTTGCGGTCCCGTCCGCAAAGAAAAATAACAACCACTTCCCTCGCGTTCGCGTTATAGAAAAGCGAAGGGAACGTGACAATGTCGAAACAAGGAGCGAACCATGCAGGTCAGCAGAAGGCAGTTCTTTAAGATCTGCGCTGGCGGTATGGCAGGCACCACGGCAGCGGCACTGGGCTTTGCACCCGGCGTAGCGCTCGCGGAAACACGGCAATATAAACTGCTGCGCACCCGTGAAACCCGTAACACCTGCACTTACTGTTCCGTTGGCTGTGGACTGTTAATGTACAGCCTCGGTGACGGAGCTAAAAACGCCAAAGCATCCATCTTCCATATCGAAGGGGACCCGGATCACCCGGTGAACCGTGGCGCGCTGTGCCCGAAAGGGGCAGGACTTGTGGACTTCATCCACTCCGAAAGCCGCCTGAAATTCCCGGAATACCGCGCACCAGGCTCTGATAAATGGCAACAGATTAGCTGGGATGAGGCATTTGATCGCATCGCTAAGCTGATGAAAGAAGACCGCGACGCTAACTACGTTGCGCAAAACGCCGAAGGCGTAACCGTTAACCGCTGGCTTTCCACCGGGATGCTGTGTGCTTCCGCTTCCAGTAACGAAACCGGCTATTTAACGCAAAAATTCTCCCGCGCGCTCGGTATGCTCGCGGTCGACAACCAGGCACGCGTCTGACACGGACCAACGGTAGCAAGTCTTGCTCCAACATTTGGTCGCGGTGCGATGACCAACCACTGGGTCGACATTAAAAACGCCAACCTCGTTGTGGTGATGGGCGGTAACGCCGCTGAAGCTCACCCGGTCGGATTCCGCTGGGCGATGGAAGCCAAAATTCACAACGGCGCGAAGCTGATTGTTATCGATCCGCGCTTTACGCGAACCGCCGCGGTAGCTGATTTCTATGCTCCGATTCGTTCCGGTACTGACATTGCTTTCCTGTCAGGCGTCTTGCTGTACCTGCTGAACAACGAAAAATTCAACCGCGAATACACTGAGGCCTATACCAACGCCAGCCTGATCGTGCGTGAGGATTACGGTTTCGAAGATGGCCTGTTCACCGGCTACGACGCGGATAAACGCAAGTATGACAAAACCAGCTGGAACTACGAACTGGATGAAAAAGGCTTCGCCAAACGCGACGTCACCCTGCAACATCCGCGCTGCGTGTGGAACCTGCTGAAACAGCACGTCTCCCGCTACACGCCGGACGTCGTAGAAAACATCTGCGGGACGCCAAAGGCCGACTTCCTGAAGGTCTGTGAGTACATCGCAGAAACAAGCGCCAAAGATAAAACCGCGTCGTTCCTGTACGCCCTGGGCTGGACTCAACACTCCGTGGGTGCGCAGAACATCCGTACCATGGCGATGATCCAGTTGCTGCTTGGCAATATGGGGATGGCAGGCGGCGGCGTTAACGCCCTGCGCGGTCACTCCAACATTCAGGGTTTGACCGACTTAGGCCTGCTGTCACAAAGCCTGCCAGGCTATATGACGCTGCCGAGCGAAAAACAGACTGACCTGCAAACCTATCTTGCCGCCAACACACCAAAACCGTTGCTGGAAGGTCAGGTGAACTACTGGGGCAACTATCCGAAATTCTTCGTTTCGATGATGAAAGCCTTCTTTGGCGATAAAGCGACAGCAGAAAACAGCTGGGGCTTCGACTGGCTGCCGAAGTGGGATAAAGGGTACGACGTCCTGCAGTACTTCGAGATGATGAACCAGGGCAAAGTGAATGGCTATATCTGCCAGGGCTTTAACCCGGTCGCGTCATTCCCGAATAAAAACAAAGTTGTGGCTTCACTGTCCAAACTGAAGTTCCTGGTCACTATCGACCCACTCAACACAGAGACTTCCACCTTCTGGCAGAACCACGGTGAGTCGAACGATGTTGACCCGTCGAAAATCCAGACCGAAGTATTCCGTCTGCCATCCACCTGCTTCGCCGAAGAGAATGGTTCTATCGTCAACTCCGGTCGCTGGCTGCAGTGGCACTGGAAAGGCGCTGATGCCCCAGGGATTGCCGTTACCGATGGCGAAATCCTCGCTGGTATCTTCTTACGCCTGCGTAAAATGTATGCCGAGCAGGGTGGTGCGAACCCGGAACAGGTGCTGAGCATGACCTGGAACTACTCCACCCCACACGAACCGGCTTCGGAAGAAGTGGCGATGGAGAGTAACGGTAAAGCGCTGGCCGACATTACCGACCCGGCAACCGGCGCGGTTATCGTCAAGAAAGGCCAACAGCTTAGCTCGTTCGCCCAACTACGTGATGACGGCACTACCTCCAGCGGCTGCTGGATATTTGCCGGTAGCTGGACGCCGGAAGGCAACCAGATGGCGCGTCGCGATAATGCCGACCCGTCAGGCCTTGGCAATACGCTGGGCTGGGCATGGGCGTGGCCGCTCAACCGACGTATTCTGTACAACCGCGCCTCTGCTGACCCGCAGGGGAATCCGTGGGATCCAAAACGTCAGATCCTGAAATGGGACGGGGCAAAATGGAGCGGGATGGATATTCCGGACTACAGCGCCGCCGCACCGGGCAGCAACGTTGGGCCGTTCATCATGCAGCCGGAAGGGATGGGACGCCTGTTTGCTATCGATAAGATGGCGGAAGGTCCGTTCCCGGAACACTACGAGCCGTTTGAAACGCCGCTGGGCACTAACCCGCTGCACCCGAACGTTATCTCTAACCCTGCCGCACGTATCTTTAAAGGTGACGCGGAAGCACTGGGTAAAGCAGATAAGTTCCCGTACGTCGGTACGACCTACCGTCTGACCGAGCACTTCCACTACTGGACCAAGCACGCGCTGCTGAACGCCATCGCACAGCCGGAACAGTTTGTGGAAATTGGCGAGAAGCTGGCGAATAAGCTCGGTATCTCCCATGGCGATACCGTCAAAGTCTCCTCTAACCGCGGCTACATTAAGGCCAAAGCGGTGGTGACTAAACGTATTCGCACGCTGAAGGCTAACGGTAAGGATATCGACACTATCGGTATTCCGATTCACTGGGGCTACGAAGGTGTGGCGAAAAAAGGCTTTATCGCTAACACGTTAACGCCATTCGTCGGTGATGCGAACACGCAGACGCCGGAATTTAAGTCCTTCCTCGTGAACGTGGAAAAGGTGTAACGGAGACGACCTATGGCTTATCAATCGCAAGACATCATTCGTCGTTCCGCCACTAACGGTTTCACCCCCGCGCCTCAGGCGCGGGACCATCAGGAAGAGGTGGCGAAGCTTATCGACGTCACCACCTGTATCGGCTGTAAAGCGTGTCAGGTGGCGTGTTCTGAATGGAACGACATCCGTGATGAAGTGGGTAACAACGTTGGGGTGTACGACAACCCGGCTGATTTGACCGCTAAATCCTGGACGGTAATGCGCTTCTCAGAAGTGGAACAAAACGACAAACTGGAATGGCTTATCCGCAAGGATGGCTGTATGCACTGTGCCGATCCGGGCTGCCTGAAGGCGTGTCCGGCTGAAGGCGCAATCATTCAGTATGCCAACGGGATCGTCGACTTCCAGTCCGAGCAGTGCATCGGCTGTGGCTACTGTATCGCGGGCTGTCCGTTCGACGTACCGCGCCTCAACCCGGAAGACAACCGCGTCTACAAATGTACGCTGTGCGTTGACCGCGTGGTGGTCGGGCAAGAACCGGCCTGCGTGAAAACCTGCCCAACCGGCGCCATTCATTTCGGCACCAAAGAGTCGATGAAAACGCTGGCCGGCGAGCGCGTAGCGGAGCTGAAAACGCGTGGTTACGAAAACGCGGGTCTGTACGATCCGGCAGGCGTTGGCGGTACGCACGTAATGTACGTATTGCACCATGCCGACAAGCCGAATCTGTACCACGGTCTGCCGGAGAACCCGGAAATCAGCGCCACCGTGAAATTCTGGAAAGGCATCTGGAAACCTCTCGCAGCCGTCGGCTTTGCAGCGACATTTGCGGCCAGTATCTTCCACTACGTCGGCGTAGGCCCGAACCGTGCGGAAGAGGAAGAAGACAATCTGCATGAAGAAAAAGACGAGGTGCGCAAATGAAACGACGTGACACCATCGTGCGCTACACGGCGCCGGAACGCATCAACCACTGGGTAACCGCCTTCTGCTTCATTCTGGCGGCAGTGAGCGGGATGGGCTTTCTCTTCCCATCTTTTAACTGGCTGATGCACATCATGGGCACTCCGCAACTGGCGCGAATTGTGCACCCGTTTGTCGGCGTGATCATGTTTGCCTCGTTTATCATCATGTTTTTCCGTTACTGGCACCACAATCTAATCAATCGGGATGATATCTTTTGGGCGAAGAATATTCGTAAGATTGTCGTCAACGAGGAAGTAGGTGACACGGGACGTTATAACTTCGGCCAGAAATGCGTATTCTGGGCGGCGATTATCTTCCTGGTCCTGTTGCTGGTGAGCGGAGTGGTCATCTGGCGTCCGTATTTTGCGCCTGCTTTCTCAATCCCGGTGATCCGATTCGCGTTAATGCTGCATTCATTTGCCGCAGTAGCGTTAATTGTGGTTATCATGGTGCACATTTACGCCGCCCTTTGGGTGAAAGGCACCATTACCGCGATGGTGGAAGGATGGGTTACCAGCTCATGGGCGAAGAAACATCACCCGCGCTGGTACCGTGAAGTCCGCCAGAAACAGGAAAAGTCATCTGAATGAGTATTCGCATAATCCCGCAAGATGAGCTGGAGAAGAGCGAGAAACGCACGGCGGATATGATTCCGCCGTTATTATTCCCCAGACTCAAAAATTTGTATAACCGCCGCGCTGAGCGTCTGCGCGAGCTGGCCGAGAACAACCCGCTTGGCGATTATCTGCGCTTTGCCGCGCTGATCGCACACGCGCAGGAAGTGGTGTTGTACGACCATCCGCTGCAGATAGATCTGACCGCTCGCATCAAAGAAGCGAACGATCAGGGCAAACCGCCGCTGGACATTCACGTCCTGCCACGCGACAAGCACTGGCAAAAACTGCTGCAATCGTTAATTGCTGAGCTGAAGCCGGAGATGAGCGGCCCTGCACTAGCCGTGATCGAGAATCTGGAAAAAGCCTCAGAGCAGGAACTGGAGCTGATGGCCAGCGCGCTGTTTGCCTCTGATTTCGCCTCCGTCAGCAGCGACAAAGCGCCGTTCATTTGGGCTGCCCTGTCGCTCTACTGGGCGCAGATGGCAAGCCTGATCCCCGGCAAAGCCCGTGCGGAATACGGTGAACAGCGTCAGTACTGCCCGGTGTGTGGTTCAATGCCGGTCTCCAGCATGGTGCAAATCGGTACCACTCAGGGGCTGCGCTATCTGCACTGCAACCTGTGTGAAACCGAGTGGCACGTGGTGCGCGTGAAGTGCAGCAACTGCGAACAGAGCCGTGATTTGAACTACTGGTCGCTGGATAACGAACAGGCAGCGATTAAAGCTGAAAGCTGCGGCGACTGCGGGACTTACCTGAAGATTCTCTATCAGGAAAAAGACCCGAAAGTTGAGGCAGTAGCTGACGATCTCGCTTCACTGATGCTGGACGCTCACATGGAGCAAGAGGGCTTCGCCCGCAGCTCCATCAACCCGTTCTTATTCCCGGGTGAAGGGGAGTAAGTTCTCCGTACCACCGGGCGGCGTAGGTCGCCCGGGTTATAACGCATACGGCGTGACCACGCCTGATATGCCTGCAAAATCCTTGGTATTACGCGTAACCAATGTAAGACGATGAATCTGCGCAGTGGCCAAAATAATGGCATCCGGCAATTTCATCCCATGCTCCTGTCTGATACTCACGCTTCGTTCAGCAATATCCTGTGAAATGTCGATCACGTTAAAAGCGCCTAGCGCAACGCGAGTAAGGGCTTCCTGATGGTATTTTTTTGCGCCCACCATCACCTCCATCCATGTAATGAGGCTGATTGCATTCTGCGGCGGCCATGTTTCTATCGCCAGTTTTGCTTCATTTCTCCCGCTAAACAGATCGATGAGGATGTTGGTATCAAAAAGAGCTGATCCTTTGACCATTACCATTCCTCACGGAGTTTACGCTGGTATTCAACACCATCTTCCTCACAGCCTTGCCACAGCCCAAGAGCACGTGAAATTGTTGTTTCAGCCTGATCCTGCCTCTCAAGATACTGTTCAACGGCCTCCCGCAAGAGTTCTGCTCGCGGCAGGTTGCGCTGAACCTTGAGATCATCAAGACGTTTAATCACCTCATCTGATAAATCGAGTAAAATTCTGCCCATATCCATCCCAGCCATCATACTCACATATACCTCCAGTATATCATCAGCGATTAATTTCCACACAACATACACCTGAGAAAAGTGGGAAAGTAGCCTTCAC
Organism: Citrobacter sp. Ce006; assembly: GCF_030336535.1. Classification (NCBI taxonomy): domain Bacteria; kingdom Pseudomonadati; phylum Pseudomonadota; class Gammaproteobacteria; order Enterobacterales; family Enterobacteriaceae; genus Citrobacter; species Citrobacter sp. Ce006. The sequence continues at coordinate 101,047 of NZ_JAOWDO010000029.1, forward strand.
GCGAACGATTTTTATTTTTGCGAGCCGCTTTCCAGAATCATACCCGCCCCCTTTTTTCCCATTTTCATTCGTGAGTATCCAGGTTATAAAACTGTATATATATACAGATAAGGAGAATAATAAATGGCACTGGAAAACGGGATTGCACAGCTTGTTGAGGCATTTATCGCGGCGGGACGCCCTTCTTCACGCGAGCAGAATATTGATGACCGGAGAGCAGGCTACATCGCCAGCACTGCACTGGCAGGAGAAACTGAAACACGCGTACAGGTTGAAGATATTGAACTCGATGCCATGACGTTTCGCGTTGTTTCGCCGCGGGGCAGCACAGGAAATCTCCCCTGCGTTATCTATTATCACGGCGGCTGCTTTGTCAGCGGTGGATTCGCCACGCATGATAATCAGCTAAGGCAGCTCGCCTGGTACAGCGGCTGTCGGGTGATTGCGGTGCAATATCGCCTCGCGCCAGAGCACACCTTCCCGGCAGCACATAACGATGCTGAATCGGGGGCTAATATTATCTGGAAGTATGCCCAGAAACTGGGAGTCGACCGCAGCAACATTACGCTTGCCGGTGACAGCGCGGGCGGGCATCTGGCGCTGGTCACCGCACTACGCCTGAAAGCTAGCGGACAATGGCAACCTGCGCAGCTTATGTTGATCTACCCGATGCTGGACGCAACCGTCAGGTTTGCGAGCTATGACCATAATGGACAGGATTACATTATCACCCGCGACACGCTGCTGTCGGGCTACGAGATGTATATGCCGCAAACCGATCCACTGCATCCCGAAGTCAGCCCACTCTGGCGCGAAGACTTCAACGGTTTGCCGCCCACGCACATCATTACAGCTGAATTCGACCCACTGCGAGATGAAGGCGAGGCCCTGTATCAACGGTTCCAGGAGCAGGGCGTGGAGTGCACTTGCCAACGCTATCTCGGCGTTATCCACGGATTTTTCCAGTTGGCTGGGGTGAGTCAGGCAGCACGAAGCATTATGCGGGATGTGGCCTGGCGGCTAGGTCAGTAAGGTTGTTCATGTTTTCGTCCACGGGTGCTATCTTGTGTGAATAGATAACACAAAGGACAAACCTATGCCCAGAACTACCAGCATTACGATTGGCGAGCATCTCGATCGTTTTATTAACGAAATGATTGAAAGTGGGCGCTATGGTTCCACCAGCGAAGTTGTCCGTTCAGCATTACGTTTACTGGAAGAACAAGAATTGCGAAACAACGCATTACGCGACGCGCTGGAGGATGGGATACACAGCGGCACAAGCGACCTGACTCTACAGGAGGTCGCGCACAGGAAAAAGCGCAGTCTGAATGTATAAACTCTCTAATCAGGCAGTCGAAGACTTTGAATCTATCTATGAATACACCTGGAGAAAATTCGGTTATCAGCAGGCGGATAAATACACGACTGAGATGGAACAGCTTTTTTTACTGTTAGAGAAAAACGCTTTGATGGGACACAACTGTTCTGCGATTAAGGAAGGTACCCGTCAATACAATCATCGACAGCATGCGATTTTTTATCAAAATGCGGATTATGGCATTTTCATAATCCGCATTTTACATCAGCAAATGAACCCAATATTGCATTTCAGCTAGAAGGCCTACTCTTCCTCGTTCCCGCCCTCTTCATATGCGCCAAACGGTTTTGCGGGTAGCACAATGTAGGTGCCTTCAAACACAACGCCCGGCGTGTCATCGCCAAATACCCCGACCTGCATCTGAACGCGCGCCTTGCGGCCTCTTGCCAGACGGTCCAGGTCACCGCTCAGCGAGCCCAGGTCGGCGATGGCGGTAGGCTTCCCGGTGATCGGCCTGCTGTATCGGATATGCGCGTCCGCGAGGATTATGGTCCCGCCCAGATGGCGCTCGCGCAACATTAGCCAGATAAGCCCCCAGCCCGTTAACGTCGCCAGTGAAAACAGGCTTCCGGCAAACAGCGTATGGTGCGGGTTCTGATTACCGGTCTCGGGCATCGTGGTAATAAATTTCTGCCCGGTGTACTGCTGAATGCGCACGCCCATTTTCTCACTCAAGGGAATATGTTCGTACCAGGCTTGCTGTAACTGTCCGCACCAGTCGCCGCGATGGAGAATATCGTCCAGCGTCGCGATGGGCTTAATCATCAAAAAGTGGCGCACCGGTGTGGTTTGCGGCGTGGTGATTTCTCCCTGGCTCACAAACCCAAGTTTGGCGAAAAATTCGACCGCATCTTCACGGGCGCTACAGGTTACGCGCTTTACCCCTTCCTGACGCGCCACAGACTCCAGGGTCATCGCCATCAGCGTGCCCAACCCTTTCTCCTGTACGGAGGGGTCTACGGCCATAAAGCGTATCGAGGCTTCGTTATCCGCATTGATATACAAACGCCCAACCGCGACCAGATTCCCCTCTTCGTCCACCACCATCTGGTGATGCGCCATCGCATCCCAGGCATCCCGTTCGGAGCCTTTGGGCTGGTGCAAGGGTTTACGCAGCATCTCCCAGCGAAACTGGTAGTAACGCTCCAATTCTTCTTCTGTTTGCGGTACTCGAAGGTGATACATAGTCGTATTCTCTCTTGTTGCCCGCGGCCACACCGGTAGCTGGTTCATACTTGTAACCAGAACGTCACGGGACCATCATTAACCAGTGAAACCTGCATATCCGCAGCGAAACGACCGGTTTGCGTATTCATTTCCTGTTGGCGGCAACGCTCAACAAAGTACTCATACAGGGCTTCTGCCCGCTCGGGCGCTGCGCCTTTTGAAAAGCCCGGACGCATGCCGCGCTCAGTATCTGCCGCCAACGTAAATTGCGAGACCACCAGCACGCTGCCGCCTGACTGCTGCACATTCAGGTTCATTTTGCCTTCGGCATCGCTAAAGATTCGATAGCCGAGTACGCGTTCGCACAGGCGGTTCGCTTTTTGTTCGTCATCATCCCTTTCGACACCTAACAGGACTAAAAGTCCTGGGCCAATTTCACCCGTCACCTCGCCCTCCACGGTGACGCTGGCACGGGTTACGCGCTGAATTAATGCAATCATGGTTGCTCTGCTTCTTCTTGTTCTGCGGCTTGTTTAAGTTTGCGGTATTCCCCGAGAGTGACAGTTATTTCCGCGCCTAGCAAGACGATACACCACGTCCAGTATACCCAGACAAATAAAATGGGGATCACCGCCAGGACACCGTAAATGAGCTGATACGACGGGAACATCGTGATGTAGAGCGCAAATCCTTTCTTTCCGGCTTCGAACAACACGGCGGCCACAAAAGCGCCAATAACCGCATCACGATTGGGTACACGGGTTGTCGGTACAATGCTGTAAAGCAGCCAGAACGAGAGCCAGGAAAGCACCAGCGGGAAAATACGCAGAACGTTATCAATCACCGTGTTGAGATCGCTGGCCCAACGCAATGACAATAGATAAGAGCTGATCGCCAGACTGGCCCCCGCCAGCAGCGGCCCCAGCGTTAAAATCATCCAGTAAACGGCGAAAGAGTAAACTTTAGGGCGAGTGCGTTTACTGCGCCAGATAGTATTCAGCGCATTATCAATGGCATACATCAATAATAACGCCGTAACAATCAGCCCACATGCTCCAACGGCGGTCATTTTGTTCGAGTTGGCGACAAACTGTTCGATATAACGCTGGATAACGTCACCCGTCGCTGGGATAAAGTTTGCGAAAATAAAATGCCGCAGCTGGACACTAACGTCAGAAAACATCGGAAAGGCGGCGAAAAGAGCAAACACAACGGCAATAAGCGGCACTAATGAGAGCAATGAAACGTAGGCAAGATTCCCTGCCAGCGTCGTCATGTTGTCTTCATCAATCCGCTGCCATAGTAGCTTCAGCCAGGCCCGTACAGGACGCGTATGGTGCCTGGCTTGTTGCTGAACATTTTTTAGCATAACAACTTCGCGAAATAGTCAGGAATGGTCGTTTTATCGACGACCTGGATACTGGTAATCCCTAACCGATTGGCCCCTTCAATATTATCGGCGTTGTCGTCAAAAAAGATCGCATCTTGCGCAGAAAAACCTTCAGACTGCAGGACGTGCTGGTAAATCCGCGCTTCCGGTTTACGCATGCCCAGGTCCTGGGAAAGATAAATATGGTCAGCAGCCTGACGGATCTCAGGGTATTCATCTGGCCAAAACGTCGTGTGCAAACGGTTAGTATTCGACAAGACGACCACCCGATGCCCCTGCTCACGCAGCTTATGCATGATGTCGATAACCTCAGGGCGCAAGGCGACAAAAACGGCCTGCCAACCGTGAGAGAACTGCTCGTAACTGAGCGGCAACGCCATGTCATGGCATAGCGCCTCCGCAAAAGCTTCATCCGTTATTTCACCTCGCTCGTGCTGGTGAAAAGCCTCCCCCATGGTGAAACTTTGCTTTAACGAGGCCAGCGGTACACGGCTCAAATCGCTCCATGTGCCTAACACGCGATTGAAGTCGATATCGACAATCACATTACCCAAATCAAAGATATAGAGCATGCCCTTCTCCTTATTCGCCGTGGATGAATAACTGTAGCGGGAAAGGAGAAGTTTGACTATGTGAGAGTGATGACTACGAACTTATCGAGCCATCACTGGAGAGAATTACACGGCCAGAGCATCGTCCTGTGAAGGACTCACTTGCACAATTTCCACCTGCTGTGACTGGAGTAAATTATGCAATGAGGGACCTGGGTATTCATCGGTAAACAACGCGGTCACCTGAGACACGTTACCAATTTCTACCGCGGCAGAAGCCGTATATTTCGTATGATCCGCAGCCAGCAGAATGTGTCTTGAATGGGACATCATCGTTTTCACTACGCTGGCTTCATTGACATCAAACTCCAGTAGCGCGCCATCACTTTCAATCGCGCCAACGCTGGTAACCAGGTAGTCGGCCCGAAAATCAGCGACAAATGCCGAGGCAGAAGGGCCAATGATGCCACTGTTATGCGGACGTAACGTTCCCCCCGGCACCATGACTTCAAAACGTGGGTTGTTATACAGAATGTGCGCCACACGCAGGCTGTTGGTGATAATACGCAAATGATTATGGTTTAACAGTGCGCGCGCCACCTGCTCAACGGTGGTGCCAATGGTAATAAACACCGTTGACCCATCAGGAATGTAATCAGCCACCGCTTCCGCGATGGCTTTTTTCTCTTCCGTCCAGGAGACTTCACGCTGCTCAAACGCCGTATTCACCACGCTGGAAGCTCTACCCGCGCCACCATGATGACGGGTAATTAATCCCTGCTCGCTGAGTTTACGAATATCACGACGCACGGTTTGCGTGGACACGTCCAGCAGGCTGGCGAGCTCGTCGATGTTCATATAACCGCGCTCGCTAATCAGCATCAGCAGTTGATCGTGTCGCGGGTTACCGGTCAGTTCGGTAAGACTCATGAAATTTCCTCGAAAAACCATTGCCCTGGCATTTTATACAAAAAGTGACAGAAAAGATCGGGTTTGATCACAGTCAGGGATTCCGGCTCTTCCTCCCGGACGTGTACATTTTAGCGCAGCAACCCCGCTGGCGAACCTGACAGCCCCTTCCGGAGCATCGCCGTCAGCCAGGCTGAATGCGAGCGCACCGTGGAAAACATCCCCCGCCCCCGTTGTGTCAACGACGTCGACTTTAAATCCAGATTGATGCTGCAACGTATTATTTTTTATCCAGTCACAGCCTTCGCTCCCTCGTGTCACATAGACATGACCATTTGTGAGCGTTTGTGCTTGTTTCAGTCCAGCGACAGGATCGCTTATTCCGGTTAAACGCGCCAGACCAGGTTCAGAGAATGCAGCATGATCGCTTAACGCCACCAGTTCACTAATACCCTGTGGCGTTACATCGCCATCCAAAACCGTCATCACTCCCGCCTGACGCGCCAGCGTGAACGCCTGCCTGGCCCCTTCGTGCCAGCGAACATCCGCCAACACCACATCCCACTGGGAAAAATCGATCTCATTGAGCCAATCAGCTTCCGGCAGTAAATCCGGGCTGGGATAGTTAACGATAATCCGTTCACCTTGCGCATCAACCATAATCGCCGATTGCGAAGACTTTGCCCCCACGTAGCGCCGGGTGTAGCGGGTGTTTACCCCCAGGGATTCCAGCTCCGCCAGCAGGCTATTTCCGGTGTCGTCATCGCCCACACGGCCAATAAAGTCCACCTGTGCGCCCAGCTTCGCTGCAGCCACTGCAGCCGTTGCAGCAGGCCCACCGCCCACTTCCGTATAACGCTTCGCCACATACTTACCTCCTTCAGTCGGTAAACCTTCCACGTAATAGATGCGATCCATCACGGCAATACCTACACAAGCAATACGAATCATGGTCATTCCTTAGGCGTTTCAAGATGGGATCATTTTAATTTCACAAAATGTTTAAAAAGTGACGGCTGTCAATTTTTTGACCATAAATTACAAATACGATCAAAAACAGACAAAAACAAACGACCTTAAATGACAAAAAATGACATCCACGTCTCAGGAGAACGTTATGGCAGTTATAGCATTTATCGGATTAGGTCAGATGGGTTCACCCATGGCGAGCAACTTGCTGAAGCAGGGTCATCAACTCAGCGTCTTTGACGTTAACCCGGATGCCGTTCAGCGCCTGGTGGAAAAAGGAGCACAGCCTGCCAACAACCCGGCCCAGGCGGCAAAGGGGGCAGAATTTGTCATCACCATGCTGCCAAACGGCGATCTGGTGCGTAGCGTACTGTTCGGGGAGCAGGGTATCTGCGAAAGCCTCTCCCCGCAGGCGTTAGTGATTGATATGTCGACTATTCACCCACTGCAAACCGACAAGTTGATCGCCGATATGCGTGCCAAAGGTTTCGACATGATGGATTGCCCGGTTGGACGCACCTCCGATCACGCTATCGCGGGAACGCTGTTGCTGCTGGCAGGTGGAACGGCACAGCAGGTAGAACACGCCACATCAGTTCTGATGGCGATGGGTAATGAATTGATCAATGCAGGGGGTCCCGGCATGGGGATCCGCGTGAAGCTCATCAACAACTACATGAGTATTGCGCTAAATGCCCTGTCTGCTGAAGCCGCCGTGCTGTGCGAAGCGCTCGGCCTCTCCTTCGATGTGGCCTTAAAAGTGATGAGCGGAACGCCTGCCGGAAAAGGTCACTTCACCACCTCCTGGCCAAACAAAGTGCTGAAAGGCGATCTTTCCCCGGCCTTTATGATCGATTTAGCTCACAAGGATCTTGGCATCGCCCTGGACGTTGCCAACCAACTGCATGTGCCGATGCCGCTCGGCGCCGCCTCCCGCGAAGTCTATAACCAGGCACGCGCCGCTGGCCGTGGCCGGGAAGACTGGACGGCAATTCTCGAACAGGTTCGCGCATCCGCCGGGCTAAATAAACACACAGATAAGTAAGGACTGAACAATGACGAAGTACACCCTGAAAGATATCACCCGAGCTTCTGGCGGTTTTGCCATGCTGGCGGTCGATCAGCGCGAAGCCATGCGCTTAATGTTTGCCGCAGCGGGTGCAAAATCCCCGGTCAATGACAGCGTGCTGACCGATTTCAAGGTCAATGCGGCAAAGATCCTGTCCCCCTATGCCTCCGCCATTTTGGTCGACCAGCAGTTCTGCTACCGCCAGGTTGTAGAGCAAAACGCGGTCGCCAAAAGCTGCGCCATGATTGTGGCCGCTGATGAGTTCATTCCGGGTAACGGTATTCCGGTCGATAGCGTGGTGATTGATAAAAAAATCAACCCGCAAGCCGTGAAGCAAGATGGTGCTAAGGCTCTCAAACTGCTGGTGCTGTGGCGTAGCGATGAAGATGCTCAGCAGCGTCTTGATATGGTGAAAGAATTCAATGAGCTATGCCATTCCAATGGCCTGCTTAGCATCATCGAGCCGGTTGTTCGCCCACCGCGTCGTGGCGATAAGTTCGATCGCGAACAGGCCATTATCGATGCCGCAAAAGAACTGGGTGATAGCGGTGCCGATCTCTACAAGGTCGAAATGCCGCTGTACGGCAAAGGTACTCAACAAGAACTACTAAGCGCCTCTCAGCGCCTGAATGAAAACATCAACATGCCGTGGGTCATTCTCTCCTCTGGTGTGGATGAAAAACTGTTCCCGCGCGCAGTCAGCGTAGCAATGACCGCAGGCGCATCTGGCTTCCTGGCCGGACGTGCGGTCTGGTCATCGGTTGTTGGCCTGCCAGATACCGAACTGATGCTGCGTGATGTTTCCGCGCCTAAATTGCAACGTTTAGGTGACATTGTCGATGAAATGATGGCCCGTCGCCGCTAATACGAGGATCAAAGAATGAAATGGTTTAACACATTGAGCCACAACCGTTGGCTGGAGCAGGAAACAGACCGCATCTTTAATTTTGGTAAAAATGCTGCTGTTCCTACTGGATTTGGCTGGCTGGGTAACAAGGGGCAAATTAAAGAAGAGATGGGGACTCATCTGTGGATTACTGCCCGTATGTTACACGTTTACTCTGTAGCTGCAGCCATGGGCAGACCTGGGGCATATGACCTGGTCGATCACGGCATCAAGGCTATGAATGGCGCATTGCTAGATAAAAAATACGGTGGTTGGTATGCATGCGTAAATGACGAAGGCGTGATGGATGCCTCCAAGCAAGGGTATCAACACTTTTTTGCACTGCTGGGCGCAGCCAGCGCAGTAACAACCGGGCATCCTGAAGCCAGGAAATTGCTGGATTACACCATAGAAGTGATTGAGAAATATTTTTGGAGTGAAGAAGAGCAGATGTGCCTTGAGTCCTGGGACGAGGCCTTCAGCCAGACGGAAGATTACCGTGGCGGTAACGCCAACATGCACGCTGTTGAGGCTTTCCTGATCGTTTATGATGTTACCCATGACAAAAAATGGCTGGATCGCGCTATCAGAATCGCATCAGTCATCATTCATGATGTGGCCAGAAACAATCATTACCGTGTTAATGAACACTTTGATACTCAATGGAATCCTATCCGCGACTATAACAAAGAAAATCCAGCACACCGTTTCCGTGCATTTGGCGGTACTCCAGGTCATTGGATCGAATGGGGTCGTTTAATGCTGCATATCCACGCAGCGCTGGAAGCCAGATGCGAACAACCCCCAGCATGGCTGCTGGAAGACGCTAAAGGTTTGTTCCACGCGACAGTACGTGATGCATGGGCTCCAGATGGAGCTGACGGCATTGTGTATACCGTTGACTGGGAAGGGAAACCCGTTGTACGTGAGCGTGTACGCTGGCCAATTGTCGAAGCGATGGGGACAGCCTATGCCCTCTATACCGTAACAGGGGATCGTCAATATGAAACCTGGTATCAGACATGGTGGGATTACTGCATTAAATACCTGATGGACTATGAAAATGGTTCATGGTGGCAAGAATTGGATGCTGACAACAAGGTGACCACTAAAGTCTGGGACGGTAAGCAGGATATATACCATCTTCTGCACTGTCTGGTAATCCCACGCATCCCGCTCGCTCCAGGGCTGGCACCAGCCGTAGCAGCAGGTTTGTTAGATATCAATGCAAAATAAATAAGCCTGGTAAAGACGGCATATCAGCAAATGAATGTTGCATATGCCGTTGTTTAGTAAGGATATCTAATATTAAGGTGATATGTATGCATAGTGGTGGGAATACGATATTACTCGCTGCAGGTGATTACCGGGCGCAAATAGTTTCAGTTGGTGCCGGTCTTGCCGAATTAACCTGGCAGGGCAAGCATCTGGTTATACCTCATAAACCAGAAGAGATGCCTCTTGCTCATCTGGGTAAGGTATTAATCCCTTGGCCAAATCGTATTGCCAATGGCATCTATCAGCATGATGGGCATGAGTATCTGCTGCCGATTAATGAACATGGCTCTAACGCCGCTATTCACGGCTTACTTGCATGGAGAGACTGGCAAGTTAGTGAATTAACAGCCGCAAAAGCTTCGTTCTCCATATTTTTACCGCCAAGTTATGGCTACCCATTCGCATTGATTTCGCAGGTTATTTACTCACTGGACGCTACAACGGGGCTGTCCGTTGAAATAATTAGCCAAAATATCGGCGATAAACCAGCACCTTATGGCGTCGGTGTTCACCCTTACTTAACTTGCGATTTAGCACCTGTTGATGACTGTACGCTGCAACTTCCTGCAAATGAGGTTTTTGCTTCCGATACACAGTCTAACTCAACAACGTTACTTCACGTCGATGAGCTGAATTTGGATTATTCCATCCAACAGAAAATCGGTGATAAACGGATTGATCATACTTTCAAAACTTGCGGCGAGCGGTGGGAGACGAAAATTATTAACGAACAACAGCAGCTTGCTGTTAGTTTGTGTTCCGATCAACCGTGGCTTCAGGTCTATAGTGGCGAAAAGTTGAATCGCCGGGGGTTGGCTATCGAACCGATGAGTTGTCCACCGGATGCCTTTAACTCTGGGATCGACTTACTATTACTTAAACCAAAACAGCAGCATACATTATTTTTTAATATTCGCGGTGAATGCATATAGTGCAAGTGTTTATTTGTGCAGGATACCCATTACCATGACTTAAAACAGCCAAGGTAATATTTTAGAATTTGATAATGAAGGAATTATAATGGATTTCTTTAATTTATTTACACCTGATGGCGTGATGTTGGAGCCAAATGTTATATATACTGTTATCGCCTTAATGTTTCTTTATACATTTGTAGGAATATGTGCTGGCTTTGGTGGTGGATTGACAACCATGCCGCTCATCACCCTGATGCTTCCTGTAAAAATGGCAACTCCACTTTCTGTTATTGTCGGAACAGCGACCGCCATTTATGCCACGTGGTTATCTCGTAAAGAAACGGACTGGCGATCGGCTGCCGTTCTTATCGGTTTCTCTTTTCTTGGCATTCCGGTAGGTTTATATGCACTGTCATATCTGCCTGATCACATCATGAAAATAGGATTGGGTGGTTTTCTTATTCTCTACTCATTCTACAGTATGTTTATTCCCCGCCTCCCCATCTATGACAGACGTTGGATAGCTGCGCCGTTAGGGGCAATAGCTGGTGCACTAGGAGCGGCCTTTTCCACAAATGGACCACCAGTTGTAATGTATGGAATGCTGCGTAACCTGGGCCCAGCCGCTTTTCGCGGTACGCTAAATGCGTTCTTTACGGCAAACAACATTGCAGTTGTCGGCGGTCTAGCAACCAGTGGAATATTAACAGTATCAACATTTAAACTGGTTATTTTCTGTATTCCTACCATGATACTCGGTTCCTTAGTCGGGCAATATGTACATAAGCGTATTTCGGTAAAAGTATTCCGTGTTTTAGTCTTTTTGTTATTAATCGCTTCGGGGGCAATGTTAATAAAAGGTGCATTGGGTATTTCAGCAATCACTGCTCTTCTACCACCATTTGCACTGTTGGCGGCATTACAAATACTTTTAGGTAAAAAAATCGCTGAGATTCGTAAAGTGGATGCTAGCAAATAATAAAAGCTTTTCTTGTTCAGGCGCTACTTCAAGGGTAGCGCATAACTATTTAAGGCTAATGAATAATAGCAAATCATAAACAATCAGTATGCTCGCGTTCCTCAATTTCATGGAGAATATTTTATGAGCACGCAAAGTAAGCATTTATCCTCAGTCCTGATAGAAAAGAATATTGATGGTTTTACGCTGACATACCACCAGCGCCTGATTTTGCGTCACAGCACAGAACTCCCCTGCCTGTGGATCGGCGCTGGCGTTGCCGACATTGACATGTTTCGCGGCAACTTCAGCATTAAAGACAAGCTCAATGAGAAGATTGCTCTGACCGACGCCACGGTAAGCGAGTCGCCTGAAGGCTGGCGGGTAGATTTCAGCCGCGGTAATACCATCAACGCCACGCTGCACATCTCCACCGATGAACAGGGACGCCTGAAGCTGGATCTGCACAACGAGGATCTCAGCCATAACCGTATCTGGCTGCGCCTGGCCGCCAGGGCGGACGATCATATTTACGGCTGCGGCGAACAATTCTCTTACTTCGATTTGCGCGGAAAGCCATTTCCACTGTGGACCAGCGAACAGGGCGTGGGCCGTAACAAAAACAGCTATGTCACCTGGCAGGCAGACTGTAAAGAAAATGCCGGCGGTGACTACTACTGGACCTTCTTCCCGCAGCCGACCTTTGTCAGTACGCAGAAATACTACTGCCACGTGGATAACAGCTGCTATATGAATTTCGACTTCAGCGCGCCGGAGTACCACGAACTGGCATTGTGGGAGGATAAAACCACTCTTCGCTTTGAATGCGCAGACACCTATATCTCTTTGCTGGAAAAACTGACTGCACTGCTAGGACGCCAGCCAGAGCTACCGGACTGGATCTACGATGGCGTCACGCTAGGTATTCAGGGCGGTACTGAGATTTGCCAGAACAAACTGGACACTATGCGTAACGCAGGCGTGAAAGTAAACGGCATCTGGGCGCAGGATTGGTCCGGGATCCGCATGACTTCTTTTGGCAAGCGCGTGATGTGGAACTGGAAGTGGAACAGCGACAACTATCCGCAGTTGGATAGCCGTATTAAGCAGTGGAAAGAAGAAGGCGTGCAGTTTCTCTCCTACATCAACCCGTACGTCGCCAGCGATAAAGATCTCTGTGCCGAAGCCGCTGCACATGGCTATCTGGCGAAAGACGCCTCTGGCGCTGACTATCTGGTTGAGTTTGGTGAATTTTACGGCGGCGTGGTCGATCTGACCAACCCCGAAGCCTACACCTGGTTCAAAGAAGTCATCAAAAAGAACATGATTGAACTGGGCTGCGGCGGTTGGATGGCCGACTTTGGCGAATACCTGCCGACCGATACGTATCTGCACAACGGCGTCAGCGCTGAAATTATGCATAACGCCTGGCCCGCGTTGTGGTCGAAATGTAACTACGAAGCGTTACAGGAGACCGGCAAACTCGGCGAGATCCTGTTCTTTATGCGTGCGGGCTACACCGGCAGCCAGAAATTCTCCACCATGATGTGGGCAGGCGATCAGAACGTTGACTGGAGCCTCGACGATGGTCTGGCTTCCGTCGTTCCTGCGGCGCTGTCGCTGGCGATGACCGGCCACGGTCTGCACCACAGCGATATCGGCGGTTACACCACCCTGTTTGACATGAAACGCAGCAAAGAGCTACTGCTGCGCTGGTGTGATTTTAGCGCCTTCACGCCAATGATGCGCACCCACGAAGGTAACCGCCCTGGCGATAACTGGCAGTTTGATGGTGATGCAGAAACCATCGCCCACTTTGCCCGTATGACCACCGTCTTTACCACCCTGAAACCGTATCTCAAACAGGCGGTCGCGCAAAACAGCGCTACTGGTCTGCCGGTGATGCGCCCGCTGTTCCTGCATTACGAAGACGATGCGCGGACCTATACCCTGAAATATCAGTACCTGCTGGGGCAGGATTTGCTGGTTGCGCCGGTTCACGAACAAGGTCAGCAAAACTGGACGCTGTATCTGCCGGAGGATAGCTGGGTAAACGTCTGGACTGGGGAAACTTCTCAGGGCGGAGAAATTACCGTGGATGCGCCTATTGGCAAGCCTCCGGTGTTTTATCGCGCGAAGAGTGAATGGGCGTCACTGTTTGCTACCTTACGCAACATCTAATGCGGCTCGCCCGCGGGGAAACTCGCGGGCACATGGAGAATAATAATGAGTCAGACCTCTGCTGATCCAGCAACGCTACGCCTGCCACTTAAAGAAAAAATAGCTTATGGCATAGGCGATCTGGGTTCCAATATTCTGCTGGATATTGGCACACTCTATTTGTTGAAATTCTACACAGATGTCCTCGGTCTTCCGGGAACCTATGGTGGGATTATTTTCTTAATCGCTAAATTCTTTACCGCATTTACCGATATGGGTACCGGTATTGTGCTCGACTCACGGCGAAAAATAGGACCGAAAGGTAAATTTCGCCCGTTCGTTCTGTATGGCTCATTCCCAGTAGCACTACTGGCTACAGCCAACTTTATAGGAACACCGTTAGAAATTACGGGTAAAACGGTTGTCGCAACGCTGCTGTTTATGCTTTATGGATTATGCTACAGCCTGATGAACTGCTCTTATGGCGCGATGGTGCCAGCCATAACCAAAAATCCAAATGAACGTGCCTCGTTGGCAGCCTGGCGCCAGGGTGGATCCACCTTAGGCCTTCTCATTGGGACCGTTGCTTTTGTACCAGTAATGAATTTGATTGAAGGTAATCAACAACTGCAATATGGCGTTACGGCTGCTCTTTTCTCGTTATGCGGGCTGCTATTTATGTGGCTTTGCTATGCGGGTGTCAAAGAGCGTTATGTTGAGGTCAAACAGGCTGATTCCGCACAAAAAGCAGGAATTTTGCAATCCTTCCGTGCAATCGCGGGTAATCGCCCACTGTTTATTTTGTGCGTTGCCAACCTCTGCACCCTTGCGGCCTTTAATGTCAAACTGGCGATTCAGGTCTACTACACCCAGTACGTGCTAAACGATCCGATTATTTTGTCCTATATGGGCTTCTTCAGCATGGGTTGTATATTCATCGGCGTCTTTTTGATGCCTGCTGCTGTACGCCGCTTTGGTAAGAAAAAGGTCTATATCGGCGGGCTAATAATTTGGGCCGTGGGCGATCTGCTTAACTACGGCTTCGGTGACACTTCGGTGAGTTTCGTGGCCTTCTCCTGTCTGGCATTCTTCGGCTCAGCATTTGTTAACAGCCTTAACTGGGCGCTGGTCTCGGACACAGTGGAATATGGTGAATGGCGTACTGGCGTGCGTTCCGAAGGGACGGTTTATACCGGGCTCACCTTCTTTCGAAAAATGTCCCAAGCGCTGGCTGGATTTTTCCCTGGATGGATGCTTACTCAAATTGGCTACATTCCAAACGTGGTGCAGTCGGCCAGCACTGTTGAAGGATTACGTCAGTTGATCTTCATATATCCTTGTGTGCTCGCGGTGCTCGCCATGATTACAATGGGCTGTTTTTACAACCTCAACGAGAAAATGTACTTCCGTATCGTTGAAGAAATAGAAGCACGTAAACGTACTGCTTAACAATAATAATTAATGACGCCCTTCGGGGCGTTATAAGGAGTGGTTATGCCTGACCATGATCCGCTAACGCTAAAACTAAGCCTGAAAGAAAAACTCGCTTACGGCGCGGGTGATATTGGCTCCAATCTAATGCTAAGCATTGGTACATTGTATTTGCTCAAGTTTTACACAGATGAGCTAGGAATGCCTGCATATTATGGTGGGATTATTTTCCTTATAGCAAAATTCTTTACTGCATTTACAGATATGCTAACCGGATTTCTTCTCGATTCTCAAAAAAGCATTGGAAGCAGGGGGAAATTCAGGCCTTTTATTCTGTATGCAGCAGTACCATCCGCGATTATTGCGACAGTTCAGTTTATTGCTACAACATTTAGCCTGCCAATTAAGACTGCTATTGCCACTGGTCTATTTATGCTATTCGGTCTGTTTTACAGCCTAATGAACTGTTCATATGGTGCCATGATTCCAGCAATAACAAAAAATCCAAATGAACGCGCACAACTGGCAGCTTTTCGACAGGGTGGGGCAACAATCGGATTATTAATCTGTACGGTTGCTTTTATCCCACTGCAATCTTTATTCTCTACAACTACCATTGGTTATGGTTGTGCAGCCTTAACTTTCTCTGTCTTTGGTTTTGTTTTTATTATGTTATGTTATAAAGGAACCAAAGAATATTACATTGAGCCCCGCTCACCGGGACATAAAACAAGCATTATCAAATCATTCTGTGCAATTTTTCATAACCCACCACTATTAGTTCTATGCATTGCAAATTTGTGTACACTAGCAGCATTTAATATCAAGTTAGCTATTCAGGTTTATTATACCCAATATGTACTAAATGACATTAACCTATTATCCTGGATGGGTTTTTTTAGTATGGGGTGCGTAATTATTGGTGTTTTGTTAGTCCCCTGGACCGTGAAATGTTTTGGCAAGAAACGCGTATATTTAGCAGGTATGGTTTTATGGGCCGCTGGCGATATTTTAAATTATTTTTGGGGTTATAACTCCTTTTATTTTGTGATTTTTTCTTGTTTAGCCTTCTTCGGAACCGCTTTTGTTAACAGCCTGAACTGGGCGCTGGTTCCGGATACGGTCGATTATGGCGAATGGAAAACAGGGATCCGCGCGGAAGGCTCGGTGTATACGGGTTATACCTTTTCTCGCAAAATATCTGCTGCGCTCGCAGGCTTCCTGCCGGGCATCATGCTGACGCAAATCGGTTATATCCCTAACATAGCCCAGAGCGATGCCACCCTGCTCGGTTTGCGTCAGCTTATTTTTCTCTGGCCCTGCGGTCTTGCGATTATTGCAGCACTCACGATGGGCTTCTTTTATAAACTTAACGAAACACGTTTTGCTTTTATTATTGAGGAAATCAGCCAACGGAAGAAAAACAACATCCAACCGGACCCTATTACCAATAAAAAGAATACCTCTGCTGTAAAAGTATAAAAATAATAGCCGCCTATTCCATCCCAATGGATGGCGGCCTCCCTACGCTTAAAAAATGGATTTATCATGAAAAAATTAACGACAATAATTCTCCTATCCTCTGTGGTGTCAACCTCTGCTTTTGCTGGAGTCTATGTAGAAAACCGCGAAGCATATAATCTGGCGTCCGACCAAATGGAAGTCATGCTGCGTGTCGGTTATAACTCCGATATGGGCGCGGGTATCATGCTCACCAACACCTATACTATGCAACGCAAGGATGAGTTAAAACACGGCTATAACGAAATAGAGGGCTGGTATCCATTATTTAAACCGACAGATAAATTAACAATCCAGCCAGGAGGATTAATAAACGATAAGAGTATTGGTTCAGGCGGAGCTGTTTATCTGGATGTTAACTATAAATTTACTCCGTGGTTTAATCTTACCGTGCGGAATCGATATAACCATAATAACTACAGTTCAACCGATTTAAATGGTGATCTGGATAATAATGACACCTATGAAATCGGTAACTACTGGAACTTTACCATTACCGATAAATTCTCCTACACCTTTGAACCGCACTATTTTATGCGCGTCAATGACTTCAATAGCAGCAATGGAAAAGATCATCACTGGGAAATTACTAATACCTTTAAGTATCGTATTAATGAACACTGGCTGCCCTATCTGGAATTACGCTGGTTAGATCGCAATGTTGAGCCCTATCATCGTGAGCAAAACCAGATTCGTGTCGGGGCAAAGTATTTCTTCTGATCCTCCTGATGATAAAAAAAGCCGCTGAAATCAGCGGCTTTTTTATACTTACCTGAGGAAGAGAGTTAATTACTCTTCTTTCGCGCCACGCATTGCACGGCGACGATCGTTTTCAGTCAGGTGACGCTTACGGATACGGATAGACGTTGGGGTAACTTCTACCAGTTCGTCGTCATCGATGAATTCCAGAGCCTGCTCAAGAGTCATCTTAACCGGTGGAACCAGAACCGTTGCTTCGTCAGTACCAGACGCACGCATGTTGGTCAGTTTCTTACCGGTCAGGCAGTTTACAGTCAGGTCGTTAGAGCGGCTGTGAATACCGATGATCTGGCCTTCGTAAACTTCTGCACCGTGACCCAGGAACAGCTTACCGCGGTCCTGCAGGCTGAACAGTGCGAACGCAACTGCTTTACCCTGGCCGTTGGAGATCAGAACGCCGTTCTGACGCTGACCCACATCACCCGCACGAACATCGTCGTAGTGGCTGAAGGTGGAGTACAGCAGACCGGTACCGGAAGTCATGGTCATGAATTCTGAACGGAAGCCGATCAGACCACGGCTTGGGATCACGTAGTCAAGACGTACGCGGCCTTTGCCATCTGGATTCATGTTTTTCAGGTCGCCTTTACGCTCACCCAGAGCCTGCATGACAGACCCCTGATGCTGCTCTTCGACGTCCAGCGTTACGTTTTCGAACGGCTCTTGTTTACGGCCATCGATTTCGCGGAAGATTACTTTCGGACGGGAAACCGCCATTTCGAAACCTTCACGACGCATGTTTTCGATCAGAACAGACAGGTGCAGCTCACCACGACCAGATACACGGAACGCATCCGCATCTTCGGTTTCTTCAACGCGCAGGGCAACGTTGTGCACCAGCTCTTTGTTCAGGCGGTCAAGGATCTGACGAGAGGTAACATATTTACCTTCTTTACCACAGAACGGAGAGGTGTTTACGCAGAAGAACATGGTTACGGTCGGTTCATCAACGGACAGAGCCGGCAGCGCTTCGACATTCTGCGGGTCGCAGATGGTGTCGGAGATGTTCAGTTCGCCCAGACCGGTGATCGCGATGATATCGCCTGCTTCGGCAATATCACTCTCGATACGTTCCAGACCCAGATGAGTCAGGACTTTACCGACTTTACCGTTACGGGTTTTGCCTTCGCTATCAATGATAGTGATCTGCTGGTTCGGTTTAACTTTACCGCGTTTGATACGACCGATGCCGATTACGCCAACGTAGTTGTTGTAGTCCAGCTGAGAGATTTGCATCTGCAGCGGGCCATCAAGGTCTACGCTCGGAGCCGGTACGCGATCAACGATGGTCTGATACAGCGGAGTCATGTCTTCAGCCATGTCTTCGTGATCCAGACCTGCGATACCGTTCAGCGCGGAAGCGTAAACGATCGGGAAGTCCAGCTGCTCGTCGGTAGCGTCGAGGTTAACGAACAGGTCGAATACCTGATCAACAACCCAGTCAGGGCGCGCGCCAGGACGGTCAACTTTGTTGATAACAACAATTGGCTTCAGGCCATGGGCAAAGGCTTTTTTGGTCACGAAGCGCGTCTGCGGCATCGGACCGTCCATTGCATCCACCACCAGCAGCACGGAGTCGACCATGGACATTACACGTTCAACTTCACCACCGAAGTCGGCGTGCCCCGGGGTATCAACGATGTTGATACGGTAGTCATTCCATTTGATAGCGGTGTTTTTAGCGAGGATGGTAATCCCACGCTCTTTCTCCAAATCGTTGGAGTCCATCACGCGCTCTTGGGTTTCAGCACGTGCATCGAACGTACCGGATTGTTGGAGCAGCTTGTCTACCAGGGTCGTTTTACCATGGTCTACGTGCGCGATGATGGCGATGTTACGCAAATTTTCGATCACAACTTTGCCTCAGGCATTTTAGAAATAGCGCGTTATTGTACACGGATTAATCGCAGTACAAAACAGGATCACAAACATCCTCCGCAAACAAGTATTGCAGAGTTTCTTTGTGATCACATTCACGGAGCGTTAAAAGGGGTAATCTGACATGCTTTGCACCAATATGGTGCTTAATGTTCACATCAAAGCACTATAATGGTGCAATACTACCTTCATGGTGCAGCCCCTTTGCACGATAGTGCGCATGATAACGCCTTTTAGGGGCAATTTAAAAGTTGGCACAGATTTCGCTTTATATTTATTACGGCGACACGGCCAATTTTTTGCAGAATTGAAGACTTCGTTACCACGACGACCATGACCAATCCGGGAGAGTAAGTATGTCCGCTGAACACGTTTTGACGATGCTGAACGAACACGAAGTGAAGTTTGTTGATTTACGCTTCACTGATACCAAAGGTAAAGAACAGCACGTCACTATTCCTGCTCATCAGGTAAATGCCGAATTCTTTGAAGAAGGCAAAATGTTTGACGGCTCCTCAATCGGTGGCTGGAAAGGCATTAACGAATCAGACATGGTTCTGATGCCAGATGCGTCTACTGCACTCATCGACCCGTTCTATGAAGAGTCTACCTTGATCATCCGTTGCGATATCCTGGAACCAGGTACGCTGCAGGGCTACGACCGCGATCCGCGCTCCATCGCTAAACGCGCTGAAGAGTATCTGCGCTCTACCGGCATCGCAGACACCGTTCTGTTCGGACCAGAGCCAGAATTCTTCCTGTTTGACGACATCCGTTTCGGCGCGTCTATTTCCGGTTCCCATGTGGCTATTGATGACATCGAAGGCGCATGGAACTCCTCCACCAAATACGAAGGTGGTAACAAAGGTCACCGCCCTGGCGTGAAAGGCGGTTACTTCCCGGTTCCTCCGGTAGATTCTTCTCAGGACATCCGTTCTACCATGTGTCTGATCATGGAAGAGATGGGCCTGGTCGTTGAAGCGCATCACCACGAAGTTGCTACCGCTGGCCAGAACGAAATCGCAACCCGCTTCAACACCATGACCAAAAAAGCGGATGAGATTCAGATCTACAAATATGTCGTTCACAACGTCGCTCACCGTTTCGGTAAAACCGCGACCTTTATGCCAAAACCAATGTTCGGCGATAACGGTTCCGGCATGCACTGCCACATGTCTCTGTCCAAGAACGGCGTAAACCTGTTCTCCGGTGACAAGTATGCGGGTCTGTCTGAGCAGGCGCTGTTCTACATCGGCGGCGTAATCAAACACGCTAAAGCGATCAACGCCCTGGCGAACCCGACCACTAACTCCTACAAGCGTCTGGTCCCAGGCTACGAAGCGCCGGTAATGCTGGCTTACTCTGCCCGTAACCGTTCTGCTTCTATCCGTATTCCGGTTGTTGCTTCTCCGAAAGCGCGTCGTATCGAAGTGCGTTTCCCGGACCCGGCTGCTAACCCGTACCTGTGCTTCGCAGCGCTGCTGATGGCTGGTCTTGACGGTATTAAGAACAAGATCCACCCGGGCGAAGCGATGGACAAAAACCTGTACGACCTGCCGCCGGAAGAAGCAAAAGAGATCCCACAGGTTGCTGGTTCTCTGGAAGAAGCACTGAAAGAACTGGATCTGGACCGTGAGTTCCTGACAGCAGGCGGCGTGTTCACCAATGAAGCGATCGATGCTTACATTACGCTGCGTCGCGAAGAAGATGACCGCGTGCGCATGACTCCGCACCCGGTAGAGTTTGAGCTGTACTACAGCGTTTAATTTAACTTTTACACTCTCACATAAAAACGTGCAGAGGATGTAATAACCAATGGATTTCTTGCTACAGCAAGGCGGCAATTGAGTGAATCCCCGGGAGCTTACATAAGTAAGTGACTGGGGTGAGCGAAAGCAGCCAACACAGCGGTAGGGAGAAAGACGAAGGTTTTAGTTGCCGTGGAACTTTTAGCCCATCTCTGGATGGGCTTTTTTCTCCACTAACAACCTGCTTTTTCGCGCTTTTTTGATGTAAAAAGCTATAATGCACTAAATTGGTGCAACACTTTTCAGGAGACTGCTGAATGGCAACCGGCACGCTGCCCGATGCTGGGCAGATCCTCAATTCTTTAATCAACAGCATCTTACTCGTCGACGATGAGCTGGCGGTACATTACGCCAACCCGGCAGCGCAACAGCTGCTCGCCCAAAGCTCCCGCAAACTGTTTGGTACTCCGCTTCCCGATCTGTTGAGTTATTTCTCCTTGAACATCGGGCTGATGCGAGAGAGCCTGGAAGCAGGCCAGGGCTTTACGGATAACGAAGTGACGCTGGTGATAGACAGCCACTCACATATCCTCTCTGTGACCGCTCAGAGGCTGCCTGATGGCCTTATCTTGCTGGAGATGGCGCCAATGGATAACCAGCGCCGTCTGAGCCAGGAACAGCTCCAGCACGCCCAGCAGATTGCCGCCCGCGATCTGGTGCGCGGCCTGGCACACGAAATTAAAAACCCGCTGGGTGGATTGCGCGGCGCGGCGCAACTTCTCAGTAAAGCGCTTCCGGACCCGGCGCTGACCGAATATACCAAAGTCATTATTGAGCAGGCCGACCGCCTGCGTAATCTGGTCGACCGTCTGCTGGGGCCACAACAGCCGGGTATGCACGTCACAGAGAGTATTCACAAAGTGGCGGAGCGCGTGGTAGCGCTGGTCTCGATGGAGCTGCCGGAAAACGTCACGCTGATCCGGGATTACGATCCGAGTCTGCCGGAATTACTGCACGATCCGGACCAGATAGAGCAGGTTCTGTTAAATATCGTGCGTAACGCTTTGCAGGCGCTGGGACCGGAAGGCGGCGAAATCGTTCTGCGTACCCGCACCGCGTTTCAGCTCACGCTGCACGGCATGCGTTATCGCCTGGCGGCACGGATTGATGTTGAGGATAACGGTCCGGGTATCCCCTCGCATTTACAGGACACGCTGTTCTACCCAATGGTCAGCGGTCGCGAGGGCGGTACTGGCCTTGGCTTATCCATCGCCCGTAATTTGATTGATCAACATTCCGGCAAAATTGAATTTACCAGTTGGCCGGGTCATACCGAGTTCTCGGTTTACCTGCCTATCAGGAAATAAAGGTGACGTTTATGCAACGAGGAATAGTCTGGGTAGTTGATGACGATAGTTCCATCCGTTGGGTGCTTGAACGTGCGCTCGCAGGGGCAGGACTAAGCTGCACAACATTTGAAAGCGGTAAAGAGGTGCTGGACGCGCTGGCCAGCAAAACGCCGGATGTGCTGTTGTCGGATATTCGCATGCCGGGCATGGACGGTCTGACGCTGTTAAAACAGATTAAGCAACGGCATCCGATGCTTCCGGTCATCATAATGACCGCGCACTCCGATCTGGATGCCGCCGTCAGCGCCTATCAGCAAGGGGCGTTTGATTATCTGCCCAAACCTTTTGATATAGATGAAGCCGTGGCGCTGGTCGAACGCGCCATCAGCCATTATCAGGAACAGCAGCAGCCGCGTAATGTTCAGATCAACGGCCCAACAACCGACATCATCGGCGAAGCGCCGGCAATGCAGGACGTCTTTCGCATTATTGGTCGCCTGTCCCGGTCTTCAATCAGCGTATTGATAAACGGAGAGTCAGGGACCGGTAAAGAGCTGGTCGCCCATGCGTTGCACCGTCATAGCCCGCGCGTCAAAGCGCCGTTTATCGCGCTGAACATGGCGGCTATTCCGAAAGATTTGATCGAGTCTGAACTGTTTGGTCACGAGAAAGGCGCGTTTACCGGGGCGAATACGATTCGTCAGGGGCGTTTTGAACAGGCAGACGGCGGTACGCTGTTCCTCGATGAAATAGGCGATATGCCGCTGGACGTACAAACGCGTTTATTGCGGGTATTAGCCGATGGACAGTTTTACCGCGTGGGTGGTTACGCACCGGTGAAAGTGGATGTGCGCATTATCGCCGCCACGCACCAAAACCTTGAACTGCGCGTGCAGGAAGGCAAATTTCGTGAGGACTTATTCCATCGCCTGAACGTCATTCGGGTACATCTGCCGCCACTGCGCGAACGTCGGGAAGATATCCCACGCCTGGCGCGTCATTTCCTGCAGGAGGCCGCCCGCGAACTGGGAGTAGAAGCCAAGCAATTACACCCGGAAACCGAGGCGGCACTCACCCGTCTGGCCTGGCCTGGAAACGTGCGTCAGCTTGAAAACACCTGTCGCTGGTTAACCGTCATGGCCGCCGGACAGGAAGTACTGATTCAGGACTTACCAACCGAGCTGTTTGAAACCACCGTGCCTGACGCACCGTCACATATGCAACCAGACAGTTGGGCAACCCTGTTGGCACAGTGGGCGGATAGGGCATTACGTTCCGGTCATCAAAACCTGCTTTCTGAGGCGCAACCAGAGTTGGAGCGTACGCTGTTAACCACCGCGCTACGCCATACCCAGGGGCATAAACAGGAAGCTGCACGACTGCTCGGTTGGGGGCGTAATACCTTGACGCGGAAGTTAAAAGAACTCGGTATGGAGTGACAAATCGTCACTGTGTAAAGATTGATTATTAAGCGCAAATTGCTGCTATTTTGCGCTTTACTGTTCCGATGAGTTAAGTATGATCGTGCCCGGCAAACGGGGGAAGTTATCATGCTGGAATCAATGATTAATCTGCTGTCGAGCGGTGCAGTCGAAAGCCATACGCCACAAACTGCGGTTGCCGCAGTGCTGTGTGCAGCGCTGGTTGGGCTGTTCAGCTAGCGGGTTTGTCGGGTGGCGTTTCGCTTAACCGGCCTACGTAGTGAGATTTTGGTAGGCCCGGTAAGCGAAGCGCCACCGGGCAACCCGGTTAAATGACGCGCGAGAATTGCTGCATCCGCGCTTTCTGACGCAGATACGCATCGAAGCACATGCAAATATTACGGATCAGCAGCCGCCCTTTTGGCGTAACCTGAATCCCCTTCTCATTCACATCCACCAGTCCATCTTTCGCCAACGGCGCCAGCAGTTTCAGGTCTTCGGCAAAATAGTCAGCAAAGTTCAGGTCCCATTGCTGTTCCACGGCGGCATAGTCGAGGCGGAAGTTGCAGATCAGGAGCTTAATAACATCCCGACGAATGCAGTCGTCGCGGGTCAGGGCGATTCCGCGCCACAGCGCGTCCCCCTGCTCGTCTACCTGCTGGTAATAGTGCTTCAGCTCTTTCTGGTTCTGCGCGTAGTTGTCGCCAATCATACTGATGGCCGATACGCCCATCCCCAGCAGATCGGTATCCCCCTGGGTGGTATAGCCCTGGAAATTGCGATGCAGAACACCCTCGCGTTGTGCAATGGCCAGTTCGTCATCCGGGCGGGCAAAATGATCCATACCAATAAACTGATAGCCGGTTTCGGTCAGTGACGAGATGGTCTCCTGCAAGATATCCAGTTTCTGCTGCGCGCTGGGCAGGTCGGCATCTTTAATCTTACGCTGAGCGGCAAACAGCGTTGGCAGGTGCGCGTAGTTAAAGACGCTAAGACGGTCTGGATTCAACTCAGCCACGCGTTTCAGGGTAAAGGCAAAACTTTCCGGCGTCTGTTTTGGCAGGCCATAAATCAGATCGATATTTGTTGAGGTAAAACCAATCTCCCGCGCATGATTCAGCAGCGCAAAGATAAACTCCTCATCCTGCTCACGGTTCACCAGGCGCTGAACTTCTTTGTTGAAGTCCTGTACCCCCATGCTCAGGCGGTTAAAACCTTCAGCACGTAAATGATCGAGCACATCCAGCTCAATTTCACGCGGATCCACTTCGATCGAGATTTCGGCATCGTCGTTGAAGTTGAAGTTGCCACGCAGCAACGACATTAAACGGCTGATTTGCGCTTTATTCAGATACGTTGGCGTGCCGCCGCCCCAGTGCAACTGGCTGACATGGCGTCCGGCGAACAGCGGAGCGCGATGAATGATTTCTTGTTCCAGGGCATCGAGGTATTGATCGGCTTTATGCTGCTGACGCGTCACAATCTTGTTGCAACCGCAGAAGTAGCACAGTTTATGGCAGAACGGGATATGAACGTACAGCGAGAGCGGACGCTCAGGATAACGCGCCACAGCCTTTAGAAATGCTTCAGTGCCGTAGTCTTCAGAAAACTCCAGCGCGGTCGGGTACGAGGTATATCGTGGCCCGGAATAGTTATATTTCTGGATCAGGGCCAGGTCCCAGTCTATTAACTGCTCTGACATGCTCACTCCTTCCGATGGCGTCTCTGGCGGGTACGGCGTACCGACTTAACCCCACTACGGGTGATAAGTCGGTTGCGCAGCCACTTCTGTCGCCGCGACAACCGCTGTAGTTTAACGAATAACCACACCAGATAACATATAACCGGAAGGGTTATAAGCAGGACGGGAAGACCCACGGTGTAAAATCGTTAGTTGCCGCCTTTCAGCAGGCGCATCATGTCTTCCTGTTTTTCTTCCTCTTCCTCTTCTTCCTCGTCATCGTAAGAAAGACCCAGCTTTTGCATCAGTTCATCGATGCGGTCCAGCTTGGCATCAACCCAGGTCTGATCTTCTGCGCTCAGGGTTTCTCCAGCTTCAAGACGCTCCAGCAGCGCATCCAGGCGCTCATCCGTTTCCAGTAAATCCAACTCAGCCTGTGGTGAAAGCATAGGTTTCTCACTCTTCGGTTTGTGCTGTTTGGTGACTTTTTCGGTCACGCCCAATGGAATGGGGGTTTTGCTGCCAATACGAGGATCTTTTTGCTTATTTTGGTTTCCGCCACCAGATGCGCCTTCGCTACCGGACGCACGGCTACCTGCCGCATGACCACGGTGTTTTTTCTGGCGCTTACGGTCGCGAGCTTCCTGGTTAATTTCTTCGCGTGTTTTACGACGCGCTTTTGCAGGACCTTTACCGCGTGGTGTAGAAGTTGGTTTCATCATGATTCGTCTTTGGCTGTTTTTATTCAGTATATAATTGCGCCGGAATCTAGCAGAAATAAAGAAAAAAGGCGACAGAGTAATCTGTCGCCTTTTTTCCTGACTCTCAACCCTTACGGGCTCTACATTCCCTGTTGGCTATCAACACACCCTGTTTTTCCTTTAGCCTGAAACATTCCGTGTTGTTTCCATTTCCTTTTACTAACGTCTCCGGACGTTTGTCTTCCTGACAATCCTGTGTCTTCGCCTCCTGGCGCTCCTGACCCTCATCCTGAGTCGACTATCCTGTCAGCTTCCTCGCTATGGACACTACTTTACCGTTTTGGTTTAAACGTACAAGTAACCTGGGTAACAATTTCAGATTTTAAGAATAGCACCCTAATGTAACTCTATGATTTATTTTAGTTCCGTCATTTTTTACTCTGTCATCTCGTATAGAAACTATCGGCAATGTCTCACAAAGTGCGAGGTTTTTACTTACACAGCCCACTCGTCGAAAAACCAGCCTTTTGCTGGGGTTCAGGTATAATCGCTGCAAAGCCCTGATTGATGGAGAGGACTGCTTTGACTAACTTGAATTATCAACAGACGCACTTTGTGATGAGTGCGCCTGATATTCGCCACTTACCTTCCGATACCGGTATCGAAGTGGCTTTTGCTGGCCGTTCCAACGCAGGCAAATCCAGTGCGCTAAACACCCTGACGAATCAAAAGAGTCTGGCGCGTACATCTAAAACGCCGGGTCGTACTCAGCTTATCAACCTGTTTGAAGTCGTTGACGGCAAACGCCTGGTCGATTTGCCAGGATACGGTTATGCCGAAGTGCCGGAAGAGATGAAGCGCAAATGGCAGCGCGCGCTGGCTGAATATCTGGAAAAACGACAGAGCCTGCAAGGTCTGGTGGTGCTTATGGATATTCGTCACCCGCTAAAAGATCTCGATCAACAGATGATCCTGTGGGCAGTTGAGAGCAACGTTCAGGTTCTGGTACTGCTGACTAAAGCAGATAAGCTGGCCAGCGGTGCGCGCAAAGCCCAGTTGAATATGGTGCGTGAAGCCGTACTGGCATTTAATGGTGATGTGCAGGTAGAAGCATTTTCATCACTGAAAAAGCTGGGTGTGGACAAACTACGGCAGAAGCTGGATAGCTGGTTTAGTGAACTGGCACCGGTTGAAGAGATACAGGACGGAGAATAACCCACCGTATTGCCGGATGGCGCCGCTGCGCGTCTTATCCGGCCTACAGCATGTGCGAAACCTTCTTTCGCACAATAAAAAACGCCCCAGTCATTACTGACTGGGGCGGCTAAAATATTCAGCCAAATCCGATTACGTGAAGTAAAAGGTCTGAAAGATAGAACATCTTACCTCTGTACCCTACGTGAATAACTTTACTCTTTTTTGAGCAGCTCAGAAAGCACTTTTTGTAATTTTTTTTCATTCCTTACATAGGGAATTCTAATGAACATCACAAAAAGTTCTATCTTATGTTGCTTAGTTACGAAAAAGGGGCGTTATTCAGTAAACCCTTAGTGCGCCTGATCCCAGTTTTCACCACTACCGACTTCCACCAGCAACGGCACGTCAATCTGGGTCTCATTTTCCATCAGTTGGTGGATCTTTTTAGAGACGCTTTCCAGGTCATCTTTATGCACTTCAAACACCAGTTCATCGTGTACCTGCATAATCATGCGCACGCGCGGGTGCTCGGTTTGCAGCCAGCCATCCACCGCTATCATGGCGCGTTTGATAATGTCTGCGGCTGTACCCTGCATCGGGGCGTTAATTGCCGCACGCTCTGCACCTGCGCGACGAGCGCCATTACTGGATTTAATATCCGGTAAATAGAGACGACGCCCTTCCAGCGTCTCTACATAACCTTGCTCTTTCGCCTGCGCACGAGTTCGTTCCATATATTCCAGCACGCCAGGGTAGCGTTCAAAGTAGAGGTCCATGTACTTCTGCGCTTCTTTACGCGGAATATTCAACTGGCGCGCCAGACCAAAGGCACTCATCCCGTAGATCAGACCGAAGTTAATGGCTTTCGCGCTGCGGCGTTGTTCACTGGTCACGGAATCCAGCGGTAAGCCAAAAACTTCCGCCGCCGTTGCACGGTGAATATCTTTCCCTTCGGCAAACGCGGTAAGCAGGCCTTTATCACGTGAGAGATGCGCCATGATGCGCAATTCAATCTGCGAGTAGTCCGCAGAGACAATCACATAGTCTTCTGGCGCAATGAATGCCTGACGAATACGACGACCTTCGTCATTTCGTACCGGGATGTTCTGCAGATTTGGGTCCGTTGAAGACAAGCGCCCGGTAGCGGTAACCGCCTGATGATAGGAGGTGTGCACGCGCCCGGTTTTCTTGTTAATCATCAACGGAAGCTTGTCCGTATAGGTTGACTTCAGTTTTGCTAAGCCACGATATTCCAGGATGACTTTCGGCAACGGGTAATCCAGCGCGAGCTCTTCCAGTACCTCTTCCGACGTTGATGGCGCACCACCAGGGGTTTTCTTCAGCGGCTTAATACCCTGCTTTTCAAACAGGATAGTTTGCAGTTGCTTGGTGGAAGAGAGGTTAAACGCTTCTCCGGCGATCTCGTGTGCTTTTTGCTCCAGCTCGTTCAAACGCAGCGTCAGCTCTTCTGAATGCTTGTGCAGAACTGCCGGATCGATTTTCACACCGTTGCGCTCAACGCGAGACAAAACCGGCACCAGCGGCATATCGATATTTTCAAAGACGTTCAGCGGCCCTTTATGCTGCTGCAATTCCGGCCACATCTTCAGATGCAGCTGTAGCGTAACGTCGGCATCTTCCGCAGCGTAACGACCGGCTTCTTCCAGCGCTATCTGGTTAAAGGTCAGCTGGTTTTTGCCCTTTCCGGCGATCTCTTCAAAGGTGATGGTTTTATGTTTCAGCCAGCGGTCAGACAAGCTGTCCATATCGTGTCGGCCAGCGACGCTGTTCAGAATGTAGGATTCGAGCATGGTATCAAAGGTGATGCCGCGCAGCTCGATGCCATAGTTCGCCAGAATACCGCGATCGTACTTCAGGTTTTGTCCGACCTTATGCGCGTTCTCATCTTCCAGCAGCGGCTTCAGCAGCGCCAGCGCGCGGTCACGAGCGATTTGATCGGGGGCGTCCAGGTAATCGTGGGCAACAGGAACATATGCAGCCACACCCGGTTCAATGGCAAAAGACAGGCCAACCAGATTCGCGGAGATGTTGTCCAGACTGTCAGTTTCAGTATCGAAAGCAAAAACAGGCGCTTTTTTTAGCTTCGCGATCCACTCTTCCAGCGTCGCTTCGTCCAGAATCGTCACATAGTTATCATACGAAAGAACCGTAGCCGGCTCCTCAGGCGTTTCATCGACAACGAGTGTTTCCTGTAGTTTTGCCGCCGGCTTCGTTCCTTTCGCCTGTAGCCATTTACCCGCTTCAACGTCGGTAACCCAACGTTTGAATTCATACTGTTTAAACAGGCCAAGCAGTTCTTCTGCTGCCGGTTGACGGACTTCCAGCTGCTCGCAGGTCAACTCCAGCTCAACATCCGTTTTGATAGTAGCCAATTGATAGGAGAGGTACGCCACCTCTTTATTCTGCTCAAGTTTGCCCGCCATGGTTTTCGCACCACGAAAAGTCAGCCCCGCTATTTTGTCTGACTCAGCATAGAGGGTATCCAGCCCACCCAGCCCCTGCAGCAGAGCCTGCGCGGTTTTTTCACCTACGCCTGGAACGCCAGGAATGTTATCTGAGGAGTCCCCCATCAGCGCCAGGAAATCGATGATCAGTTCCGGCGGGACGCCGTACTTATTCACCACTTCATCCGGGCCGAGGATCGTATTGGTCATGGTGTTGATCAGGGTGATATTCGGCGTCACTAACTGAGCCATATCTTTATCGCCGGTGCTAATCAGCACCGGACGACCCACCTTCTCTGCTTCCCGCGCCAGCGTACCGATAACATCGTCCGCCTCCACGCCTGATACGGCCAACAGTGGTAACCCCATCGCTTTTACCATCGCATGCAGGGGTTCAATCTGCGCTCGCAGATCGTCCGGCATAGGTGGGCGGTGCGACTTGTAGTGTTCGAATAACTCATCACGGAAGGTTTTACCCTTAGCGTCGAATACCACCGCAGCATGGGTCGGCTGATATTGCAGAAACAAGCTACGCAGCATGTTGAGCACGCCATACATCGCGCCAGTAGGCTCCCCTGCACTGTTAGTCAGCGGCGGGAACGCATGGTATGCGCGATAAAGGTAAGAGGAGCCATCTACAAGGATAAGGGGGTTTTCTGGGATCTGAACCATAATGTCCGTGCCTGTTTATCAGATTATGGGTAAAGGATGCCACAGACAGGATAAAAACATGAGTTTTTCGCCGCATTTGTCGAAAAACTTTTGCAGTTCTTCTGCTTTGCTCGCAAACACGGCTGTGGATAACTTTGTGAATAAATAATTTTCAGTTCTTTAAATATAGCAAGGCAATTAGTGCTTCATTGTATTTATATATATTTTTCATAAGCTTAATTTAGCGCGCAGCATTTTATTCCATTTTTCCAGCTTATATCCTGATGTGGATAGATATTCTCTTTTTTTCTATTCAGGGAAGAGCCATCATTTGGTTCGTTTTCTGATAAAATCAGCCCCTTGCGCCTCTTTAGCGCACTATCTATGGCTAACCTTTTGAATAATTTAATTATGACGAGAATACTCGCTGCGATAACGCTGTTGCTGAGTATCGTATTGACCATATTGGTCACGATTTTTTGTTCTGTGCCGATCATCCTTGCCGGAGTTGTGAAACTCCTTTTGCCCGTTCCTGTCGTCTGGCGCAAGGTTTCCGTGTTCTGTAATTTCATGATGTACTGCTGGTGTGAAGGTCTGGCGCTACTGCTATACCTCAATCCGCGACTGAAATGGGATGTCGAGGGACTGGAAGGTCTTAGCAAGAAAAACTGGTATCTGCTCATTTGTAACCATTACAGCTGGGCCGATATTGTTGTGCTTTGCGTTCTGTTCCGTAAACACATCCCGATGAATAAATATTTCCTCAAGCAACAGCTGGCCTGGGTGCCCTTTATTGGCCTGGCCTGCTGGGCGCTGGATATGCCGTTCATGAAACGCTATTCGCGTGGCTATCTGCTCCGCCATCCGGAACGGCGCGGAAAAGATGTCGAAACAACACGTCGTTCCTGCGAGAAGTTTCGCGTACACCCGACAACCATTGTGAATTTTGTCGAAGGTTCACGCTTTACCAAAGAGAAACGCGAGCAAACCCGCTCTCCTTATCAAAACCTACTCCCACCCAAGGCAGCCGGTATTGCGATGGCATTGAACGTACTGGGTTCACAGTTCGATAAAATGTTGAACGTCACGTTGTGCTATCCGGAAAACAGTAGCCGACCGTTCTACGATATGTTGAGCGGTAAGCTAACGCGGATTGTCGTGCGGGTGAATCTGGAGCCAATTGATGAAGAGTTGCACGGTGATTACGTGAACGATAAAGGATTCAAGCGTCGGTTTCAGCTCTGGCTAAATACGCTATGGAGTGAGAAAGACGCGCAGCTCGACGCGATTAAAGCCTCAAATAAAAAAGCCGGTCAGTGACCGGCTTTTGCTTTTATTTCTGACCAACCAGGTATTTCACGGTATCCGCATACTGTTGTACAAAGATATCCATGCTGCTGGTATCCATGCCCTGCGGATTTACCTGATATTTGCCATTCACGAACATCGCCGGAACGCCCTGCAGCTGTAAATCAGCCGCTGCTTTTTCCTGCTGCGCCACGAGTGATTTCACTACGAAGCTGTTCCATGCCGCATCATAGTCTTCGCCTTTAATACCTGCGTCGACAAACACTTTACGGATATCAGCAACGGACTGAACGGTCTGAGTTTTCTGAACTCCCTCAAACAGCGGAACAGTGACCTGATCTTCAACGCCCAGCGCCATAGCAACCGCCCATGCCTGCGTCAGATCTTTGCCCAAAGGCCCCAGAAACTCGACGTGGTATTTGGTCATCTTGGTGCCTTCCGGCAGTTTTTTCTTCACGTTATCAGAGACGTGAAGCACTTCTTCAAACTGATAGCAGTGCGGGCAGTAGAAGGAGAAGAACTCCAACACTTGCGGTTCACCCGCAACTGGCTTTTCCAGAGTGATGTATTGTTTACCATCCTGGAACTGCGCTGCAGATGCGCTAAAAGCTAAGACCATACCAGCCAGCGCCAGCCATATTTTTTTCATGTTCAAGTTTCTCCGATTAATACATTGGCGTTAATTGTAAGGGGGGCTCTTGCAGAATTTTTGCCTGCTCAATAAAGGTCGCGGTCTGACGATGCCAGTAATCTTCCCCGGTTAACCACGGGAAGTTTTTTGGAAATGCAGGGTCAGCCCAACGTCGAATTAGCCAGGCAAGATAATAAACTAAACGCATAGCGCGTAAAGGTTCTATCAGTCCGATTTCAGAGATGTCGAACTCACTAAACTCTTCATAAGCCTCGATAATGGTTTCAAGCTGCATACGTTGTTCAGCTTTATCGCCATTGAGGAGCATCCATAAATCCTGAACGGCTGGACCATTGCGGGCATCATCTAAATCGACAAACATCGGGCCATCGCGCCACAGGATATTACCGGCATGACAATCACCGTGCAGGCGTAACGTGGAAAAACGTGTATGCCAACGTTCGGTAACGACCGCGATAAGTGCATCTGTCGCCTTCAGGAAGGCCGCCTTTTGCCCTGATGGGATCAGCTGCGCGTACTCAAAAAGTTTACGCGGCTCAGTCAGGTACTCTTCAAGACCTATCGTCGGGCGGAAGGCAAAATTATGCTTACCTCCGGTCTGATGCATACGCCCCAGATAGCGCCCCACCGCCTCCATTTGATCGATATTGTCGGCCTCAAACTGCCTTCCACCGACGCTAGGGAAGATCGCATAATGAAAACCCTGATGGCTTAACAGCGTTTGGCCGCTGAATACCAGCGGAGCAGCTACCGGGACTTCATCGCTTACCAGTTCCAGAGCAAACTGGTGCTCTTCCTGGATCTGATCGACAGACCAACGTTCAGGGCGATAAAACTTAACGACAAAGCGTCGACGGTCTTCGTCCTGGAATTGATAGACACGGTTTTCATAGCTGTTAAGCGGGGTAAGCCCGGAGTCCACCCGGATCCCCTGCTCAAACAGTGCATCCATGATGGTATCCGGGTGTAGCGTCTGGAAATTAAAAGCGTTGTCGTTCATCCCATCATCCGGAAAATACTACGAATGATTCAGGATATCATTTCGCAGCGCTTTCGGTGGCGGCGATTACAAGCTTTTACTCTTTAATTACGCCACGTGCGCGGAGTAGTGCGGTTTTAAAATCTTCTTCATAATCTTTCTGAATACCTGGAATGGCCGCATCTTTCGCCGAGTCACGCATTTTCAGGTGATAGATCAGAATGTCATCAGTTAAATCCGCCAGTTCGCCGTCAAAACCTGACTCTTGCGCCAGTTTCTGTAAAAATTGCATCAGATTAAGATCCGGTTCCTTTTGCCAGGCAGGCTGGAGGAGTTCAATAACTTCATTCAGACGTTTACATTTCATGGTTGTGCTCCTTAGGCTCAATACAGATACGTTAGCAGGGTCAATCCCACATTAAAAGAGGCGATATCAGTGATTCTGGATAGTGCAATAACAGGGGTTGTGCTGGCTGGCGGTAAGGCCAGACGGATGGGTGGAACCGATAAAGGTCTGCTTGAACTGGACGGTAAACCTCTTTGGCGGCATGTGGCCGATACCCTCGCTTTGCAGGTCGAAACCGTGGTGGTTAACGCCAATCGCCACCGGGATATTTACCAGCAAAGCGGCCTGAAAGTTATCCCCGATTCATTGGCCGATTTCCCTGGCCCACTGGCCGGGATGCTATCGGTATTCCTGCAGCAAACGGGGGAGTGGTTTTTGTTCTGCCCGTGCGATATGCCCTATATTCCTCATGATCTGGTTACACGTTTGAAGGAACAGCGCAAAACCGCACCCGTTGTCTGGGTGCACGATGGGGAAAGAGATCACCCGACCATTGCGCTGATGCACCGCTCCATGCAGCCCTTGTTACAGGATTATCTTCAGTCCGGTGAAAGGCGCGTCATGGTCTTTATGCGCCAGGCTGGCGGTCATGCTGTGGATTTCAGCGATCGCAAAGATGCGTTCGTGAACGTGAATACCCCTGAAGAACTCGCAAAATGGCAGGACAAATCATGATCCCATTACTCGCTATAGCAGCATGGAGCGGAACGGGGAAAACCACGCTGCTCAAAAAATTAATCCCGGAGCTACGTGCCAGAGGTATTCGTCCCGGATTGATTAAGCATACCCATCACAATATGGATGTCGACACGCCCGGCAAAGATAGCTATGAGCTACGCAAAGCAGGTGCAGCGCAAACGCTGGTCGCCAGCCAACAACGTTGGGCGTTAATGGTAGAGACGCCGGAAGAGCCCGAACTGGATTTAGCGTACCTGGTAAGCAGGATGGATGCTTCAACGTTGGATATGGTGTTGGTTGAGGGTTTTAAGCATGAGCCTGTTGCTAAGATCGTGCTTTTTCGCGACGGTTGCGGGCACAGTCCGGAAGAATTGGCGATAGACGAATATGTTATCGCGGTTGCCAGTGATGTTCCGCTGGCGGTGGATGTTCCATTGTTAGATATCAACGATATACAGCAACTTACTGATTTTATTACGCAATGGGTAAGGCAGTAACTGTTGTATTGCCTGCTTGCCTGATGCGCTGCGCTTATCAGGCCTGCAAAATACGTTCAGTCCGGCGGGTTTCACTCCGTACAGACGCAAAAAAGCC
>NZ_JAOWDO010000030.1:0-239 GCF_030336535.1 Citrobacter sp. Ce006
GAGATCTGATTCTCATAACGGGGAATTTCCAGCCAGATATCATTCTTTTCATTCAGCCAGATAGCATTGGGTTCAACATCATGCTCCAGCCACTGAACCGGCAGATCCTCCTGCCATCTTTTCGCCTGCGGGATCAGTACGGAACGGCGATAAAAAGGATTTTTGGGGCGTTGCGTGTCAACGTTTGCTGTATGCTGTTCCTTTTTTTTATTGTCAGAGGCGGACAGTGATGCGCGACG
>NZ_JAOWDO010000031.1:0-298 GCF_030336535.1 Citrobacter sp. Ce006
TACTCGGCTACGAACCGAGCGGTCGGAGGTTCGAATCCTCCCGGATGCACCATCTTCTCCGAGATAACAGCGAAACTGTTGTTTCATGGACTGCGAGATAATCGCGAGTACCAGGGAGGATAACGTTGCTTCAGCAACGGCCCGCAGGGCGAGGCGCAGCCGAGTAATCCTCCCGGATGCACCATATTCTTCGCAGTATCAGTAGTAATCAGCAATTCCCGATGCATCCGTAGCTCAGCTGGATAGAGTACTCGGCTACGAACCGAGCGGTCGGAGGTTCGAATCCTCCCGGATGCAC
>NZ_JAOWDO010000032.1:0-296 GCF_030336535.1 Citrobacter sp. Ce006
TTTCATTTCTTATTACGGAGAAATGAAACAGTGTGTCGTTTCAATTTTCAGCTTGATCCAGATTTTTAAAGAGCAAATATCTCAAACATGACTCGGAAGTCAGTTTTGAGATATTAAGGTCGGCGACTTTCACTCACACATACCAGCAAGTGGCGTCCCCTAGGGGATTCGAACCCCTGTTACCGCCGTGAAAGGGCGGTGTCCTGGGCCTCTAGACGAAGGGGACACTGAAGTCTCAATCGCAAGACGCCTTGCTATTTACTTTTCATCAGACAATCTGTGTGAGCACTACAAAG
>NZ_JAOWDO010000033.1:0-288 GCF_030336535.1 Citrobacter sp. Ce006
GATAACGATCGACGGCATAACGCACGAAGGAACTGTCCACCCCGGTGGCCTCTTCCGTTGCCTGGCGGTCCTCGCTGGTACCGTAGTTTTCACCGCGCCCGGTTTTCTCATCCTCACGCCAGTCACCGTCATCCGTTGCCACCAGAATATACTGACCCCGGTCACGCGCCGCGTACTCCCACTGCGCTTCCGTTGGCAGGGAAAACGCCAGCCCCGTCTCCTTTTTCAGCCAGCGGCAGTAGCTGTCGGCCTCGCGCCATGACACCACCGCCGGACTGTTTTTAAAAT
>NZ_JAOWDO010000034.1:0-533 GCF_030336535.1 Citrobacter sp. Ce006
GGATCCTGGCGCGGAGATTTCGCGTAATAGTCCGGGTCGTACCAGTCGCTCACCCACTCGTAGCCGTTCTCTGACATGCCATACAGCCCGCCGGGGGTCGGCGGATAGCGATCGACGGCATAACGTACGAAGGAACTGTCCACCCCGGTGGCCTCTTCCGTTGCCTGGCGGTCCTCGCTGGTGGCGTAGTTTTCACCGCGCCCGGTTTTCTCATCCTCACGCCAGTCGCCGTCATCCGTTGCCACCAGAATATACTGCCCCCGGTCACGCGCCGCGTACTCCCACTGCGCTTCCGTTGGCAGGGAAAACGCCAACCCCGTCTCCTTTTTCAGCCAGCGGCAGTAGCTGTCGGCCTCGCGCCATGACACCACCGCCGGACTGTTTTTAAAATGAGTCATATCCGCTAGCATTTTATTCCGCCATTCTTTATCAAACTGCTGGGCAGGTAATCCAGCCATTTTCAGATAAAAAGCGTAATCCTCATGGGTCACCTTGAAACGACCGATGGAATAGCTGGTCAGCGTCACCTCATG
>NZ_JAOWDO010000035.1:0-737 GCF_030336535.1 Citrobacter sp. Ce006
CCCCGCGTGGCGCTGAATATGGTCACTGCCGCAATGGTCGTTCAGAATACCCAGGCGCTTCTCGGTCTGAACTACGACAAACAGAACTGGCAGCAGGTATTCAGTGGTATCGGGACAATAACTGTAAAGTTACCCGACCAATCAACGTTTACAGGCCCATCCTGGAAATACCTTGCTGATAATATGGCCACAAAAGTTGACGGCGTGGTGCCAAAAGCACAGGGCGGGACGGGGCTGTCCAGTCCCTTTGGGGCAGGGTCAGGTTCTTTCTGTGAGGGGAATGATATCCGCCTTAACACCATCGGCGGTAAATCCGGAGGCCAGATAACCAGCCCGTTTGGCAAGGTAAATTCATTGCCGGGAAGCTTTGACTCCCTCTATGCCGGAAACCGCAACTACGGTCTCTACCAGGAACAGATGAATGTTCCCGGTGCAGGCTATCTGTATCCTCACTCCAGCTTCAAATTGTACTGGCCTGGCAACTATGGCGGAGTGTTTACATGGTCCGCGTGGGCTAACAGCAATAATCCGGAGTATGTGCTCTCCTGGACTTATGAAGCGGGAACCACGCCACATATGTGGCGGTTTAATGGCACTAATGGTAACGCCACCGCCACCGGAAACTGGGTTAACGGCGGCTCGACAGTCAAAATTAAGGAGAAAGTCGAAGACATCCAGAATCCGCGCGAAACGATGCGGATAATCCGCGCATGTACCTGGCGACTGAAAACAAAAAA
>NZ_JAOWDO010000036.1:0-2770 GCF_030336535.1 Citrobacter sp. Ce006
AAAACCAGATCGCCGGTAATGCGTTGCAGGTATTGTGCTAATTCCGCGTTATCCCGCACCGCCGGTTCCGGTTTATCGCAACCGCTCAGCACCAGCACCAGCGCCAGGCTATATTTATAGATTCGGTTATTTTCCATTAATCGTTACTCTCCCACTTTTGCTGATACTGTGGTTCAACCGGTACAAAATGACACAGTGAGCTATAGAATGGGTTGTCATCACAATGCAGCTTATATTGCTTACTGCAGTTCGGAGAAAAAGAATAGCCGTAGGTTGGTTTTTTCTTTAAACGCGACACGAGCTCATCGAAATCGCGTAGTTCTAGTTTATCGATAATATCATCCAGCTCGTCATCACTATCAATGCCCGTCTGCAGGAATATCCGGATATTCTTTTGTGCTATTTTAACAACCGCATCCTCATTCCCCGGATACACCGTTCCCGTTGCGGTGATACGCGTCAATACCTTTTTCCACTCCCGTTTGGTTTGAATACTGGACAAAATAAACAATACCGCTTTTTTTCGCTCATGGTTGGTATCCGGAATGAAGCCATCACCCTGGTTATTGATATCAATGCGATCGTACGCGCCGTCTAAGGTCAGGATATACAGGGCAGACCCTTTTGCCTCAGGCGAATAAAGGTATACATTGCCAGGGTTGCTATTAATTTCAGACGCGAATTTATTGCGTTTTGCCGACTGGTCTCTTGCCGTCATAATTTCTGTAAATGTTGATTTAACAAAACAAGTAAAATCCTCATAAACATTTTTAAATTCAGCCTTCGCCTTATCATAATACTCTTGATATTTTTTCTCCTGGTCCATCAATAAAATATATCCCAAAGCCTTAAATGCTTCTTCCTCAATAATCACCCAGTGCTTATAATCCATACCATAGAGTTGATAGATAACCCATACTGCGAACTCCATAAACAGTTCAGGATTAATCTCACCCTCCAAAAGTCCCTTCGCGCCCGGCCCCAAACACAAACTGCCATGAATATGGAACCTGAATCTTCCTTTAACAAAGCGAACCCTAAATTCACCGCTGGCTCCAGCGCCTAACTGAACCTCGCCACCAACTTTAAGTGAACCAAAATTCTGAAATGTTCCCAAATGATCGTCTTTCTTTTTATCATTCTCTTGTCTGAGTTGAATTGATTTTGCCATCGTTGCGGAATCAAGCATTAATTCAGGATCAAGACCTAACTTTCTTAACATGGCCGGGATTTCCGCGACCAGTGAAGTGAAGGGCTTCAGCCACTGTAATGTTCCCCCTAAACTAGCGCCGACTTTAGCACCACCAAAGGCTTCAGCTTTTACTTCCAGCCCCTTTTTTGCTTTGCCTTTATTACCTTTAACTTTTACACCTTCTTTTCGTTCTGCAAATGTCGAACTTTTGGTGCGATTACCCATTAATAACTGTTTATTATTATGAGTCACAAACTGGAGGTTAGCTTCTACCTTAGCCGATGCGCCAACATACCCAGTTAACTCTCCGTCGATCTTTGCCCTCAGCACACCAATATTGGCTTCATCCTTGTCATTAATCATAAATTTAAGCGGCCAACCTGTTCGGTCTGGAACATAAATCGTAGAAGTTACTTTCCCGGAAAAAACCGTGAGTTCGGCCTGAGCCTCACCTTTTATTTGTGCTTGGCCAGTATCAGGGTTCCAGCTATTAAAAGTGGAAGCATTCGCTGTCAGGCGCATAAATTGAGCACCTGCGGAAACATCAATATACTCCCCTGTTTTGTTATAGGTTTTATCATTCCACACAGAAGCCCATTCAGTTAATGTATCTTCATACTTGATGTTGGCACTAACAATCATTGTGCGATCCATCATTTGTTTGATCTTTACCCTGGCCGCTTTCAACTTCTCTGATAAAGATTTCATATCAATACCAATAATATTATTGTCTTTATCTTTGGTGAAGATCTTATCACCACTAAAATCATCCACGGAAATCACTGTGAATTTTTCTTCAAACTTCTTATAATCTTCTTCTTTTATATAGGAATAAAATCGACCAAATGCCTTTTTTTTAACATCTTCAATGGGTATTAGCTCAATTATGGGTTTGTATCCGCTTTCTTCCCTGAATTCGCCTAACTCCTGTTGTAGATTTTTAGTTGCTGTTTGTAGCTCACCTTCGGCCTTTGAAATTTCCTTTTCCAGTTCAGGCAACCGGTCCTTATTGGCAGTATCCTTTAACTGCACACCATATTTTTCAATAGCGTTTGAATATTTTTTCTTTGCAATATGATGTGTGTTTACCAGATTGCTCAGCTTGCTCATTGCGTCCTCAAACGCGCTGGCATCCGCTTCATCAATAAAGATTAATTGTAATTTTTCAATCCTGAAATAACACTGACAAGATTTGACAATCACAATTTTTACATTTGATTCAATCTTCTTCGTTTGATGTTCTGCTACTAGCGTATCTGATTCGCTCATAATCTTTTCCCTGATTATTCAGATGTATAAATTAATGAATTATCACTTCACCGGACTTGGGTGGTTAACGGCGCAGCGCACGGTTTTGTCGCCTGGTCGGTATGATCTGCTTTCCGGGTCCGCCTTATAGCGCAACATCGTCAGCCCGCGCCCCGGTCCCGAGAAGTCCTGGCTGCGCAGCACCCGCGTGTAGTACCCGTCCGCGTCTTTGAATACCGGCTTCTCCGGGCCCTGCGGGTCTTTTACCGGCGAATGGCTGTAGTATTCCGGGTCATACCAGTCCTTCATCCATTCCCAGCCGTTTCCGGC
>NZ_JAOWDO010000037.1:0-271 GCF_030336535.1 Citrobacter sp. Ce006
TCCCCACTGCTGCCTCCCGTAGGAGTCTGGACCGTGTCTCAGTTCCAGTGTGGCTGGTCATCCTCTCAGACCAGCTAGGGATCGTCGCCTAGGTGAGCCGTTACCCCACCTACTAGCTAATCCCATCTGGGCACATCCGATGGCAAGAGGCCCGAAGGTCCCCCTCTTTGGTCTTGCGACGTTATGCGGTATTAGCTACCGTTTCCAGTAGTTATCCCCCTCCATCGGGCAGTTTCCCAGACATTACTCACCCGTCCGCCACTCGTCACCC
>NZ_JAOWDO010000038.1:0-200 GCF_030336535.1 Citrobacter sp. Ce006
CCCGGCGGGCTGTACGGCATGTCAGAGAACGGCTACGAGTGGGTGAGCGACTGGTACGACCCGGACTATTACGCGAAATCCCCGCGCCAGGATCCGCAGGGTCCGGAGAAAGGTGTCATTCTGGATGAAGATAATGGGCAATATATGAAGGTCCGCCGCGGAGGTGACAATCCTTCACCCGGGTTTGATGTGGGCCTCAC
>NZ_JAOWDO010000039.1:0-374 GCF_030336535.1 Citrobacter sp. Ce006
CGGCTATGCCATTAAAGACAAGCCTTATCCCGATGGCACCACTGTACGCTGTGCGGTGAACGCTGCGGAGGCGGTGAAATGACCGGTAAATATAGCCTGGCACTGGTGTTGTTGCTGAGCGGGTGCGATAAACCGGAGCCGGCGGGGCAGAATAACGCGGAATTAGCACAATATCTGCAACGCATCACCGGCGATCTGGTTTTTATTCCGGGCGGCACGTTCTGGATGGGGGATTTTTGCTCCCGCACGCATGGCGAGGGGGCGCGCTGCTCTTCGGAAAAAGACACCAAACCGCTGCATGAGGTGACGCTGACCAGCTATTCCATCGGTCGTTTCAAGGTGACCCATGAGGATTACGCTTTTTATCTGAAAAT
>NZ_JAOWDO010000040.1:0-287 GCF_030336535.1 Citrobacter sp. Ce006
CTCGCTACGCTCGAATCGAACCTTAGTCGAAGTTTCTCATCCTTCCCGCATGGGCAGAATATAGGGCATTGCAGATGAATGAGGTGTGTTGCTTTATGAAGTGATGGTGGTGGGGGAAGGATTACTCAGCGCTGCGCGCTTCGCCCTTCGGGTCGTTGCCTTTGGCAACGCTTTCTCGCTACGCTCGAATCGAACCTTAGTCGAAGCTTCTCATCCTTCCCGCATGGGCAGAATATAGGGCATTGCAGATGAATTAGGTGTGTTGCTTTATGAAGTGATGGTGGTGG
>NZ_JAOWDO010000041.1:0-269 GCF_030336535.1 Citrobacter sp. Ce006
TATGAGAATCAGATCTCATGGGGCGGCGGTGATATTTTTGCCTTCCTTTTAGTGCCATTTATGCTCTTTTATTTAATCAGCCCCGCTTTATTCGGATGGAATATAATGATCTCTTTAGGCTCTTTGTTAGGCCTGATTTTTTTTCTCTCTTTATTTAAACTTTTGATCAGAATGACCTATCACACGCCCCGCGGTACGCCCGTGCGCCTAAACCGTAAGCGGCAGAAAGTCTATATTTACGAACATCACCGCAGCAGCTGGAATCCGTG
>NZ_JAOWDO010000042.1:0-1520 GCF_030336535.1 Citrobacter sp. Ce006
TTGGTTTGGGAGATATAGCCCTGGCAGGCGTCATGAGCGCTGTTTTATCTGATGGCGGAAGGCTGACGCTGCCAGTAATTATTAATGGCGCACGCCGCGAATTGCTTATCCAGTGGGGACAAATGCCCTGTTCAAATCTGGCAACAACCACAACAGCATTCCCCGTGCCATTTCCCACTACTTGCCTGAAAGTGGTGGGGTGGGGCTATCAGGTTGCAGGGTCAATACAGGCGTATGCCGTGTTGAATGGTTTTAACCGCAACAGTTTTACGTGGAATGCATTTTATGCTCCGGCGGGTTCTTCTCCATCGCTGGCTACAGCAGCCGCCGTTAACATCCACTACATCGCGATAGGGTATTAATATGAATTACATCTTTTCAGCCACTGATAACGCTTTTTACCCCCTTTCCATGCGACAGCAATATACTGACGCCGGAACATGGCCTGAAAATGGGATTCGGGTTAGCGATGATATTTTTAATGAATTTACCGGACCAGCTCCTGCCGGAAAAATACGAGGAGTTGTAAACGAAATGCCCGCATGGGTCGATTTACCCCCTCCCACACCCCGGCAATTAATTGACCAGGCTGAACAGAAAAAGGAAACACTGAGAGCAACCGCTGATAAAGAAATAGTCTGGCGTCAGGACGCTGTTGATACGGGACTGGCGACGGAAGAAGAAACCGTCGCGTTGTCTGAATGGAAAAAATACCGGGTACTTTTGATGCGCGTTGATGCATCAAAACCTGTATGGCCTACGCCTCCGGGGAAACAGGCCAGTTAATATGCTCAGGGGCGGTTGTCACATCAATCGCCTTCACATCGTTTTTATAAGCCAGCCATGCCGACAGTTTCGCTCTATTGGCGTCGCTGATTTCACCCAGCATCAGTTCCGTTCGCCAGTCGAGCATTACCGAATCAGCATTACTCAGTATTCTCTGGCGTTCGTTCTCTGCGCTCTGGATTAACTCTTCATAGCTCGGTTGGGGGATATCTACCCATGCAGGTAATCCTTCAGGTCCCGCAACTCGTGTTTTTCCTTCCCGATAAGATGTGAACTCATAAAAAACGCTGTCATCAACTGCAACAGCATCAGACGGCCAGTCACCATTGTGTTCATACTGCTCATGATACTGGACAGGGAAAAACAGATTTTTGGCGGCGCTATAAACGTAATTCATGATGAATATCCTATTGCTAAATAACTCGACGACCCTGACTGACGGACGTTATACGCCGACCACATATTGCCGTTAAATCCGGTTTTGGTGATTGAGTTGCACCCTGCCCAGGCTCCAGTTC
Organism: Citrobacter sp. Ce006; assembly: GCF_030336535.1. Taxonomy (NCBI): domain Bacteria; kingdom Pseudomonadati; phylum Pseudomonadota; class Gammaproteobacteria; order Enterobacterales; family Enterobacteriaceae; genus Citrobacter; species Citrobacter sp. Ce006. The sequence goes on from NZ_JAOWDO010000042.1 coordinate 1,305, forward strand.
CGGTTGCCAGCGCACTGGTAAAAATGTGCAGCACATTGCCCGGAAATGGGAATGGAAATGTGACGGCTGTATCTCCTGAAGTAAGCCCGGCAAAACTCCCCCACTGCACAATGATTTGTTTTTCAACACCGCCGATAAGTGCAGGAATAGTGAGGTTTCCTGGTGAAGACTGAGTGGCAACAGCTGCTGCCAGTTTTGCTGCTGTTCCCAAACCAA
>NZ_JAOWDO010000043.1:0-216 GCF_030336535.1 Citrobacter sp. Ce006
GCAGTACCGCTCCGCTTCGTGCCAGTCCACGCGGGCTGGCGTATCCGGGATCCGTTTCCTGTCATTCCAGTCCCTCCCGTTTAAACGCCCCTTAACCTCCCGGCCCTTCAGGCCATTCCAGGCCAGATAAAACTGGTACTGCTGGTTGCTGGCTTTGAACTTACTCAGCGAATAGCTGCTTAACTCCACCCGGTGCAAAGGCTTGCTGTCTTTACG
>NZ_JAOWDO010000044.1:0-205 GCF_030336535.1 Citrobacter sp. Ce006
CAGCCCCGTCTCCTTTTTCAGCCAGCGGCAGTAGCTGTCGGCCTCGCGCCATGACACCACCGCCGGACTGTTTTTAAAATGGTTCATATCCGCCAGCGTTTTATTATCGTATTGATCTTTGTAACGTAACTCCGGTAACCCCGCCATTTTCAGATAAAAAGCGTAATCCTCATGGGTCACCTTGAAACGACCGATGGAATAGCTG
>NZ_JAOWDO010000045.1:0-287 GCF_030336535.1 Citrobacter sp. Ce006
ACGGAAGCGCAGTGGGAATACGCGGCGCGTAGCCGGGGTAAATATGTGGTGGCGCCCACCGACGATGGCACGATACGTATAGAAAATCGCAGGGGCATTAATATTGCCACTGAGCTGGATGCTGAAGAGTATGCCAAAAAGGCAGGCCTGACCCTCAAGTGGCTATCCCCGCTTCCCCGGGATTTCCGTCCCCCTAATCCATTGGGAATTTACGACATGGCCGGAAACGGCTGGGAATGGATGAAGGACTGGTATGACCCGGAATACTACAGCCATTCGCCGGTAAA
>NZ_JAOWDO010000046.1:0-496 GCF_030336535.1 Citrobacter sp. Ce006
CCTGCCGGACAAAGAACCGGAAGTGGTGGGCTATAAGGGCTGGACCCGGATGCACTGCGATATGGATGCGGGGAAATAATCTGCAAGGGGATATGCCTAAGCCGCTTAACGTTTAAGGATGAGTTATGATAATGGGAAATGTGGTAAGAGTAATCGTCGCAGCAATTTCACTATGTGTTATCTCTGGCTGTACGAAAAAAACACCCTCACAGGTTATTTATCGTTATGACGATAATCGTTATCTGGAGTTAAAAGGCTATTATTGTGAGGGAGCACTTTGGTATCATGACATTAGAAAAGATATTCATAAAGAGATATATGATGGAGTATTTGCTTCCTTCAGGATATTCTCTGGGATATATATCCATCCATCGGATAAATACATCTTTATTCCTGAATGGGAACCCGGTGCATATACAATATCTAAAGACTATGGACAAACGTGGCAGGTCGCAACGTATATGTCCCCATCTCAGGGGCAAGAGAAAAATTCTGA
>NZ_JAOWDO010000047.1:0-290 GCF_030336535.1 Citrobacter sp. Ce006
GACTATGGACAAACGTGGCAGGTCGCAACGTATATGTCCCCATCTCAGGGGCAAGAGAAAAATTCTGATGGGAATATGGTAGATAGACCTGAAGGAAAAGAAATAAAAAGAGTGGTGGTGGTTAATAATCAGGCATTTATTACCACGGCGCAGGGGCATTTATATCTGAGTTCATATCCTTTTGACGACCCGCGTCTGGCGCCGGGTGGTCCGGGTATAGATTATCAATACTTTGATGACACGTATTATCTCTACAAACCGGGCAAGCATAAATCCAGTGGCGAGTATGT
>NZ_JAOWDO010000048.1:0-292 GCF_030336535.1 Citrobacter sp. Ce006
GTCGGTAGAGCAGGGGATTGAAAATCCCCGTGTCCTTGGTTCGATTCCGAGTCCGGGCACCACTATTTAAAGAACCCGCCCTAAAGGCGGGTTTTTGCTTTTATAGTTTCTGATACTTTCCAACCGGTCATCTCTCAATATCCTCACAGCGCTTCCCCGCACAAAACCCATATGTAAGATAGCCATGCCTGTTAACAAGAAGACATCTGGGCTCTATAAGAAGATGGGATTTAACGTGACGGGACGTACAGAAGTGGACGATCTCGGACGGCCGTACCCGTTACTCAACCTC
>NZ_JAOWDO010000050.1:0-406 GCF_030336535.1 Citrobacter sp. Ce006
AGTTATTCTCAACTGCGTTTTTACCAGACTGCGCACCCGTTGTCGTGCTTTTCGAATCACCACCGGCCAGATTACCTGCCAGACCGGATGCGATGGTCGCAAGATTGCTGACTAACTGCCTGTCACTTTCATCCAGCTCGCTGGCGTGCTTGCCCGGATACATCGTTTTCAGTATCGCATTCGCAGCAAGCTCTCCTGCCGCTGCACCAGCCGCTCCGGCTGCTGCATTGTTCCCCTGCATAGCCGCCGCAGCACCGCCCAGTATCGCATGCGCGATGGCTTTAGCCGCGATATCATCCTCATCGAGGCCCACCTTATGGCCTATGATATTGGCAAGCTCCGGTGCCGATGCACCCGCCAGCGCCGCGCCAATATCACCGCCAGCCAGCCCCTGCAGAGCGCCTAC
>NZ_JAOWDO010000005.1:0-248 GCF_030336535.1 Citrobacter sp. Ce006
TATTTTAAATTTCCCCTTGTCAGCCTGAAATAACTCCCTATAATGCGCCTCCACTGACACGGAACAACGGATTACAAGCCACCGGGTCAGCGGAGTTCCACTGAGAACTTCGAGGAGAAAAGCAAAAATAAATGCTTGACTCTGAATGAGGAAAACGTAATATACGGGACCTCGCGACAGAGCGCTAAAGCGCGTCGCAACTGCTCTTTAACAATTTATCAGACAATCTGTGTGGGCACTCGAAGATA
>NZ_JAOWDO010000051.1:0-89978 GCF_030336535.1 Citrobacter sp. Ce006
CGGTAGTTCAGTTGGTTAGAATACCTGCCTGTCACGCAGGGGGTCGCGGGTTCGAGTCCCGTCCGTTCCGCCACTTATTAGAAAATTAAGCCTGCTACCAAGCAGGCTTAATGATAAGAAAATTTAGGGGCGTAGCTCAGTTGGTAGAGCACCGGTCTCCAAAACCGGGTGTCGCGAGTTCGAGTCTCTCCGCCCCTGCCAGAAACAATCCTTAGCATTTTTGCTAAGGATTTTTTTTTACCTGCAATTTGATCTGTGCCTTCCTGCTGTTTTATTCCCGGCATCCTTGCCCGTATTTATTTAATCTTCCAGAATATTCGTTCTCAGCAGATCGCAAATCAGTCCATGTTTATCGCTGTTTTGTAGCCAAACTGCATATAAAGGGCGTGAAAGCGTTGTACTGTCGGTAACCGTATGGAGATCGCTTTTGGTTTTGGCCCAGTGCACGGGAAGCCAGCTAAAGCCCTTAATCACTGAAAGTTGCTGCCTGGCCAATTCTGCCGAACTGGTGGTGAGTACCGGCACTTCATCTCCCGCAATCAATCCCGCTTCGTGTTGTTGAAAATCGGGTCCCCATTCCAGGCGTAGATAATTCAATTCATCTTTGGTTTGTGAAGGAGAGCTGCAATAGAGCGCCAGCGTGAAATACCCCAACAGTTGGCTGCTAAATTCGTCCATTTTGGGTGTTTCGGTCGTAATCAGTAGATCAAGCTGTCGTTCATGAAGCTGTTTAACTAACGACTGACGCTGAGCGATCCTCGCTTCAAACTGCAGGCTGGACTGTGGCTCCTGAGATTGATACAAACGCCTCAACCACTCATTAAGCATGCACTCCCAAAGAGAGGCGCTGGCACCGATAGAAAACTCGTTATGCCGCGAGGTATTCGCGACTTCCTTACGTGCGGCTTGCCACGTATTCATCAACGTTTCAGCGTAAGGCAATAATTTTTCACCTGCAGCGGTTAAACGGATATTGTTTCTGTGCCGGGTGAACAGGTTTACACCCAATTGATTTTCCAGTTGTCTTATCCGGAAACTAACCGCTGATTGGGTCAGATAGAGCGCTTCAGCAGCCCTGCCAAAATGGCGTGTCCGGCTAACTTCCAGGAAAGTTTTTAACAATTCCGTATCCACAACTCGCTCCATAAAATTATTTGTCGTTATGATTTAAATCTTTTGTTTGACGCTCTGTCAAGCGTAACTAATACTCCGCGCCATAAATAGCTCGGCCAAAGAATTAGGAGCGTGCAGGATGGCGGAAAGCTTTACGACGACTAATCGATATTTCGATAATAAATATTATCCCCGCGGATTCTCCCGTCATGGTGATTTCACCATTAAAGAAGCACAACTGCTTGAGCGTCACGGTTATGCTTTCAACGAGCTGGATCTGGGCAAGCGTGAGCCGGTAACTGAAGAAGAAAAACTGTTTGTTGCGGTATGTCGTGGCGAACGTGAGCCGGTTACCGAAGCTGAACGTGTGTGGTCTAAGTACATGACGCGTATTAAGCGTCCAAAACGCTTCCACACGCTGTCTGGCGGGAAACCTCAGGTGGAAGGTGCAGAAGATTACACCGAATCTGATGATTAAGAAAAAAGGGCGAAAGCCCTTTTTTTATGCCAGTAGTTTCTGCAAATGAATGAGTAATCTGTCTATCGCCCGGTACCCAACGGCTTCCTGTAAGTGTTGGCGAGAGATGTGATCACATTGTTCGATATCCGCAATTGTTCGTGCGACCTTTATCAGGCGCAGCCAGGCGCGGATAGACAATCCGAGATGTGCGAGCGTTTCTTCAAGCCACTGCGCATCGTCGCTGCGCAGTACGCAGTATTTATGGATATCCTGACTGCCCAGGTGCGCGTTTAACTTATTTTGCCGCTGATACTGACGCTCTCGTGCTGCCATAACGCGTTGCTTCACCGTGGCGCTATCTTCACCTTTTGCTGCGCTCTGGCTGAGTATGCCAGGCGGTGGTAAGGGAATTTCGAGGGAGAGATCGAAGCGGTCAAGAAATGGACCTGACAATCGATTGAGGTAACGCAGCGTCTGTTCCGGGGTACAGCGGTTATGGTTTCCCTGATAATGGCCTGTCGGGCTTGGATTCATCGCAGCTATGAGTTGAAAGCGCGCGGGGTAGGTTATTTTTGCTCTGGTGCGGGAGAGATGGATCTGCCCGGACTCGATGGGTTCGCGCAGCGCATCCAGCGTGCGTCGCTCAAACTCGGGTAGTTCATCCAGAAACAGTATGCCGTTATGCGCCAGAGAGATCTCGCCTGGCGCAGGAATTGAGCCTCCACCGACCATAGCGGTTAATGAAGCACTGTGATGCGGCGAACGAAAAGGGCGTTGCTTCCACTGTTTTTGTATTGTGTCCGAATTGACCAGACTGAGTATCGCGGCGCTTTCCAGTGCTTCATCATTGCTAAGTGGTGGGAGCAGCCCTCTGAGGCGGCTGGCGAGCATGGTCTTGCCTGTGCCCGGCGGGCCGATAAGCAAGAGGTTGTGACCGCCAGCTGCGGTAAGCTCCAGCCCCCGTTTACCCTGTTCCTGACCGATAACATCGCTCAGATCATCGACTAATGCGTTGGGCGTAAAATCTGCGGATGAGGGCTTATCTAAATCGTGCTTACCTTCAAGAAATGCGCATACGGTCTGCAGGTGTTCGGCGATCAGGCATCCTTCGCCATGTATGAGTCCAACTTCAGCGGCGTTCTCTTTGGCGACAATAATTCGCCTGCCTGCACGAATGGCTTCGGTTGCGCTTGATATCGCGCCGGGAACGCCGCGTAATGCGCCTGTAAGCGCTAATTCCCCTACCAGCTCGTAGGTATCGAGATTGTGGGCTGTAAGCTGCTCAGAAGCGGCCAGAAGCGCAACAGCGATAGGTAAATCATATCTCCCCCCTTCTTTCGGAAGATCGGCCGGAGCGAGGTTTATGGTTATTTTCTTCGCCGGGAATTCATAACCGCTATTTATAATCGCACTACGTACCCGGTCGCGTGCCTCTTTCACCGTCGTTTCGGGTAGCCCCACCATGGTTAAGCCAGGCAATCCGTTGCTGATATGCACCTCGATAGTAATGGCTGGCGCATTCACGCCCAGCGCGGCGCGTGTGTGAACAATCGATAGTGACATAATCCCTCCTGATAGAAGCATTATGTCGCAATACATCGCGGCAAGATTTAATGTTATTGCGGTTTTTAAATGCTGATTCCCGTATTTTTGTGCAACAGATCGTTGCTTGCATTTAGCCTGGAATGAGGGCCGCAAATGATTTGGAATGGCGTTTTTATTGGGGATTGGGATGTCGACAATCGCCTGAAACGTGAAATATTTTCATTTTTGATTTTTTGTATAAAAAACAATGGTATTTATCTAAACCGTTAACGGCGTCAGAAAAACGAATAAAAAAATATCTTGTGTCATTTGCAAATTCTATGGTAACTCTTTAGGTATTCCTTCGAACAAGATGCAAGAAAATACAAAAATGACAGCCCTTCTACGAGTGATTAGCCTGGTCGTGATTAGCGTGGTGGTGATTATTATCCCACCGTGCGGGGCTGCACTTGGACGAGGAAAGGCTTAGAAAACAAGCCTTAACGAACTAAGACCCCCGCACCGAAAGGTCCGGGGGTTTTTTTTGACCTTAAAAACATACACGAGGAGCAGAAAGTGAACGGTAGCATAAAATTCTGTTTCTCAAGATTTACGGCGGGGATGTAACTATGAATGGGGCACAGTGGGTGGTACATGCGTTGCGTGCACAAGGGGTTCAAACCGTCTTTGGTTATCCCGGTGGCGCAATTATGCCGGTTTACGATGCATTGTATGACGGCGGCGTAGAGCACCTGTTGTGCCGACACGAGCAGGGCGCAGCGATGGCGGCGATTGGCTATGCCCGTGCGACCGGTAAAACCGGCGTTTGTATCGCAACTTCCGGTCCAGGTGCTACCAACCTGATCACGGGCCTTGCTGATGCGCTGTTAGATTCTGTGCCTGTTGTAGCGATCACCGGTCAGGTGGCATCACCTTTTATCGGAACGGATGCGTTCCAGGAAGTGGATGTTCTGGGGATGTCGCTGTCCTGCACCAAACACAGTTTCCTGGTGCAGTCGCTGGAAGAGCTGCCGCGCATCATGGCTGAGGCTTTCGCCGTGGCGAATTCCGGTCGTCCGGGTCCGGTTCTGGTTGATATCCCGAAAGACATCCAATTAGCCAGCGGTACGCTGGAGCCGTATTTTACGACCGTCGAAAACGTAGAGGCTTTCCCGCACGCTGACGTTGAACAGGCGCGTAAAATGCTCGCGCAGGCGCAGAAACCGATCCTGTACGTCGGTGGCGGCGTTGGTATGGCGCAGGCGGTCCCGGCCCTGCGTGAGTTTATCGCCGTAACCCAAATGCCAGTCGCCTGTACGCTGAAAGGTCTGGGCGCAGTAAATGCTGACTACCAGTACTATTTGGGCATGTTGGGAATGCATGGCACTAAAGCGGCAAATTTCGCCGTGCAAGAGTGTGATTTACTGATTGCAGTGGGCGCGCGTTTTGATGACCGGGTGACCGGGAAGCTGAATACCTTCGCACCGAACGCCAGCGTTATCCACATGGATATCGACCCGGCGGAAATGAACAAACTGCGCCAGGCGCACGTCGCCCTGCAGGGTGATTTAAATTCTCTACTGCCGGCATTGCAGCAATCGCTGAAGATTGATGCATGGCGTCAGCACAGTGCAGAACTGCGCTCAGAACATACCTGGCGCTATGATCATCCAGGTGAAGCTATCTATGCGCCATTGTTGTTAAAGCAGTTGTCCGATCGCAAACCAGCGGACAGCGTAGTGACAACGGATGTTGGCCAGCATCAGATGTGGTCGGCCCAGCATATGACCTACACCCGCCCGGAAAATTTCATCACGTCGAGCGGTCTGGGTACGATGGGCTTTGGCCTGCCTGCTGCGGTTGGTGCGCAGGTTGCTCGCCCTAACGATACGGTAATCTGTATCTCCGGTGACGGCTCCTTCATGATGAATGTGCAGGAGCTGGGCACCGTAAAACGTAAGCAGTTGCCGCTGAAGATAGTTTTACTCGACAACCAGCGGTTAGGCATGGTGCGACAATGGCAGCAGCTGTTTTTCCAGGAACGTTATAGCGAAACCACTCTTACCGATAACCCCGATTTCCTCATGTTGGCCAGCGCCTTCGGCATACCTGGTCAACACATCACCCGTAAAGACCAGGTTGAAGCGGCACTCGACACCATGCTGAACAGCGAGGGGCCATACCTGCTTCATGTCTCAATCGACGAACTTGAGAATGTCTGGCCTCTGGTGCCACCTGGCGCCAGCAACTCAGAAATGCTGGAGAAATTATCATGATGCAACATCAGGTCGCCGTTGAGGCTCGCTTCAATCCGGAAACGTTAGAACGCGTTTTACGCGTGGTACGCCATCGTGGGTTTCAGGTGTGCTCCATGAATATGGAAGCCGCCAGCGATGCGCAGAATATAAATATCGAATTGACCGTTGCCAGCCCCCGGTCGGTCGACTTACTGTTTAGTCAGTTAAGTAAACTGGTAGACGTTGCACATGTTGCTATCTGCCAGAGCACAACCACATCACAACAAATCCGCGCCTGAGCGCAAAAGGAAGAAAAATGACGACGAAAAAAGCTGATTACATTTGGTCTAATGGCGAGATGATTCGTTGGGAAGACGCGAAGGTTCACGTGATGTCCCACGCGCTGCATTACGGTACTTCTGTATTTGAAGGCATCCGTTGCTACGATTCTCACAAAGGGCCGGTGGTGTTCCGTCATCGCGAACACATGCAGCGTCTGCGTGATTCAGCCAAGATCTATCGTTTTCCGGTTTCTCAGAGCGTTGATGAGCTGATGGAAGCTTGCCGTGAGGTGATTCGTAAAAACAATCTGACCAGCGCCTATATCCGTCCGCTGGTGTTTGTTGGCGACGTGGGGATGGGCGTTAACCCGCCAGCGGGATACACCACCGATGTGATTATCGCTGCGTTCCCGTGGGGGGCTTACCTTGGTGCTGAAGCGCTGGAGCAGGGGATCGACGCGATGGTTTCTTCCTGGAACCGCGTTGCGCCGAACACTATCCCTACCGCTGCTAAAGCTGGTGGTAACTACCTGTCTTCGCTGCTGGTGGGCAGCGAAGCGCGTCGTCATGGCTATCAGGAAGGCATTGCGCTGGACGTTAATGGCTACATCTCCGAAGGCGCGGGCGAAAACCTGTTTGAAGTAAAAGACGGCATTCTGTTTACCCCGCCGTTTACCTCTTCCGCGCTACCGGGTATCACCCGTGACGCGATCATTAAGCTGGCGAAAGATCTCGATATCGAAGTGCGTGAGCAGGTGCTGTCTCGTGAATCTTTGTATCTGGCCGACGAAGTGTTCATGTCCGGTACCGCAGCCGAAATCACCCCAGTACGCAGCGTCGATGGTATCCAGGTGGGCGAAGGCCGCTGCGGTCCGGTCACCAAACGCATCCAGCAGGCCTTCTTCGGCCTCTTTACCGGTGAAACGGAAGATAAATACGGCTGGTTGGATTCAGTAAACCAATAACAAAATTAATATTTCCCCAAAATAATTCACGTTGCAGGAAGACGGCAACGCAGCGAGTCCCCTGGAGCTTACTTTAGTAAGTGACTGGGGTGAGCGAGGCAGCCAACGCACCTGCGGCGTGAAGTATGCAGGGGAAAGACAGACGGGAGTTAATCAAGCATGCCTAAGTATCGTTCTGCCACCACCACTCACGGCCGCAATATGGCGGGTGCCCGCGCGCTGTGGCGCGCCACCGGGATGACCGATGATGACTTCGGTAAACCGATTATCGCTGTGGTGAACTCCTTTACCCAGTTTGTGCCGGGTCATGTCCACCTGCGCGATCTCGGTAAGCTGGTTGCCGAACAAATCGAAGCCTCAGGCGGCGTGGCGAAAGAGTTCAACACCATTGCTGTGGATGATGGTATCGCCATGGGTCATGGCGGCATGCTGTATTCACTGCCGTCGCGCGAGCTGATCGCCGATTCAGTGGAGTATATGGTTAACGCCCACTGTGCCGATGCGATGGTCTGCATTTCCAACTGCGACAAAATCACCCCCGGTATGTTAATGGCCTCTTTGCGCCTGAATATTCCGGTGATCTTTGTTTCCGGCGGCCCGATGGAAGCCGGGAAAACCAAGCTTTCTGATCAAATCATCAAGCTCGACCTGGTTGATGCCATGATTCAGGGCGCTGACCCGAAAGTCTCCGACTCGCAAAGTGAGCAGGTTGAGCGTTCCGCCTGTCCGACCTGCGGCTCGTGTTCCGGGATGTTCACCGCCAACTCGATGAACTGCCTGACCGAAGCGCTGGGTCTGTCGCAGCCGGGTAATGGTTCGCTGTTGGCGACTCACGCCGACCGCAAAGAACTGTTCCTCAACGCGGGTAAACGTATCGTCGAGCTGACCAAACGCTACTACGAGCAGGATGACGCTTCTGCCCTGCCGCGCAACATTGCCAGCAAGGCGGCGTTTGAGAACGCTATGACGCTGGATATCGCCATGGGCGGATCCACCAACACCGTTCTGCACCTGCTGGCGGCCGCGCAGGAAGCGGAAATCGACTTCACCATGAGTGATATTGATAAGCTGTCCCGCAAAGTCCCGCAGCTGTGTAAAGTTGCGCCGAGTACGCAGAAATACCATATGGAAGACGTGCACCGTGCAGGCGGCGTATTGGGCATTTTAGGCGAGCTGGACAGAGCCGGGCTGCTGAACCGCGACGTGAAAAACGTGCTGGGACTGACTTTGCCGCAAACGCTTGATCAATATGACGTTATGCTGACCAAAGACGACGCGGTGAAAACAATGTTCCGCGCAGGCCCGGCCGGCATCCGTACCACCCAGGCATTCTCACAGGACTGCCGTTGGGACTCTCTGGATGATGACCGCGCTGAAGGGTGCATTCGCTCGCTGGAGCACGCTTATAGCAAAGACGGCGGACTGGCAGTTCTGTACGGTAATTTCGCGGAAAACGGCTGTATCGTAAAAACCGCAGGCGTGGATGACAGCATCCTAAAGTTCACCGGCCCGGCAAAAGTGTATGAAAGCCAGGACGATGCGGTTGAAGCCATCCTCGGCGGTAAAGTGGTAGCTGGCGACGTGGTTGTCATTCGCTACGAAGGGCCGAAAGGCGGGCCGGGCATGCAGGAAATGCTCTACCCAACCACCTTCCTGAAATCGATGGGCCTCGGCAAGGCCTGTGCGCTGATAACCGATGGTCGATTCTCCGGCGGTACTTCGGGGCTTTCCATTGGTCACGTTTCTCCGGAAGCGGCAAGCGGCGGTAATATTGCGATTATCGAAGATGGCGACATGATTGCCATCGATATCCCGAATCGTGGCATTCAACTGCAACTGAGTGATGCGGAAATCGCTGCGCGCCGTGAAGCGCAGGAAGCACGCGGTGACAAAGCCTGGACGCCAAAAGATCGTCAGCGTCAGGTCTCCTTTGCACTGCGCGCCTACGCCAGCCTGGCTACCAGCGCCGACAAAGGCGCGGTGCGCGATAAGTCGAAACTCGGGGGATAATGACCATGGCGGATTCTCAACCCCTTTCCGGCGCGCCAGAAGGCGCCGAGTATCTCAGAGCGGTACTGCGAGCACCGGTTTATGAAGCGGCGCAAGTAACGCCGCTACAAAAAATGGAAAAACTCTCTTCGCGCCTCGATAACGTGATTCTGGTGAAGCGCGAAGACCGTCAACCCGTTCACAGCTTTAAGCTGCGCGGAGCCTATGCCATGATGGCGGGCCTGACCGAAGAGCAAAAAGCGCATGGTGTCATCACCGCGTCGGCTGGTAATCATGCCCAGGGCGTCGCGTTCTCTTCTGCGCGATTAGGTGTGAAGGCACTGATTGTCATGCCAACGGCTACCGCCGATATCAAAGTCGATGCCGTTCGCGGCTTCGGCGGTGAAGTATTGCTGCACGGCGCGAATTTTGATGAGGCCAAAGCCAAAGCGATTGAATTGTCGCAGCAGCAGGGTTTTACCTGGGTTCCGCCGTTCGATCATCCGATGGTGATTGCCGGGCAGGGCACGCTGGCGCTGGAGTTACTTCAGCAGGATGCTCACCTTGACCGCGTTTTTGTGCCAGTTGGCGGCGGTGGTTTGGCGGCGGGCGTGGCGGTGCTGATAAAACAGCTGATGCCGCAAATCAAAGTGATTGCCGTGGAAGCCGAAGATTCCGCCTGCCTGAAAGCGGCGTTGGATGCGGGCCATCCGGTGGATCTGCCGCGTGTGGGTCTCTTTGCCGAAGGCGTGGCGGTGAAACGTATTGGCGATGAGACCTTCCGCCTGTGTCAGGAATATCTCGACGACATCATCACCGTCGATAGCGATGCTATCTGCGCGGCAATGAAAGACCTGTTCGAAGACGTGCGCGCGGTGGCGGAGCCTTCCGGGGCGCTGGCGCTTGCGGGGATGAAAAAATACATCGCCCAGCATAATATTCGCGGCGAGCGTCTGGCGCATGTTCTTTCCGGCGCTAACGTTAACTTCCACGGCCTGCGCTACGTTTCCGAACGCTGCGAGCTGGGGGAACAGCGCGAAGCCTTACTGGCAGTAACCATTCCGGAAGAAAAGGGCAGCTTCCTGAAGTTTTGCCAACTGTTGGGTGGCCGTTCGGTGACCGAGTTTAACTACCGTTTTGCTGATGCGAAAGACGCCTGCATTTTTGTCGGCGTACGCCTGAGCCGTGGGCTGGAAGAGCGTAAGGAAATCCTCCAGTTGCTCAGCGAGGGAGGCTATAGCGTGGTGGATCTGTCCGACGATGAAATGGCGAAGCTGCACGTGCGCTATATGGTTGGCGGGCGTCCGTCGAAACCCTTACAGGAGCGGCTCTACAGCTTTGAATTCCCGGAATCTCCGGGAGCGCTGCTCAAATTCCTGCATACCCTGGGGACGCACTGGAATATTTCATTGTTCCACTATCGCAGTCACGGCACCGATTATGGTCGCGTACTGGCGGCGTTTGAGCTGGGCGAACACGAGCCTGATTTCGAAACGCGGCTGAATGAACTGGGCTATGACTGCCACGATGAAACGCATAACCCGGCGTTCAGGTTCTTCCTGGCAGGTTAGCGGCAGCCATTAAAAAAGGGTTCATGTTTTTACATGAACCCTTTTTGCTACTGTATCAGCAGATTACAGCGTGATGACGTCGAATTCGACTTCGGTATTCACGTCAGCATCGTAATCCACACCGTCGAGGGCAAAACCGAACAGGTTCAGGAATTCCTGCTTGTAACCTGCATAGTCAGTTTCTTGCGCCAGGTTTTCGGTGGTGATCAGCGGCCACAGATCGCGGCATGCCTGCTGAATGTCGTCACGCAGTTCCCAGTCATCCATACGGATACGCTGGTTATCATCAAGCGCCACTTTGTCGCCATACAGGCTGGTGGTCATCAGACGGTTGATCTGCTCGATACAACCTTCGTGAATCCCCTGCGCTTTCATCAACTTGAACACCATGGAGATGTACAGCGGCATTACCGGAATCGCAGAAGATGCCTGGGTGATGACGGATTTCAGTACGGCAACGTTAGCGGAACCGTTCAGCGGCGCCAGCTGGTTACGCAGTTCACCCGCCGCGCGATCGAGGTCTTCTTTCGCTTTGCCCAGCGCGCCGTGCCAGTAGATTGGCCAGGTCAGGTCGGTACCGATGTAGGAGTAGGCTACGGTTTTCACGCCGTCAGCCAGCACGCCTGCTTCACTCAGCGCGCCCATCCACAGTTCCCAGTCTTCGCCGCCCATCACGGTAACGGTGTTCTGAACTTCTTCTTCGGTTGCCGGCTCAATGCTGGCGGTGATGATCTGATCTTTGTTGGTATCGATCGCTTTAGAGGTGTAAACCTCACCGATTGGCTTCAGCGCAGAACGGACGACTTCACCGGTTTTCGGCATTTTACGCACCGGGGAAGCCAGTGAGTAAACCACCAGGTCAATCTGACCCAGGTCTTCTTTGATCAGTTTGATCACTTCGTCGCGGCACTCATCGGAAAACGCGTCGCCGTTGATGCTTTTGGAATACAGACCTTCACGCTTGGCTGCTTCATCAAAAGCCGCCGAGTTATACCAGCCCGCGGAACCTGGTTTGGTGTCCGTGCCCGGTTTTTCGAAAAATACGCCGATAGTGGCGGCACCGCTGCCGAACGCGGCGGAAATTCTGGAAGCAAGGCCGTAACCGGTGGAAGCACCGATGACCAGCACGCGGGAAGGGCCGTTAGCGATTTTCCCGTTTTTCTTCACATAATCGATCTGTTTTTCCACATTGACTTTGCAGCCAGTCGGATGGGTCGTTGTACAGATGAATCCACGAATTTTTGGTTTGATTATCATAATGATGGCTAATTAAGTTTGTATTTTCGCTGTCAAGTGCGCAATGACACCGTCTGTTCTGGCTTGCTAAACGTGATGGTTAACAAGCCCCCCACATCTATTATGGCACGGGACATTATACAGAAAAGGAGCGCCAATACTGAATCTACCACTGATTTTAGGCCTGACGCTGGCGTTACTCGGCGGATTTACGTTCCAGAACAATTTTCCAGAACGCATCGATCAGTGGTTCATGCAGCCGCTTTTTCGGCGCGCAGACGCCCAGTTCGAACGGTGTTTTTTCGTCACTGCGCTCTAAAATCATCACGCGATTACGTACTGGCTCCGGGCTGTTTTCCAGCACCACTTCCGGCAGCAGCGCTACGCCGCAGCCCAGCGCCACCATTGAAACCATCGCTTCGTGGCCACCCACCGTGGCGTAAATCGATGGGTTGCTGATTTTGTGACGGCGGAACCACAGCTCGATGCGGCGGCGTACCGGACCCTGATCGGCCATAATAAACGGCACCGTCGACCAGTCTGGCTTTTCGACCGAAACCTGATTACGCACCGGGCAGGGCAGCGCCGGGGCGATCAGTACGACCGTCAGATTCTCCAGCATCGAGAACGCCACCGCGCCGGGCAGCGTTTCGGGCTTACCGGCAATCGCCAGATCGGCCTCACCGGTGACCACTTTGTCCATCGCATCGGCGGCGTCGCCAGTGGTGAGCTTAATTTCCACCGATGGATGCTCGGCGCGGAAACGATCGAGAATAGGTGGCAGATGGCTGTAGGCGGCAGTTACCGAGCAGAAAATATGCAGTTCGCCGGATAGCGACGGCCCCTGCTGGTCAAGGGTGTGGCGTAACTGCTGGTACTGCAACAGCGTCTGCTGGGCAAACACCCGCAGCTCTTCACCGGCTTCAGTCAGCGTGACCGTGCGGTTATCGCGCACAAACAGCGGCTGCCCGAGATCTTCTTCCAGCCGCTGAATCTGCCTGGAGAGCGTGGAGGGACTGACGTGCATCGCCCGCGCGCTGCGGCCAAAGTGGCGGCTTTCCGCCAGATGCAGGAACATTTTCAGATCGCGTAAATCCACCGGCGAACCTCTTTATTTTGACGTTGCAGATATTGCAACGTGACGTTGTGAATATATCAATTTCCGCAATAAATTTCCTGTTGTAATGTGAGTCTATTCTCGCTGAAACGCGAACCGAACAATAAGACACACAACATCACGGAGTACACCATCATGGCTAACTACTTTAATACACTGAACCTGCGCCAGCAGCTGGCACAGCTGGGTAAATGTCGCTTTATGGGCCGCGACGAATTCGCCGACGGCGCGAGCTTCCTTCAGGGTAAAAAAGTGGTCATCGTCGGCTGTGGCGCTCAGGGTCTGAATCAGGGCCTGAACATGCGTGACTCCGGTCTGGATATCTCCTACGCCCTGCGTAAAGAAGCGATTGCTGAGAAGCGCGCTTCCTGGCGTAAAGCGACCGAAAACGGCTTCAAAGTAGGCACCTACGAAGAGCTGATCCCGCAGGCTGACCTGGTGGTTAACCTGACGCCAGACAAACAGCACTCCGACGTTGTACGTTCTGTACAGCCGCTGATGAAAGATGGCGCGGCGCTGGGCTACTCCCACGGCTTCAACATCGTTGAAGTGGGCGAGCAGATCCGTAAAGACATCACCGTGGTGATGGTAGCGCCGAAATGCCCGGGTACCGAAGTGCGTGAAGAGTACAAACGTGGTTTCGGTGTTCCGACGCTGATCGCCGTTCACCCGGAAAACGATCCGAAAGGCGAAGGTATGTCGATTGCTAAAGCCTGGGCTGCGGCCACCGGCGGTCACCGTGCGGGCGTACTGGAATCTTCTTTCGTTGCGGAAGTGAAATCTGACCTGATGGGCGAGCAGACTATCCTGTGCGGTATGCTGCAGGCCGGTTCTCTGCTGTGCTTCGACAAGCTGGTGGCAGAAGGCACCGACCCGGCTTATGCGGAAAAACTGATTCAGTTCGGCTGGGAAACCATCACCGAAGCGCTGAAGCAGGGCGGTATCACCCTGATGATGGACCGTCTGTCTAACCCGGCGAAACTGCGTGCTTACGCGCTGTCCGAACAGCTGAAAGAGATCATGGCGCCGCTGTTCCAGAAACACATGGATGACATCATCTCCGGCGAATTCTCTTCCGGCATGATGGCTGACTGGGCTAACGACGATAAGAAACTGCTGACCTGGCGTGAAGAAACCGGCAAAACCGCGTTCGAAACCGCTCCGCAGTATGAAGGCAAAATCGGCGAGCAGGAGTACTTTGATAAAGGCGTGCTGATGATCGCGATGGTGAAAGCGGGCGTTGAGCTGGCGTTCGAAACTATGGTGGATTCCGGCATCATCGAAGAATCCGCTTACTACGAATCACTGCACGAGCTGCCGCTGATCGCCAACACCATCGCCCGTAAGCGTCTGTACGAAATGAACGTGGTTATCTCCGATACCGCCGAATACGGTAACTACCTGTTCTCTTACGCTTGCGTACCGCTGCTGAAAGAGTTCATGACCACCCTGCAGACCGGCGATCTGGGTAAAGCGATTGCCGAAGGCGCGGTAGATAACGCGCAACTGCGCGACGTGAATGACGCAATTCGCGGCCATGCTATCGAGAAAGTGGGCCAGAAACTGCGTGGCTACATGACTGATATGAAACGTATTGCAGTCGCTGGATAAGCGAAGCGCCATCCGGCAAAAAAAGCCCGGTGTTTAAACACCGGGCTTTCTATTAGTTACGGTACAGCACTTTAATGATGTGGTAACCGAACTGAGTGTGCAGCGGGCCGGTTGGCTCCAGCACAGGGCAGGAAAAGACCACTTTGTCGAACGCCGGAACCATCTGGCCCTGGCGGAATTCGCCTAAATCACCGCCGCGTTTGCCTGATGGGCAGATGGAATGTTTCTTCGCCAGCTTGCCGAAGTCGGCGCCGTTTTTAATCTGTTCCAGAAGATCCAGTGCCAGTTTCTCTTCTTTTACAAGGATATGCACTGCTGCTGCTGTTTTTGCCATGATCGTGCCTTCAAAAGGGAGTCAGTAAGGCTGGCGATTTTAGCATGGCTTATCGGCGATACAGCACCTTGATGATGTGATAGCCAAATTTGGTTTTGACCGGCCCGTAAGGTTTAAGTAGTGGGCAACTAAATACGGCGGCATCAAATGGTCCCACCATCATCCCCTGTTTGAATTCACCCAGATCGCCACCGTTACGCCCGGATGGACAACGAGAGTAGCGTTTTGCCAGGTGATCGAAGCTAATACCGCGATCCAGCTTGCTTAGGATCTCCAGCGCCAGTTTTTCTTCTTTTACCAGGATATGCAGGGCTGCCGCGTGCTTAGCCATTATTTTGTTCTCATGTCTCAAAGATGTCCTGTTACTTTATCACCCGCCTTCGCCGTGAACATATACTCTTCGCCATCGCGGGACAGATGTCTCGCCTGATGTATGGAAGCGGGAGATAAGCGACACTTTTATCTGCCCTATTCCTTCCTGCCGGGGACAGCCGTCCTGTCCCTGAAGCCGTGGAGCGAGATAACATGGATACAATGAAAAAACCTGAATTTTCAGTCGGCTGGCTTTCCAGGCTTAGTGATATTGTTGGCGATCCACAGCTCTACGAATTACTGAAATATTGCCCTCTGGAAATCATACAGCGATGGCGTTTTGAAGAGCGCCAGCGCGGAGCCTTTATTTGCCGACAGGGGGAAATGTGTCAGCGCTTTTCGCTGATTATTTCCGGTGAAGTGGATGTGTTCTATGAGGCTGAAGATGGACGTCGTTATCGTCAGGCCCGCTACCAGAAAGGCGACATGCTGGGTGAGCTCGAGATCTTTGAGTCGCGTCATTACATCTGTTCGGTGGTGGCGGTAGGGCATGTGCAGCTCCTGAGTTTGTCGCAGGAATATTTTTGCCGCTGGCTGGCCTTAGATAACCATTTTAACCAGCGGATGCTGCGCTTCTTTAGTCAGCAATATTATCAGCTGTCAAAAAAGGCCAGCAGTGACAATCTTTACTCGCTGCATCAGCGAGTGTGTCAGGCGTTATGGCTGCGTTATCAACAAGATGGAACGAATGAAATCTTGCTGGATAAGCTTAATCTCAGCCAGGAACTGGCGGCGACGACACGCAGTATTAACCGTATTTTACATGACCTGAAAGCGTTACAGATTATTGATACCGATGGTGAAAGTATTGTGTTGTCAGCCCCTGAAAAATTAAAGCGGGAGGCTGATATCGGATAACCGCAAGAGTGAAGGAGGCGGGAGAATGTCGCTGCAACCCCATATCCAGTTAAGCAAGGAGATGACCGGCGCACGCTATGCGCTACTTCCGGGTGATCCGTTGCGGGTCGATCGCATCGCCAATTTTCTTGATAACCCAGAACCGCTTGGTCAAAACCGCGAATTTCGCGCCGCGCGAGGTTGGTATCAGGGTGTTGAGATTTTGGTGCTCTCTACCGGAATCGGTGGGCCGTCTACTGCGATTGCTATTGAAGAACTGCGTCAGATCGGCGTAACGACCCTGATTCGTATCGGCAGTTGTGGGGCATTGCAGGATAATCTTGCGCTCGGCGACGTGATTATCGCCCATGCCGCGGTAACGGATGACGGGACCAGCCGTACCTATGCGCCTGCGGGCTATCCGGCCTGCGCCGACCCGCAGTTAACCTGGGAACTGATGGCGCAGGCGCGCCAGATGAATATTCCCGCCGCGTGTGGCCTGGTGCGTAGCCACGATAGTTTTTATACCGACCGGGAAACGGAACTGGATGCGCAGTGGTCGGCGCTCGGCGTTCTGGGCGCGGATATGGAGAGCGCCGCTTTGATGACCATCGGCGCGCTGCGCGGGTTACGTACGGCGTCATTACTCAACGTGGTGGTTGCCCACAACGGTTGTCTGGATAGCAGTATCAATGATTATGTCCAGCAGGACGCGCTGTGTCAGCAGGGTGAAGAACGGCAAATTACCCTGGCGCTACGCGCCATTTATTCCGCTAGTCAGCCAGGAGGTCAGTGATGGATTTTTTCAGCATTAACAATGTGATGGTCAACATTCCTCTCGGCCAAGGCGGCTATGCGCTATCGTGGATTGAAGCCATTGGTACCGTATTCGGTCTGCTATGTATCTGGTGCGCCAGCAGGGAAAAAATCATCAATTACCTGTTTGGCCTGATTAACGTCACGCTGTTTGCGGCAATCTTTTTCCAGATTCAGCTCTATGCCAGCTTGTTGCTACAGGTGTTTTTCTTCGCCGCTAACATTTACGGTTGGTATGCATGGAGTCGACAAAACGAGGCGCAGGAAGCTGCGCTCAAAGTACGCTGGCTTTCCCGTCAGCAAACCCTGGCATTAGGCGGCGTTTGTGCGGTGGCGATTGTTCTGATGACGCTGTTTATCGACCCGGTGTTTGCGGCGCTCACCCGCATCATGATTGCCCTGCTGCAAACATTTGGTATGCAGGTCGCTATGCCTGACCTCCAGCCCGATGCCTTCCCGTTCTGGGATTCCACCATGCTGGTATTGTCGATTGCGGCCATGGTCCTGATGACGCGCAAGTTCGTCGAAAACTGGCTGCTGTGGGTACTTATCGATTTGATTAGCGTGGTTATTTACGCGGTGCAGGGCGTTTACGCCATGTCGCTTGAGTATGTCCTGCTGACGGTGATTGCGGTGATGGGATCGTATAGCTGGATCAAGAGTGCGCAGCGAAACGGCTCTACACCGCTTGCCGCGACTGTTTCCTGATTGACCCGATTTTCTGGCTACCCGCACGGGTAGCCCGTTACTCTTTCTCTCCCTCTTTCTGCTACAATCCATCTCCCCGTGTTTACAGATTGAGCAATCCTTTATGCGTTTGAACCCCGGACAACAACAAGCCGTCGAATTCGTCACCGGACCTTGCCTGGTGCTGGCGGGTGCGGGTTCCGGCAAGACGCGTGTTATCACTAACAAAATCGCCCATCTGATTCGTGAATGTGGCTATCAGGCACGACATATTGCGGCCGTAACTTTTACCAATAAGGCTGCGCGCGAGATGAAAGAGCGTGTGGCGCAAACGCTGGGTCGTAAAGAGGCACGCGGATTGATGATCTCCACTTTCCACACTCTGGGATTGGATGTCATTAAGCGTGAATATGCGGCGCTGGGGATGAAGTCGAACTTCTCGTTGTTTGATGATACCGACCAGGTGGCCCTGCTTAAGGAACTGACTGAAGGGCTAATCGAAGACGACAAGCTTATCCTCCAACAGCTGATCTCGACGATCTCCAACTGGAAAAACGATCTGATGACCCCGGCGCAGGCGGCAGCCAGCGCAAAGGGTGAACGCGATCGTATTTTTGCCCACTGCTATGGTCTGTATGACGCACACATGAAGGCGTGTAACGTCCTCGATTTTGACGATCTGATTCTGCTGCCGACGCTGCTGCTGCAGCGTAATGAAGAGGTGCGCGAGCGCTGGCAAAATCGAATCCGCTACCTGCTGGTGGATGAATATCAGGATACCAACACCAGCCAGTACGAGCTGGTGAAATTGCTGGTAGGAAAACGCGCGCGCTTCACCGTCGTGGGCGATGACGATCAGTCGATCTATTCCTGGCGTGGCGCACGTCCGCAGAACCTGGTACTGCTGAGCAAAGATTTTCCAGCGCTGCAGGTGGTGAAGCTGGAGCAAAACTATCGCTCATCAGGGCGTATCCTGAAGGCGGCGAACATCCTCATTGCGAACAACCCACACGTCTTTGAAAAGCGGCTCTTTTCTGAGCTGGGCTACGGTGCTGAGCTGAAGGTGCTGAGCGCAAATAATGAAGAGCATGAAGCAGAACGAGTGACCGGGGAATTAATTGCCCATCACTTTGTGAACAAGACGCAATATAAAGACTACGCCATCCTGTATCGCGGCAACCATCAGTCGCGCGTGTTCGAAAAGTTTCTGATGCAGAACCGCATCCCGTACAAAATTTCCGGCGGGACGTCGTTCTTCTCGCGCCCGGAGATTAAAGATCTGCTGGCTTACCTGCGCGTGTTGAGCAACCCGGATGACGACAGCGCATTTTTGCGCATCGTAAACACGCCAAAGCGTGAAATCGGCCCGGCCACGCTGCAAAAGCTGGGGGAATGGGCGATGACGCGTAATAAAAGCCTGTTTACCGCCAGCTTTGATATGGGGCTTAGCCAAACGCTGACCGGGCGCGGGTATGATTCTCTGACCCGCTTTACGCACTGGCTGGGTGAAATTCAACGCCTGGCGGAGCGCGAGCCGGTTGCCGCCGTGCGCGATCTGATCCATGGCATTGATTACGAATCCTGGCTGTATGAAACCTCGCCGAGCCCGAAAGCGGCTGAAATGCGTATGAAAAACGTCAACACGCTGTTCAGTTGGATGACGGAGATGCTGGAAGGCAGTGAACTGGAAGAGCCAATGACACTGACTCAGGTCGTTACCCGCTTTACCCTGCGCGACATGATGGAGCGCGGAGAGAGCGAGGAAGAGCTGGATCAGGTGCAGTTAATGACGCTGCACGCTTCAAAAGGACTGGAGTTCCCGTACGTATTTATGGTGGGAATGGAAGAAGGATTTTTGCCGCACCAGAGCAGCATCGATGAAGATAACATCGATGAAGAGCGTCGTCTGGCTTACGTCGGAATTACGCGTGCGCAGAAAGAACTTATCTTCACGCTGTGTAAAGAACGTCGCCAGTACGGTGAGCTGGTGCGACCGGAACCGAGCCGTTTCCTGTTGGAACTGCCGCAGGATGACGTTATCTGGGAACAGGAGCGTAAAGTGGTCAGCGCCGAGGAGCGGATGCAAAAAGGGCAGGCCAGCATCGCTAATATTCGGGCAATGATGGCGAAAGCCAAAGAGAAGTAATATTTGGAGGCCGGATAAGCGTAAGCGCCATCCGGCAGCCAGTACTAACGCACTTCCAGCGGCCAGTGGACATAGCTTTGCCACTGTATTTCCTGATCGATCAGCTCTGTACCTAATGGATGATGTTCCAGCCAGCCTTCCGGCAGCGTTAGCGTCAGATTCTCATCCTGAGCTTGCAGGGTGATATGTGGCACTAAATCGTCGCGACGACGAGCGGCGAAGATGATCGCCAGGCGTAGTAAACGGCAAAGGTGCTCCGCGATGCGCGGTGGCACCGCGTTTTGCTGGTGGAGCGAAGAGAGGTCGACCGGGTTGGTCTGGTTGAGCAACAGCGTGGCTAACAGTTTTTTCTGCGCGGGAGTGAAGCCCGGGAGATCGAGATTACGTACCAGCCAGGCGGCGTGCAGCGGTGCCTGCTTATACTCCACGCTCAGCCCTATCTCATGCAGTTGACTGGCACTTTGCAGCAGTTCGCGACTAATGGCTTCAAGATGCCACTCATCTTTCACCTGTTCGAGCAAATGAACAGCCAACTGCGTGACGCGATTCGCCTGATCGGTATCGACCATAAATCGACGCTGAATATTACGCAGCGTACGGCTGCGAATGTCCTGATCAACCGGCAAGTGCAGCATACCGTAGACCAAACCTTCACGAAGTGCGCCGCCGGCCAGAGTCATGCACTGAATATTCAGTTCGGTGAAAATAGCGATCAGAATGGCCAACCCGCTGGGAAAAACCAGCGCGCGTTCCAGCGTTAACCCTTCGATTTCCAGCTCTTCCAGACGACCACAATGGATGGCGCGCTGTTTGAGCTGCTGAAGTTTGGCCAACGTAATGCGCTCATCCATACCCTGCGCCATCATGATTTCCTGTAACGCCTGGACGGTGCCAGAGGCACCAACGCAAACTTTCCAGCCATGAAAACGCAGTTTGTCGGCGACCGGGCGCAGAACTTCGCGAGCGGCTTTCTCGGCCTCGTCAAAGTTTTCCTGTGCCAGATTACGATCGGTGAAATAGCGTTCGAGCCAGGTGACGCAGCCCATTGACAGGCTGAACAGGGAAGTGGTTTGCGCGCCAGAACCGGTAACCAGCTCAGTGCTGGCCCCACCAATGTCGACGACCAGACGCTGATCGGCACCGCCAGTGGTGTGGGCAACACCTTGATAAATCAGGCGCGCTTCTTCTTCACCGCTGATAACTTGTACAGGACAGCCGAGGATCTCCTGCGCTTTGGCGATAAACTCATCGGCGTTTACCGCGATGCGTAATGTTGCTGTTGCAACCACGCGTATTTGCGGCTGAGGGATATCCTGCAGACGTTCAGCAAACAGGCGCAGGCATTGCCAGCCGCGCTCCATGGCTTCAACGGAAAGAACGTTGTCGCTGTTGAGCCCAGCGGCCAGACGCACCTTGCGTTTAATACGCGTAAGCGTCTGAATGCTTCCCGCCACCTCGCGTACAACCAGCATATGAAAACTATTCGAGCCTAAATCGATTGCGGCGTACAGCGAAGTAGAATTCATACACTTCATCCTTCAACCTGTATCTGTGTTGGCTGCGTTCTCTCACCCGAATCACTTACTAAAGTAAGCTCATCGGGATTCGTTTTCTTGCCGCCTTGATACAGGCTGAATGATTTTGTGTATGGCATAACTTTTCTTAACCTGAACGACGACGATTACGCGGAGCACCACCGGTACGGCGTGGGCCATTGCCTGTGCGTGGACGCGTTAAGCGTAATGGCTTCGGCAGATCGGTCATCAGCGCATCCGGGTTGTACTTGCTGACCGGGATCGAGTGGCCGATATAGGTCTCGATTGCGGGTAAATTCAGCGCGTATTCTTCACAGGCCAGGCTGATAGAGTGACCGCTTGCTCCTGCGCGTCCGGTACGACCGATACGGTGAACGTAATCTTCACAGTCATCCGGCAGGTCATAGTTAAATACATGCGTTACGGCTGGGATATGCAGACCACGCGCGGCGACATCCGTCGCAACGAGAATGTCGAGATCGCCACGGGTGAATTCATCCAGAATACGCAGACGTTTTTTCTGCGCCACGTCACCGGTCAGCAGACCGACGCGATGACCGTCAGCGGCAAGACTGCCCCAGATATCTTCACAGCGATGCTTGGTGTTAGCAAAGACGATGGCGCGATCTGGCCACTCTTCTTCAATCAGCGTTTGCAGTAAACGCATTTTCTCTTCGTTGGAAGGATAGAAGAGCTCTTCTTTAATACGGTGACCTGTCTTCTGTTCTGGTTCGACTTCAACGTACTCGGCGTTATTCATCTGTTCGAACGCCAGTTCGCGAACGCGGTAAGAGAGAGTTGCAGAAAACAGCATGTTCAGACGTTGGGTGGTTGGCGGCATACGACGGAATAGCCAACGGATATCTTTGATAAAGCCCAGATCGTACATACGATCGGCTTCATCCAGCACCACGACCTGAATCGCGCCCAGGTTAATATGGTTCTGTTTTGCATAGTCGATGAGACGACCGGTCGTGCCGATAAGAATATCGACGCCGCTTTCCAGCACTTTCAGCTGTTTGTCGTAACCGTCGCCGCCATAAGCCAGGCCTAATTTCAGACCGGTGGTCTGCGCCAGTGGTTCTGCGTCGGCGTGGATCTGCACGGCTAACTCACGCGTTGGCGCCATAATTAACGCACGCGGTTGGTTCACCTTGCGATCGGCAATCGCGGGATGAGAGAGAAGATAATGAAACGTTGACGTCAGGAACGCCATCGTTTTTCCGGTACCGGTTTGCGCCTGCCCTGCAACATCACGACCTGCCAGCGTTAGCGGCAGCGCGAGGGCCTGAATGGGCGTGCAGTTATGAAAGCCTTTATTTTCAAGGGCTTCTATCACCTTTGGGTGCAGGGCGAAGTCGGAAAACTTCTGTTCTGTTAAATGTGTTTTGCTCATAGTGTGGTAGAATATCAGCTTACTATTGCTTTACGAAAGCGTATCCGGTGAAATAAAGTCAACCTTTAGTTGGTTAATGCTACATCAACACGTCGTTGATTAAGAGTACACCAACGCACCAGGCTTATTCCTGTGGAGTTAATATGAGCGATAAAATTATTCACCTGACTGACGACAGTTTTGACACGGATGTACTCAAAGCGGACGGAGCTATCCTTGTTGATTTCTGGGCAGAGTGGTGCGGTCCGTGCAAAATGATCGCTCCAATTCTGGATGAAATCGCTGACGAATATCAGGGCAAACTGACGGTTGCTAAACTGAACATTGACCAAAACCCAGGCACCGCGCCGAAGTATGGTATCCGTGGCATCCCGACCCTGCTGCTGTTTAAAAACGGCGAAGTTGCGGCGACGAAAGTCGGCGCACTGTCCAAAGGTCAGTTGAAAGAATTCCTCGACGCTAATTTAGCGTAAGGAAGTCTCATGATCGGGCGACCATACTTCGAAATGATTCGGATGACTGGACGCCCGACTTGAGTCGTGCTAAGTTAGTGTTGACTTCGTATTAAACATACCTTATTAAGTTTGAATCTAGTTATATCCAATACTTCCCGTAGTTTCTCGCGCGAGAAGTGGACAGATTCCTGGCTTGTCACTCAATCCGTCTTGTCGTTTCAGTTCTGTGTACTTTCCTGTGACCAGACAGCGAACAGACATGAGTTGATGGCCGTAAACAGGCATGGATGACCCTGCCATACCATTCACAACATTAAGTTCGAGATTTACCCCAAGTTTAAGAACTCACACCATTATGAATCTTACCGAATTAAAGAATACGCCGGTTTCTGAGCTGATCACTCTCGGCGAAAATATGGGCCTTGAAAACCTGGCTCGTATGCGCAAGCAGGACATTATTTTTGCCATCCTGAAGCAGCACGCAAAGAGTGGCGAAGATATCTTTGGTGACGGTGTGCTGGAGATATTGCAGGATGGATTTGGTTTCCTCCGCTCTGCAGACAGCTCCTACCTCGCCGGTCCTGATGACATCTACGTTTCTCCCAGCCAAATCCGCCGTTTCAACCTCCGCACTGGTGATACCATTTCTGGTAAGATTCGCCCGCCGAAAGAAGGTGAACGCTACTTTGCGCTGTTGAAAGTTAACGAAGTTAACTACGACAAACCAGAAAACGCCCGTAACAAAATCCTCTTTGAGAACTTAACCCCGCTGCACGCAAACTCTCGTCTGCGTATGGAACGTGGTAACGGTTCTACTGAAGACTTAACGGCGCGTGTACTGGATCTGGCATCACCGATCGGTCGCGGCCAACGTGGTCTGATTGTTGCTCCGCCGAAAGCAGGTAAAACCATGCTGCTGCAGAACATTGCGCAGAGCATTGCTTACAACCATCCAGACTGCGTGCTGATGGTGCTGCTGATTGACGAACGTCCGGAAGAAGTGACCGAGATGCAGCGTCTGGTGAAAGGTGAAGTGGTTGCGTCTACCTTTGACGAACCCGCCTCCCGTCACGTCCAGGTTGCGGAAATGGTTATCGAGAAGGCGAAACGTCTGGTTGAACACAAGAAAGACGTTATCATTCTGCTCGACTCCATCACCCGTCTGGCGCGTGCTTATAACACCGTGGTACCTGCTTCCGGTAAAGTTCTGACCGGTGGTGTGGATGCCAACGCCCTGCATCGTCCGAAGCGTTTCTTCGGTGCGGCGCGTAACGTGGAAGAGGGCGGCAGCCTGACCATCATCGCCACTGCGCTGATCGATACCGGCTCTAAAATGGATGAAGTTATCTACGAAGAGTTTAAAGGTACCGGCAACATGGAACTGCATCTCTCTCGTAAGATTGCGGAAAAACGCGTCTTCCCGGCTATCGACTACAACCGTTCCGGTACCCGTAAAGAAGAGCTGCTCACCACTCAGGAAGAGCTGCAGAAAATGTGGATCCTGCGTAAAATCATCCATCCGATGGGTGAGATCGATGCAATGGAATTCCTCATTAACAAGCTGGCGATGACCAAGACTAACGACGACTTCTTCGACATGATGAAGCGTTCCTGATTCAGGCATCATCTGAAAACGCCACGTTTTTACGTGGCGTTTTGCTTTTATGGCTGTAATCTTAACGACACAATAACGATAATACGGTATGACTTACCAACAAGTAGAAAAAGATTCGTAATCTGTATCTTGTGGTTGATAATTATACAAAACCATTGGATATGAAGTCGGGTTTCCCTTCTGAATAAAGGTCTTCGTGGTTATACTTCTGCTATTAATATTCTCTGAGAGCATGCATTGTGAATTTACTGACAGTAAGCACTGATCTCATCAGTATTTTTTTATTCACAACACTGTTTCTTTTCTTTGCCCGCAAGGTCGCAAAAAAGATTGGTTTAGTGGATAAACCCAACTTCCGTAAACGGCATCAGGGACTGATTCCGTTGGTTGGGGGGATTTCGGCTTACGCGGGTGTATGTTTTACGTTTGCCATTGCTGACTATTACATCCCGCATGCTTCTCTCTATCTGGCTTGTGCTGGAGTATTGGTTTTGGTCGGCGCGTTAGACGATCGCTTTGATATTAGTGTAAAAATTCGTGCAGTTATCCAGGCCGCAATCGGCATTATCATGATGTCAGTTGGTAAACTCTATCTGCTTAGCCTTGGGTATATTTTTGGCCCCTGGGAGATGGTGCTCGGTCCGTTCGGTTATCTACTTACTCTGTTTGCCGTCTGGGCGGCGATAAACGCCTTTAATATGGTGGATGGGATTGATGGTCTGCTGGGCGGGTTGTCCAGCGTTTCATTTGCGGCGATGGGGTTCATTTTGTGGTTCGATGGGCAGACGAGCCTGGCTATCTGGTGTTTTGCCATGATCGCCGCCATTCTGCCTTATATTCTGCTAAATCTGGGCATTCTTGGACGTCGCTATAAAGTTTTTATGGGTGATGCGGGCAGTACGCTGATCGGCTTCACAGTGATCTGGATCCTGCTCGAAACTACTCAAGGCAAAACGCATCCTATTAGTCCGGTCACAGCACTGTGGATTATAGCCATTCCGTTAATGGATATGGTGGCAATCATGTACCGACGCTTGCGAAAAGGCATGAGTCCTTTCTCAGCGGACCGCCAGCACATACATCATTTGGTGATGCGGGCAGGGTTTACTTCCCGACAGGCATTTGTTCTGATTACGCTGGCTGCGGCGGTTCTGGCGTCTATCGGCGTGTTGGCTGAATATTTTCGCTTAGTCCCTGAATGGGCCATGTTGTTGCTTTTTTTACTGGCCTTTGGCCTCTACGGTTACTGTATCAAGCGCGCCTGGAAGGTAGCGAGATTTATCAAGCGAGTGAAGCGCAGATTGCGAAGAGTTCGTGAAGGCAAACCAAACTTAACCAAGTAAATTGAGGATGCAATGAGACAACCATTACCGGGGGAAGACGCCGTGAGCGCTGAAAATGAACTGGATATCCGTGGGTTGTTTCGTACCTTGTGGGCAGGGAAGGTGTGGATCGTCGGTATGGCTCTCGCCTTCGCGATAGTGGCTCTCGCCTATACATTTTTTGCTCGTCAGGAGTGGAGTGCAACAGCGATTACTGACAGGCCAACGGTCAATATGTTGGGGGGGTTTTACTCTCAACAACAGTTTTTACGTAACCTGGATATAAAGGCCAGTCTCGCATCTGCCGACCAACCGTCGGTAATGGATGAAGCCTATAAAGAATTCATCATGCAGCTTGCTTCCTGGGATACACGCCGAGAATTCTGGCAGCAGACTGATTATTACAAGCAACGTATGGTCGGTAACAGCAAAGCCGATGCGGCGATGCTGGATGAACTGATCAATAACATTCAGTTTTTGCCTGGCGATGCGCTGCGTAACACCAATGACAGCGTGAAGCTGATTGCCGAGACGGCGCCGGATGCCAACAATCTGCTGCGCCAGTACGTGGCGTTTGCCAGCCAGCGCGCGGCACGTCATCTTAACGATGAGTTAAAAGGCGCATGGGCCGCACGCACGGTGCAAATGAAAGCGCAGGTTAAACGCCAGGAAGAAGTAGCAAAATCCATTTTCTCTCGCCGCGTCCACAGCATTGAACAAGCGCTTAAAATTGCCGAGCAGCATAATATTTCGCGTACTTCCACAGATGTTCCAGCTGATGAGTTGCCAGATTCAGAATTGTTCTTACTCGGACGTCCTATGTTGCAGGCTCGACTCGAGAATTTGCAGTCAATTGGTCCGGATTTCGATCTGGACTATTTTCAGAACAGAGCCATGCTGAACACCCTGAATGTCGGGCCAACTTTAGATCCCCGTTTTCAGACCTATCGTTATTTGAGGACGCCGGAAGAACCGGTAAAACGTGACAGCCCTCGTCGCGCCTTCCTGATGATTATGTGGGGTATTGTCGGGGCTCTGATCGGTGCTGGTGTCGCGTTAACCCGTCGCCGTCCGATTTAGCAATGCCGTTGCAGTGAGGGGCTGGGCCCTCGCTGCCAATCCGAAGAGAATCGATGTGAAAGTACTGACTGTATTTGGCACGCGACCGGAGGCCATTAAGATGGCTCCTCTGGTTCATGCGCTGGAAAAAGATCCTGATTTTGAGGCGAAAGTTTGCGTCACGGCGCAGCATCGGGAGATGCTCGATCAGGTGTTGAATCTCTTTTCCATTGTACCTGACTACGATCTCAATATTATGCAGCCAGGTCAGGGATTAACCGAAATAACCTGCCGCATTCTGGAAGGGTTAAAGCCAATTCTGGCTGATTTTAAACCTGATGTAGTGTTGGTTCATGGTGATACCACAACCACCATTGCCGCCAGTCTGGCCGCGTTCTATCAGCGCATACCGGTGGGGCATGTAGAGGCTGGTTTACGTACAGGTGACCTCTTTTCACCATGGCCGGAAGAGGCGAACCGCACGCTGACCGGGCGTCTGGCGATGTATCATTTTGCCCCGACAGAAAATTCGCGCCAAAATCTGTTGCGGGAAGCTATTCCTGACGATCGTATTTTCGTCACGGGTAATACGGTTATTGATGCGTTGATCTGGGTTCGGGATCGTGTACTGGGCAATGAGACGCTGCGTGCGGAGCTGGCTGAGCGTTATCCTTTCCTGGATGCTGATAAAAAGATGATCCTCGTTACCGGTCACCGTCGGGAAAGCTTTGGTCGCGGTTTTGAGCAAATCTGCCATGCCCTGGCGGAGATAGCCGCATCTAACCAGAATGTGCAGATTGTCTATCCGGTACACCTGAACCCTAACGTCAGCGAGCCGGTCAATCGCATCCTGGGTCACGTTGAAAACGTGGTTTTAATCGAACCGCAGGACTACCTGCCATTCGTCTGGCTTATGAATCACGCCTGGCTGATCCTTACCGATTCCGGCGGGATTCAGGAAGAAGCGCCGTCTCTGGGAAAACCCGTGCTGGTAATGCGTGAGACAACGGAGCGCCCGGAAGCGATAACCGCAGGAACAGTGCGTCTGGTGGGGACTGACCCGCAGCGTATTGTCGAAGAAGTCACGCGTTTGCTGCAAGACGACGATGAATATCAGACCATGAGCCGTGCCCATAATCCGTATGGTGACGGGCAGGCATGTGACCGCATTTTACACGCGTTAAAAAATAATCGGATATCGCTATGAGTTTTACGACCATTTCTGTCATTGGGCTGGGTTATATCGGACTGCCAACGGCGGCTGCCTTTGCTTCCCGTCAAAAACATGTGATTGGCGTAGATGTAAACCAGCATGCGGTGGATACCATTAATCGCGGTGAAATTCACATCGTTGAGCCCGATCTGGGTGCGGTGGTGAAAACGGCGGTCGAAGATGGATTTCTGCGTGCAACCACGACACCCGTAGACGCTGATGCGTATCTGATTGCGGTACCTACCCCGTTCAAGGGAGATCATGAACCCGATATGGTCTATGTAGAAGCCGCGGCTAAATCTATTGCGCCAGTACTGAAAAAAGGCGCGTTGGTGATTCTGGAATCCACTTCACCTGTCGGGGCAACTGAACAGATGGCCGCATGGCTGGCTGAAATGCGTCCTGACCTGACTTTTCCGCAGCAGGTCGGTGAACAAGCAGATATTAACATTGCTTATTGCCCAGAGCGCGTGCTGCCGGGCCAGGTAATGGTCGAACTGATTAAAAATGACCGCGTAATTGGTGGAATGACCTCCGTCTGTTCCGCGCGGGCCAGTGAGCTGTACAACATCTTTCTCGAAGGTGAATGTGTGGTAACCAACGCCCGCACCGCCGAAATGTGTAAGCTGACGGAAAATAGCTTCCGCGACGTTAATATTGCTTTCGCCAATGAACTGTCGCTGATTTGCGCCGATCAGGGGATCAACGTCTGGGAGCTTATTCGCCTGGCAAACCGCCATCCGCGCGTGAATATTTTGCAACCCGGCCCCGGCGTGGGTGGACACTGTATCGCGGTCGATCCGTGGTTTATCGTGGCGCAGAATCCGCAGCAGGCGAAACTGATCCGTACCGCGCGTGAGGTAAACGATGGTAAGCCTCATTGGGTGGTCGATCGGGTGAAGGCTGCCGTAGCTGACTGTCTGGCGGAGACCAATAAACGGGCCAGCGAAGTGAAAATTGCCTGTTTCGGTCTGGCATTCAAACCTAATATTGATGATTTGCGTGAAAGCCCGGCGATGGGAATTGCGCAAAACATCGCGCAATGGCACAAAGGCGAAACGCTGGTGGTGGAACCGAACATCCATCAACTGCCGAAAAAACTGGATGGTCTTTGCCAACTGGCGGCGCTGGACGATGCGTTGGCAAGTGCCGATGTGTTGGTCATGCTGGTTGACCATAATGAATTTAAAGCCATCAAAGGCGATGAGGTTCAACAGCAGTACATCGTTGATACCAAAGGGGTTTGGCGATAATGAAACGAATTCTTGTTACTGGCGGAGCGGGATTTATCGGCTCGGCGGTTGTGCGGCATATCATTCATGATACCGAGGATGCGGTGGTTGTGGTCGATAAGCTGACCTACGCCGGAAACCTGATGTCGCTGGAGCCAGTTGCGCAGAATGACCGTTTTGCCTTTGAGAAAGTGGATATTTGCGATCGGGCATCGCTCGACAGGGTGTTTCAACACTATCAGCCGGACTGCGTGATGCATCTGGCTGCTGAAAGCCATGTCGATCGCTCAATCGACGGTCCGGCTGCCTTTATCGAAACCAACATTGTGGGAACCTACACGCTGTTGGAAGCGGCGCGCGCTTACTGGAACGCATTGGCCAGCGAGAAAAAATTGGCGTTTCGTTTCCACCATATTTCGACTGACGAGGTATATGGCGATCTCCATTCCATAGATGATTTCTTCACCGAAACTACGCCGTATGCGCCAAGCAGCCCTTATTCCGCATCGAAAGCCAGCAGCGATCATCTTGTCCGCGCCTGGCTGCGTACCTACGGTCTGCCAACGCTGATTACCAATTGTTCTAACAACTATGGTCCGTACCATTTCCCGGAAAAACTGATTCCGCTGATGATCCTCAACGCACTGGCGGGGAAACCGTTGCCGGTGTACGGCAATGGTCAACAGATCCGTGACTGGTTGTATGTAGAAGATCACGCCAGGGCGCTCTATTGCGTGGCGACGGCGGGCGTGGTTGGAGAAACCTATAATATTGGTGGTCATAACGAGCGTAAAAACCTGGATGTCGTCGAAACAGTTTGCAGCCTGCTGGAAGAGCTGGCGCCGCATAAACCGCAGGGCATTGCACAGTACCGCGATTTGATCGCTTTTGTGGACGATCGCCCTGGCCATGATTTGCGTTACGCCATTGATGCTTCAAAAATTGCGCGTGAACTAGGTTGGATGCCGCAGGAAACGTTTGAAAGCGGAATGCGCAAAACCGTGCAGTGGTATCTGGATAATCAGGCATGGTGGAAACCCGTGCAGGACGGCAGTTACCAGGGTGAACGTTTAGGTCTGAAGGGCTAACAGCCTGGTTTTGGCTCCCGGAGGAGACAACGCATGAAAGGTATCATTCTGGCGGGTGGCTCAGGTACTCGCCTGTATCCCATTACGCGTGGCGTATCGAAGCAGCTATTGCCCATTTACGATAAGCCGATGATTTACTACCCGCTATCAGTACTAATGCTGGCGGGAATTCGCGAAATTCTGATTATCACTACACCGGAAGATAAAGGCTATTTCCAGCGTCTGCTGGGTGATGGGTCTGAGTTCGGCATTGAACTGCACTATGCTGAGCAGCCGAGCCCGGATGGATTAGCGCAGGCTTTTATTATCGGTGAAACGTTTCTCAACGGTGAACCATCGTGCCTGGTGCTAGGGGACAACATCTTCTTTGGTCAGGGATTCAGTCCAAAACTGCGTCATGTCGCTGCCAGAACGCAAGGCGCGACGGTGTTTGGTTATCAGGTAATGGACCCTGAGCGATTTGGTGTGGTTGAGTTTGATGACAATTTTCGCGCAGTCTCTCTGGAAGAGAAGCCGAAAGTACCAAAGTCCAACTGGGCGGTGACCGGGCTCTATTTCTATGACAGCAAAGTGGTGGAATACGCAAAACGCGTGAAACCTTCTGAGCGTGGGGAGCTGGAGATTACGTCTATCAACCAAATGTATCTTGATGACGGACATCTGACGGTCGAATTGCTTGGGCGTGGCTTTGCCTGGCTGGATACCGGTACGCATGACAGTTTGATCGAAGCGAGCACGTTTGTGCAGACGGTGGAGAAACGTCAGGGCTTTAAAATAGCCTGTCTGGAAGAAATCGCCTGGCGTAACGGCTGGCTGGATGACGAAGGCGTGAAGCGTGCCGCCAGTTCGCTGGCCAAAACGGGTTATGGTCAATATCTGCTGGAGCTGCTCCGTGCTCGTCCGCGCCAGTATTGAACCGCTTAGCTGGGAAAATACGTTCTTTGGCGTCAATAGCGCCATTGTCCGTTTTGACCAACGCGCGCCGGTTCTGACCACGGATGCATTGCTGCCCTGGTCGCGGGTACAGGCAAAAATACCTGCCGGTAATACCCTGGAATTAGACGCCCTGCAGCAGTTGGGCTTTTCACTGGTCGAAGGTGAAGTGGATTTTGTACTGCCGGTAACGTGTGCCAGTGGCGACCCCGGCGCGCAGGTCGCGCAATCTTCGGATATCCCTGCATTACGCTATCTGGCAGGACAGGCGTTTGCGCTAAGTCGTTTTCGCGCGCCGTGGTATGCCGCTGATGCCAGCGCGCGTTTTTACGCGCAGTGGATTGAAAATGCAGTACTGGGCACGTTTGACCATCAGTGTCTCGTTTTTCGTACGCCGACAGGGGAGATTCGTGGCTATGTCTCGCTACGTGAACTGAATGCGACCGAGGCGAGAATTGGCCTGCTGGCCGGGCGTGGCGCGGGTGCAGAACTGATGCAGGCGGCGCTTTGCTGGGCACAGGCTCGCGGAAAAACAACATTGCGTGTGGCGACCCAAATGGGTAACACCGCCGCGCTTAAACGTTACATACACAGTGGTGCGAATGTGGAAAGCACCGCGTATTGGTTATACAGGTGACATGATGATTCCATTTAACGCACCGCCGGTGGTGGGAACTGAACTCGATTACATGCAGTCCGCAATGAACAGCGGCAAACTGTGTGGTGACGGTGGCTTTACCCGCCGCTGTCAGCAGTGGCTGGAGCAGCATTTTGGCAGCGAGAAAGTGCTGCTGACGCCGTCCTGCACCGCATCGCTTGAGATGGCGGCATTGCTGCTGGATATCCAGCCTGGCGATGAAGTTATTATGCCGAGCTACACGTTTGTTTCCACGGCTAATGCCTTCGTTCTGCGCGGCGCGAAAATTGTCTTTGTTGATCTCCGCCCGGATACCATGAACATTGACGAAACGTTGATTGAAGCGGCGATCACCGACAAAACCCGCGTTATTGTGCCGGTACATTACGCGGGCGTGGCCTGTGAAATGGATACCATTATGGCGCTGGCCGATAAACATAACCTGTATGTGGTGGAAGATGCGGCTCAGGGCGTCATGTCGACTTACAAAGGTCGTGCGCTGGGGACGATTGGCCACATCGGCTGCTTTAGCTTCCATGAGACCAAAAACTATACCGCAGGCGGTGAAGGTGGTGCGACGCTGATTAATGATAAAAAATTAGTCGAACGTGCAGAGATCATCCGTGAAAAAGGGACGAATCGCAGTCAGTTTTTTCGCGGGCAGGTCGATAAGTATACCTGGCGTGATATCGGCTCCAGCTATCTGATGTCCGATCTGCAGGCCGCTTATCTGTGGGCGCAGCTGGAAGCAGCGGACCGTATTAACCAGCAGCGTCTGGCACTGTGGCAAAAGTATTACGATGCCCTCGAGCCGCTGGCGCGCGCCGGGCGCATTGATCTGCCTTCTGTCCCGGAAAACTGCGTGCAGAATGCCCATATGTTTTACATCAAGCTGCGTGATATCGACGATCGCACTGCGTTGATTAACTTCCTGAAAGAAGCTGAAATTATGGCGGTATTCCACTATATCCCGCTGCATGATTGCCCGGCTGGCGATAAATTTGGCGTGTTCTCCGGTGTTGATCGTTACACCACCAAAGAGAGCGAGCGCCTGCTGCGTTTACCGCTGTTCTACAATCTGTCGCCGGTGAACCAACGTACCGTCATTACGACCTTACTCAACTATTTCGCCTAATATGTCGCTTGCAAAAGCGTCCTTATGGACGGCGGCCAGTACGCTGGTAAAAATCGGTGCAGGTTTGCTGGTCGTGAAGCTGCTGGCGGTGTCGTTTGGCCCGGCAGGCGTGGGGCAGGCGGGTAACTTCCGCCAGATGGTCACCGTGCTTGGCGTGTTGGCGGGAGCCGGCATTTTCAATGGCGTCACGAAATACGTTGCGCAGCATCATGACGATCCGACCCGGCTCCGTAAGGTGGTCGGTACATCTTCCGCGATGGTGCTGGGATTCTCTACGCTGATGGCGGTGATTTTCCTGCTGGCGGCCGCGCCTATCAGTCAGGGGTTATTTGGTCATACACATTACCAGGGGTTGGTTAGACTGGTTGCGCTGGTGCAGATGGGTATTGCCTGGGCGAACCTGCTGCTGGCACTGATGAAGGGCTTCCGCGATGCGGCGGGTAACGCGCTGTCGTTGATTGTGGGGAGCCTGGTGGGCGTGGCGGCTTATTATGGCTGTTATCGCCTGGGAGGATATGAAGGCGCCTTGCTGGGTCTGGCACTGGTACCTGCGCTGGTTGTTATCCCTGCCGCTATTATGCTGGTTAAGCGCGGGGCGATCCCCCTGCATTATCTGAAGCCCTCGTGGGACAATGGTCTGGCAGGACAGTTGAGCAAGTTTACGCTGATGGCGTTGATAACTTCCGTAACGCTGCCTGTGGCATACGTGATGATGCGAAATCTGCTGGCGGCGCAGTATAGCTGGGATGATGTGGGGATCTGGCAGGGGGTGAGCAGTATTTCAGATGCTTATCTACAATTTATCACCGCCTCATTCAGCGTTTACTTGCTGCCAACGTTGTCGCGTTTGACCGAAAAGCGCGACATTACACGCGAGGTGATCAAGTCGTTAAAGTTTGTGTTACCGGCGGTTGCCGCCGCGAGCTTTACCGTCTGGCTCCTGCGCGATTTTGCGATCTGGCTGCTTTTCTCCGCTAAATTTACCGCCATGCGCGACCTGTTCGCATGGCAACTGGTCGGCGATGTGCTGAAAGTCGGCGCCTACGTTTTTGGTTATCTGGTAATCGCGAAAGCGTCACTGCGGTTTTATATTTTGGCTGAAATTAGCCAGTTCGTATTGTTGACGGCGTTTGCCCATTGGCTGATCCCTGTACACGGCGCGTTGGGCGCGGCGCAGGCTTACATGGCAACGTACATTGTCTATTTTTCTCTTTGTT
This sequence comes from Citrobacter sp. Ce006, assembly GCF_030336535.1. Classification (NCBI taxonomy): domain Bacteria; kingdom Pseudomonadati; phylum Pseudomonadota; class Gammaproteobacteria; order Enterobacterales; family Enterobacteriaceae; genus Citrobacter; species Citrobacter sp. Ce006. The sequence goes on from NZ_JAOWDO010000051.1 coordinate 34,134, forward strand.
GTGGCGTGTTTTTACTCTGGCGTAGGCGGGCATGACTGTACTGATTCACGTTCTGGGATCGGATATCCCTCACCATAACCAAACCGTGCTGCGGTTTTTCAACGACTCGCTGGCCGCAACGAGCGAGCACGCACGCACGTTTATGGTTGCAGGCCAGGATACGGGGTTCAGTGAGAGCTGCCCGGCATTATCGCTGAGTTTCTACGACGGGAAAAAGGCGTTGGCTGAAGCGGTTATTGCGAAGGCGAAAGCGGATCGCCAACAGCGATTTTTCTTCCACGGTCAGTTCAACATCAGCTTGTGGTTAGCGTTGCTGAGTGGGGGGATTAAATCAGAGCAGTTTTACTGGCATATCTGGGGGGCGGATTTATATGAAGTCTCCAGTGGACTGAAATTCCGCCTGTTTTACCCGATTCGGCGTATGGCGCAGAATCGCGTGGGATGCGTGTTTGCCACGCGGGGTGATCTACACTATTTCGCCGAACAACACCCGCGTGTGCGTGGTGAGTTGCTCTATTTCCCAACGCGGATGGATCCGTCGCTCAATAATATGAGCAGTGAGTGCCCACGCAGCGGCAAGATGACGGTGCTGGTTGGTAACTCTGGCGATCGTAGTAATGAGCATGTTGCCGCGCTACGCGCCGTGCATCAGCAGTTCGGCGACACGGTGAATGTGATCGTGCCGATGGGTTATCCTGCCAATAATACCGCCTATATCGACGAGGTTCGCCAGGCGGGCCTGGCATTGTTTAGCGCTGATAATCTGCAAATTTTAAGCGAAAAGTTGGAATTTGATGCCTATCTGGCATTATTGCGTCAGTGTGATTTGGGTTACTTTATTTTTGCCCGCCAGCAAGGGATCGGAACCCTGTGTTTGCTGATCCAGGCAGGCATTCCGTGCGTGCTCAACCGAGAAAATCCCTTCTGGCAGGATATGGTGGAACAGAATCTCCCGGTATTATTTACCACTGATGAACTCAATGAAGGCGTTGTACGCGAAGCGCAGCGCCAGTTAGCATCGGTAGATAAAAATACAATCACCTTTTTTAGCCCGAATTATCTGCAGCCATGGCATAACGCGCTGCGCGTTGCTTCAGGAGAAATCGTATGAGCCTGATGCAATTCAGCGGTCTGCTGGTGGTCTGGCTGCTCTCCACCTTGTTTATCGCCACGCTGACCTGGTTTGAATTCCGTCGCGTGCGCTTTAACTTCAATGTTTTCTTCTCGTTGCTGTTTTTGCTGACGTTTTTCTTTGGGTTCCCGCTGACCAGCATCCTGGTGTTCCGCTTTGATGTGGCAGTCGCTCCGCCGGAGATCCTGCTGCAGGCTCTGCTATCAGCTGCCTGTTTCTATGCCGTCTACTACGTGACGTATAAAACGCGTCTGCGCAAGCGAGTAGAGGATAAGCCGCGCAGGCCGCTGTTTACCATCAATCGTGTTGAAGCCCATTTGACCTGGATTATCCTGATGGCGATTGCGCTGGTGAGCGTGGGCATCTTCTTTATGCACAACGGGTTCCTGTTGTTCAGACTGCAATCCTATAGCCAGATTTTTTCCAGTGAAGTCTCTGGGGTCGCTTTGAAGCGTTTCTTCTACTTCTTCATTCCGGCAATGCTGGTGGTCTATTTCCTGCGTCAGGACAGCAAAGCGTGGTTGTTCTTCCTGGTGAGCACCGTCGCGTTTGGTTTACTGACCTATATGATTGTGGGCGGAACTCGCGCCAATATCATTATCGCGTTTGCCATTTTCCTGTTTATCGGCATCATTCGCGGCTGGATTTCACTGTGGATGCTGGCCGCCGCGGGCGTACTGGGTATCATCGGGATGTTCTGGCTGGCGCTGAAGCGCTACGGGATGAACGTGAGCGGTGACGAGGCGTTCTATACTTTCCTGTATCTCACGCGTGACACCTTCTCGCCGTGGGAGAATCTGGCGCTGTTGCTGCAGAACTACAACAATATTGAGTTCCAGGGGCTGGCGCCGATTGTCCGTGACTTCTACGTCTTTATCCCCTCCTGGCTGTGGCCAGGGCGGCCGAGTATTGTACTCAATTCAGCGAATTACTTTACCTGGGAAGTGTTGAACAACCACTCGGGTCTGGCGATCTCGCCGACGTTAATTGGCTCGCTGGTGGTGATGGGCGGAGCGTTTTTTATACCGTTAGGTGCGATTGTCGTCGGGTTAATCATCAAATGGTTTGATTGGCTGTATGAATTAGGTAACCGAGAAACTAATCGCTATAAGTCGGCGATTTTGCACAGTTTCTGTTTCGGTGCCATTTTTAATATGATCGTTTTGGCACGTGAAGGGTTAGATTCGTTTGTCTCACGAGTGGTCTTTTTCCTCGTGATTTTCGGTGTCTGTCTGCTGGTGGCAAAATTGTTATTCTGGCTGTTTGATAGTGCGGGACTCATTCATAAGCGAATAAAGTCGGTGCCCCGGACACAGGTTGAAGGATCGTAATGACGGATAATAATACTGCGCCGCTGTATTCACTGCGTGGATTACAACTGATTGGCTGGCGTGATATGCAGCATGCGCTGAATTACCTGTTTGCAGAGGGGCATCTCAGACGGGGAACGCTGGTGGCTATTAATGCTGAGAAAATGCTGACAGCGGAGGATAACCCAGAGATCCGCACACTGATTGATGCTGCTGAATTTAAATATGCAGATGGAATTAGCGTTGTGCGCTCCTTGGGTAAAAAATACCCGCAGGCGCAGGTATCACGCGTGGCGGGGGCCGATCTTTGGGAAGCGCTGATGGCGCGAGCCGGGCAGGAAGGAACGCCTGTTTTCCTGATTGGCGGCAAGCCTGAAGTTCTGGCGCAAACTGAAGCCAAACTACGTGCTCAGTGGCGCGTGAACATTGTGGGTAGCCAGGACGGTTATTTTACGCCGGAGCAGCGTCAGGGGTTATTTGAGCGTATCCACGCCAGCGGCGCGCAATTTGTGACGGTGGCGATGGGCTCGCCGAAACAAGAGATCTTTATGCGTGATTGCCGGAAGATTCATCCCGACGCACTGTATATGGGCGTCGGGGGGACCTACGACGTCTTTACCGGTCATGTGAAGCGTGCGCCTAAAATCTGGCAAAATCTGGGGCTGGAGTGGCTGTATCGCTTACTGTCACAGCCAAGCCGTATCTCTCGTCAACTTCGCTTATTACGCTATCTCCGCTGGCACTATACCGGCAACCTCTGACGCCCTCTCTCCTCTGATAAGTAGCGTTATCTGCTAATTACGCTACTTATTCACAACATTATCGCTGCTTTCTCGCACAATCTATTTATTTTTTGAATGCTTTAATTGCCATTTAAGCGATTTTAGGAAACCATTCGCAACAATCATTGCAGTGCCGCGGTGTTTTTAGCGCTAACCGTTATGCGGTCGGTGCCGTATGGCCTGTGATGGAATAACAAGATGTACCCATAACGAGAACCGGTAGTACCGGACAATATGCAAACACAACAAGAGGATTTATGGCCGAGAACAAACCTGAGCTTCAGCGTGGGCTGGAGGCTCGTCACATCGAATTAATTGCCCTTGGGGGCACTATTGGCGTTGGGCTGTTTATGGGGGCCGCCAGTACCCTGAAATGGGCGGGGCCTTCGGTCTTGCTGGCGTATATCGTCGCCGGGCTGTTCGTCTTTTTCATTATGCGTTCTATGGGAGAGATGTTGTTCCTCGAGCCGGTTGCCGGTTCATTCGCTGTTTACGCCCATCGTTATATGAGCCCCTTCTTTGGCTATCTCACCGCCTGGTCATACTGGTTTATGTGGATGGCGGTGGGGATATCAGAGATTACCGCCATCGGGGTGTACGTTCAGTTCTGGTTCCCGGAGATGGCGCAATGGATACCCGCACTGATTGCTGTCGGACTGGTTGCGTTGGCAAACCTCGCCGCAGTTCGTCTGTATGGTGAAATTGAGTTCTGGTTTGCCATGATCAAAGTGACCACTATCATTGTGATGATCGTCATTGGATTAGGGGTGATTTTCTTCGGCTTTGGCAACGGTGGTCAGGCAATCGGCTTTGGTAACCTGACCGAGCACGGCGGCTTCTTTGCCGGCGGCTGGAAGGGATTCCTGACGGCATTGTGTATTGTTGTGGCGTCTTACCAGGGCGTAGAGCTGATCGGTATTACTGCGGGTGAAGCGAAGAATCCGCAGGTCACTCTGCGAAGCGCGGTGGGTAAAGTGCTGTGGCGTATCCTGATTTTCTACGTTGGCGCGATTTTTGTTATCGTCACTATTTTCCCGTGGAATGAGATTGGCAGCAACGGTAGTCCGTTCGTTCTGACCTTTGCCAAAATTGGTATCACCGCCGCAGCGGGGATTATTAACTTTGTGGTGCTGACGGCGGCGCTATCTGGCTGTAACAGCGGCATGTACAGCTGTGGGCGGATGCTCTACGCGTTGGCAAAGAATCGCCAGCTTCCTGCCGTTGTTGGAAAAGTATCTCGTCATGGCGTTCCGGTTGCCGGTGTGGCTATTTCTATCGCGATCCTGCTGATTGGTTCGTGCCTGAACTACATCATTCCCAACCCGCAGCGTGTGTTTGTGTATGTTTATAGCGCCAGCGTGCTGCCGGGGATGGTGCCGTGGTTTGTGATCCTGATAAGCCAGCTGCGTTTCCGTCAGGCGCATAAAGCGGCGATCGCCAGTCATCCTTTCCGCTCGATTTTGTTCCCGTGGGCGAATTATTTGACGATGGCGTTCCTGATTTGCGTATTAATCGGCATGTATTTTAATGAAGATACCCGAATGTCGCTGTTTGTTGGCATTATCTTCTTACTGGCCGTGACGCTCATTTATAAGGTTTTTGGTCTGAATCGTCATGGTGCAGCCCATAAATTGCGGGAATAAGCGACAAAACGCACAAACCATGACCAAACGATAATTTATTTTAAAAAAGCACTAGACAGAAGACCGAGACCTCCGTAATATCCAGCCCCGCAACGGCGCTAAGCGCCCGTAGCTCAGCTGGATAGAGCGCTGCCCTCCGGAGGCAGAGGTCTCAGGTTCGAATCCTGTCGGGCGCACCATTAAGTTAGGTGCCGGAGCTGCGGTGGTTTTAATACCGCGTAAAAGATTTGCAGTGGTGGCTATAGCTCAGTTGGTAGAGCCCTGGATTGTGATTCCAGTTGTCGTGGGTTCGAATCCCATTAGCCACCCCATTAATTTAAAGTTGTGAAATGCGAAGGTGGCGGAATTGGTAGACGCGCTAGCTTCAGGTGTTAGTGTCCTTAGGATGTGGGGGTTCGAGTCCCCCCCCTCGCACCACGACTTAAAGAATTGAACTAAAAATTCAAAAAGCAGTAAAACGGCGAGTAGCGCAGCTTGGTAGCGCAACTGGTTTGGGACCAGTGGGTCGGAGGTTCGAATCCTCTCTCGCCGACCAATTTTGAACCCCGCTTCGGCGGGGTTTTTTGTTTTCTGATTTCCCCTTCTCAGCCTTTATTCCCGCGAATTACCTGATGTCTTAAAAAGTCCGGATCCATGGTTTTTGCAGTGCAATCGTGGCATGCCTTGTGCAATAATATGCAGGTAGATGCTCATTCCATCTCTTATGTTCGCCATCTGGCCTCATAAACTCAGGAATGATGCAGAGCCGTTTACGGTGCTTATCGTCCACAGACAGATGTCGCATCTTATATGCTAAATCATTCATGATGTGTCGAGACGGCCAGCACGGGAATCCCCCGGAGCTTACAAAGGTAAGTGACAGGGGTGAGCGTGTGCAGCCAACGAAGAGACAGCGTGAAGGATGAAGCATATAGCCTCATCAAACACCATGGACATAACGTTGAGTGAAGCACCCATTTATGTTGTCATACAGACCTGTTTAACGCCTGCTCCAAAAGAGCGGGCGTTTTTTTATGCATCTTGAATGATTTTGTGTATACGATTGCCCGGTAAGCGAAAGCGCCACCGGGCATTCAGGAGTTACTGCGGGGAGTTGTTGTTCTGCAGCGTCAACATCAGGCCATCACGACGCATGGTGGCGGCTTCTTCCGGCTGATGCAGTCTGTCCAGCGCGTCAGCAAGCCAGGCGTAGTCATAGGCATCCGGGCGCTGCTTGAGGGCTGCACGGAAGGCGAGCGTGGCTTCCTGCCATTCGCCGTGCTTCATTAGCGACTGACCCAGCGTGCTCCACAGCAACGGGCGATCGCCGACGGCTTTAATCTGCTGGCGCAGCACTTTTTCTATCTGTTCCGGATTATTGGTTTTCAGGCGCGGGATCGGCAGCACCAGGCGATCGTCATACTGGCGTTTCAGACCATCAATGATGACCTGCTGCGCCGTATCGTGATCGTCACACTCAATCAGATGTTCAGCCATCGCCACCTGCAGGGCAACCTGGTGACGGGTTTTACGGTTCTGGTTTTTCCACCATGCGCGTAGCCCTTCGCTGCCCTGATCGGCGCGAACCTGATCCATCAGACCAACCCATGCCTGTTGTTCCAGCATAGCGCGGTGCTCGTCATCACCCACGCGCGCTTTCGCCATGGATGGAATGATATCCAGTAGCGAACTCCATGCGCCGGTACGAATGTAGGCCTGTTCAGCCAGACGCAGCACTTCCGGATGACGTGGCGTCACTTCCAGCAGTTTATCTACACTGTGGCGCGCGGCGTGATTTTCATTACGCGCCAGCTGTAGGCGAACGCGAGCGATTTCTACCGGGATCGTATCATTTCCAGCCAGTTCAGCAGCACGCTCAAGGTGTTGGTTGGCGCGAGCTTCGTCACCGCGCTGCTGAGCCGCTTCTGCCGCCAGCAGGTAATTCACTACCGGCTGTTCTGCGTGATCGGCGTTTTTCGACATCAGCTTTTCAACCTGCTGATAATCGCCTTCTGCCAGCTTGAGCAGCGCCTGCTCGGTTTGCTTACGGGCGCGACGACGCTTCCGACCGACAAACCATCCGCGGGTATGCGCGCCTGTGCGGAAAATTCGGCGCAGTAGCCATTCAATCGCGAACAGGACGACCATGGCGACGATCAGGATGATCACCAGGCCCGTCACGCTGGTTTCAATATTGTAATTATCCGTCTGGATCAGCACGTAGCCCTGATGACCGGCAATCATCGGACCGACAACGATCCCGGCGATCAACAGCACAAAGAGCAATAATACTTTTAGCATCATTATTCTCCTTGCGGCGCAGTTGCCGGAGCGTCTGCTGCAGGTGCAGGTGCAGGTGCAGGTGCAGGTGCAGGTGCAGGTGCTGTGGCGGGTTGTGCCAGTAAATTACGTACGCGGGTCTGCATTAACTTGTCGAGAAGAGCCTGGCTTTGCAGCGTATCCGGTACGTCCATGCTGATGCTTTGTTGGCTCAGCTGGTCTACTTCTTCCAGGAAAGCTTTCGTTGCTGCATCGTCAGTGTCGTAGTAGGCGCGCACCCAGGTGGAGACGTTTTCCAGCGCCTGGCGATATGTTTCTTCCTGATGACGTGGCACGGCCTGGGCGGCTACTAACAAGCGGGAACGGATGTTTTCCCGTAAGTACACGTCCTGGTTTGGTGCCAGCAGCGGGACGGCGGTTTCATCACGACGGCGAACGGTGATAAAGCTGTCCATAAAGTTCTGCCAGCTTTTTTGCAGATTGACGCGCCATTCGCTGATCGAGCTGGAAAGCTCGCTGCTGTCGGAATCCATCGGCGAATCGTCGGTGTCGTTGTCGGCCAGACGCAGGTTATCGATCTGGTTAGATAGCTGATTCACTTTCAGGATAATGCCGTCATAGTCGACCTGAGTCACCGCGGAGAGGCTCGCGATATCGTCGGTAATCGCGCGACGGGCGGCGATCAGGCTCGGATCGTTCATATCCGCAAGGCTGGCGTCAGCGCTTTTCAGCAGCGCTGCGGCGGTAGTAACGTCCTGATCGCTCCATAATTTGCGACCGGCCAGTTTCACCAGAAAATCAGCCTGCGCCAGTAGCCATGTCCCGGCATCGCTGCCGGAGATAGTGGCGACCTTTTGCTGGACTTCGTCAAGCTGTTTGACCAGCGCGGCCTGCTGGCGTGTGGCTTCATCCAGCTGCGTTGCCTGCTGTTTAATGATGCCTTCCAGCTCAGCTTTTTGACTCTCTTGCGCTTTTTGCAGCGCCGTCAGCTGGTTCGCCAGCGCATCGCTGGTTGCCGTCTGCGTTGTTGCCTGCTGTTTCCCCCAGCCATAAAGCCCAACGCCTGCTGCCAGAGCAATAGCAATCGCCACAGCGCTCAGAATCAGCGCCGTGCTGCTCTTACTCTTTTTTTCAGTATTGACTGGCTGTGACGTGGTTTCCACGGCCTCCCTGGTCTCTTCAACCACGGCGGAGGATTTTTCTTGTTCCGTCATTATGGCATCCCATTATGAGAGTTATTGTAATGCGCGTAGTAGCGCATCGTTGTCGGCGTTATCAGCGACCTTAATATCTTGCCAGCCCAGTTCCCGGGCGAGGTGCGCCAGACGCTCACTGACGACCAGCAGCCGACAGCGTAGTAACCAGTGCTCACGATACCACTGCGGAATGAGCGACCAGAGCTGTTGTAGCATCTCTCCACTGGTAACAACCACCGTGGTCACGCCACGAGATTGCCAGCGCATCGCTTCTTCTGCACCATCGTAATATTTTGCACTGCGTTGATAACATTCACAAAAATAGACATCAGCTCCGCGTGCTGTCAGGGTTTCACCTATCAGCTCACGGCCACCGTTGCCGCGTAATATAAGCGCGCGTTTTCCCGCAATATTTTGTAATTCAGGTAATTGTAGCAAGACTTCGCTAATTTCCCGATCCAGAGGGTAGTGAATATTGAAACCGCTAACGGTGTGCAGCGCCAGCGCCGTTGTGCGGCCAATGGCAAAATAACCCGGAAGTGAGGGCCAGCTTTTCCTCTGCTGCTGAAGCTCAGCATCTGCAAAGGTAACGGCATGCTGCGAAAGGGCGAAGACCAGATCGTTCTCCGTCAGCGCTGACAGTCGGGAAGCAAGCGTTGCCAGTTCCCGACCCGGTGAAAACTCGATGAGCGGAAAACTCCAGGCCACCTGCCCCAGTGCGCGCAGACGGCTCACTAACTCTTCCCCTGCGGGAGACGGGCGGGTGACCAGAATACTCATGCGGGGGCTTCTCCGTTGTAAACTTCAGCCAGAATGGCGCGCGCACCGTTCTCCAGTAGCTCTTCAGCCAGAGAGATGCCCATTTGTTCAGCAGTCTGCGCCGCACCGCGACGCTCTCCGCATACCATCTGCGAACCGTCAGGCGCGCCGACCAGCGCCCGCAGCCAAATCTCACCGTCGATGAGTTCCGCATAACTGCCGATCGGGACCTGACAGCCCCCTTCCAGGCGGGTGTTCATCGCGCGTTCGGCTTTAACGCGTAGGGCGGTCTCTTCATGATTGAGCGGCGCTAACAGCGCCTGAGTGCGCATATCATCCAGTCGGCATTCTATGCCTACTGCGCCTTGCCCGACAGCGGGCAGGGAGACTTCCGGCGGCAGAGCGGTACGGACTCGCGACTCAAGACCTAAACGTTTTAGTCCGGCGACCGCCAGAATAATAGCGTCATAATCGCCGTTATCCAGTTTGCCGAGACGGGTGCCTACGTTGCCGCGCAGCGAACGGATGACGAGATCCGGGCGTCGCTTTGCCAACTGGCACTGGCGACGCAAACTGGATGTCCCGACGATGCTGCCCGCGGGGAGTTCATCCAGCGTGTTGTACTTATTTGAGACGAAAGCATCACGCGGATCCTCTCGCTCGCAAATGGTCACCAGTCCAAGGCCGTCAGGGAATTCAACCGGCACATCCTTCATGGAATGCACGGCGATATCGGCGCGTTTTTCCAGCAGTGCGACTTCCAGCTCTTTAACAAACAACCCTTTCCCTCCAACCTTCGCCAGCGGGGTATCAAGGATCACATCGCCACGGGTTACCATAGGAACCAGTTCCACGATCAGACCGGGGTGGTTTGCCATTAAGGCGTCTTTGACATAATGTGCCTGCCAGAGCGCAAGGGGGCTTTGGCGTGTGGCAATTCTCAAAACATTGTCTAACATGCTTGTTACCGTCATTATCAATCATTGACCATCCTAACATCCTTATCAAAGGGATGTCAGCGTTACGCTCAAACGTAAGTGAGAGGAAAAAGGCGCTGCATCATCACTGGCAGTGAATAATGACGAGAAACCTCCCGACCGTATGAAGGAATTTACACGTAACGAACGGTGCTACACTTGTATGTAGCGCATCTTTCTTTACGGTCAATGAGCAAGGTGTTAAATTGATCACGTTTTAGACCATTTTTTCGGCTGTACAGCATAAAAAAATATGGCCGAAAAACAGGTAACGGTTATTTTTGACATACGGTTTATCCGAATTGATGACGATTATTGTGCGCGCTTGCGCCGCAGCAATCGCCAACATGACGGGTAGCAACATCAGGCGATACGTCTTGTACCTCTATATTGAGACTCTGAAACAGAGACTGGATGCCATAAATCAACTGCGTGTGGATCGCGCGCTTGCTGCCATGGGACCTGCCTTCCAGCAGGTATACAGTCTGCTGCCGACATTATTGCACTACCACCATCCGCTGATGCCGGGTTACCTCGATGGTAACGTTCCCAAAGGCATATGTCTTTACACGCCTGATGAAACCCAACGCCACTACCTGAACGAACTGGAACTGTACCGCGGTATGTCGCCGCAGGATCCTCCCAAAGGCGAGCTGCCGATCACCGGCGTTTACTCAATGGGCAGCACCTCTTCGGTAGGGCAAAGCTGTTCCTCTGACCTTGATATCTGGGTCTGCCATCAATCCTGGCTGGATAGCGAAGAGCGCCAGTTGCTGCAGCGTAAATGTAGCCTGCTCGAAAGCTGGGCCGCCTCGCTGGGCGTGGAAGTCAGCTTCTTCCTGATTGATGAAAACCGTTTCCGTCACAATGAAAGCGGCAGTCTCGGTGGCGAAGACTGTGGCTCGACGCAACATATCCTGTTGCTTGATGAATTCTATCGCACCGCTGTGCGCCTCGCGGGTAAACGTATTCTGTGGAATATGGTGCCGGGAGATGAAGAAGAGCATTACGACGATTACGTCATGACGCTCTACGCTCAGGGGGTGTTAACGCCAAATGAATGGCTGGATCTCGGCGGACTCAGTTCGCTCTCCGCCGAAGAATACTTTGGTGCCAGCCTGTGGCAGCTATACAAGAGTATCGACTCCCCGTACAAAGCGGTGCTGAAAACGCTGCTGCTGGAAGCCTATTCCTGGGAATACCCCAATCCGCGCCTGTTGGCGAAAGATATAAAACAGCGCCTGCACGATGGCGAGATCGTCTCTTTTGGTCTCGACCCTTACTGCATGATGCTGGAGCGCGTTACCGAGTACCTCACGGCAATCGAAGACCCGACGCGACTGGATTTAGTGCGTCGATGTTTCTACTTAAAAGTGTGTGAGAAACTGAGCCGCGAGCGCGCCTGCGTGGGTTGGCGTCGTGAAGTATTAAGTCAGTTAGTGAATGAGTGGGGCTGGGATGACGCGCGTCTGACTATGCTGGATAACCGCGCTAACTGGAAGATTGACCAGGTACGCGAAGCGCATAACGAACTGCTCGATGCGATGATGCAGAGCTATCGTAATCTGATCCGCTTTGCGCGGCGCAATAACCTCAGCGTCAGCGCCAGTCCGCAGGATATCGGCGTGCTGACCCGTAAGCTGTATGCCGCCTTTGAAGCGTTGCCGGGTAAAGTTACGCTGGTGAACCCACAGATATCTCCGGATCTCTCGGAACCGAATCTGACCTTTATCCATGTGCCGCCGGGTCGTGCCAACCGTTCGGGTTGGTATCTCTATAACCGCGCGCCTAACATGGACTCGATCATCAGCCATCAGCCGCTGGAATATAACCGCTATCTCAATAAGCTGGTGGCGTGGGCCTGGTTCAACGGCCTGCTGACCTCGCGTACGCATTTGTTTATTAAGGGTAACGGCATTGTTGATTTGCCGAAGTTGCAGGAAATGGTCGCCGACGTGTCGCACCACTTCCCGTTGCGACTGCCCGCGCCAACGCCGAAAGCGCTCTATAGCCCATGCGAAATTCGCCATCTGGCGATTATCGTTAACCTTGAATATGACCCGACGGCGGCGTTTCGCAATCAGGTGGTGCATTTTGATTTCCGTAAGCTGGACGTCTTCAGCTTTGGCGAAGAACAAAATTGCCTGGTGGGTAGCGTCGACCTGCTGTACCGCAACTCGTGGAATGAAGTGCGTACCCTGCACTTCAACGGCGAGCAGGCGATGATTGAAGCGTTAAAAACGATTCTGGGCAAAATGCACCAGGATGCCGCGCCGCCGGATAGCGTTGAGGTCTTCTGCTATAGCCAGCATCTGCGCGGTTTAATTCGCACCCGTGTGCAGCAACTGGTGTCTGAGTGTATCGAATTACGCCTCTCCAGCACTCGTCAGGAAACCGGACGCTTCAAAGCGCTGCGCGTTTCCGGGCAGACGTGGGGACTGTTCTTCGAGCGCCTGAACGTTTCGGTACAGAAGCTGGAAAACGCGATTGAATTCTATGGCGCGATTTCACATAACAAACTGCACGGGCTTTCCGTTCAGGTTGAGACTAACCATGTGAAACTGCCGTCGGTGGTAGACGGTTTTGCCAGCGAAGGGATTATTCAGTTCTTTTTCGAAGAAACGGGTGATGAGCAGGGCTTTAATATCTACATTCTGGACGAGAGTAATCGGGCCGAGGTGTACCACCACTGCGAAGGTAGCAAAGAGGAACTGGTACGCGATGTCAGCCGTTTCTACTCATCATCGCACGATCGCTTTACCTACGGCTCCAGCTTCATCAACTTTAACTTGCCGCAGTTCTATCAGATTGTGAAAACAGACGGGCGCGCGCAGGTAATCCCGTTCCGTACCCAGCCAATTAGCGCCGTTCCGCCAGTCAGTCAGGACAGCGAAACGCCGCTGTTACAGCAGTATTTCTCGTGAGTTAACTTGCCCGGATGCGCGACGCTTACCGGGCCAAAGTAGGCCGGATAAGCGAAGCGCATCCGGCACTAAAACTTAACGGAAACTTACCTCTTCACCCGCCTGCTGCGTTGCCGCCTGTTCCAGCAGATCCCAGAACGTTTCGCCGCTACGGTCGCAGATCCACTCGTCGCCTTTCAGGTCAAAGTGGTAGCCGCCCTGTTTGGTCGCCAGCCACACCTGGTGCAGCGGCTCCTGACGGTTAATAATAATTTTGCTGCCGTTTTCGAAGCTGATGGTCAGCACGCCGCCGTTGATTTCACAATCGATATCGCTGTCGCCATCCCAGTCGTCCAGACGCTCTTCAATGGTCATCCACAGGGTGTCAGCAAGGCGATGAAATTCACTGTCGTTCATTTTCTTATCCTGTTTTTCGTGATGACGGCAGTATAACCTGAAACAAAACGCGTTGCAGATTACAGGCTAACTCTTGCTTTTACGCCTTCTCCTGCGATGATAGAAAACAGAAAGCATGAACTTTACAGGCAACCGATAATGAAAAACGTGTTAAAGCCACTCGCTGTCATTTTTACTCTGTTCAGCCTGACGGGCTGTGGGCTAAAAGGCCCGCTCTATTTTCCGCCAGCAGATAAAACCGCGCCGCCTCCGACCAAGAGCGTTCAGCCGCAATCGCAATCCACCACGCCTGAGAAAAACGATCGTGGGATTAGCGACGGACCTTCTCAGGTGAATTACTGACGGCAGGAATAGAGTTACATTTCTGTACCCGCGTGAACGGAGTGAATGATGCAATTCTCTAAAATGCATGGCCTTGGCAACGATTTTATGGTCGTCGACGCGGTAACGCAGAATGTTTTTTTCTCACCAGAGCTGATTCGCCGCCTGGCCGACAGGCATCTCGGCGTTGGATTTGATCAACTGCTGGTGGTTGAACCTCCGTACGATCCGGAGCTGGATTTCCACTACCGTATTTTTAATGCTGACGGCAGTGAAGTGTCACAGTGTGGCAATGGCGCCCGTTGTTTTGCCCGCTTTGTTCGCCTGAAAGGGCTGACCAATAAGCGTGATATCCGCGTCAGTACCGCGAATGGTCGTATGGTATTAACCGTAACCGACGACGAGCTGGTGCGGGTGAATATGGGTGAACCCAACTTTGAACCCTCGCAGGTTCCGTTTCGCGCCAACAAAGCAGAGAAGACCTATATTATGCGCGCGGCTGAACAGACAGTATTGTGCGGCGTGGTTTCAATGGGGAATCCGCACTGCGTGATTCAGGTTGATGATGTAGATACGGCCACGGTAGAAACCCTGGGACCGGTTCTGGAAAGCCACGAACGCTTCCCTGAACGCGCTAACATCGGGTTTATGCAGGTGGTAAAACGCGAGCATATCCGGCTGCGCGTCTATGAGCGCGGCGCGGGTGAAACGCAGGCCTGCGGCAGCGGTGCGTGCGCCGCCGTTGCGGTCGGTATCCAGCAGGGGCTGCTGGCAGAAGAAGTAAGGGTGGAATTGCCGGGCGGTCGACTTGATATCGCCTGGAAAGGTCCGGGTCATCCGCTGTATATGACTGGCCCGGCGGCACATGTCTACGACGGATTTATTCACTTATGAAGCAACCAGGGGAAGAACTACAGGAAACGCTCATGGAGCTGGACGACCGGGCGGTCGTCGATTACCTGCAACGTAATCCTGAGTTTTTTATCCGTAATGCCCAGGCCGTTGAAGCGATGCGTGTTCCGCACCCGGTGCGGGGCACGATTTCTTTAGTAGAATGGCATATGGCGCGGGCGCGTAATCATATTAACGTGCTGGAAGAGAACATGGCGCTGTTGATGGAACAAGCCAACGCCAATGAAAGCCTGTTCTATCGTCTGCTAAATCTGCAAGGACGGCTGGTGTCGGCCAGCAGTCTTGACGACATGCTGATGCGATTTCATCGCTGGGCGCGTGAGTTAGGCCTGGCCGGGGCGACGGTTCGTCTGTTCCCGGATCGCTGGCGACTTGGCGCACCATCAAAATTCACCCATCTGGCATTAAGCCGCCAGGCCTTTGAACCGTTGCGTATCCAGCGTCTGGGCCAGTCTCGGCATTATCTTGGGCCGCTCAATGGTCCGGAACTGTTGGTCATGATGCCGGAGGCGAAAGCGATAGGCTCGGTGGCGATGTCGATGCTCGGGCAAGATGGATCCCTGGGCGTGATGCTGTTCAGCAGCCGTGACGTTAATCATTACCAGCAGGGGCAAGGTACGCAATTACTGCAGGAAATCTCGCTGATGTTGCCGGAACTGCTGGAGCGCTGGATTGAACGCGTATGACCGATTCACCCCTTTCTCAGGATGTGGCGCGCTTTTTGCGCTATCTGGGCGTTGAGCGTCAGCTTAGCCCGATCACATTGCTTAATTATCAGCGTCAGCTTGATGCCATCATTGCGTTAGCCGGAGAAACCGGTCTGCAAAGCTGGCAACAATGTGACGCTGCGATGGTACGCAGTTTTGCCGTACGCAGCCGTCGTAAAGGGCTGGGGCCAGCGAGTCTGGCGCTGCGCCTCTCCGCGTTGCGCAGTTTCTTCGACTGGTTGGTTAATCAGGGCGAACTGAAAGCCAATCCGGCAAAAAGCGTTTCCGCGCCGAAAGCACCGCGTCATCTGCCTAAAAATATCGATGTCGACGACGTTAATCGTCTGCTGGATATCGATCTCAACGACCCTCTTGCCGTGCGTGATCGGGCAATGCTGGAAGTAATGTACGGCGCGGGGCTGCGTTTATCTGAACTGGTTGGGCTGGATATTAAACATCTCGATCTCGACACCGGCGAAGTGTGGGTGATGGGCAAAGGCAGTAAAGAGCGGCGTCTGCCAATTGGCCGCAATGCGGTGGCGTGGATTGAGCATTGGCTGGATCTGCGCGGGCTATTTGGCAGCGATGACGATGCGCTATTTTTGTCAAAACTGGGCAAACGTATCTCGGCGCGCAACGTGCAGAAACGCTTTGCGGAATGGGGTATCAAGCAGGGGCTGAACAGCCACGTACATCCCCACAAATTACGCCACTCCTTTGCGACGCATATGCTGGAGTCGAGCGGCGATCTGCGCGGAGTGCAGGAGTTATTGGGTCATGCCAATCTCTCCACGACTCAAATCTATACCCATCTTGATTTTCAACACCTGGCTTCAGTGTACGATGCGGCGCATCCGCGCGCCAAACGGGGGAAATAATGCGTTTTTACCGGCCTTTGGGGCGCATATCTGCGCTCACCTTTGACCTTGATGACACCCTTTACGATAACCGTCCCGTTATCACTCGCACCGAGCAGGAAGCGCTCGCGTTTGTACAGAATTACCATCCGGCGTTGAATTCGCTGCAAAATAGCGACCTACAGCGCCTACGTCAGGCCGTTCGCGACGCCGAGCCGGAAATCTACCACGATGTTACCCAATGGCGTCACCGTGCCGTAGAGCGCGCTATGCTGGAGGCGGGGTTGTCAGAGGCAGAAGCCAAAATGGGGGCGAATGCGGCGATGATGAATTTTGCCAAATGGCGTAGCCGTATTGATGTCCCGCAGTCAACGCATGATACGTTGAAGGCGCTGGCCCGCAAATGGCCGCTGGTGGCGATCACCAACGGTAATGCGCAGCCGGAACTGTTTGGCCTGGGCGATTATTTTGAGTTTGTGCTGCGCGCCGGTCCCGACGGGCGCTCAAAGCCGTTCAGCGACATGTACGCGCTGGCGGCGGAAAAACTGAAAATGCCCGTAGGGGAGATCCTGCACGTGGGCGACGACCTGACGACTGACGTGGCGGGAGCCATCCGTTGCGGTATGCAGGCCTGCTGGATCAAACCGGAAAATGCCGACCTGATGCAAACCGCAGACAGCCGTTTGCTGCCGCATATCGAAATTTCACAGTTGGCATCTCTGACCTCGCTGATATAATCACCAGCAGAACTCTGTATATATACCCAGCTTTTTGGCGGATGGCGCTACGCTTTTCCGCCTTACCTACTTTTACGCGGCGGTGCCAATGGACGTTTCTTACCTGCTCGACAGCCTTAATGATAAACAGCGTGAAGCGGTGGCCGCGCCACGCAGCAACATGCTGGTTCTGGCAGGCGCGGGGAGTGGTAAAACGCGCGTGCTGGTGCACCGTATCGCCTGGTTACTGACGGTTGAGAACAACTCGCCGTACTCCATTATGGCGGTGACTTTTACCAACAAAGCGGCGGCGGAAATGCGCCACCGTATTGGTCAGATCATGGGAACCAGCCAGGGCGGTATGTGGGTGGGTACATTCCACGGTCTGGCGCACCGTCTGCTGCGCGCGCACCATATGGATGCAAACTTGCCGCAGGATTTCCAGATCCTCGACAGCGAAGACCAACTGCGTTTGCTTAAGCGTCTGATCAAGGCGATGAACCTTGATGAGAAGCAGTGGCCGCCGCGTCAGGCGATGTGGTTCATCAATAGCCAGAAAGACGAAGGGCTGCGTCCGCATCATCTGCAAAGCTACGGTAACCCGGTTGAGCAAACCTGGCAGAAAGTGTATCAGGCTTACCAGGAAGCGTGTGACCGCGCGGGGCTGGTGGATTTCGCCGAGCTGCTGCTGCGCGCTCATGAACTGTGGCTTAACAAGCCGCATATCCTGCAGCACTACCGCGAACGCTTTACCAATATCCTGGTGGACGAATTCCAGGATACCAACAACATTCAGTACGCGTGGATCCGCCTGCTGGCGGGCGATACCGGCAAAGTGATGATCGTGGGTGATGACGATCAGTCGATCTACGGCTGGCGCGGAGCGCAGGTGGAAAACATCCAGCGCTTCCTCACGGATTTCCCGGGCGCAGAAACCATTCGTCTGGAGCAGAACTACCGTTCGACCAACAATATCCTCAGCGCGGCTAACGCCCTGATTGAAAACAATAATGGGCGTCTGGGTAAAAAGCTGTGGACCGATGGCGTTGATGGCGAACCGATCTCGCTTTACTGCGCGTTCAACGAACTCGATGAAGCGCGCTTTGTGGTCAACCGTATCAAAACCTGGCAGGACAACGGCGGTGCGCTGGAACAATGCGCCATTCTGTATCGCAGCAACGCCCAGTCGCGCGTACTGGAAGAGGCGCTGTTACAAGCCAGCATGCCGTATCGGATCTATGGCGGGATGCGCTTCTTCGAACGCCAGGAAATCAAAGATGCGCTCTCTTACCTGCGCCTGATCGCTAATCGCAATGACGACGCCGCGTTTGAACGCGTGGTGAATACGCCAACCCGCGGGATTGGCGATCGTACTTTAGATGTGGTGCGTCAGACCTCCCGTGACCGTCAGCTAACGCTGTGGCAGGCCTGTCGTGAGCTGTTGCAGGAAAAAGCTCTCGCGGGTCGTGCTGCCAGCGCCTTACAGCGCTTTATGGAGCTGATTGACGCACTGGCCCAGGAGACCGCGGATATGCCGCTGCACGTGCAGACTGACCGGGTGATTAAAGACTCCGGCCTGCGCATGATGTACGAGCAGGAAAAAGGCGAGAAGGGCCAGACGCGTATCGAAAACTTAGACGAATTGGTGACGGCAACGCGCCAGTTCAGCTACAACGAAGAAGACGAAGACTTAATGCCGCTGCAGGCGTTTCTGTCTCACGCCGCGCTGGAAGCAGGCGAAGGGCAAGCGGATACCTGGCAGGACGCGGTTCAGCTGATGACGCTGCACTCGGCGAAAGGTCTGGAATTCCCGCAGGTGTTTATCGTGGGGATGGAAGAAGGCATGTTCCCCAGCCAGATGTCGCTGGACGAAGGTGGTCGCCTCGAAGAAGAGCGCCGCCTGGCTTACGTTGGCGTGACCCGCGCGATGCAAAAGCTGACGCTGACCTACGCCGAAACGCGTCGTCTGTACGGCAAAGAGGTTTACCATCGTCCGTCGCGCTTTATCGGCGAACTGCCGGAAGCGTGCGTTGAAGAGGTTCGCCTGCGCGCCACGGTCAGCCGTCCGGTGAGCCATCAGCGGATGGGCACGCCAATGGCGGAAAACGATACCGGCTACAAGCTCGGTCAGCGCGTGCGCCATGCTAAATTTGGCGAGGGCACCATCGTCAACCTGGAAGGAAGCGGCGAGCACAGTCGTTTGCAGGTCGCGTTCCAGGGGCAGGGGATCAAATGGCTGGTAGCGGCCTACGCCAGACTGGAAACGGTTTAATCGGTTCGGCTTTGCCGGATAAGGCCAAGCCGACATCCGGCAACCTGTCGGTTAATATTCTGAAATCATAGATAAATAATTCCCCTCTGCTAACCTTTCTGTATAAGGGGAAATTATTACTTTTTCGCCATCCGTTGCGTGTTGACGTCAAAATTTTGCTGGCGTAACATGCGCGCACGATTACGCTAAGAGGACATTCGCCTTGGACACACCCAGTAGATACTGGCTCATTATCCTGTCATCCAGGATCAACTCCTAAGGCTATCCCTTTTTGCTGATAGCCTTCGCGGTTGTCAGCGACCTTCTGTTTTTTCCCGTCGCGCTGAGTCAGGCTGTTTAATGGTCTGAAACCCAATTTGTTTCTGTGTGCCCTCCGAACTGTCCGATAATTTTTTGCATTGGGAGTCCCGGTCATGCTGAGCGCATTTCAACTGGAAAACAATCGTTTAACTCGCCTTGAGGCAGACGAGATCGAGCACCTGGCCAGTTCGGTTTGGGTCGATTTAGTCGAGCCGGATGACGAAGAACGAAACCGTGTGCAAAAGGACTTGGGCCAGAATCTGGCTACGCGCCCTGAACTGGAAGACATCGAAGCATCCGCACGTTTTTTTGAAGACGAAGACGGTCTGCACATTCACTCCTTCTTCTTTTATGAAGATGCCGACGATCACGCGGGTAACTCAACCGTCGCATTTACCATTCGCGAAGGCCGCCTGTTTACCCTGCGCGAGCGCGAACTGCCGGCTTTCCGCCTGTACCGCATGCGTGCGCGTAATCAGGCGATGGTGGATGGCAACGCCTACGAGCTGCTGCTTGACCTGTTCGAAACCAAAATTGAACAGTTGGCGGATGAGATCGAAAACATCTACAGCGACCTGGAAAAACTCAGCCGTGTGATCATGGAAGGGCGTCAGGGCGATGAATATGACGAAGCGCTGTCGACGCTGGCGGAACTGGAAGATATCGGCTGGAAGGTTCGTCTGTGTCTGATGGATACCCAGCGCGCGCTAAACTTCCTGGTGCGTAAAGCGCGTTTGCCGGGCAGTCAGCTGGAGCAGGCGCGTGAGATCCTGCGCGATATCGAATCCCTGCTGCCGCACAATGAATCGCTGTTCCAGAAGGTTAACTTCCTGATGCAAGCGGCGATGGGCTTTATCAATATCGAGCAGAACCGCATCATCAAGATCTTCTCGGTGGTCTCTGTGGTGTTCCTGCCGCCGACGCTGGTGGCTTCCAGCTACGGGATGAACTTTGAATTCATGCCTGAACTGCACTGGAGCTTCGGTTATCCAGGGGCGATTGTCTTTATGATGCTCGCGGGTCTGGCGCCGTATCTGTACTTTAAGCGCAAGAACTGGCTGTAATGGCTGTGACTTATCCGACCTACGGAGATGTGCTTTTGTAGGCCGGATAAGCGAAGCGCCATCCGGCAATCTTCTAGCTTCGACGAACCCGTCGTTGCGTATAAATCGCATCCGTCACGAAAATCGCCAGCGCTACCCAGATAAACGCAAACGTGACCATTTTATCCGCTCCCGGAACTTCACCGTAAAAGGTGACTGCCAGCAGGAACATCAACGTAGGTCCGATATACTGGAAGAAACCCAGCGTTGAAAGACGCAGACGGGTTGCCGCGCCGGTAAAGCACAGCAGCGGAATGGTGGTCACGACGCCCGCAGCAATCAGCAGCAGGTTAAGCGACATGGGATTTTGCCCCATATGGCTGGTTGAGCTGTCCGCAATGCCAAACAGATAGATGGCCGCAACGGGTAAAAGCCACAGGGTTTCGATCAGCATGCCAGTTTGTGCTTCGACGGCAATCTTCTTGCGCACCAGGCCATAGAAGGCAAAGCTGAACGCGAGTCCCAGCGCGATTATTGGCAGCGATCCAAAGGTCCACAGCTGCACCAGTACACCGCAGGCGGCTAACAGTACCGCCAGCCACTGCATGCGACGAAAGCGCTCGCCGAGGAATAACATTCCCAGCACAATATTCACCAGCGGGTTGATAAAATAACCCAGGCTGGCTTCCAGCATATGGTGATTATTGACCGCCCAAATGAACAGCAGCCAGTTTCCGCCGATGAGCACGGCAGAGAGCGCCAGCAGGAAAATCTTCTTTGGCGTTTGTAGTAGCGTTTTGACGCCCGACCACTGGCGACTGATGCTCATCAGTACCACCATAAAGAAAAACGACCAGATGACGCGGTGCGTCAGGATCTCATCTGCCGGGACATAGTAAATCAGCTTGAAGTAGGCAGGAGCGATACCCCAAATAAAATAAGCAGCAAGAGCGAGTAACACGCCCTGCCGCGTTTGTTTAGCATCCATCGGGAAAACTCATTGCAGAAATGTAACAGCAGTTTACCTTTTTTTGGACACTTACCCCACCATATAAGTGGCGGTTGCGCTGGCAATATAAAGTTGTTCTTCGTTATGCAATTCCACGCGCGCAACGGCGACTTTATTACCCGCCCGCAGCAGGCTACTGGTGGCGGTAAAGCGATTCCCTCTTCCCGGACGCAGGTAATCAACGCGTAAATCGATTGTTCCCATACGTGACATCCGCTGACGCAGCTCATCCTCGCTGATCGTTTCATGGCGGGTCAGCGTACTCCCAACGCACACCAGCCCAGCAGCGACGTCCAGCGCCGAGGCGATCACGCCGCCATGCAGAATGCTTTGCGCCCAATTGCCGACCATCATCGGTTGGTTATTAAAGGCTAATTGAGCAAATTCTTTCTCATAGCGTTCAAGCTCCAGTCCCAGCGCCCGATTAAACGGCATATGATAGACAAACATTTCACCCACTAACTTCAGCGCTTCCTCAGCAGTAAGTACGGCAGACATACGATCCCTACACCTCAATGGTTAATGAAATGTTGATATTATGCTTATTACTTGTTGTTTTCTACTTTAGGACGGGATGACTAACGAGGAAATCGCTAAGTATGTATACCCGTCATACTTCAAGTTGCATGTGCGTTGGCAGCGTCTGCTCACCCCAGTCACTTACTTTAGTAAGCTCCTGGGGTTTACAGACTTGCCGCCTTCCTGCAATTTGAATTATTTAGGGTATAGAATGCTTGCCAGATAATTATACAATTCATCAATATTTTGGTTCAGGAGAACATTACCGATGCGGGCGATTCTGGGATGGTTACTACCAGCAGTCATGCTGCCGTTGACCACGTATGCGCAGGAAGCGACAGTGAAAGAGATTCATGATGCACCGGCGGTTCGCGGCAGTATTATCGCTAACATGCTGCAGGAACATGACAACCCTTTCACGCTTTACCCTTATGACACCAACTATCTCATCTACACCAATACCAGCGACATGAACAAAGAGGCGATCAGCAGCTATAGCTGGTCCGAAAATGCGCGCAAAGATGAGGTTAAGTTTCAGCTAAGCCTGGCGTTTCCGCTCTGGCGTGGGATATTAGGGCCGAATTCGGTACTCGGCGGCTCTTATACCCAAAAGTCATGGTGGCAGCTTTCGAACAGTGAAGAGTCCTCACCGTTTCGCGAGACCAACTATGAACCGCAATTGTTCCTTGGTTTTGCCACCGACTATCGCTTTGCCGGTTGGACGCTCCGTGATATCGAAATGGGTTATAACCATGACTCCAACGGCCGTTCCGATCCTACTTCGCGTAGCTGGAACCGTCTTTACACCCGACTGATGGCTGAAAATGGTAACTGGCTGGTGGAAGTTAAGCCGTGGTACGTTATTGGCAGCACCGACGATAACCCTGATATCACCAAATATATGGGCTACTATCAGTTGAAAATGGGCTATCACCTGGGTGACGCGGTCATCAGTGTGAAAGGCCAGTACAACTGGAATACCGGCTATGGCGGCGCAGAGCTTGGTGCCAGCTATCCTATTACGAAACATGTGCGTCTTTACACCCAGGTGTACAGCGGTTACGGCGAATCGCTGATTGACTACAACTTCAATCAGACTCGTGTTGGCGTGGGTGTGATGCTCAACGATATCTTCTGACAGATATTGAGAGTATTTTAATCATTGCAGTTTCTCTCTCAGGCGCTGAAAATAGCGCCTGTTTTTATTTCAGGCTAATGGGGTTAATGTGGCGCAGGCGGAAGTGTTGAATCTGGAAATGGGCGCTAAACAGGTTTTGCAGGAAACCTTTGGCTACCAACAGTTTCGCCCCGGTCAGGAAGAAATCATTGATACCGTGATCTCTGGTCGCGACTGCCTGGTCGTTATGCCGACCGGTGGCGGTAAATCCCTGTGCTATCAAATTCCCGCATTATTGCTTAACGGGCTCACCGTTGTTGTTTCTCCGCTGATTTCCCTGATGAAAGATCAGGTCGATCAACTGCTGGCCAACGGCGTGGCGGCTGCATGTCTGAACTCCACCCAAAGTCGTGAGCAGCAGCTTGAGGTCATGGCAGGTTGTCGCAGCGGGCAGATTCGCTTGTTGTACATTGCGCCAGAACGTCTGATGCTGGATAACTTCCTTGAAAATCTGGCGCACTGGAATCCGGTATTGCTGGCCGTTGATGAAGCGCACTGTATCTCGCAGTGGGGGCATGATTTCCGCCCGGAATACGCCGCGCTGGGACAGTTGCGCCAGCGTTTCCCGAGCCTGCCGTTTGTGGCGCTGACCGCAACGGCGGATGAAACCACCCGGCTGGATATTGTGCGTCTGCTGGGGCTCAACGATCCGTTAATTCAGATCAGCAGCTTTGACCGCCCGAATATTCGCTACATGCTGATGGAGAAATTTAAGCCGCTCGATCAGCTGATGCGCTACGTGCAAGAGCAGCGCGGTAAGTCTGGAATTATCTACTGCAACAGCCGCGCCAAAGTTGAAGATACCGCCGCGCGTTTGCAAAGCCGGGGTATCAGCGCCGGGGCTTATCATGCCGGGCTGGAAAACGCCGTACGCGCTGAAGTGCAGGAGAAATTCCAGCGCGATGACCTGCAAATCGTGGTAGCGACCGTGGCGTTCGGTATGGGAATCAACAAACCTAACGTACGCTTCGTGGTGCATTTCGATATTCCGCGCAATATCGAATCCTATTACCAGGAAACAGGCCGTGCCGGACGTGACGGCCTGCCGGCGGAAGCGATGCTGTTTTACGATCCGGCGGATATGGCATGGCTGCGCCGTTGCCTTGAAGAAAAACCCGCAGGACAGCTGCTGGATATCGAACGGCACAAGCTCAATGCGATGGGGGCATTTGCCGAGGCGCAAACCTGTCGTCGTCTGGTGCTGCTGAACTATTTTGGCGAAGGGCGGCAGGAGCCCTGTGGTAACTGCGACATCTGCCTCGATCCGCCAAAACAGTACGACGGACTTATGGATGCGCGCAAAGCGCTGTCGACTATCTACCGTGTGAATCAACGCTTTGGTATGGGTTACGTCGTGGAGGTTCTGCGCGGAGCGAATAACCAGCGTATTCGCGAACTGGCCCATGACAAGCTGCCGGTCTATGGCATTGGCCGTGAGCTAAGCCATGAACATTGGGTTAGCGTTATTCGCCAGCTTATTCATCTTGGTCTGGTGACGCAGAATATTGCCCATCACTCCGCGTTACAGCTAACTGAAGCCGCGCGTCCTGTGCTGCGTGGTGACGTTGCGCTACAGCTTGCGGTACCGCGTATTGTGGCGCTGAAACCGCGTGCGATGCAGAAATCCTTCGGTGGCAACTATGACCGCAAACTGTTCGCCAAATTGCGTAAGCTGCGTAAAGCCATTGCCGATGAAGAGAATATCCCGCCGTATGTCGTCTTTAACGACGCCACGTTGATTGAAATGGCCGAGCAGATGCCGGTTTCGCCGAGCGAAATGCTGAGCGTCAACGGCGTGGGAATGCGTAAACTTGAGCGTTTTGGCAAAGAGTTTATGGCACTTATTCGCGCGCACGTTGATGGTGACGACGAAGAGTAGTCAGCGAGGCAAAAAAGTGCCAGGATGGTGACTCACTGAACTATTCCCCCGCGAGTCATTTTTATGTTAACGCTATTTTTCACCGTTGCGTTGGTGCATATCGTTGCGCTGATGAGTCCCGGTCCCGATTTTTTCTTTGTTTCTCAAACGGCCGTTAGCCGTTCGCGCAAAGAAGCCATGATGGGCGTGCTGGGTATTACCTGTGGCGTCATGGTCTGGGCTGGCGTGGCGCTGCTCGGCCTGCATCTGATTATCGAAAAAATGGCCTGGTTGCATACCATTATCATGGTGGGCGGCGGTCTGTATCTGTGCTGGATGGGTTACCAGATGCTGCGCGGCGCGTTAAAAAAACAGGACGTAGCGGCCCCTACCCCACAGGTTGAGCTGGCACAGAGCGGACGCAGCTTTTTGAAAGGTCTGCTGACCAATCTGGCGAATCCTAAAGCCATTATCTATTTTGGCTCCGTGTTCTCATTGTTTGTTGGCGATAGCGTAGGAACAGGCGCGCGATGGGGCATTTTCGCGCTGATCATCGTGGAAACGCTGGCGTGGTTCACCGTGGTCGCCAGCCTGTTTGCACTCCCGAAGATGCGTCGCGGCTATCAGCGTCTGGCGAAGTGGATTGATGGCTTTGCCGGCGCGCTGTTCGCAGGCTTCGGTATCCATCTGATTATTTCGCGCTAAATTTGTTACCCGCCTGGGCGTCCCAGGCGGAATGCGGTTTATTGCGCAAGTTTCTGTAGCTCATCCTTCGAAAGGCCGGTCATTTCCATAATTGCGTCGGTATCAAGACCCCGTTTGAGCATTGCTTTTGCTACATCAGTAAGGGCAAGGCGCCTCCCTTCTTCACGGCCTATCTGTTTTAGTTGATCCGCCATTGTCATCAGTTTGTCTCCATGCTGCGGCACACGCTGTGCCAGCTTATACAATAATGTTTGAACATCTTGTGTATTCCCTGCTTGCACCATGTAGTTTACCAGCACGGTTAATTGTTGTCCGCTCATCTTCTCCAGCATAAACAGACGGGTAAGTTTATCCAGCAGCTGCGCCATGTCGCGCTGGCGAATGTGTTTTTGTACTAATGTCAGCGCTGCCATACTGCGATGCTGCATGATCTCATCATCTGGAATAACCGTCACATCCACCAACGGGAACGGTGCGCTGTAAAGTTGAAGAGCGGTACCCGAATCCTCAAAGTGATCCAGCCAGTTCATCGAACCTTGCCAGGGGCTTTGCTTGCCATGGTAAAAGAGCACAGGAATAACCAGCGGTAATGTGTCGTTTCCCGCCTCAAGATGACGTTGCATCGCGGCGATGGCGTAGCGCATCAGGCGAAATGACATATGTTTGTCCGGTGAGCTTTGATGCTCAATGAGCACATGTACATAGCCATGCCCGCTGGTGGTTTCCAGTGAGTAGAGAATATCGCTGAAATAGGGGCGCAGATCGTCCTCCACAAAGCTGCCTGATTCCAGGCGGAGCGTTTCCAGCTTGCAGATTTTGATTAACGAGGGTGGAAGATGAAGTTCAATAAAGTCCCGCGCGGTTTCCACGCGGGAGAGGAAGGTCTTAAATACTGAATCATGTGGTGTCGTTGCTTCCGCCATCGTCCATCATCCGTGAGTGGTGAATGTGGCAGCATTCTGGCATTAGCAATCAACGTCTAACAGTGCAGAATGAAAGACTTTTCTCCCTTTGCGGCGAAGTACGAACTGTCATGTTCAGACGCTCTTACAGTTAGCATTTCATTGCGAGCGCCGTTCCATTTGCTAGGCATGCCTTGCCGATGCCAGCAGAGCGCCTATCAGCATAAATAGCGAGCCAAACACTTTGTTGAGCGCCTTCATTTGCTTTGGTCCTTTAATCCAGCCTGCAATGCGCGTGGCCAGCGTCGCGTAACCGATCATCACAATGATATCGACCACGATGGTCGTAACGCCAAGCACCACGTACTGCATCAGCTGCGGTTCCTGCGGCAGGATAAACTGCGGGAACAGAGCGGCAAGAAAAACAATGCTTTTGGGGTTGGTCAAATTAACAAAGACCGCACGTTTGAACAGGCGGCTGCGCGATTGCGTATTCGCCATGGTATTCAGATCGATAGCGCCCGCCGCGCGCCACTGCTGGATTCCCAGCCAAATCAGATAGGCCGCTCCCGCCCACTTCAGCACCTCAAATGCGATCACCGAACGTGAGAATAGCGTTCCCAGTCCTACGCCAACCAGAACGATATGAATGCCCAACCCGGTCTGTAAACCCGCAATCGACGCGCTTGCACCGCGATAGCCGTGACTGATGGCGGTGGTCATGGTGTTGATTGCGCCAGAGCCTGGAGACAAGCTCAAAATAATAGAGGTCAGCAGGTAGGCGAACCACCATTCAAAGGTCATGAGAAACTCCCGGATTGTCTATTTTTATGCCACAATACTCTACTGCCGTTAGGTTGTGTCAGCGACGGCGAAAAAAACGATTTTACTTGGTCAGCGAGGCTGGATACCCGATGTTTCAGCAGCAAAAAGACTGGGAAACAAGAGAAAACGCGTTTGCTGCTTTTTCCATGGGGCCACTGACAGATTTCTGGCGTCAGCGGGAAGAAGCGGAATTTACGGGCGTGGATAATATCCCCGTACATTTTGTTCGTTTTCATGCAGAAAAAAACGATCGCGTCATCGTCGTCTGTCCTGGACGCATTGAAAGCTACGTGAAATACGCTGAACTGGCGTATGACCTGTTTCACTCTGGTTTTGACGTCCTCATTATCGATCACCGTGGGCAGGGCCGTTCCGGGCGTATGCTTTCGGATCCGCATCGTGGTCATGTCGATAACTTTAATGACTATGTCGATGATTTAACCGCCTTCTGGCAGCAGGAAGTGCTACCCGGTCCGTGGAGAAAACGCTATATACTGGCGCATTCTATGGGCGGTGCGATTGCCACATTGTTCCTGCAGCGCCACCCGAATCAGTGTGATGCTATCGCGCTTTGTGCGCCGATGTTTGGTATTGTGATGCGCTTTCCCGACTGGATGGTGCGCCATATTCTGGACTGGGCTGAAGGGCATCCGCGGATCCGAGAAGGCTATGCGATGGGAACCGGGCGCTGGCGGGCGCTGCCATTCGGTATGAATGCGTTAACGCATAGTCGACAGCGCTATCGGCGCAATCTCCGCTTCTATGCGGATGAGCCGCGACTGCGCGTTGGCGGCCCCACATACCACTGGGTTCGTGAAGGTATTCTGGCAGGCGAACAGGTTCTGGCCGGAGCAGGAGACGACGCGACGCCGACGCTGCTGATTCAGGCTGAAGAAGAGCGGGTGGTAGATAACCGCATGCACGATCGTTTTTGTGAACTCCGCGCCGCAGCAGGCCATCCTGTAGAAGGGGGTCAGCCGCTTGTCATCAAAGGCGCGTACCATGAGATCCTTTTTGAAAAGGACGCAATGCGCTCAGTCGCGCTTAACGCTATTGTCGAATTTTTCGACAAGCATAACTCATCCAGCGGAACCCGCTTTGCCTAGAGGTTGAATTTTCTTATGTATCAGGTTGTTGCGTCTGATTTAGACGGTACGCTGCTTTCTCCCGACCATACTTTGTCCCCTTATGCCAAAGAGACGCTGAAGTTATTGACCGCTCGCGGCGTTAACTTCGTGTTTGCGACAGGCCGTCATCATGTTGATGTGGGGCAAATTCGCGATAACCTCGGCATTAAAACCTACATGATCACGTCTAACGGCGCGCGCGTGCATGATTCTGACGGGAATCTGGTGTTTTCGCATAATCTGGATCGCGACATTGCCAGCGACCTGTTTGGCGTAGTGAATGCAAATCCGGACATCGTGACCAACGTTTATCGCGATGATGAGTGGTTTATGAACCGCCACCGGCCGGACGAAATGCGCTTTTTTAAAGAAGCGGTGTTTAACTATTCCCTGTTTGAACCTGCGTTACTGGAGCCTGAAGGCGTCAGCAAAGTGTTCTTCACCACCGATTCTCACGAAAGGCTGCTGCCGCTGGAGCAGGCGATTAACGCCCGCTGGGGCGATCGTGTCAACGTCAGCTTTTCTACGCTTACCTGTCTGGAAGTCATGGCTGGCGGCGTATCGAAAGGTCATGCGCTGGAAGCGGTAGCGAAAGCGATGGGCTACAGCCTGAAAGACTGCATCGCTTTTGGCGATGGGATGAACGACGCGGAAATGCTCTCCATGGCAGGTAAAGGCTGCATCATGGGCAACGCCCACCAGCGCCTGAAGGATCTGCACCCGGAACTGGAAGTCATTGGTCTTAATGCCGACGATGCCGTCCCGCACTATCTGCGTGAGCTGTTTTTGCAATAACTTTGTTGTTCGTTAGTTGACCAGTCGTCAACTAAAAACTTCGCTACAATGGGTGTACCTTCTGTTAAGAGACATCCATTGTGGCGTTACTCATCATTACCACAATTCTGTGGGCCTTTTCCTTTAGCCTGTTTGGCGAGTACCTTGCCGGTCATGTCGATAGCTATTTTGCGGTGCTGGTGCGTGTTGGGCTGGCGGCGCTGGTGTTCCTGCCGTTTCTACGTACCCGTGGGCACAGCGTAAAAACGATCGCGTTGTATATGCTGGTGGGGGCCATGCAGCTTGGTATCATGTATATGCTGAGTTTTCACGCCTATCTGTACCTGACGGTTTCAGAACTGCTGCTCTTTACCGTGCTGACGCCGCTCTACATTACGCTGATTTACGATCTGATGAGTGGACGTCGTCTGCGCTGGAGCTATGCCTTCAGTGCGTTGCTGGCGGTGATTGGCGCAGGGATCATTCGTTACGATCAGGTGACCAGTCACTTCTGGACCGGCCTGCTGCTGGTGCAGTTGTCCAATATCAGCTTTGCCATTGGTATGGTGGGCTATAAACGTCTGATGGAAACGCGGCCAATGCCGCAGCACAACGCCTTTGCCTGGTTTTATATGGGTGCCTTTATGGTGGCAGTAGTTGCCTGGTTCATGCTGGGTAATGCGCAGAAAATGCCTGCAACTACGCTACAGTGGGGAATTCTGGTATTTCTTGGCGTGGCGGCGTCCGGCATTGGTTACTTTATGTGGAACTATGGCGCGACCCAGGTGGATGCGGGTACGCTGGGTATCATGAACAATATGCATGTGCCGGCCGGGCTGTTGGTTAATCTGGCTATCTGGCATCAACAGCCTCACTGGCCAAGCTTCATCATTGGGGCGGCTGTGATAGTGGCCTCACTGTGGGTACATCGAAAGTGGGTCGTTCCGCACTCCGTACAAACGGCAGGTGATCGCAGGCGTGATTCCGCGCTGAGCGAATAAACGCTTCTGTGACCGGCTGTCGCTGCTCGCCATCACGTACGGCGGCGTACAGTCGGCTCCACAATCCATCGCCCAGAGTTTTAGTCACCACCAGACCCTGGCGTTCAAAACTCTCCACCACCCAGTGTGGTAAA
Source organism: Citrobacter sp. Ce006 (assembly GCF_030336535.1). NCBI lineage: Bacteria > Pseudomonadati > Pseudomonadota > Gammaproteobacteria > Enterobacterales > Enterobacteriaceae > Citrobacter > Citrobacter sp. Ce006. The sequence continues at coordinate 64,671 of NZ_JAOWDO010000051.1, forward strand.
GCCGCAATACCCATTCTGGCTGCAACCATCTGAATCAGCAGCAGGGTGTTATCCACGCTCTTTAGCGAAGGACTCACGCCCGCAGGCTGCAGGAAGTGTCGCCAGACATCCAGTCGACTCCGTTGCACAGGGTAAATAAGCAGCGTCTCGCTGGCTAAATCCTCCGGCGTAATTTGCGTTTTGTTGGCCAGCGGATGGTCCGGCGCCAATATCAGACGGACTTCAAAATCGAACATCGGCGAGTAGTGCAATCCGCTGCGCGGCAGGATGTCGGAGGTTAACACCAGATCCAGCTCGTCCTGCTGTAGCGCCGGTTGCGGATCGAACGTTACGCCGGATTTAAAGTCCATCTCCACCTGCGGCCAGTTGGCACGAAAATTCTCCAGCGCGGGCGTCAGCCACTGGATACAGCTGTGGCATTCAATCGCGATTCGCAGCCGGGTTTGCTGTGGTTCGTTGCAAGCCTGCAGCGCACGACCAATTTGCGGCAACACCTGATTAGCTAACTGCAGCAGGATTTCCCCCTGCGGCGTAAAGCGCAGAGGCTGGCTTTTACGGATAAAAAGTCGAAAGCCAAGGCGCTGCTCCAGATCGCTGAACTGGTGAGAAAGGGCAGATTGGGTCTGATGCAACGTTGCCGCTGCGGCTGCCAGAGAACCACTATTCCGCAACGCCTGTAGCGTTTTCAGGTGTTTAATCTCGATCATGAAAGTCCTTCACTTCGGCATGAACAAATTGCGCTTGAGGAATATACAGTAACCGCCAATTATGGATGTGTAAACATCTGGACGGCTAAAATCCTTCGTCTTTTAAATTTATGGTGCGTTGGCTTCGTTTCCCCACCCCAGTCACTTACTTCAGTAAGCTCCTGGGGATGAGTAAACTTGCCGCCTTCCCTAAATTCAAAATCCATAGGATTTACATATAATTAGAGGAAGAAAAATGACAATATTGAATCACACCCTCGGTTTCCCTCGCGTTGGCCTGCGTCGCGAGTTGAAGAAAGCGCAAGAAAGCTACTGGGCGGGAAATTCCTCCCGTGAAGATTTGCTGACAGTTGGCCGCGAGCTGCGTGCCCGCCACTGGGAGCAGCAAAAGCAGGCGGGGGTTGACCTGCTGCCGGTGGGCGATTTTGCCTGGTACGATCACGTCCTGACCACCAGTCTGTTGCTCGGCAACGTTCCGGCTCGTCATCAAAATAAAGATGGCTCTGTCGATATCGACACCTTATTCCGCATTGGTCGTGGCCGCGCACCAACGGGTGAACCCGCGGCGGCGGCAGAAATGACCAAATGGTTTAACACCAACTATCACTACATGGTGCCGGAGTTCACCAAAGGTCAGCAGTTCAAACTGACCTGGACCCAACTGCTGGATGAAGTGGACGAAGCGCTGGCGCTCGGTCACAAGGTGAAGCCTGTGCTGTTGGGACCGGTAACTTATCTGTGGCTGGGGAAAGTGAAGGGCGAACAGTTTGACCGCCTGAGCCTGTTGAACGATATTCTGCCGGTTTACCAGCAGGTGCTGGCTGAGTTGGCGAAACGCGGTATTGAGTGGGTGCAGATTGATGAACCTGCTCTGGTACTGGAGCTGCCGCAAGCGTGGCTGGATGCTTTTAAACCGGCTTATGACGCCCTGCAAGGCCAGGTGAAGCTGCTACTGACCACCTACTTCGAAGGCGTAACGCCAAACCTGGATACCATTACCGCGCTGCCGGTGCAGGGGCTGCACGTTGACTTCGTGCACGGCAAAGATGATGTCGCCGAGCTGCATAAACGTCTGCCTGCCGACTGGCTGCTGTCAGCGGGTCTGGTGAACGGTCGCAACGTCTGGCGTGCCGATCTCAGCGAAAAATATGCGCAAATTAAAGATATCGTCGGGAAACGTGACCTGTGGGTGGCTTCCTCCTGCTCTCTGCTGCACAGCCCAATCGATCTCAGCGTGGAAACCCGCCTTGATGCAGAAGTGAAGAGCTGGTTTGCCTTCGCGCTGCAAAAATGTGGCGAGCTGGCGCTGCTGCGCGATGCGTTGAACAGCGGCGATACGGCGGCAATTGTGGAATGGAGCGCACCGATCCAGGCGCGTCGTCACTCTACCCGCGTACATAACGCCACAGTGGAAAAACGTCTGGCGGCGATCACCGCCCAGGACAGCCAGCGCGCCAACGCTTATCCAGTTCGTGCCGAGGCACAGCGTGCCCGTTTTAATCTGCCGGCATGGCCGACCACGACTATCGGCTCATTCCCGCAAACCACCGAAATTCGTGGTCTGCGTCTGGACTTCAAAAAGGGCAACCTGGATGCCGGTAACTACCGCACCGGTATCGCAGAACATATCAAACAAGCGATCGTTGAACAGGAACGTTTGGGGCTCGATGTGCTGGTGCACGGTGAAGCCGAGCGTAACGACATGGTCGAGTACTTTGGCGAACACCTGGACGGTTTCGTCTTTACCCAAAACGGTTGGGTGCAGAGCTACGGCTCTCGCTGCGTGAAGCCGCCGGTGGTGATTGGCGATGTCAGCCGCCCGGAAGCGATCACCGTTGAGTGGGCGAAGTATGCCCAGTCGCTGACCGACAAACCGGTAAAAGGCATGCTGACGGGTCCGGTGACCATTCTCTGCTGGTCATTCCCGCGTGAAGACGTGACGCGTGAAACCATCGCTAAGCAGATTGCGCTGGCGCTGCGTGACGAGGTAGCGGATTTGGAAGCGGCGGGTATTGGCATCATCCAGATTGATGAACCGGCGCTGCGCGAAGGTCTGCCGCTGCGCCGCAGCGACTGGGCAGCGTATCTGGAGTGGGGCGTGGAAGCCTTCCGCATTAACGCGGCGGTGGCGAAGGATGAAACCCAGATCCACACCCACATGTGTTATTGCGAGTTCAATGACATCATGGACTCCATTGCGGCGCTGGACGCGGACGTGATCACCATTGAGACGTCACGCTCTGATATGGAACTGCTGGAATCGTTTGAAGAGTTCGACTATCCGAACGAAATCGGGCCGGGCGTATACGATATTCACTCGCCGAACGTCCCGAGCGTGGAGTGGATTGAAGCCCTGCTGAAGAAAGCCGAGCAGCGTATTCCGGCTGAGCGTCTGTGGGTGAACCCGGATTGCGGCCTGAAAACGCGCGGCTGGCCGGAAACGCGGGCGGCGCTGGCTAACATGGTCAAAGCAGCGCAGAATCTGCGTCAGGCGTAATTCGGTGCCCGGGAAGCGCTGGCGCTTGCCCGGGTTATTGGAAATCGCAACAGTTGTAGGCCCGGTAAGGTGTTGCCGCCACCGGGCAACTAACGTTTATTTCTTCCCGCTGTATTGCGCGAACCACTCCAGCATCCTCTGCCAGCCGTCTTTCGCGGACTCTTCGTGATAGCTCGGGCGATAATCGGCGTTAAAAGCATGTCCGGCATCGGGATACACTACGATTTCCGCTTTTGCATTGGCGGCGCGCAGCGCCTGACGCATTGTTTCAACGGTATCTTGCGGAATACTGGTGTCCTGGCCGCCATACAGTCCCAGAACGGGGGCGTTAAGATCGGTCGCGATATCAACGGGATGTTTCGGCGAGTTGAGGGTTTTATCACCTACCAGCTTGCCGTACCACGCCACCGCCGCTTTTAACTGCGGATTATGTGCGGCATACAGCCAGGTGATGCGTCCACCCCAGCAGAATCCGGTGATCATCAACTGGTGGGCATCTCCTCCATTTCGCGATGCCCAACTGGCGACATGATCCAAATCGGCCAATACCTGAGAGTCAGGCACTTTGGCGACAAGACCGCTGAGTAGCGTAGGGATATCGGCAAAGTCATTGGGATCGCCTTCGCGAAAATAGAGTTCTGGTGCGATAGCCAGATACCCTTCCAGAGCCAGACGGCGGCAAACGTCACGAATGTGTTCATGAATGCCAAAAATTTCCTGCACGACAATAACCACGGGCAGGGGGCCATCGGTCTGTTTTGGTCGTGCGTGATACGCTGGCATATCATCGCCTTGTGACGGTATGGACGTTACCCCGGCGATAATTGCGTTATCCGGAGTGTGGACCGTGGTAGACGTCGGTGGAGATACAGCAGGTGCAAAGCCAGGTTGTCGTGTTGTCATGGTATTCTCCGTACCCTTAAATATTCAGCCAAAAAGCGCATTGTTAACTATAGACACATGCAACGAACCACATTGCCTTAAACGGTCTATCTTTTGTGCAAGGCTTCCTTACATCGCATCATTTATGTGATATGCATCACCATTTTATGGTAATTGAATGCAATTGATTTACATCATAGTGATGACTGTCACGAAAATATGTTTATGCCTTCGGTAAAGTGTGTTTTTGCTTCTTCTGACAAAACCGATTCACAGAGGAGTTTTTATGTCTAAGTCTGATGTTTTTCATCTCGGCCTCACTAAGAACGATTTACAAGGGGCTACGCTTGCTATCGTCCCTGGCGACCCGGAGCGTGTGGAAAAGATCGCCGCGCTGATGGATAAGCCGGTTAAGCTGGCATCTCATCGCGAGTTCACTACCTGGCGTGCTGAGCTGGATGGTAAAGCCGTGATCGTGTGCTCTACCGGTATCGGCGGCCCGTCCACCTCTATTGCCGTAGAAGAACTGGCACAACTGGGCATTCGTACCTTCCTGCGTATCGGTACGACTGGCGCTATCCAGCCGCATATCAACGTGGGTGATGTACTGGTTACCACTGCATCTGTTCGTCTGGACGGTGCAAGCCTGCATTTCGCGCCAATGGAATTCCCGGCCGTTGCGGACTTCGAGTGCACCACCGCGCTGGTGGAAGCAGCGAAATCTATCGGCGCTACCACTCACGTGGGCGTTACCGCGTCTTCTGACACCTTCTATCCGGGACAGGAGCGTTATGACACCTTCTCTGGTCGCGTCGTGAGCCGTTTCAAAGGCTCAATGGAAGAGTGGCAGTCTATGGGCGTCATGAACTACGAAATGGAATCTGCGACGTTGCTGACCATGTGCGCAAGCCAGGGTCTGCGTGCCGGTATGGTTGCGGGTGTTATCGTGAACCGTACTCAGCAAGAGATCCCTAATGCGGAAACGATGAAACAAACGGAAAGCCACGCGGTGAAAATCGTGGTGGAAGCCGCGCGTCGTTTACTGTAATTCTCCCGTCTATTCAAAAAGGCCGACGCGTTCGGCCTTTTTATTTTGCGTAGTGCCTCGCAGGAAATTCCTTTTAAACTGGACGTTTATACAGCACAATTCTATTTTGTGCGGGTAAGTCGTTGCTGTAAGGGGGGCGTTGTGGATATTTCAATTATGATGAGTGCCGTGCTGGCGTTAGCCGCAGGGTTGTTGGTGGGATGGCTCGCAACAAAAGCGCACGCCGACAGGATCCGTGCCGACCTCATCGAAGAGCGACGTGAAATGGATATTGCGCTAAGCGCCGCCCGCCAGCAGCTTTCTCAGGAAGCTCACTGGCGTGATGAGTGCGAACTCCTCAATAACGAATTGCGCAGCCTGCACAGCATCAACACCTCTCTCGAAGCCGATCTCCGTGAAGTCACCACCCGGCTGGAAGCGACGCAGCAGCATGCGGAAGATAAAATCCGCCAGATGATCAACAGCGAACAGCGGCTGAGCGAACAGTTTGAAAATCTGGCGAACCGTATTTTTGAGCACAGTAACCGTCGCGTAGATGAGCAAAACCGGCAAAGTCTGAACAGCCTGCTGGCACCGCTTCGCGAACAACTGGACGGTTTTCGACGTCAGGTTCAGGATAGCTTTGGTAAAGAGGCGCAGGAGCGCCATACCCTGGCGCACGAAATTCGTAATCTACAGCAACTGAATGCGCAGATGGCGCAGGAAGCGGTAAACCTGACGCGGGCATTAAAAGGCGATAACAAAACGCAGGGCAACTGGGGTGAGGTCGTACTCACGCGGGTGCTTGAGGCTTCTGGTCTGCGCGAAGGCTATGAATACGAAACCCAGGTCAGTATCGAGAACGACGCCCGTTCGCGGATGCAGCCTGATGTCATCGTCCGGCTACCGCAGGGTAAAGATGTGGTGATCGATGCGAAAATGACGCTGGTCGCCTATGAACGCTATTTTAACGCTGAAGATGAATACACCCGCGAGAGCGCGTTGCAGGAGCACATTGCCTCGGTGCGAAACCATATTCGTTTGCTGGGGCGCAAAGACTATCAGCAGCTTCCGGGGCTGCGCACGCTTGATTATGTGCTGATGTTTATCCCCGTTGAGCCTGCTTTTTTACTGGCGCTCGACAGACAGCCCGAACTGATTACCGAAGCGCTTAGAAATAACATTATGCTGGTGAGCCCTACCACGCTGTTGGTGGCGTTGCGCACGATCGCCAACCTGTGGCGCTACGAGCATCAGAGTCGTAATGCGCAACAAATTGCCGATCGGGCCAGCAAACTTTATGACAAGATGCGATTGTTTGTGGATGATATGTCGGCAATTGGCCAAAGTCTGGATAAAGCCCAGGATAACTACCGACAGGCGATGAAAAAACTTTCTTCAGGCCGTGGAAACGTCCTGTCGCAGGCAGAAGCGTTTCGCAGTTTAGGTGTAGAAATTAAGCGCGAGATTAATCCTGAGCTGGCTGAACAAGCCACTACGCAGGATGAAGAATACCGCTTGCGCTCGGTCCCTGAGACGCAACAGGATGAACCTTACCCTGATGATGAAGCGGTAAATCAGCAATCAAACTAGTTCGTTTGGGGTAGTTGAACCGGGCAGAAGGGTAGGGCAAATTGGCCCAATCTGTTACACTTCTCGAACATTTTTTGGATGAGCAGGCACTGAGATGGTGGATAATTCACAAGAAACGACGCACTTTGGCTTTCAGACCGTCGCTAAAGAGCAGAAAGCTGACATGGTGGCCCACGTTTTTCATTCTGTGGCGTCTAAATATGACGTTATGAATGACTTAATGTCATTTGGCATTCATCGTTTGTGGAAGCGCTTCACCATTGACTGCAGTGGCGTGCGTCGCGGGCAAACCGTTCTCGATTTGGCGGGCGGTACCGGCGATCTGACGGCAAAATTCTCTCGCATGGTAGGCGAAACCGGCAAAGTTGTGCTGGCGGATATCAATGACTCAATGCTCAAAATGGGACGCGAAAAGCTGCGTAATATCGGCGTAGTGGGTAACGTTGAGTACGTTCAGGCGAACGCGGAAGCACTGCCTTTCCCTGACAACACGTTTGACTGCATCACCATCTCTTTCGGTCTGCGTAACGTAACGGATAAAGACAAAGCATTACGCTCCATGTATCGCGTGTTGAAACCGGGCGGACGCTTACTGGTGCTGGAGTTCTCCAAACCGATTATCGAACCGCTGAGCAAAGCTTACGACGCCTACTCTTTCCATGTTCTGCCACGCATTGGTTCCATGGTGGCAAGCGACGCAGATAGTTATCGCTATTTGGCGGAGTCTATCCGCATGCATCCCGATCAGGACACCTTAAAAGCTATGATGCAAGATGCCGGGTTCGAAAGCGTTGATTATTACAACCTGACGGCAGGTGTCGTTGCGCTGCATCGTGGTTACAAGTTCTGACAGGAGATTGGGGATGCCTTTAAAACCCTTAGTGACCGCCGGCGTTGAAAATTTGCTCAACAGCTTTCTGTACCGTTCTCCTGCGCTTAAGTCAGCCAGAACGCGCTTACAGGGCAAAGTTCTGCGTGTTGAGCTCAAAGGATTTTCAACACCGTTAGTGCTGGTGTTTAGTGAGCGCCAGGTCGATGTGCTGGGGGCATGGGAAGGCGAAGCCGATTGCACCGTAATCACACATGCCAGCGTGTTACCGAAATTACGCGACCGGCAGCAACTAACCACGCTTATCCGCAGCGGTGATCTGGAAGTTCAGGGCGATATCCAGATCGTGCAGAATTTTGTCGCACTGGCCGATCTGGCGGAGTTTGATCCCGCAGAACTGTTAGCGCCCTATACCGGCGATATTGTTGCGGAAGGGGTTAGCAAAGTATTGCGTGGTGGAGCGAAGTTCCTGCGCCATAACATTCAGCGCCAGCAGCGCTATGTTGCCGAAGCGATCACCGAAGAGTGGCGTATGGCTCCGGGTCCGCTTGAGGTTGCATGGTTTGCAGAGGAAACGGCAGCCGTTGAGCGTGCGGTTGAATCCCTGGCTAAACGGCTGGAAAAACTGGAGGCCAAATGACGCCAGGTGAAGTACGGCGCCTTTATTTCATCATACGCACTTTTTTAAGCTACGGCCTTGATGAACTCATCCCCAAAATGCGTATCACGCTGCCGATCCGGTTGTGGCGCTACTCGCTGTTCTGGATGCCCAACCGACATAAAGACAAACCGCTGGGAGAAAGGCTGAGGCTCGCTTTGCAGGAACTCGGCCCGGTGTGGATCAAATTTGGGCAAATGCTCTCTACCCGTCGTGACCTTTTCCCTCCGCACATCGCCGATCAGCTAGCGCTATTGCAGGATCGGGTTGCCCCATTCGATGGGCAAAGAGCCAAAGAACAAATCGAAGAGGCGATGGGTGGGCTACCCGTTGAGGAATGGTTTGATGATTTTGAGATCACGCCGCTGGCATCTGCGTCTATTGCTCAGGTTCACACCGCGCGACTGAAATCGAATGGCAAAGAGGTGGTGATCAAAGTTATTCGCCCGGACATACTGCCGGTAATCAAAGCAGATTTGAAACTGATCTACCGCCTTGCTCGTTGGGTTCCTCGTCTGCTCCCAGATGGCCGCCGCCTGCGACCAACCGAAGTGGTCCGTGAATATGAAAAAACGTTGATTGATGAGCTGAATCTGCTGCGTGAGTCGGCGAACGCAATTCAACTGCGACGTAATTTTGAAGACAGCCCAATGCTGTACATCCCGGAAGTGTACTCCGACTATTGCAGTCAGAATATGATGGTGATGGAGCGCATTTACGGTATTCCCGTTTCAGATGTCACCACGCTTGAGAAGAATGGCACCAATATGAAGCTGCTGGCTGAACGTGGTGTTCAGGTCTTCTTTACTCAGGTATTCCGCGATAGCTTTTTCCATGCGGACATGCACCCTGGGAACATTTTCGTGAGTTATGAGCACCCTGAAAACCCGAAATACATTGGTATTGATTGTGGGATTGTGGGGTCTTTAAACAAAGAAGATAAGCGTTACCTGGCTGAAAACTTCATCGCGTTCTTTAACCGCGACTACCGCAAAGTTGCTGAACTGCACGTTGATTCTGGCTGGGTTCCGCCGGATACCAACGTAGAAGAGTTTGAATTCGCCATTCGTACCGTGTGCGAACCGATTTTTGAAAAACCGCTGGCGGAGATTTCCTTTGGTCATGTGCTGTTGAATCTGTTCAACACTGCGCGCCGATTCAACATGGAAGTTCAGCCTCAACTGGTCTTACTACAGAAGACGTTGCTGTACGTTGAAGGCGTCGGACGACAGCTCTACCCGCAGTTAGATTTATGGAAAACGGCCAAGCCTTTCCTCGAGTCCTGGATCAAAGATCAGGTCGGTATTCCGGCGCTTGTCAGAGCATTTAAAGAAAAAGCACCGTTCTGGGTCGAAAAAATGCCAGAAATACCTGAACTGGTGTATGACAGTTTGCGCCAGGGCAAATATTTACAGCACAGTGTTGATAAGATTGCCCGCGAGCTTCACGCGAATCATGTACGCCAGGGACAATCCCGTTATTTATTGGGCATTGGCGCAACATTGTTGCTAAGTGGAACATTCCTGCTGGTAAGCCGTCCTGAGTGGGGGCTTATGCCGGGTTGGTTAATGGCAGGCGGCGTCTTAGCCTGGTTGATCGGCTGGCGCAAAATGCGCTGAATTTTTCATCGCCCAAGGCAGGTCGTGTAACGTATACTACGGCCTTATTAATTCATCATCTATGACAGAGGAACATGTATGGGTGGTATCAGTATTTGGCAGTTGTTGATCATTGCCGTCATCGTTGTACTGCTATTTGGCACCAAGAAACTCGGCTCCATCGGTTCCGATCTTGGCGCGTCGATTAAAGGCTTTAAAAAAGCGATGGGTGATGATGAGCCTAAGCAAGATAAAACCAGCCAGGACGCTGATTTTACTGCTAAATCCATCACCGATAAGCAGGGCGAAGTGAAAAAGGAAGACGCCAAAAGCCAAGATAAAGAGCAGGTATAATCCGTGTTTGATATCGGTTTTAGCGAACTGTTATTGGTGTTCGTTATCGGCCTCATCGTCCTGGGGCCGCAACGATTACCCGTAGCGGTAAAAACGGTTGCTGGCTGGGTTCGTGCTTTGCGTTCCCTGGCGACTACTGTTCAGAATGAACTGACCCAGGAGCTTAAGCTTCAGGAGTTTCAGGACAGCCTGAAGAAAGTAGAGAAAGCGAGCCTGACAAATCTGACCCCGGAGCTGAAAGCCTCAATGGATGAGCTGCGTGAAGCGGCAGAGTCGATGAAGCGTTCTTACAGCGTGCACGATCCTGAGAAAGCGAGCGATGAAGCGCACACTATCCATAACCCGGTAGTGAAAGAAGCGGAAGCGCAGCGAGAAGGGGTTACCCCTGCCGCCGCAGAAAACCAGGCCAGTTCGCCGGAGCAAAAACCGGAATCCACGGGTGCTAAAACGCCAGAGCCAACGGAAAACACTTCCGCAACGTTAATGGATGCAGATAAGAAAGCTGCCGCACCTGTTGTCGAATCCTCCCCCTCGTCGAGTGATAAACCGTAAACATGGCTGTAGAAGATACCCAACCGCTCATTACGCATCTTATTGAACTGCGTAAGCGACTCCTGAACTGCATTATTGCGGTAATCGTGATCTTTCTGGCGTTGGTTTACTTTGCCAACGACATTTACCATATGGTTGCGGCGCCGCTGATTAAACAGATGCCGCAGGGTGCAACGATGATCGCCACCGATGTGGCCTCGCCGTTCTTTACCCCAATAAAGTTGACCTTCATGGTGTCGCTGATCCTGTCAGCGCCAGTGATCCTCTACCAGGTGTGGGCATTTATTGCGCCTGCTTTGTATAAACATGAACGTCGACTGGTTGTGCCGCTGCTGGTTTCCAGTTCGTTGTTGTTCTACATCGGCATGGCATTTGCCTATTTTGTCGTCTTTCCGTTGGCGTTTGGTTTTCTGGCCAACACGGCTCCGCAAGGCGTGCAGGTATCGACGGACATTGCCAGCTATCTCAGTTTCGTAATGGCGCTGTTTATGGCTTTCGGTGTCTCTTTTGAGGTTCCGGTCGCCATCGTGCTGCTATGCTGGATGGGCATTACGACGCCTGATGATTTACGCAAGAAACGCCCTTACGTTGTGGTGGGCGCATTTGTCGTCGGGATGCTACTGACCCCGCCAGATGTCTTCTCGCAAACGCTGTTGGCGATACCGATGTACTGCCTGTTCGAGGTGGGGGTTTTCTTCTCTCGTTTCTATGTCGGTAAGCGACGTACGCGAGATGAGGACAACGAGGCTGAAGAAGCAAAAGAAGCCGAAGCCACCGAGAAAACTGAAGAATAAACTCAACCGCCCGTCAGGGCGGTTGTCATATGGGAGGAAGCATGTTTGATATTGGCGTTAATTTAACCAGTTCACAATTTGCAAAAGACCGGGATGAGGTCGTGGCGCGGGCCTTTGCTGCGGGCGTAAACGGTATGCTTCTTACCGGAACAAACCTGCACGAAAGTCAGCAGGCTTTAAAGCTGGCGCAGCATTATTCGCATTGCTGGTCCACGGCTGGCGTGCACCCGCATGACAGCAGCCAATGGCAATCCTCAACGGAAGACGAGATTATCGCGCTGGCAAACCAGTCGAAGGTGGTTGCAATTGGTGAGTGCGGCCTGGATTTCAATCGAAATTTCTCCACGCCGCAGGAGCAAGAACGTGCTTTTGAGGCGCAGCTGCGCATTGCTGCTGAACTGCAGATGCCGATTTTCATGCATTGTCGGGACGCCCATGAGCGTTTTCTGACGTTGCTGGAACCGTGGCTGGACAGCCTGCCCGGCGCGGTGCTGCACTGTTTCACCGGCTCGCGCCAGGAGATGCAGGACTGCGTGGACCGAGGGCTTTATATTGGTATCACCGGGTGGGTCTGTGATGAGCGCCGGGGAATGGAACTGCGTGAGCTGCTGCCGTTTATTCCGGTAGAACGACTGCTGGTAGAAACCGATGCGCCTTATCTACTCCCTCGCGACTTAACGCCTAAGCCGACGTCACGACGCAATGAACCGGCGCACCTGCCGCATATTCTTGAGCGTATTGCCCACTGGCGCGGGGAAGATCCTCAATGGCTGTCAGCCACCATTGATGCCAACGTCAGAACGCTGTTCGAAGTGACCTTCTAACCGCCTTATATTTTTCGAAAACCGGTGTTTTTCACGCTCTGCTTAATCTCTTTATTCAACAGGTTAAGCAGTAGCATGGAACGCGCTTCGCCATCCGGTTCGGTGAAGATCGCTTTTAGCCCTTCAAACGCCCCTTCAGTGATAATCACACTGTCCCCAGGCTGCGGCGTTTGCGGATCCACAATACCTTCAGGCTTGTAGATAGAAAGCTGGTGAATAACGGGAGAAGGGACAGTTGCAGGCGTCGCGCCAAAACGGACGAAATGGCTGACACCACGCGTGGCGTTGATGGTGGTGGTGTGGATCACTTCCGGGTCGAACTCGACAAACATGTAATTAGGGAATAGTGGTTCACTGACTGTGGTACGTTTACCGCGCACTATTTTTTCCAGGGTGATCATAGGCGTCAGGCAGTTCACCGCCTGCCTTTCCAGGTGTTCCTGGGCTCGCTGAAGTTGCCCACGTTTGCAGTACAGTAAATACCAGGATTGCATAATAACTCTTATCCGCTTGTTCTGAGCGCCAGCATAGCAAAAGCCATGAGTTAAGTTAATTATACCCGCCTCAAAGCAGGCTGAAACCCAATGGGTATATACTCCCGGGGCTTATATGTATCGCCAGAGTTCACGCTAATTTAACAAAAATACAGCATCGCAATGATGAACGCCGTATAATGAAGCGCTTACGAAGAGGCCATAATGGACGCCATGAAATATCACGATTTACGCGACTTCCTGACGCTGCTTGAACAGCAGGGCGAGCTCAAACGCATTTCGCTTGAGGTGGATCCCCACCTGGAAATTACTGAAATTGCCGATCGCACTCTGCGTGCTGGTGGGCCTGCGTTATTGTTTGAGAATCCTAAAGGCTATTCAATGCCGGTGCTGTGTAACCTGTTTGGCACACCAAAGCGTGTTGCGATGGGGATGGGGCAAGAAGATGTCTCGGCGCTACGGGAAGTCGGTAAACTGTTGGCGTTTTTGAAAGAGCCAGAGCCGCCGAAAGGATTCCGCGATCTGTTTGATAAGCTGCCGCAGTTTAAGCAGGTGTTGAACATGCCGACTAAGCGGTTGCGCGGTGCGCCTTGTCAGCAAAAAATCTACTCAGGCGATGACGTCGATTTAAACCGAATTCCGATTATGACCTGTTGGCCGGAAGATGCCGCGCCACTGATTACCTGGGGGCTAACCGTAACGCGTGGCCCGCATAAAGAGCGGCAGAATCTGGGCATCTATCGCCAGCAGCTGATTGGTAAAAACAAGCTTATTATGCGCTGGTTGTCCCATCGCGGCGGCGCGCTTGATTATCAGGAGTGGTGCGCGGCGCATCCGGGTGAACGCTTCCCGGTTTCTGTGGCCTTGGGAGCAGACCCGGCAACAATTCTGGGCGCTGTTACACCTGTCCCGGATACGTTATCTGAATACGCATTTGCCGGACTGTTGCGCGGCACCAAAACCGAAGTGGTCAAATGTATTTCCAACGATCTGGAAGTGCCTGCCAGCGCTGAAATCGTGCTGGAAGGGTATATCGAACCGGGTGAGTTGGCCCCGGAAGGGCCGTATGGCGATCATACCGGCTACTACAACGAAGTAGATAGCTTCCCGGTCTTTACCGTCACGCACATTACCCAGCGCGAAGATGCGATTTATCACTCTACCTATACCGGACGTCCGCCAGATGAGCCCGCGGTACTCGGCGTGGCGCTGAACGAAGTTTTCGTTCCTATTCTGCAAAAGCAGTTCCCGGAGATTGTCGATTTTTACCTGCCTCCGGAAGGCTGTTCATATCGTCTGGCCGTAGTGACGATGAAAAAACAGTACGCTGGTCATGCCAAACGCGTCATGATGGGTGTCTGGTCGTTTTTGCGCCAGTTTATGTACACCAAATTTGTTATTGTTTGCGATGATGACGTCAACGCACGCGACTGGAATGATGTGATTTGGGCAATTACTACCCGTATGGACCCTGCCCGGGATACGGTACTGGTAGAGAATACCCCAATTGATTACCTGGACTTTGCCTCGCCGGTTTCCGGTCTTGGTTCAAAAATGGGGCTGGATGCCACTAATAAATGGCCGGGCGAAACCCAACGCGAATGGGGACGTCCGATTAAAAAAGATCCTGAAGTAACTGCGCGTATTGACGCAATTTGGGATGAACTGGCCATCTTTAATGACGGCAAAAGCGCCTGAGGCGCGATCGTTTTGCCTATTGATCCGACAGAGAGAGCGCATGACAACCTTAAGCTGTAAAGTGACCTCGGTAGAAGCTATCACTGACACCGTATATCGCGTTCGTTTAGTGCCCGACGCGGCGTTTTCCTTTCGTGCCGGCCAGTATTTAATGGTCGTGATGGACGAAAGGGATAAGCGTCCGTTCTCCATGGCATCAACGCCGGACGAGCAAGGATTCATTGAGCTGCACGTTGGCGCCTCTGAGCTAAATCTTTATGCCATGGCCGTGATGGATCGCATTCTGAAAGACCGGGAAATCAAGGTCGACATTCCGCATGGCGAGGCCTGGCTGCGCGAAGAAGACGAGCGCCCGCTGATCCTGATTGCCGGTGGTACAGGGTTCTCTTACGTGCGTTCTATTCTGCTAACTGCACTGGCGCGCAATCCAAACCGCGATATCACCATTTACTGGGGCGGGCGCGAAGAGAAGCATCTCTACGATCTCTCAGAGCTGGAAGCGCTGTCAGTGAACCACCCGAATCTGCGCGTTGAGCCAGTGGTGGAACAGCCTGAAGACGGCTGGCGTGGTCGTACGGGAACCGTGTTAACGGCAGTACTGCAGGATTACGGTACCCTGGCGGAGCATGATATCTACATCGCCGGTCGCTTCGAAATGGCCAAAATCGCGCGCGATCTGTTCTGTAATGAACGCAGTGCGCGTGAAGATCGCCTGTTTGGCGACGCTTTCGCGTTCATTTAAGCGCTGTGCGCCGGAGCCCTTCCGGCGCATCCATTACCCACCTTACTTCCTCTGGCAGGGTGCAAGCCCGGTTTCGTTGTTTCTCTTTTTCAGCACATTTTTAGTAAACATGTTTTTTTCTGTCTATTAATCATAAAACTGAGGTTTTGTGACAGGCCTCTTTTTGTTTAGTAAACAAAATTGGCAAACTAGACAGCATCACATTGCGAGACGCAAACGAGGAAAATCCATGAGGCTCGGACTGGATATCGGCGGGACTAAAATTGAAGCGGTGGTGATTGATAACGCGGGTGAAATTGTTTACCGCGAGCGATGCGCGACACCGAAGCAGAGTTACGGCGATTTTTTCCAGGCCGTGACGGAGATGATTGCTAAGGCAAGGCTGGCCGTTAATCAGCCTTTATCGGTTGGCGTTGGGGTGCCTGGCGCGGTGGATAGCGAAGGTTTGATTAAGAATTCGAACATCCTGGTGCTGAATCAGCAGGCCTTTGCGCAAGACCTTGAGCGAGCATCAGGAATGCCAGTGCCGGTTACCAATGATGCCAACTGCTTTACCCTGTCAGAAGCGATGGACGGCAGTGGGCGTGGGCATAGCGTGGTATTTGGCGTGATCCTTGGTACCGGATGCGGCGGTGGAGTATGCATCGATAACCGATTGATCTCCGGCCCTAACGCCTGTGCGGGTGAGTGGGGGCATAATGCATTACCGCGCTACCACGAATCTCAGGACGGGGCTGGAGTGACTTGCTATTGCGGACAGTTGAACTGTATTGAGAGCTTTATTTCCGGCAGCGGGCTGGAACGCCAGTATTTGAATTACACCGCGCAACATGCGGGTGTGCCACAAATTATGCAACGGGTAGAATCGGGCGATGCAGATGCCTGTTTGTTATGGGAACGCTATTGCGATCAACTGGCGCGCGCGTTGGCAAGCATTGTGAATACGCTCGATCCCGATGTTATCGTGCTGGGAGGTGGGGTATCTAATATTGATACACTGTATTCAGGCTTGCAGGCACGAGTGGCGCAGTACGTATTTGGTAAGCAGTGCCGCACACCGATCGTTCGGGCCCGCCACGGCGACAGCAGCGGCGTACGCGGCGCGGCCTGGCTGGGAGCACAACAAGCCAGCATAAATTAATGAGAGCGAAATGACGAAACCTGTACGCATCAGAGATATTGCCGAAGCGTGTGGTGTCTCGGTTGGCGCTGTTTCCCGCGCCCTGAAAGGGCAGCCGGGGCTGCGTGAAGACACCCGGCTGCGCATTATTTCAGTGGCGCAGCAGCAGGGTTATGATTTTTCTCGCCTGCGTGCAGACAAAATCAAACGTGTCCTGTTTTTACTGCATCGCCAGCACAATATCAGCCGGGCTTTGCCGTTTTACTCTCAGCTGCTGCTGGGTATAGAAGATCGTTGTCGCGAACACGGGATTGCGCTGAGTTTTCTCTCTATCGGCCCTGGTGATGCAGTGAGTGAGCAGGTGATGCTGCATCAGCCTGATGCGCTGATCTGCGCGGGATTTTTTGAGCCCGAATTGCTAGGGCTGCTGCAACAGATGAAATTGCCGTTGGTACTGGTGGATCTCTGGGCGCCGGGCTTACCTTGCGTGAATCCGGACAACACTCAGGGCGGTTATCTGGCCACGCAACATTTGATTGCGCAAGGGCGCAGCCGCATTGCTTTTCTCGCCAGCACGCTCGCGCACTACAGCATCCGTCAGCGCGAGAAGGGCTACCGTCAGGCATTGTATGAAGCCCGGTTGCTGATGCCGCCAGAGTACGACGCCGTTGCACCGCCGTTGCTGGATACCGAGCAATCTCTGGTGGAGGCGGTGAAGGAGTTGCTCAGTCTGCCGGAGCCGCCTGATGCCATTTTTGCCTATAACGATGCGGCAGCGCTGGTTGTTCAGCGGGTGTGTGCACAGCGGGGTATACGTATTCCGGAAGATCTCGCGCTGGTGGGGTTTGATGATATCGATGCTGCGGCCTGGTCGCACCCGCCACTGACCACCATTGCGGTTGATAAAAAGCAGTTGGGGCGTGAAGCGCTGCGTTTACTGCTGGAAGAGAAGCAGGAAGAGAATCTGCTATTGCCGGTGCAGTTAGTGGTGCGCGGTAGTTCAGAGAAATAAAAAACCCGCCCCTGACAGGCGGGAAAAACGGCAACTAAACTTTCTCTCTTCGCCATTGGCACCATAACTGTGTTGGCTGCGCTCATTCACCCGAATCACTTACTACACGTAAGCTCATCGGGATGAATGAGGGACATCCGTGTCCCTCACTGAAAGCAGCCTTCGGCTGTTCAAATTCGTTCCTGACGAATTTGTCATTCACTTGCCGCCTTGTTCTGGCACCAATGGCTTTGAGATAACATTTCGTAGGCCGGGCAAGCGAAGCGCCCCCGGCATGCTTTGATTAAACTCGCTCAAATACCGTCGCGATGCCCTGGCCTAACCCGATACACATCGTCGCCAGGCCAAACTGTACGTCTTTGCGTTCCATCAGGTTGAGCAGGGTGGTGCTGATACGCGCCCCGGAACAGCCCAGTGGATGACCCAAAGCGATCGCCCCGCCGTTGAGGTTGATCTTCTCGTCGATCTGCTCCATCAGCCCCAGATCTTTAATGCACGGCAGGATCTGAGCGGCAAAGGCTTCGTTCATCTCAAACAAACCGATGTCGCTGGTGGAGAGTCCCGCTTTTTTCAGCGCCAGTTTTGAGGCCGGAACCGGACCGTAACCCATGATTGACGGGTCGCAACCCACAACAGCCATCGAACGAATACGGGCACGCGGCGTCAGACCCAGCTCACGGGCGCGGCTTTCGCTCATGACCAGCATCGCGGCAGCACCATCGGAAAGCGCGGAGGAGGTACCGGCAGTGACCGTTCCGCTAACTGGATCGAACGCTGGGCGCAGGGTGGAGAGCGCTTCAACGGTTGTCTCCGGGCGGATAACCTCATCGTAGTTAAACTGTTTCAGCACGCCGTCGGCATCATGACCGCCGGTCGGGATGATTTCGTTTTTAAACGCGCCAGACTGCGTTGCTGCCCAGGCACGGGCGTGTGAACGCGCGGCGAAGGCGTCCTGCATTTCACGGCTGATGCCGTGCATACGAGAGAGCATTTCCGCGGTCAGACCCATCATTCCCGCGGCTTTTGCCACGTTGCGGCTCATGCCCGGGTGGAAATCAACGCCGTGACTCATTGGCACATGGCCCATATGCTCCACGCCGCCAATCAGGCACGCCTGAGCATCGCCGGTCATGATCATGCGTGCCGCATCGTGTAGCGCCTGCATGGACGAACCGCACAGACGGTTGACAGTGACGGCCGGAACGGAATGTGGAACTTCCGCCAGCAGCGCGGCGTTACGGGCGATGTTGAAACCCTGCTCCAGCGTTTGCTGCACACAGCCCCAGTAAATATCATCAAGCGCGGCTGGCTCCAGCGCCGGATTACGCGCCAGCAGGCTACGCATTAAATGTGCGGAGAGATCTTCTGCCCGCACGTGACGAAACGCCCCCCCTTTCGAACGGCCCATCGGGGTACGGATCGCATCAACAATTACAACCTGTTCCATTGTGACTCCTTAAGCCGTTTTCAGGCTGCCAACCGGGCGGGCAGGCTCAACCTGGGGATAATACGGTTCGTTATGGCGCGCTTTGTCACGCAGACCGGCCGGAACTTCATACAGCGGGCCAAGGTGCTGATACTGCTGAGCCATATCGAGATACTTCGCGCTGCCAAGCGTATCCAGCCAGCGGAACGCGCCGCCGTGGAACGGAGGGAAGCCCAGGCCATACACCAGCGCCATATCGGCTTCTGCCGGGCTGGCGATAATGCCTTCTTCCAGACAACGCACCACTTCGTTGACCATTGGGATCATCATGCGGGCGATAATCTCTTCATCGCTGAAGTCGTGTTTCGGCTGGCTGACCTCAGCCAGAAGACCGTCAACGGTGGTATCTTCTTCTTTCTTCGGCTTGCCCTTGTTGTCTTCTTTATAACGCCAGAATCCGAGGCCGTTTTTCTGCCCGAAACGGTTAGCATCAAACAGTGCATCTATCGCATCGCGATAATCTTTCTGCATACGCTGAGGGAAGCCTGCGGACATCACAGCCTGTGCGTGATGCGCGGTATCAATACCCACCACGTCCAGCAGATAAGCCGGACCCATCGGCCAGCCAAACTGTTTTTCCATTACTTTGTCGACTTTGCGGAAATCCGCTCCGTCGCGCAGCAACTGGCTGAAACCGGCAAAATAGGGGAACAGCACGCGGTTGACGAAGAAACCGGGGCAGTCATTAACCACAATCGGCGTTTTGCCCATCTGGCTTGCCCAGGCGACTACCTTAGCGATGGTTTCATCCGAGCTTTTCTCGCCGCGAATGATCTCAACCAGCGGCATACGGTGCACCGGGTTAAAGAAGTGCATCCCACAGAAGTTTTCCGGGCGCTTAAGCGCGCTGGCCAGCTCGTTGATGGGGATGGTGGAGGTATTCGACGCCAGTACGGTGTCCGGGCGAACCTGATCTTCGGTTTCCGCCAGTACCGCTTTTTTCACTTTCGGGTTTTCCACAACCGCTTCAACCACCACGTCCACACGCTCAAAACCGCTGTAGTCGAGGGTTGGATGGATAGTGGAAATCACGCCCGCCATTTTCAGACCGTCAATTTTGCCGCGCTCGAGCTGTTTGTTCAGCAACTTGGCCGCTTCGGTCATGCCCAGCGTTAATGATTTGTCGTTGATGTCTTTCATGACAACCGGCACGCCTTTCCAGGCCGACTGGTACGCGATGCCGCCGCCCATAATGCCTGCGCCCAGCACCGCCGCTTGCTTGGGTGCCTCAATATTTTTGGTGAGCTTTTTGGCTTTGGCTTTCACGAACTGATCGTTAAGGAAAATCCCAACCAGGGCGCGGGCTTCACTGGTGTGCGCCAGTGGAACAAAGCTTTTATTTTCCAGATTCAGCGCTTCTTCACGACCAAAACGGGCCGCTGCTTCAATGGTTTTTACCGCGGTAATCGGTGCGGGATAATGCTTACCTGCCGTCTGCGCCACCATGCCTTTAGCGATGGTAAAGCTCATAGCCGCTTCAATTTTGCTGAGTTTCAACGTCTCCAGCTTCGGCTGACGTTTGGCCTTCCAGTCGAGGTCGCCGTTGATCGCCTGACGTAATACCGCGATCGCGCCATCAAGCAGTTTGTCTTGCTTCACTACGCCATCGACCAGACCGATTTTTAGCGCCTGCTCAGCACCAACATCTTTACCCGCAGCAATAATTTCCAGCGCACTGTCTGCACCCAACATGCGTGGCATACGCACGGAACCACCAAAGCCCGGCATAATACCCAGCTTAGTTTCCGGTAGGCCGATGCGCAGGTCCGGCGTTGCCAGACGATAATCGGTTGCCAGAACACATTCGCAGCCGCCGCCCAGCGCATAACCGTTAACTGCTGAGAGGGTCGGAACAGGGAGATCTTCCAGGCGGTTAAAGACGCTGTTGGCAAAATGCAGCCACTGGCTCAGTTGCTCTTCAGGCACGAGGAACAGTGAAAGGAATTCGGTGATATCGGCACCAACAATAAAGGCCGCTTTATTAGAACGCAGCAGCAGCCCTTTTAAATTCGGTTGTTTTTCCAGCACATCAAGCGCATGGCCCAGGCTGGCAACGGTGGCCGTGTCGAGTTTATTGACCGAGCCAGGGGCATCGAACACCAGTTCGGCGATGCCATCTTCCAGCCAGTCGAGGTACAGGGTGTCGCCTTTGTAAAGCATGTCAGTCTCCTGAATCCGCAAGGTGATCTGGTCATACCAGATGAATCGAAGTGTGTGTTTTATGTTAATAAAATGCAAATGAATGATTAAAGAAATGACGATTCGATCACGCTCGGCAGAAATCACGCACTCACAAAGCGATGTGCTAAGATGCGGAGACTTGAGGTCAAAAAACAGAAGGATAGAAAATGGAATCACTGGCCGCACTCTATAAAAATCATATCGTTACCTTACAAGAACGGACGCGCGACGCGCTGGAACGCTTTAAGCTGGATGCGTTACTTATTCACTCAGGCGAACTTGTTAACGTCTTTCTCGACGATCATCCGTACCCGTTTAAGGTCAATCCGCAATTCAAAGCCTGGGTGCCTGTAACGCAGGTTCCTAACTGCTGGTTGCTGGTGGATGGCGTGAACAAGCCGAAACTGTGGTTCTACCTGCCGGTCGATTACTGGCACAACGTTGAGCCGCTGCCGACCTCCTTCTGGACGGAAGAAATTGAGATCATCGCGCTGCCAAAAGCGGATGGTATCGGTAGCCAACTGCCTGCTGCTCGCGGCAATATCGGTTACATCGGCCCGGTTCCGGAACGTGCGCTGCAACTGGACATCGCGGCCAGCAACATCAACCCGAAAGGGGTGATCGACTACCTGCATTATTACCGCGCCTATAAAACGGATTACGAGCTGGCCTGTATGCGCGAAGCGCAGAAAATGGCGGTGAATGGACACCGGGCCGCGGAAGAAGCGTTTCGTTCCGGGATGAGCGAGTTTGACATCAACCTCGCTTACCTGACTGCGACTGGTCACCGCGATACCGACGTACCGTACAGCAACATCGTGGCGCTTAACGAGCATGCCTCGGTACTTCATTACACCAGGCTGGATCATCAGGCTCCGTCTGAAATCCGCAGCTTCCTGCTGGATGCCGGTGCGGAATACAATGGCTATGCGGCAGACCTGACGCGTACCTGGTCGGCGAAAAGCGACAACGACTATGCGCATCTGGTGAAAGATGTTAACGACGAAGAGCTGGCGCTGATTGCGACCATGAAAGCAGGCACCAGCTACGTGGATTATCACATTCAGTTTCATCAGCGCATCGCGAAGCTGCTGCGTAAGCATCAAATCATCACCGATATGAGTGAAGAGGCGATGGTGGAAAACGATCTTACCGGGCCGTTTATGCCGCATGGTATCGGGCACCCGCTGGGCCTGCAGGTACACGATGTCGCTGGCTTTATGCAGGACGACAGCGGTACTCATCTGGCCGCGCCGTCAAAGTATCCTTACCTGCGCTGCACCCGTGTTCTGCAACCGGGCATGGTTCTGACCATCGAACCGGGTATCTACTTTATTGAATCGCTGCTGGCACCGTGGCGTGAAGGGCAATTCAGCAAACACTTCAACTGGCAGAAAATTGAAGCCCTGAAACCGTTCGGCGGTATTCGTATTGAAGACAACGTGGTGGTCCACGAGAACAATATCGAAAACATGACGCGGGATTTAAAACTGGCGTAATGGACAGTTGGTTAATCCCTGCGGCGCCGGTTAGCGTCGTTGAAGAGATCAAAAAAAGCCGCTTCATTACGTTGCTCGCCCATACGGACGGCGTAGAAGCGGCAAAAGCGTTTGTTGAGTCAGTCAAAGCGGAACACCCTGACGCCCGCCACCATTGTGTGGCGTGGGTGGCGGGTGCGCCCAACGACTCGCAGCAGTTGGGGTTTTCAGACGATGGCGAACCGGCGGGTACGGCAGGCAAACCGATGCTCGCGCAGCTGATGGGGAGCGGCGTCGGCGAGGTTACCGCGGTGGTGGTGCGTTACTACGGCGGTATCCTTCTCGGTACGGGTGGTCTGGTAAAAGCCTACGGTGGCGGTGTGAATCAGGCGCTGCGCCAGTTAACGACACAGCGCAAGACGCCATTAACCGAATATACTTTGCAGTGTGAGTACGGTCAGCTGGCAGGCATTGAAGCTTTGCTGGGGCAGTTTGACGGTAAAGTCGTTGCCAGTGATTACCAGGCTTTTGTTCGGCTCAGAGTGGCGCTTCCTTATGCCAAAGTGGATGAATTTTCGGCAAAACTGGCGGATTTTAGTCGTGGTTCATTGCAATTGTTAGCGATTGAAGAATAATCCCCACCTCATTTTAAAGAACTAAGGAAGCGGCAGAGATGCATTTTCGCGCCATCACCCGAATCGTTGGACTACTGGTCATCTTATTCTCGGGGACAATGATCATCCCCGGACTGGTAGCGCTCATCTACCGTGATGGGGCAGGGCGTGCATTTACCCAAACTTTCTTTGTTGCTCTGGCTATCGGCTCTATGCTGTGGTGGCCAAACCGTAAAGAGAAGGGCGAGCTGAAGTCGCGCGAAGGGTTTCTGATTGTCGTCTTGTTCTGGACCGTGCTGGGCAGCGTGGGTGCGCTACCGTTCATTTTTGCGGAAAGTCCTAACCTCACGATAACCGACGCTTTTTTTGAATCCTTTTCCGGTTTAACCACCACGGGTGCGACGACGCTGGTGGGGCTTGATTCATTGCCACACGCGATTCTCTTTTATCGCCAGATGCTGCAATGGTTCGGCGGGATGGGGATCATCGTGCTGGCGGTGGCTATCCTGCCTATTCTTGGCGTGGGTGGTATGCAGCTCTATCGGGCAGAAATGCCCGGGCCGCTGAAAGATAATAAGATGCGCCCGCGTATTGCCGAAACGGCGAAAACGCTGTGGCTTATCTATGTATTACTGACAGTGGCGTGCGCGCTGGCGCTATGGTTTGCCGGGATGCCCGCGTTTGACGCCATTGGTCATAGCTTTGCCACAATTGCCATCGGCGGCTTTTCCACACACGATGCCAGCGTGGGGTATTTCGACAGTCCCACGATTAACACCATTATTGCTATCTTCTTACTGATCTCCGGTTGTAACTATGGCCTGCACTTCTCTTTATTAAGTGGGCGTAGTCTGAAGGTCTACTGGCGCGATCCGGAATTCCGCATGTTCATTGGTGTGCAGTTGACGCTGGTAGTTATCTGTACGCTGGTGTTGTGGATACATAATACCTATGGATCGGCGCTCACGACGATCAACCAGGCCTTTTTCCAGGTGGTGTCGATGGCGACGACCGCCGGATTTACCACGGACAGTATTGCCCGCTGGCCGCTGTTCCTGCCGGTGCTGTTACTGTGTTCTGCTTTTATCGGCGGCTGTGCCGGGTCGACGGGCGGTGGCTTGAAGGTGATTCGTATCCTGCTGCTGTTTAAGCAGGGTAACCGTGAATTGAAACGACTGGTCCACCCGAATGCGGTTTACAGTATCAAACTGGGTAACCGTGCGTTACCGGAGCGAATCCTTGAAGCTGTGTGGGGATTCTTCTCTGCCTATGCGCTGGTCTTTATTATCAGTATGCTGGCGATTATTGCGACCGGTGTTGATGACTTCTCCGCGTTTGCCTCCGTTGTGGCGACGCTGAATAACCTGGGGCCAGGGCTGGGCGTTGTCGCTGACAACTTTGCCAGTATGAACCCCGTGGCGAAGTGGATCCTGATTGCCAATATGCTGTTTGGTCGTCTGGAGGTCTTTACTCTGCTGGTACTCTTTACCCCTACCTTCTGGCGTGAATAATGGAGTAACACGTGAAAACACTGATTCTTTTTTCTTCCCGGGACGGACAAACCCGTGAAATTGCCGAGTATCTGGCTTCTGAACTCAAAGAGCTGGGTGTTTGGGCGGATGTCGTAAATTTGCATCGTACCGCCGAGCCTGACTGGCAAAATTATGACAGCGTGGTGATTGGCGCTTCGATTCGCTATGGCCATTACCATGCTGCTTTTCAGGAGTTTGTGAAAAAGCATGCCACGCGGCTGAACGCGATGCCGAGTGCGTTCTACTCCGTAAACCTTGTTGCCCGTAAACCGGAAAAACGTACGCCGCAAACCAACAGCTATGCGCGTAAGTTCCTGATGAGTTCGCCGTGGCGGCCAGATCGCAGTGCGGTTATTGCCGGCGCTTTGCTGTATCCCCGCTATCGCTGGTATGACCGCGTTATGATCCAACTGATAATGAAGATGTCTGGCGGTGAAACGGATACGAATAAAGAAGTGGTGTATACCGATTGGGAACAGGTCGCAGGTTTCGCGCGGGAAATCGCCCAATTAACCAACAAAACGTTGTCAAAATAAGCGTAAAGAATAAAAAATACGCACTCGGAAGATTATTTTAAATTTCCCCTTGTCAGCCTGAAATAACTCCCTATAATGCGCCTCCACTGACACGGAACAA
>NZ_JAOWDO010000052.1:0-25228 GCF_030336535.1 Citrobacter sp. Ce006
GCAGCGGTCGTTGGTTTGATTCTTGCCGGGGCTTCCGCGCCCGTGATTCTCGATCAGTTTCTGGATGAGAAAGAGGGTAATAGCGAGCAGGCGTATCGTGACGGCGGCGGGCTCTGGACGATTTGCCGTGGCGCCACGATGGTTGATGGCAAGCCAGTAGTTCAGGGCATGAAGCTGTCTGCTGAAAAATGCGCTCAGGTAAACGCCATTGAGCGTGATAAGGCACTGGCGTGGGTTGAGCGAAATATAAAAGTTCCGCTGACCGAGCCGCAGAAAGCTGGTATCGCTTCTTTCTGCCCTTACAACATTGGCCCCGGGAAATGTTTCCCGTCTACGTTCTATAAGCGAATAAATGCTGGCGACCGTAAAGGCGCATGTGAGGCGATTCGCTGGTGGGTTAAAGACGGTGGCCGAGACTGTCGTCTGACCAAAGGCCAGAAAAATGGCTGCTATGGGCAGGTAGAAAGACGGGACCAGGAAAGCGCGCTGACGTGCTGGGGGATAGACCAGTGAACCTGCGCTATCAGTTCATTGCTATTTCGTTGCTGGTGGCCGTTGCATTCATCGCCGGTAGTGTATGGAGCAGCCGCGGTTGGGAAAAGAAGTGGGCAGAGCGTGACAGTGTGGAATCGTCGCAAACCGCGAACGCGCAGACTGCCGCCCGCATGATTGAACAAGGGCGAATTATTGCCCGTGATGAGGCTGTAAAAGATGCACAAGCACAAGCCGCAAAATCTGCTGCCACTGCTGCTGGTCTGTCTGCCACTGTTAGCCAGTTGCGCACCGAAGCAACAAAGCTTGCCGCCCGCCTGGACGCCGCAAAGCACACCGCAGATCTTGCCGCTGCCGTCAGAAGCAAAACAACCGACGCCGACGCCAGAATGCTCGCCGACATGCTCGGAGATGTTGCAGCAGAAGCTAAACGTTATGCTGGAATCGCTGACGAACGCTACCGCGCCGGAATGACGTGTGAGCGGATTTACGAATCAGTGATGGATTCGAATAGCAATCAGGCGCCCACGTATTAAGCATTACAGAAGCTCTTCACTGAGCGGATTCGATAATGCTTTATTCAGACAAATCATAAGGGTAGTCTGTAACCTCCATAGCAAAAGGAGGTTGTCATGTTAGAAAACTATTTTGATAAAGCCAGTAAAACAGAAGAAGAGGCAATTCAGAAATCTCAGCGTTTACTTGCTGTTCAGGCGGCGTTAGAGATAGCCAAGGCTTCGGTTGGTAGCTCTGATGCGGCAACGGCTTGCAAAACCGATGTAGAACTTAAGTATGTTTCAGAGCATGTTTCTGAGCTTGCTGATGCTATTCAGGAGGCGCTTAAGCTAGGCTGATGTTGCTTTTGGAATTACCCCATATTAAGAACCGCCTACGGGCGGTTTTTTGTTGCCATCACCATGGGCATACCTATCGTGATGGCGTAAAAAAAGGGCGATAGTTCGCCCTTAATGTTAACCGCGAGCTTCACGACCTTCTTCATCTTCAGGAACACGGTAACGCCAGTATTTATCTGGTTTAACCCAAACAACATTTTCCCCGCTATCAATTCTGAACTTATTGATTACTTTAGTTGATAGCGCTTGGTTGCCATCTGCGTTTTCTTTGAGATGCTGCTCGTTGTGTTCTTTAACGAGGTAGTCGACAACGTCCTGCTGATAAAGACATCCATCAGATCGAAGATTCAACATCATCCAGTCTGAAACATCAGAAACAGATAGCTTAGGCGCGTTTGGGTTTATGGCTTTGGGTTTGTGTTTGTCAAAGACTCTTCGGTAAAGCGACCTTTTTCAAGCTTCTTCCCTGCAAACCATTGGCAAGTGTAGTCTCCGGTAAATTCGCCTGCGTATTTGTGTATTTCGTATACTGACATTTCTGGACCTCCCGATTTCAAATATACGGAATCACCGAGGTTAAATATTTCTTTTCTTGCTGCTGAAGATTTGTTCACAACTAATTTCCTTATTAAGAGAAAACATGACGCTCAACGACAGACAATAAATTCTCTCGTGAGTACCTAATACTATCGCCTTGTTTAACTGAACTATCCAGAGGAATTTATGGCAAAACAGGACTGGGGAGACCTTCAGCAACGGTTCCTGTCCGAACATGCCGCAACCGGCGTATCACCAAAGGAATGGTGTGAAGCGCAGGGACTGAACTACGCTACCGCCCGTCGATATATCAAAAAACCTACTGCGCAAAATGCGCAAAAACCTGCGCAGAAAAAAATGCGCACTGCGCAGAAAGATAAAAGCGCAGAAGAGCTGGTGGACGATGATGGACTTACCGCTCAGCAGCGCTTATTTGTCGCGGAGTACCTGAAGGATGGTAATGCCACACAGGCAGCTATCCGGGCTGGCTACAGTAAAAAATCAGCTGAACAAATCGGCTATCAACTCCTTAAGAAAACTTCAGTTGCACAGGCCATCGCGCGACAGCAGAAAGCTTCCATTGCGCGCACGCTTGGCAGTGCTGATGAGGTCCTGGAGCAGATGTGGCAACTCGCCACCTTCGATGCAAACCAGCTTTCACAGTATCGTCGTGGCGCATGCCGTTACTGCTGGGGCTTCGGTCATCACTATCAGTGGCGTGACATGGTGGAGTTCGAGGAGCAACGGCTTAAAGCCCTTGAGCGAAAGGGCAAAGAGCCGGTAGACGTCGGAGGTTATGGCTACGACCACAACCGGGAGCCAAACCCTGCCTGCCCGCGCTGCAATGGTGACGGAATAGGCCAGCCTTACTTCGCTGACACCAGGAAACTCTCCCCTGACGCTGCTTTGGCATATTCCGGCGTCAAGCTGGGGAAGAATGGTGTCGAGATAACGGCAATCAGCCGCGAGCGTATGTACGAAGCCGTAATGAAGCGCCTGGGCCTGGCCGATAGCGAATTCGCGCAGCGCCTCCAGCAAATCGAAATCGACCGCCGGCAGCTGGAGATTGAAAAACTCCGCAAAGAGCTGGCCGGTGATGGTGATGGTGACGAACCAACACCAGTGCAGATCAATATCAACGTAGTGGATGCGAGGGAAGAAGATGGGGATCAGCCCGACACTTAACATCCCACAGGCTCGTTTCCTCGCGATGGAGCACAAGTTTAAAGCCTACGTTGCCGGGTTCGGTTCCGGTAAAACGTGGGTGGGTTGTGGCGGCATCTGCAAAGGGATGTGGGAACACCCGAAAATCAACCAGGGTTATTTCGCGCCGACTTATCCGCAGATTCGTGACATCTTCTACCCGACTATCGAAGAGGTGGCCTTTGACTGGGGGCTGAGCGTCAAAATCAATGAGGGGAACAAAGAGGTTCACTTCTACGAGGGGCGACGGTTCCGCGGGACCACAATCTGCCGTTCGATGGAGAAGCCCGGCTCGATAGTTGGTTTCAAAATCGGTAACGCGATGGTGGATGAGCTGGATGTAATGGCGGCTGCCAAAGCGCAACAGGCCTGGCGAAAAATCATCGCCCGTATGCGTTACAAGGTTGATGGGCTGCGTAACGGTATTGACGTCACGACAACGCCGGAGGGGTTCAAATTCGTTTACCAGCAATTCGTGAAGGCAGTACGTGAAAAGCCAGAGCTTTCAGCCCTGTACGGTCTGATACAGGCCAGCACGTTCGACAACGCGAAGAACCTGCCCGCGGATTACATCCCTTCGCTGATGAATTCCTACCCGCCGGAGTTGATTAAGGCGTATCTGAGGGGGCGCTTCACCAACCTGACCAGCGGCACCATCTATCACCAGTTCGATCGACGACTGAATAACTGTACTGATGAAGAACAGGCAGGCGAACCGCTCTATATCGGCATGGACTTTAACGTTGGCAAAATGGCGGCCATCGTCCACGTCCTTCGCAATGGCGAGCCGCGCGCGGTACGTGAATTGATAAAAGTTTATGACACGCCAGCCATAATAAAGCGTATCCAGGAAGAGTTCTGGCGCTACGTGGGCGGGCGCTATGTTGCCTCCAGGCAGATTTACATCTATCCGGATGCTTCCGGCGATTCACGCAAGTCCAATAACGCCAGCGCCACCGATATTGCGCAGCTCAAGCAAGCCGGATTCAGCGTGGTGGTGAACGCCGCCAACCCGCCGGTAAAGGATCGCATTAACTCCATGAATGCCATGTTCTGCAACGGCAACGGTGAGCGCCGCTACAAAGTTAACGTTGCTCGCTGCCCGGTCTATACAGACAGCCTTGAACAGCAGGTATGGGCGGCAAACGGCGAGCCGGATAAATCAGCCGACAACGATCACCCAAACGACGCTGGTGGCTATTTCATCGTGAAGCAATTCCCGATCATCAAGCCCACCGGAAAAGTCACTCAACTACGGATGTAACTCCATGCCTGACATCTCAACACCCAATCTGGACTATGGGAACATGGTCGAGGCGTGGGATATCAACGATGCCCTGATGGGCGGCACGCTCTATATGCGACAACTGGGCGAGGCATATCTACCGCGCTGGCCGAAAGAGGGCAAAGAAGACTACAAAAAGCGCCTGGCTGTAGCCACGCTTTTGCCTGCGTATGAAGAGACCATTAAGCAAAACATCGGGCGCGTATTTGCCGAGCCGATTAAGCTGGCCGAGAACGTCCCAGATCAGCTGCGCGAGTTCGCAAAAGACGTGGACCTTGAAGGCACCCGCCTGGATGTATGGGCGCAGTCGTTCTTCAGCCTGGCGATGCAGTATGGGCTTTCCCATGCGCTGGTGGACTACCCCCGGGTGGACGCCGAGCAAGTGAAGACCAAGGCGGATGAGAAAGCCACTGGCGCACGACCGTACGTAACGATGCTGAATCCCCGACAGCTGATCGGCTGGAAATCGAAGATGACCGGCGGCAAGGTCGTATTGACCGAGCTGCGCATCAAAGAGGTGATTATCGAGGATGGCGATGACTTCGGGCAGACGAAAGTCGAACAGATCCGCCTCCTGACGCCGGGCACGGTGCAGATTTACCGGAAGTCTACCGGTGCGGAAGGGCAGCCCACTTGGGCGTTACACGACGAATGGCAGACTTCCCGCAAGGACATAACCTTGGTAACGCTCTACACCAAGCGCACCGGGTTCATGTGCGGTTCGCCTCCGCTTCTCAACATGGCGCTGCTGAACGTGAAGCACTGGCAGAGCCAGAGTGAGCAGGACAACATTCTGCACGTAGCGCGCGTGCCGCTACTGACCGTATTCGGGCTTGAAGAAGGGCAAGAGCTGGTTATTGGCTCATCCTCTGCCACCCAGTTCTCCGATCGGCAGAAACAGGGGCTTGAGTACGTCGAGCACACTGGTACTTCAATCAGTTCGGGCAAAGAGTCACTGACCGACCTTGTAGAACAGATGCGCCAGGCGGGCGCAAAGCTGCTGCGCACCGACAACACTTCAACCAAGTCCGTAGACCAGACATCGGAAGAGAAAATGCAGGAGCAGTCGCCGCTCTACACTATGGCAACCAGTCTGGAAGATGCGATCGACAACATCCTGCAAATTATGGCCGAGTACATCGGGGAATCTGAGGGTGGTAACGTCGATGTCCGCACCGAGCTGGATGTCGAGTCGAAAGAGTTCAATCCTCCGGCGGCGCTGGCTATTCAGTCGCTACGCCAGGGCGGTGATATTCGTCGCGTCGATGCGATTAAGTCTCTTCAGAAGCTGAACATCATCGATGCTGATGCGGATCCCGACGTAGTGCTGAATGAGTTACTTGCTGAGTCGGCTTCACTGACAGAACCACTGCCTGGCGAGGTGTGATATGGCCCGCTCTGTCAACGACCGTTTGCATGATGAGACGATAGCGCATGGTCTGTACGTGACGCGCTATGGTACCGGTGTTGCCCGGCGCATGGTCGCGTTGCTGAACAGGATGGATGCTGACCTGGCTGCCAAATTGATGGTGTTGCTGGACGGCAAGCGTGCTGATACATACAGCGCCCGCCGCCTGGCATCGCTGCTGGCTGGTGTGCGTGACCTGAATCAACAGGCCTATGGGCCGGTTAACGAGGCACTGGCGCGCGAACTGACGCGCTACGTAGAATATGAGGCCGGTTATCAGATGGACCTGTTCAGTAGCATCATTCCTAAGCAGATCCTGAAACACGTCCCGTTGCAAAGCATTGCACCCGAGCAGGTCTACGCCGCTGCTGCAGCGCAGCCGTTTCAGGGGCGATTGCTTAAAGAGTGGGGACAGAAGCTTGAAGCCGACCGGCTGGATAAAATCACCAATGCCGTGCGTTCCGGATTTCTTCAGGGTGAAACCGTCGAGCAGATCGTGAAGCGCGTCGCCGGCACGCCGCAACTTAACCGCCAGGACGGGGTTATCAATGCCTCACGTCGTGACCTTGCTGTTATTGCCCGCACTGCGGTGAATCATATGGCAGCAACGGCGCGCCAGGAGTTCGCACAAGCCAACAGCGATATCGTGAAGGCCAAACAGTGGTCTTCGACTCTGGACACCCACACCAGCCAGTGGTGCATCATCCGCGACCGCAAACTCTACTCGCTCGATGGCAAGCCGCTGGGCCATGCAATTCCGTATCTACGCGGGCCCGGCAAAATCCACTTCTGCTGCCGGTCCGGTGAAATCCTCATTACGAAATCGTGGGATGAATTGCAGATATCCTCTGGCGAACTGAGCAAAGCTACTCGCGCCTCAATGGACGGACAGGTGCCAGCATATACCAGCTACGCCGACTGGCTTACCCGACAGTCGTACGAGCGTCAGGAACAGGTACTGGGCGTAACCCGTGCGCAGATGCTTCGCGACGGCAAAATCACTGTGCCGGAATTGTTCAACGATGCAGGGGAGTTCATGACCCTGGACGAACTGCGCCGCGTGGATGTGTCGGCATTCGAGTAACGCAACCCTATCAATATTAAGGCTGCCTCCAGGCGGTCTTTTTTATGCCTGCCGCTGAGCGGATGCGACGCGGTGCCCGGGTCGGATGACCCATTACGTATGGCCGGAAGGCTGGAGCAAAAACAATGAAACTGAAACTTGATGCTAACGGAAATGTGGTCGTTGAAAACGGTATGCCTGTGTACATCCATGATGATGGCAAAGAGATCCCGTTCGATGCGGTCGCAGCGATGACCAAAATCACCTCCCTGAATGGCGAGGCGAAAACTCACCGCGAAGCGAAGGAAGCGGCGGAAGCCAATCTCGCGAAATTCTCTGGCATCACCGACCCGGCCAAGGCGCTCGAAGCCCTGGAGATGATGACCAAAATCGACCAGAAAAAACTGATCGATGCTGGTGCCGTTGACCAGGTAAAGGCGGAGATCACCAAAGTTTTCCAACAGCAGCTGGACGAGGCGAACGGCAAGACCAAACAGCTGGAAACTCAACTCTACGACGAGATGATCGGAGGCCGCTTCGGTGGCTCTAAGTTCATTTCCGAGAAGATGGCGATCCCGACTGAGTTCGTGCGTTCCTACTTCGGTCAGAACTTCAAAATCGAAGAAGGGAAGGTTGTGGCCTACGACGGCCAGGGCAATAAGGTGTTTTCTCGCACCAAGCCCGGCGAGTTAGCCAGCTTTGATGAGGCCCTGGAGTCTCTGGTCGAGTCGCATCCGCAGAAAGATTACATCCTCAAAGCGTCCGGTAACAGCGGCGGCGGCTCTCACCAGTCGCAGCACCAGGCCGGGCAAAAAACCATGAAACGCGGTGCGTTTGATTCCCTGGATAACGCTGGCAAGCAAGCAGCGCTGAAAGACGGCGTCAGCATCGTCGATTAAATCGAAAGGAGCCATAAATGGCAGGCAATACCCTTACTGGTCTGATCCCGACCATCTATACCGCGCTGGACGTAGTGTCCCGCGAGCAAACTGGTTTTATTCCTGCGGTGGCGCGTGACGCGAAAGCGGATGCTGCTGCAAAAGACCAGACCGTACGTGCGCCAGTCGCACCTGCAGCCACCACTGAAGATATTGTCCCTGGTCCGTCAGCACCTAATTCTGGCGACCAGACCATCGGTGGTGTGGATGTCAAAATCACCAAATCCAAGATGGCCCCGGTCAAATGGAATGGTGAAGAGCAATTGGCTTTGGGCCCGGCTGGCACCTACAACACCATCCTGGCTGACCAGTTCAAGCAGGCTTTCCGAGCGCTGGCGAACGAAGTGGATGCAGACCTCGCTGCGCTGTACCTCAACTCCTCCCGCGCTGTTGGCGCGCCGAAGAATACCCCGTTCAGCATCAAAGACGATCTGACTGATGCTGCGTTGGCGCGTCAAATCCTGACCGATAACGGTGCGCCGACTACCGATTTGCGTATGGTGCTTGGTGGCGAAGCGATGGCATCCATCCGTGGTAAACAGGCTGTCCTCTTCAAAGCGAACGAAGCGGGAACCGACCAGTTGCTGCGTGAAGGTGTTATCGGTCGCATCATGGGCTTCAACCTCCACGAATCCTTCAGCATCAAGCGTACCGCGAAAAGCGCTGCTGCTGGCTATAAGGTCAATGGCGCGAAGAAAGAGGGCGATATCATCATCGCTATCTCTGCCGGTACCGGCGGTATCGCTGCAGGTACTGCGGTGAAGTTCGCCGGTGATGACAATCAGTATCTGGTCGTTGCGGCTACGTCTTCCACTATCACTATTAACGCGCCGGGCCTCCGTCAGGATCTGGCAGATCAGGCTGATGTCACCGTGTTGAGCGAATTCGTACCGAACATGGCGTTTGACCGCGGGGCATTCCTGCTGGCCAGCCGTACCCCGGCGATGCCTGAAGGTGGCGATACTGCTGATGACGTCATGAATGTGACCGACCCGGTATCTGGCATCACTTTCCAGGTGGCGCTGTACCGCCAGTACCGTCAGGTGCGTTATGAAGTGGGGCTGGCATGGGGTGTGGCTGCTGTGGCGCCACGTCATTCCGCCATCATCATGGGTTAACCCAGGGGGCTTCGGCCCCTTTGTTTTTCAGGAGGCCCAATGGCCGGATTAACCAAAGAGCAGCGCTCTCAGCGTGAAGCGGAAAAGCTTGCAGCTCAGCAGGCCGCTGATAAAAATCCTGCCCAGCAGGAACAGCAGCAGGAACAGCAGCAGGAACAGCAGCAGGAACAGCAGCAGGAACAGCAGCAGGAACAGCAGCAGGAACAGCAGCAGGAACAGCAGCAGGAACAGCAGGGTATTGAGCTGGTGGTCATGGTACGTGACTCCCCAGAATTCCCTGGCGGCCCGCTGCGCGCAGATGTTCATCCTGATGAAGTGGATAACTGGCTGGCGCTGGACTGGCGTCTGGAGGAATAAACATGCTGGTTGCCGATCCCCACTCTCCAGACTTCAACAGCTACGCCAGCGTGTCAGACCTGCGGGCATTTGCCGCCGGGCGCGGATATAGCATTCCTGCAGATGATGATGAGTGCGGCCAGATGCTGATGCAGGCAATGGACTTTCTGGAAGGGAAGGCCTGGCGCGGTCAGCGTTCCAGCGCATCACAGCCTCTATCCTGGCCGCGTTCCGGCGTGCGCTTCGATGGTGTTGACCTGCCGAATGATGCTATTCCACAGCGTCTGATTGATGCTCAATGTCGCCTGGCTATCGAATCGCAGGAGATTGACCTCACCCCGTCGGTCGCTGGCGGTGGGGCGGTGACGATGGAGCGCGTTGAGGGTGCGGTAACAGTCCAGTATGAGCCGGGAACGAATAAAGCTTCTCCGTCATTCCCATGGTTCTATTCCGCACTGCGCGGGCTTGTAGTGGGCGGCAACCAGGTCCGGGTCGAAAGGGGGTAGCATGGCAATCGACTATCGCCGCATGCGCGCTACGGCAACGCGGCTCCTGAAGAATAACGGCAAATCCTACCAACTGACCCGAGGCGGTACCACCACCCGCGATCAGTACGGGAAAGAGATTACCACCGAGCCTGTTATCGCGACCGTTACCGGCGTTATCACCGAATACTCCTCCCGTGAAATTGATGGCTCCCTGATCGCCACCGGCGATAAGAAACTGGCTGCCACGTTCGAAACGGAAGTGCGTATTGATGACCGTATCGAAATCGACGGCAAGAAATGGCGCGTAGTGCAACCGAACCCGGTTAAGCCTGCTGACGTGCTTATCTCCTACAACATCCAACTGAGGGCGTAACTATGGCAAGTTCTGCTAATCAGCCGTTCCTGGCTGCCATTCAGTTGTTCGTTGATAGCTCAAAGCAGGAAATAGACGAGGTGGTGCGCCGGACGGGTATCAAAATCCTCGGGCGCCTGGTCGATGTGTCGCCAGTTGGGCAGCCTGAAACGTGGGAAGTGAATCAGACGGCGTCGGCTTATAACACTGCCGTTCGTGAGCATAACGCAGCGCTTCGCGATGACCCAGCAAACATGACGAAGTCCGGGCGCCTTAAACGTGGCCTACGGGTAAACGACTCGATGGACATCAAAAAGCCAGATGGTTATGTCGGCGGGCGCTTCAAGAACAACTGGTATGTGGGGTTTGATAGCCAACCGACCCAATCCAACGATACTCCGGATGCCTCCGGCCAGGGTTCCAACTCCCGCGGGCTGGCGGTGCTTGAAGTGTTCAGGGTGGGGCAGGTCAGCTCGATTTACTTCACAAATAACCTGCCATACGCACAGGCACTGGAGAACGGACACTCTGGTCAGGCCCCCGGCGGCATGGTAGGTATCACTGCACTGGACGCAGCGCAGCTGTTTCGAGAGGCGATGAGCGAGGTACGTAATGGCCGGTGACCAATCAATGCTAATTGCGGAATTGCTCGAGTCGCGCCTTGCTGATATCGCCCTCGCGATTGATATACCGATAGCCTGGCCAAACATCATTTTTGAACCGCCAGATGGTGTCCCGTACGGGAGGGTCTATATACTCCCGGCACAAACTATCGGGCAAGACTTTGCAGGGCAGCTTCGTACGTATCAGGGCATTTTCCAGGTGAACATAGTCACCCCCGCAGGAATAGGCGTCGGCAAGGCGCGAACATTTGCCAGTGTGATTGCGGGTGGATTTCCCGAAGGCCTCGCTCTGGTGGCTGGTGATTTAACCGTCTATATCAACGGGCCGCCTCAGATTCGCCAGCCAATACAGGACCGTCCGACCTCTGCACCAAACGGCAGCAGCGGCTCCATAACCTATACCATCCCCATCAGCATGCAGTACCGCGCTGATTACTGACCCACCACCTGGTGGGTTTTTTACTACTTAAATTCAGGAGAATGCAATGGCATTCGCAATCCCTAACGGGTCGCGTGTAAACGTGGCCAAGGCGTATCTTGCGCCGATTGTCTTCACTGCGGCATCCAATGCGACGGAATGCGAACTGACCGTTGCATCGGCCTCCGGCATTCTGGCCGGTGACGTAGTTCAGGTGAGTTCAGGCTGGTTAAAGCTCGACAACATGGTGGTGCGTGTCAAGTCAGTAACCGGTACGAAAATCGTGCTGGAAGCGTTCGATACCACCGACACCACCAAATTCCCGGCGGGCACCGGCGCAGGCACGCTGCGTAAAATCGATTCGTGGATCACCATGCCGCAGGTCATGACGCTGTCCACTGAAGGCGGCGACCAGCAGACTATCAGTGTCCAGTTCCTGGAGGATGATAAAGCCCGTACCATCCCGACATTCAAAAACGCCGTAGTTCAGGTCTATACCTTCGCGCATGACCCGCAACTGGCGATCTACAAACGCCTCATTGACCTGGATGACTCAAGCGACACCACGGCGGTATGGTTCCACAATCCGCGCGGCAAAGCCGATCGATACTACTCAGCCAAAGTGTCGTTCCAGCGCGTACCGCGAACTGAAATCAACGCCGTGGAAAGCAACGAAGCGCGTATGAACTTCGAATCGGATATGCAGATTTACCCGATCGCTGACTCCTCCGCTACACCTCTGGCGTTCCTGACTGACCTGCCAACAACCAAGTCTGTTGCTGCTAATGCAGCTCTGGATCTGTCGGTGGTCATGCAAGGCGGTTCCGCGCCGTACAACTACGTGTGGAAGAAAGGCGGCACCGCCATTCCGGGCAAAACCGCATCCACGCTCAACATTCCGTCCGCTCAGTCTTCTGATGCTGGGGTGTATACCTGTGAAGTTACCGACGCCGCAGGCAAGACACTCACTTCTGCCGGATGCACCGTCAGCATTACTTGATTAATCTGGCCCGGCAAGCCGGGCCTTACCGAGATGAATAAATGACCAAATTCTCCCTGATCCCCAATCCGATATTTTCCGTTACTGCCAGCATCCCACGCGCTGGCGCCGAAGACGGCAAGCTGACCTTCACTTTCCGCCATAAGACGCTGGAAGAGCTGCGCTCCATGGACGAGAAGCTGCAAAAGGCCGCTGAAGGTAAAAAGGCTGCTATTGAGCCGCAGGCCGATTACCTCATGGAAATTGTCGAAGGCTGGGCACTGCCGGATGAGTTCAACCGAGATAACGTGATCGTCCTGCTAAAGAACTATCCTCGCGCGTTCGACAGCATCGGGCTGGCATACACCAAAGAGCTGATGGGACTGCGCGAAAAAAACTGAGGCAGGTCGCCGCAGCGTTGTATACACCGGGACCGACGCTCGCGGAGTTAGCCGCTTTTGGTTTAACGCCTGAGGACGTGGAGGAAGAGGTAGGGATCCTGCCATCCGTATGGGAGGCCTTTACCGTCTTCTCCGCACTGGCGACCCAATGGCGCGTCGGCGCGGGCGGTGCGACCGGTCTTGATTACAACGTTCTCCCCTGGGTGTTTAAGTTGCACGGGGTTGAGGATGCGGCGGCCTGCATGGCTGATATTCGAATCATGGAAAGCGAGGCTCTCAAAGTGATGCATAAGGAGACGGCCTGATGAGTGACCAAATCGCCTCGATCACATTGCGTGCTGACGTATCCGATCTGAAAACAGCCAGCAATGAACTGGATAAACTCGGTGAAGCCGCGGCGGGTGCCGTAGGCAAAGCTGATGACCTCAACAGCGTATTCCGCGCTGGTGCTGAGTCTGCGAAGCAGGGCAGCGAAGGTATCAAAGAGCAGCAGGTGGCGCTGAAAGGCCTGCTGGAGAATATCGACCCGGTAAACAAGGCGCTTAACCGGCTGGATGAACAGCAGGCCGCCCTGCGTAACTTCCAGACCAAAGGCTTCCTGGATACCGATGATTTTCAGCACTACAACAAAATCCTCGACGATACGCGGCTAAAGCTGACGGATACCGGCGAAGCTGCTGCCAGGGCACAAGCCGAACTGGCAGCGACTCAGGCCGCTGAGAAGCAGTCCGCTGCGCTGAAGAGCCTGCTGGGCTCTATCGACCCGACGATCCGCGCATTCAACTCACTGGATGAACAGCACGCACAGCTGGTGGCACATTTCGAAGCAGGGCGCATTAACGGTGCTCAGTTTGAGCACTTCAACACAATCCTTAACCAGACGCGTGAGCGCCTCTCTGGTGTCGCTGACGTACTACCAGAGGCGCTATCCCGGCAGGAAGCTGCTGCCCGGCGCGCTGGAATCTCCGTTGGTCAGTACAGCGCAGCAATGCGCACGCTTCCGGCGCAATTCACCGATATCGCCACGCAGCTGGCTGGCGGTCAGTCGCCGTTCCTGATTCTGCTGCAACAGGGCGGACAGATTAAAGACCAGTTCGGCTCGGTTCAGGGGGCGTTGTCCGGCGTCGGCGAATACATCCGCAGCATGGCTGGGATGATTAACCCTACCACAATCGCACTTGTTGGGCTGATTGGCACGATCGGCCTGCTGGCTGCCGCAGCGTATAACTCCTCGGAGCAATTTGAGCAGGTGGCACGCTCTGTCATCATGATGGGTGGGGCTGGCTTCTCCTCAATGCAGCAGCTCAACCAGGCCGCTGAGGAAGTGGCTGGCAAGACGAATACATCGATGAGCTCCACTGTCGATACGCTGGTTACGTTGAACGATACTGGCAAATATACCGCAAGCCAGATGAAGCAGGTCGCAACGACCATCACCCTCATGGGTAAGGCCGGAAATGATACCAAAGCGGCAATGAGCGACTTCGAAAAGATTGTCAGCGATCCGGTTAAAGGGCTTGCCAGCCTCAATGAACAATATGGTTTCGTTGATGAAGCCATGATCAAGCACATTATCCAGCTACGTAAGCAGAAGGGGGAGCAGGCGGCTGTTACCGAAGCTATTGAGCTGTTTGCAGGCGTCATGGCAAAGCGCGCAGAGGAGACCAACAAAGCGACCGATAATATCGGTAAAACGTGGGAAAACCTTAAAAAGAGCGCTTCTGACACCTTTGGCGATATAGGTATTACCGTGCGCGCATGGGGAAACCAGATCATCGATATTTTCGAACTGGTTAAGTCCTCGATCAAAGACTTGTTCCTCAATATCACCTCTCTGGACGCCAAGTTCACCAGCACCATCGCTGGCTGGGCAGACAAAATCCCGGGTGGCGGTGCGCTGGCTAATTTCCTCGGCATGGATGTTGAGGCAATGAAAAAGGCTGGAGCGGAAGCGGACAAAGAGATTGAGGCGAACAAAAAACGCTATAACGAGCTTTGGAAGCGCGTCACTGCGCCTAACGCACAGGCAAACTATGAGGCTGAAGCGCGAGGGTCTAACGTAAAAGGTGATGGCGGAACAAGTCGAGAATCAAGAGACGCAGTCTCGAAGCTTGCACAAGACTCAGCCAAAAAGACCAAAGAAGCCAAAGCCACGCTGGATGCTGGCGATCGCACTCTGGAGAACTACCGGGCGCAGGCAAGGACCTTAACGGAAACCCTCGAAACCCTGCGTCAGACCGGCGATATTCACGCCAAAAACACCGAACTGGGCAAGCAGCAGTCACGTTTTGCGGAACTGGACGAGGCCGCCAAAACCCGAGCCCTCACCGCACAGGAGAAATCTCTTCTGTCTAGCCGGGAAGCCATTCTGAATGCCGCGAAGGTTGTGGATCAGAAGAACAAAGAAGTAGAGGTACAACAGAAGATTAACGGCCTGGCACAACAGGCAAATAAGTATGTCACGCA
Organism: Citrobacter sp. Ce006; assembly: GCF_030336535.1. Lineage (NCBI taxonomy): Bacteria > Pseudomonadati > Pseudomonadota > Gammaproteobacteria > Enterobacterales > Enterobacteriaceae > Citrobacter > Citrobacter sp. Ce006. The sequence continues at coordinate 14,962 of NZ_JAOWDO010000052.1, forward strand.
GATGACTGAAAAATCTGAGGCGTTACGTAGCGGGTCGGGTTTAAGCAGTCGCATGGCCCAGAGAATGAATGAAGAGGCGCAGCTTCGTCAGGGATGGATCAATGGTGGTGGTAAACTAGAGGATGCTGGCTACGAGAAAGAGCTGGCAGCTCTTCGTAACTACTACGCCGAAGAGGATAAGTTGCGGGGTGACTGGAAAGCAGGGGCAGTTAGTGGCTGGAATGAATATCTTGAGGCCGCCACGAATACCTATGACGCCGTGAAGAACGTCGCCAGCTCCACGTTGACCGGCTTGAGCGACATGCTGACTGAGCTGATGACCACTGGCAAAGCATCAGTTAAAGAATTCGGCAAATCCATGCTCAAGATGATCCTTGATGTGACGAACCGCCTCATGGTTGCATATGCAGTGCAGGCCGCAATGGGGTGGATCAGTGGTGGCTCTGGTACTTCGGCTGGGGGCGGGCAATCATTCGCTGTTCCATCATTCACCCCGAACGCAAAAGGCGGAGTCTATGAGTCTCCGGGCCTCAGTAAGTACGTGAATGGCGTCTACGACTCTCCTCAGTATTTCACTTTCCAGGGGGCATCTAAATTCGCCAAAGGCGGAGTATTTGCTGAGGCTGGCGAAGAGGCCATCATGCCGCTGACACGGGATTCTGCTGGAAGACTTGGTGTCAGGGCGCAGGGTGGAGGTGGAGCCCAGCCGCAGGTCAACATTGATATTTATGTCGATAATAAGGGCAATGCAACATCTAACACATCTGGAGACGGAGACGCCGCAGCGCGGGCGTTAGGGAAGGAAATAGAAACTAAGGTGACGGAGATCCTTATGAGGGCAACTCGAAGTGATGGCCTCCTTGGTAGGCAGTTCCAGTCAAAATAGGCATCGTCTTAAATTCTGATATGGCAATATCACCCGTACCTGGTTACACCGATGCCTCCCCTGGTTATTATGTCAAAACCATACTAATCAGGGGATGATAATGAAAAAGGTCTTCACGACAGTGGTGTTAGCAATGGCTCTTTCTGCGTGCGCGGGTAATGCTCCAGTCAACAACGCGCAAAAACAAGCCAAGTATAATGAGCTTTCGAAGTGTGACGTAAATATTGAGCCAGTCTCAAAGGTGCCAATGAACAAAATGGAGTTTGCTGAATACCTGTCGACTCAGGCACGGAATGCGTCTGCGGATCAGTTCGTGATTCAAAAGAGAATGGAGATCCTGCAGTTGGTTGGGTGGAATGATTCTGTAGCCGATGCAATAGCGACTTGCGGCGCTAACAGAAAAAACAAACGCAAAGAGAATGCTTCTGGAGTGTTTGAAATAATGAAATCGAGCACTAAGGATGCAGAAGAAAAGCGCGCGCTCGTAGAGGCGTACAGCTCTTGGGAGACTTATGTGACAAGCCAAACGCCTCTCGCAAAACAGGACTTTGATTCTAAAGTCGGCTATTACAAAAACATGTAACTAATGACTTTTAACATAAAAGGGCGATTAAAAACCGCCCTTAAATTTGTCATTGAAATGTTATATTGCGTCCGCAAATCTAGGTAGTTTTTCCTCTTGAGGAACAACTGAAATGATATCCGCTTTCTGCTTACGAATTGCCTTTGTTTCATAATAATGCTGAGCAGTTGCTGTTTCGATAAAATCTACATCATTTCCTGCAATCTCAAATACAGCATCTTTAATATCGCTTAATTTTACATTGAAAAACTCTTTACGCTTATTAACTAGGTTAGTGCGTTGCTCATTGAAACGCTGATGGAGCATGCTTTCCATTGCTGGGGCATCTTCACTGAAAATCATTGCATGAACATCGAACAGGAATGGAACTGATGCACTACCCAGTTCATCCACTCGATCTTGAGGATCAAGTCGACGCGTCATTCCTATTTTAAAAACATCATCACCAAACGAACCAATATTAGAAATAACGTACACATGACCGCGTTTAGTTTGCTGAGCCATTGAAAGAGCTTTTTGGCCTTTCAACAACGCCTCTTCTAAGGCATGCTCTAGTTCGGATACCTTAGCTTGGTGCTTCTCTACTTGCTCAGCTGTCATTTGGGCTAACTTCGATTCCATTTCTTTACGGGCTTTATCCAACGCTTTTTGGGCGCGACGCTCTTCATCTTCGGCCTCTCGAAGTGCACGATCAATTTCGGCTTGAGCTCGCTTCTCCTCAGCCATCTGAGCGCGGATTTCACGTTGTTCTTCTCTTTCTTCTTGTTTTTTTAAACGATATTCATGTGTAAGTCGAAGTTCATCTAGCTTCAAATCTAAAAAAGCACGATTAATGTAAATCTGGTTAACCTCATTCATCTTATTCAAGGCATCAAATGCTTTATAAATTCTTTGCTCCATTTGATAAACGTTTTTAAATGTACAGTTTGCAATAGCTGCATCACATTCACCGTTGAATGCACGTGCTGTCATCTGAATGCCGCGAGTGGTCATTTTCCGACCTTCGCTTTTAGAGCCACCTACCGTCCATTCAGTAGGGCAATGTATTGCGCCAAATTCAGTTTTGTCACGTAGCAGATTTTTTTGTCGTTCGCGACATGCCTTGATCGCATCCTGAAAACTGGCCGATGTTTCAAAATCGAAGTGTGGTGCATAGAACCCCATGTCGGCAAATTCCATATCATCTTTATAGATTGATAGCGCTTCTTCCAACTCATCGTAAGTAATTTTTTTCTCACGATAGGATTTGCGCAGCTCATCAATCTGCTTCTCAATTTCTGTACGCTTGACTCTTTGTGTTTCTACAGCAGTTAGCGCTTCTGCGTTCATTCGCTTAGCTGCTAAACGAGCATCTGATAGAATATCCTCCGCACGCTGAGTTATAGATTTTGCATCTTTTTCACTGGCTGCAATAGTTTTGGTTGCCACAGCTTTTGCTTCGTCAAGGTTGTTTTGCGAATCAATAATTAACTCTTCTGCGGTTTGCTTAGCTGCGTTCACGATTCGTTCAGCTTCTGTTTCAGCATTGGTGATTGTCGCGTAGCGCTCAAGTTTTGCTGCCTTTTCTGCTGCATCAGCCCTTGCTGACTTTAATTTAATGATGTTAATCACCAAAATCGTTAGAACAACTACGAAAGCTACAGCTCCAATGGCTGCATAATGCACAATATTCATTAAACTATCCCTGTGAATTGGTTAGCTATGATGGATAAAAATATCGACGGAGTGTCGCATATTTCATCATTTTATATATGTGAAGTAACTAATTCTTTTTTCAATGACGTTGTTTCAGGTCAATTTTTCATTAGCCAAATAAATAACCTATCTTTTAACCCAGCTCCGGCTGGGTTTTTTTATGGAGCAAATATGGCAGTTGAAACTTACAACTGGCACTCGCAGCTCGGCGCGGGGGCCGTAGAATACAGTCAAACAATACGCTCTGCGCAGTTCGGTGATGGCTACGAGCAGGTGGCCGAGAACGGCATTAACTCGACGGCTATTCAGGTACCAATGAAGCATGTGGGCGCTGATTCTGAAGTGAATACCGTTCGGGACTTTCTCCTGGCGCATACCGTTAAGGCTTTCATCATCACGCCGCCGGGCGAAGAGAAAGGACTGTACCGCGTTGTCGCCGAGTCCGTGCGCAAAAACCAGATTAGCAGCAAATTCGCTGAGCTTACATTCACGATTAAGCGCGCCTATGGCGTCTATGCCTGAGGTGGAGCATGACAGCACTGATTGATACAGCTGCAATGCTGGCGCCGGGCGGTAGAGTCCGGCTGGTTGAAGTAGATGCTTCAGAGTTCAGTGGCGGTATTCATCGCTTCCACTACAGTCCATTTCCCCATACACCCGCCGAGATCGAAGCGGCGAAAGGCGATGAGACTAAACTTGGACCAAAGCCCATATTTTGGGATGGTAAAACCTTCGACTTCTGGCCATTCCAGATTTCTGACCTCGCTCTCTCGACCGACCAGGCCGCTGAGCCGAAACTTAGCGTATCGAACCTTGACGGGCATATCACTGCGCTCTGCCTGCAGTTCAAGGACATGGTTAACGCTAAGGTGAGTATCATCGACACCTACACTGTTTACCTCGATGCGGTGAACTTCCCTGGTGGCGTGAACGCGACAGCTGATCCGTCGATGTTTACTCTCCAGACTTTCTGGCTGGACACGAAAACCTCTGAAGATGATGAAGTGGTGACGTGGGCGTTGAGTAGCCCAGCGGATTTGCAGAACCTAGTTATTCCCACCCGTCAAATTACATCGCTGTGCGAGTGGGCTCTGCGCGGCCAGTACCGAAGCGGTGACGGCTGCACCTACAACGGAACAGCGTATTTTGATGCGAAAGGGAATGCGGTTGCTGACCCTGCGCTGGACGTGTGCGGTGGTTGCCTGAGCGATTGCCGCAAGCGATTTGGTGCGGGCCTGGCTGAACCTAATACTGCCACTCTCGATTTTGGTGGATTCCCGGCAACTGTTCTCTTCTCCCGATAACCGGACTTCAATATGAACAAAACGATAATGAACGCTATCCGGACTCATGCACTGGAGGCATCCCCGCGCGAATGCTGCGGCTTCGTCATCCAGTCAGGACGGCGCCAGCGGTATATCCCGGTACCGAATAGGCACGAAAACCCGACAGAGCATTTCCGTATTGACGGTGAGTATTGGGCGAATGCTGAAGATAGCGGAACCATAATCCGTGTCATTCACTCGCACCCGGGTGATGGCGCGCGTGCAATAGCTTCAGATCTTGATAGGCAGCAGTGCAATCAGTCAGGTGTCGTCTGGGGCATCTATGCGCCGGATTGCGACGAATACGCCGAAATCACGCCTGATACCATTCCTCTGATTGGCCGCCCGTTCATTCTGGGCTCGCACGACTGCTGGGGGTTGGTAATGGACTGGCATGCTACACAGGGCGTTACGCTGACCGATTTCCGCGTTGACTACCCGTGGTGGGAAAGCCAGTACCCGGACAATCTCTACTTCGAAAACTGGGAACGTGAGGGGTTCGTTGAATGTGATCCTGCGCCCGGCTGCATGGTCATCATGCAAGTCGAATCCGGTAAGTGGAACCATGCGGGAATCATTACTGAAGAGGGTGAGTTACTGCATCACCTATACGGCCATCCGTCATGCATCACGCCATACGCTCGCGGCTACTTTAAAGACCGAACGATGATCTGCGTTCGCCACAAAGACTTGCCACAGGAGATTCAGCCATGGCGAGGTTAACCACCATTCGACTGTATGGCGCGCTGGGCGCCCGGTTCGGACGCGTTCATAAACTGGCGGTGCAGACGTCAGCGGAAGCCGTGAAGGCGTTATGTATCAACCTGGATGGTTTGGAAAGTTACCTGATGAACGCGAAGAAAAACGGAATGACGTTCGCGGTGTTTCGCGGCAAGCGCAACATTGGCGCGGATGATTTTAAGAACCTGGCTGGAAGTACCGATATTCGCATAGCACCGGTGATGGAAGGGGCAAAAAAAGCGGGTTTGTTCCAGACGATATTGGGTGCTGTCATGGTTGTGGCGGGCATCGTAGTTACGGGCATGACGTTTGGTTCAGCAGGTGTCATTGGCGCGGGGATGGTCTCCGCTGGTATCGGAATGATGGCTGGTGGGATTTACCAGATGCTTTCGCCCCAGCCCAAAGGACTACAAAGCCGCGATGATCCCGATAACAAACCCTCTTATGCGTTTGGCGGTTCAGTAAATACTCTGGCAATGGGTAACCCTGTCGCCATCCTTTACGGAGAAAGAGAGATCGGCGGCGCCATCATCAGTGCAGGGATTGTCGCCGAAGATATCTGACGATTCCTTATCTTTCAATTAGCACCAAATTGGGTGCTTTTTTATGGATGCAATATGGCAACGATTACTGGTGCAAAGGGTGGCAGCCAGAAGCAGCATACGCCCGTAGAACAGCCTGATTCGGCGCAATCAATGGCGCGCTGCCGCATGCTGCTGGCGCTAGGGGAAGGTGAGTTTGCTGGTGGTCTGGATGCGACCCGGATTTTCCTGGACGGTACACCGCTCGGTAACGCCGATGGAACGATGAATTTTGAGAACGTTTCTTGGGAATTTCGACCGGGCACACAGACCCAGACACCGATTCCGGGTTTTTCCGCAGTCGAGAACGAAACTACGGTTGGCGTATCGCTGACGAAAGTCACCCCATGGACTAGAACTATCAGCAATACCCAGATCGACGCCGTATTAGTACGAGTTGGCATTCCTGGCCTTCAGCAGCAGGAAAACGATGGGGATATTGTCGGCACTACTGTAACGTACCATATTGATCTCGCCGTTGATGGTGGGGCTTACTCTACAGTAATGACCAAAACGGTTACGGAGAAACTCAGCTCTCTCTATGAGTTGACGCACCGTATTAACCTCCCGAAAGCGAACACAGGCTGGCAGATTCGGGTCGTGCGCGATACCGACGACAGTACCAGCCAAATGCTCCAGAACAAAACGCAGGTACAGGCGATCACCGAGGTGATTGATGCGCGTCTCCGTTATCCACATACCGCACTACTGTATGTGTCATTCAATGCTAAGTCATTCAGCAATATCCCGAAGATTTCTTGTAAACCTAAAGGTCGGGTAATCCGCATCCCTCAGAACTACGATCCGATTACACGCACTTATGGCGGTACATGGGATGGTACATTCAAATGGGGATGGACGAATAATCCTGCATGGATTTGGTTCGATATTCTTACTGAGCCGCGCTTCGGACTGGGTCGCAGGGTTACGCCAGCGATGCTCGATAAATGGGAGTTGTACCGTATTGCCCAGCGCTGCGATCAGAAGGTGCCGGATGGTAAGGGTGGCAGCGTTACCGAGCCTCGCTTTATGTTTGACGTTTATATCCAGGCTCAGGCTGATGCCTGGCAGGTGATCAAGGATATTGCGGCAGGTTTTAACGGCATGACGTTCTGGGGCAACAACATGTTCAATGTTGTCTCTGATATGCCAGCTGATACGTCAAAACTTCAGATACTCACTCGAGCCTCTGTTGTCGGTAAGCCAACGTACTCCAGCGGCAGTGAAAAGAACCGCTATAGCTCTGCGCTGATTAACTTTAGTGACCCAGATAACCACTATCAGGATCGCACAACGGCAGTGATGTTTCCCGAGCTGGTTAAGCAGTTCAAATTTAAGCAGACGCAATTGACGGCTATTGGCTGTACACGTGAAAGCGAGGCGCAGCGCCGCGGAGGATGGGCCGTCTACTCCAACTCGCTGGATCGCATTATCACTGTTCAGACTGGACTCGATGGCTTCGCCTATGTACCTGGGACAGTGTTCGCCTTTGCCGATGAGCGGCTGTCTGGCCGTGTCTATGGTGGGCGAATTACTGACTACGATGCCGGGCTGAAATCTGTAACTACCGATCGGGGAACAAGCGCATTGGCCGGCGATACGCTGATGATTCGTACCCAGGGCGGTACCGTTGAGAGCAGAACCATTCAGGCGGTTAACGGCCAGCAACTGATACTGGCAACTGCCTTTACCGCTGAGCCACTACCTAATGCCATTTTTGTTATCGATGCAGGTCAGTTGCGCCTCCAGTATTTCCGTGTAACCAATCTGACATTTAACGATGAGGAGAACACCTACAGTATTACCGGTGCAGAGTACAACGGGGCGAAATATGATGCCGTTGATAACAATGCCCGACTGGATAGGCCACCGATCAGTCTGATACCGACAGGCCTGGTAGGGCAACCGTCGAACATCGCGATTAGCAGCTACGATTCGGTCCGCCAGGGGCAGCGTATCGCCACTATGGTTGCGAGTTGGGATGCGCCAGTAGATAAAAACGGGAAACCTCAGGCTGATATCGTCGCGTATCAGGCACAGTGGAAACGTGGTGATAATGAGTGGATCAATATTCCCGAAACAGGCCTACGCAATATAGAGGTCTCCGGAATTTTCTCCGGTGATTACCTTGTGCGAGTCCGCGCTATTAATTCTGGTGACGCTTCCAGTTTGTGGGCATCTTCTGTTCTGACTCATCTCACTGGGCGTACAGGGGAAGTTCCCAAACCGGTTGGTCTGCGCACCACAGCAATCAACTGGGGTATTCAGGTTGACTGGTCCTTCCCGGTTGATACAGGTGATACCCTCCAGACTGAGTTGCAGTATTCAGTAAACGGCAATGGGGATAACCCTCTGCTGCTTGCCGGAGTTCCTTATCCGCAACACACCTATACACAACTGGGCTTGAAGGCTGGTGTTGAATTTTGGTACCGGGCTCGCCTGGTCGACCGTATTGGTAATCAGAGTGACTGGACCGACTGGGTTCGTGGTGTATCCAACGCGAATGCTGACGACTACCTGGGCGATATTGCTGATGACTTCCTGACGTCTGCAGACGGTGACCGCCTGACAAGCGATATTGATACCAACCTCGAAGCCGCATTGCAGAATGCGCTGGCCAACCATGCAACCGCGGAACACCAGTGGGCGCAGTACGGCGAGGTACGAGCGGATATTCTGGTAATTAAAACGACGGTCGCCAGTGTGGATAAGGCGATGGCTGAGCTGTCCACTCAGGTGCAGGCGCAGATTAAAGATGTAACCGCCTCGCTTGAGGACAAGCTCACAGCCACCGTTGATGCTTCTGGAGCGACGGCCATTCACACCCTGAAAGCCGGAGTGCGCATCAACGGTATTTTTTACAGTGCCGGGATATCAATTGCGGTGCTGGCGGAAGCGGGTAAGCCGGTGGTCACCCGAGTCGGATTTAACGCCAATCAGTTCGTCCTGATGAGTGGCAGCGGCGATACACAATATTCTCCGTTTGCTTCTGTTAATGGTCAGGTGTTTATCAGTTCTGGCTTCATCCAGGATGGCACTATTATCAATACAAAAATTGGTAATTACATTCAGTCTAACACCTGGGATGGTACCGGTAATGTTGGTTGGCATATCAACAAATCAGGCTATGCGACATTCAATGATGTCACTGTCCGTGGTTCAATTTATGCCAACAACGGTAATTTTGCATTTAACGGCACCAATAACACTGTCGTCATCAACGGAAATGGGCTGACTGTTAATTTGTCTGGTGGGGGACGGGTTGTCGTCGGGAGGTGGTCATAATGCCGGAAGGTATTCTGATTGATTACAACGATGGCCGTCCGGTGATGGCAATTACTGCGGGGCTTCGCGCCCCCAGTTTTTGTACATCGTTCTCGGGCTGGTCATCCCAGTTTATGCAGTACCCGGTCAATACACCACTTGTTCCTGGCTCACAGGCTATCGTGGTGCCAACCAATCCCATATACATCTATTCCTTTGCAGAATTCGACGTGGCCATAATGACGGGTGTCACCCGAAACGGTGATTCCGGGGTCATCATCGGGGCTGAGACAATCGGTGGAAAAAGCATTGTCCCTGACTGGTCAGGTTACGTTATGGAGCTGCTGCCTGCGGCGACGTATAACGAAGGTTTACTGGTTTCAAACTCGACTGACTTCACCGCTATATCCAATCAGGCTGCGCTGATGACCTGCGCTTATTCCGGGCGCATTACAGTTAGCGGCAGCGCTGCGCTTCCGGTCAGCGGTATTCCTTTCGGCAAATGGGATAACCCGAATGTGTCGGTGGGGTTTGATGGCACCAGTATCATCGTTCGCGATATTTCCTACACAGGGCGGGACGACGTGGCCGGAACGGCGACGATAGACCTGGTGATATTCAACCAGACAGCACCAGTCGGCGGAGACGGTATTACGATGACCAACGCGGCAGGTCAGGTCACGTTCTCCACGCTGAAACGCCCCTTTGTGTATGACCGACAAATCCAGATCACCGATGCTTTCCAGAATATTGGCGGCGGGTTCTGCCAGATAGTTTATACCGGCGTGCAGGTCCGTATGGATGGTGGTTACGGAAATATACGGACGAAGGGGGTCGTGATGTCCGGTGGTAATGTCAGGTCAGCCTACAACAAAGTTTTTGCTAACCACAACTCCGGTTCATGGGATATGAGCCGAAACAGAAATATCACCATGCCCATTCTCATTATTCCGAACATGTACTGAGGAAACCCCATGTCAGCAGGAACCTTAACCCTTAACAATAACTCAGCCTCGGTTGCCGGAACTGACACCACTTTCACCACTGAGTTAGCTGCAGGTGATTTTATTGTGGTTGTCGTGGGTGGTGTGCCTTTCACACTTCCCGTACTGGAAGTTAACAGCAATACACGGCTGACGCTGGTCAGTAATTACACCGGGCCGCGAGCGACAGGAGCCGCCTGGTCTGCCGT
>NZ_JAOWDO010000053.1:0-45924 GCF_030336535.1 Citrobacter sp. Ce006
GACGCGGGGTGGAGCAGCCTGGTAGCTCGTCGGGCTCATAACCCGAAGGTCGTCGGTTCAAATCCGGCCCCCGCAACCAACACATTAAACACCTTAACGGGTGTTTTTTTGTTTCTGTCGCCCATAAAAAAAGCGCTTTTCAGCGCTTTTTTGTTATCCCCTTCTCGCCAGCGTCGCCCCATCGGCAAAGTAGGCTTTAATCCCCGCCAGAATCGACTCTGCAACTTCCTGCTGGAAGGTCGCCGTTTTGAGTTTACGCTCTTCCTCAACGTTACTGATAAATGCCGTTTCTACCAGAATGGATGGGATATCCGGCGCTTTTAGCACCGCAAACCCGGCCTGTTCAACCTGATTTTTATGTAGGTTATTGATTTTTCCAAGCTTGTTCAATACCGCTTTACCAAACTTCAGGCTGTCGGCGATGGTCAGCGATTGCACCATGTCGAACATGGTGTGGTCGACATAACGGTCACCGCTTTTGCTGACGCCACCGATGAGATCCGAGGCGTTCTGGGTCTGCGCCAGATATTTCGCGGCGGTACTGGTGGCGCCTTTGGTTGAGAGCGCGAACACCGACGAACCGCTGGGCTGTCTGCTGGTAAAGGCATCGGCGTGAATAGAGACAAACAGGTCTGCACGCTGCTTCTGCGCTTTCGCCACGCGGACTTTAAGCGGAATGAAGATATCTTCATTTCGCGTCATAAAGACCTTCATGTTGCCCTCTTTCTCTATGAGGGCTCGCAGGCGGCGGGCAATCTGCAGTACCACATCTTTTTCACGCGTCTTGTATTTCCCCACCGCACCGGAATCCTCTCCACCGTGGCCAGGGTCCAGCATAATGACAATCGGACGATCGCGCCCCGCTTTACCAGGCTGCGGGCCACTTTGCGCAGGCGGCACCTGTTTATCCAGATCGCCCTTGTTGTAATCTTCCAGCAACGCCAGCAACGGATCCTGAACATCCTGGGCATTCGCAGGATAGAGATCCATCACCAGACGTTCTTTAAAGCCAGCCACCGGAGCCAGCGCAAAAAGTTGCGGCTTCACGTTCTGTTTCAGCTCGAACACCATCCGCACGGTCTGTGGGTCAAACTGCCCAACACGCGCCGACTTAATATACGGATCGTCAGGACGGATCTGCGTACCAATGCCCTTAAGCACCGAGTTCAAGTTAACGCCTTCAATATCCACAACCACACGCTCAGGATTACTCAGGGCAAACTGTTTGTATTTCAGCAGACGGTTAGATTCTACCGTGACGCGGGTATAGCTGGACGCAGGCCAGACACGAACGGCAACGACCTGACTCACGGCAGCCAGACCGACCTGGCTGACGCTCAAAAGCCACATAGCACCCGCACCTTTCAGTAAACGGCGGCGACTGATTGCTGAATTGGATCCCGACATGCTTCTCCCGAGCAAAAGAAATCTTTATTGAGGTAATACGTAAAACGTCCGAATTGACCGGAAACTTTAGCGAATGACGCATAATCTGTCATCAATAAAAGGGTAAACATTCTTTTTATATTCACGGCATTACTGAGATAAATCTTCGGGGTGGGTAAAAATTACGCTTGCGCACAGCGCCAAAACAGAATAAAAATACACAAATTACGAATAATCATGCAATGAGGGTGTGCCGTGGTGAAGGAGCGTAGAACCGAACTGGTACAGGGATTCCGCCATTCTGTTCCCTATATCAATACCCATCGGGGAAAAACGTTTGTCATTATGCTGGGCGGCGAAGCCATCGAGCATGAAAACTTTTCCAGTATCGTCAATGACATTGGTCTTCTTCATAGCCTCGGCATCCGCCTCGTCGTGGTCTATGGCGCACGACCGCAGATTGATGCCAACCTTGCGGCGCATCATCATGAACCGGTGTACCACAAAAATACGCGCGTTACCGACGCTAAAACGCTCGAGCTGGTCAAACAGGCTGCGGGATTACTTCAGCTTGATATTACCGCCCGCCTGTCGATGAGCCTGAATAATACGCCACTGCAAGGTGCACACATCAACGTGGTCAGCGGTAATTTTATTATCTCTCAGCCACTGGGCGTTGATGACGGCGTAGATTACTGCCATAGCGGGCGTATTCGTCGTATTGATGAAGATGCCATTCACCGCCAGTTAGACAGCGGCGCGATTGTGCTGCTGGGGCCGGTCGCCGTTTCCGTCACCGGTGAGAGCTTTAACCTGACGTCAGAAGAGGTCGCCACACAGTTGGCTATCAAACTGAAGGCGGAGAAAATGATCGGGTTTTGCTCGTCTCAGGGCGTCACCAACGATGATGGCGATATTATTTCCGAGCTGTTTCCTAACGAAGCCCAGGCTCGCGTTGAGTTGCAGGAAGAGAAAGGCGATTACAGCTCCGGCACGGTGCGCTTCCTGCGCGGGGCGGTGAAAGCTTGTCGCAGTGGCGTACGCCGCTGCCATCTGATCAGCTATCAGGAAGATGGCGCCTTGCTGCAGGAACTGTTCTCCCGCGACGGGATCGGTACACAGATCGTAATGGAAAGCGCCGAGCAGATCCGTCGCGCCACCATTAACGATATCGGCGGGATTCTGGAGCTGATCCGCCCGCTGGAGCAGCAGGGTATTCTGGTCCGCCGCTCGCGCGAGCAGTTGGAAATGGAGATCGACAAATTCACGATTATCCAGCGTGATAACCTGACCATCGCCTGCGCCGCTCTGTATCCTTTCCCGGAAGAGAGAATTGGCGAGATGGCGTGCGTGGCGGTGCATCCGGACTACCGTAGTTCGTCGCGCGGGGAAGTGTTGCTGGAACGGATCGCCGCGCAAGCCCGGCAAATGGGGCTAAGCAAGCTGTTTGTGCTGACCACGCGCAGCATCCACTGGTTCCAGGAGCGCGGTTTCACGCCGGTGGATATCGACCTGCTGCCGGAAAGCAAGAAAGAGATGTACAACTATCAGCGGCGGTCAAAAGTGCTGATGGCGGATTTGGGGTAAGAGTCGTTGCCGGATGCGGCATAACTGCCTTATCCGGCCTACATCTACATCATGCCGTCATTAAATAATGACGACAATCCGCTGCGACGTTCGGTGCGGGTGGCAACGGCGCCACTCAGTATCCGCTCATCGGCATACAGCGACAGACGGCGACGCGCGCGGGTAACGGCGGTATAGACCAGCTCGCGGGTAACCACGGGTGAATGCTGGCTGGGTAAAATCAACGCCGCGTGGTCAAACTCGGATCCCTGCGATTTATGCACCGTCATCGCCCAGGTGGTTTCATGCTCAGGCAAGCGGCTGGGTTGCACCGATTTGATAGCACCGTCCGGCAGCGTAAACCACACCCTCAGGCCCTGTCCACGATCGAGGGCAATACCGATATCGCCGTTAAATAATCCCAGCGAACTGTCATTGCGCGCGATCATCACCGGCCTTCCCTCATACCAGCGGCTATGCGGTGAACGATGAATTTTACGTTTTTGCGCCATCACCTGCTCGATGCGTTCATTCAAACCGCCCACGCCAAACGGCCCTTCCCGCAGGGCACATAGCAGTTGATACTCATTGAAGGCCTGAATGACAGCATCCGGTTCGGCACCCTCGCGCAGTAAATCCAGATAGTGCCCATAGCCCGCCAACGCCTCATCCAGCATTGCGGCATAATCCTCGCTGCTGTGTAACGTGCGTTTTTCGATGTCGCTAAATCCCTGCTGGAAAACCGTTTTTATCGCAGCTTTGTCGCCGCGATTAATCGCAGCAGCCAACTGACCAATTCCGGAATCGCTGCCAAAACGGTAGCTCTTTTGCAGCAGGCACAGACTGTCGCGCAGAGCTGCCGCCTGAGTTCCCGGCCCTGCCGGAATAGCGCTTCCGGTCAGGCGACTGAGCTGGCGGGCGCGTTCCGGGGTAAACCCGTCACTGACGAAAGCACAGATATCCCCCAGCACCGCCCCCGCCTCGACAGAAGCGAGCTGGTCGCGATCGCCCAGAAAAATCACCCGCCCGTGCGGCGGCAGCGCATCGATAAGGCGCGACATCATCGGCAAATCGATCATCGAAGCTTCATCCACCACCAGCACATCCAGATGCAGCGGGTTTCCCGCATGATGACGCAGGCGCTGACTGCCAGGCTGAGCGCCTAATAATCGATGCAGCGTACTGGCGTCATCGGGAATGCGTTTCTTTTGCTCATCGGTTAGCGGTAGCTCTCGCAGTGCCGCACCCAGCGAGGCGGTCAGGCGCGCTGCCGCCTTTCCCGTTGGCGCTGCCAGTCGAATACGACAGCGTTCACCGTCCGCCATCTGAATCAATGCCGCCAGCAGCCTCGCAACCGTTGTCGTTTTTCCGGTTCCCGGCCCGCCGGAGATCACCGATATACGACGGGTCAGCGCTACAGCAGCGGCCACTTTTTGCCAGTTAACTCCCTCTGATGGCGGAAACAGCGCCTCCAGCGTATGGGTCAGGCGTTGTTCGTCCACCTCAATGGCGTGGTTTACCTCACTGAAAAAGCGCGCCACCGCGCGTTCGTTATGCCACATCCGGTTCAGGTACAGGCGATCGCCATACAGCACCAGCGGCGTGGGTTGATCGCCACGGCTTACCGCCCCGGAAGCCAGCAGGCAGTCCGCCCAGTTCTCAGGCTCTCCCGCTTCAGCGAGCCAGCCGCTTAACAGAGGATGCGCGTCCTCACTCAGGGATAACCGTGAAAGCGGTAAGCAGACGTGCCCTTCACCTGCTTCGCGGCTGAGCAACGCCGCCGCCAGCGCAACGGCAGGGTTATCATTTCCGGCAACCGCCAGCGCAAACTGAGCATCCAGAGGCCTGAGCTGCTTTTGCTCAACGGCTTCCAGTAATCGTTTCTGGATTGTCATGACATCTCCTCCAGCAGCGCACCAGCAAATAACTCATCCATCAAGGCGATCAACTCCCCGTCAGGTCGGGTCGCGTAAATTCCCTGCTGCGGATTCTCACTGTCAACACCACGCAGGAAGAGATAAATAACGCCGCCAAAATGGCGTTCATAATCGTAATCAGCAATGCGATGGCGCAAGTAGCGATGCAGCGCCAGGGTATAAAGTTGATACTGCAGGTCGTAGCGATGCACCTGCATGGCAGAGGCCATCGCCTGCTGCGTATAGGCTGAGCTGTCTTCGCCCAGCCAGTTCGATTTGTAATCGAGCAGGTAATAACGCCCCTGGTGGCGGAATACCAGGTCAATAAACCCTTTCAGCATGCCACGCACCTGCATAAATTCCAGCGCAGGGCACCCCGCTGAGAGCGGATCGTACTGACGAATCAACGCATCAAGTTGGTTGGCCATCAGCGGCTGCGAAATCGGCAGATAAAACTCCATCTCCACCTGTTTTTCACGCGCGGAAAGATGGCTCAAACTCACGCCCGTCTCGTTGAGAGGCGCTTGCAAAATGGCGTCCAACCATTCGGTCAAAACCGGCGTCCAGTGCGCGTCATAACCCCCCAACGCCAGTTGCTCTTCGACCCAATGCGGATCCACCGGTTGCGTAAAATCGAGATCTTCAAACAGGCTATGCAAGAACGTACCCGGCGAAGCGCCGCGCGGGAACTGATGCGGTGTAAGTCCTGACTCTTCAATAACCTCACCGACGCCTGCGGCATCGATATCGAGTCGCGGGATCAGATCCTGCGCGATACCATGTCCCCGCTGTTGCAGACCGGAATAACTGGTCACTCGCCAGCTATCGCCGGGCGTACGCCGCAGTATTTTCGCACTCAGTTCGCTGCTAACAGCCTGCGTAACCTGCCAGGTTTCACCGTCAGGCTGCGCAGGCGTCTGGCAGGCAATATCGTTGCTGCAAAGCGCTTCAATCGCACCACGCAGACCCGCAGCATCCATCGGCTCGCCTTTTTGCAACAGGCGGCCAAGGGCACTCTGATGCACATCGGTATCCCCTTTTTTATCGCCCCGGCGTCGCACCAACGGCGCAACGCCAAGGCTGCAGTGCCATACCGAACGGGTTAGCGCGACATAAAGCAAACGCAGGTCTTCCGCCAGGCGTTCCGCTTCGGCCAGCTCAACGCTCTCCTCGGCATCGCTGAGATCCAGCACAGCTTCAAAAGAGCTGCGATCGTGGTAGAAAGCCTGATCCTGGACACGGAAATTGGTGATAAACGGCAGCCAAACCAGCGGATACTCCAGCCCTTTCGATTTATGGATGGTGACGATTTTGACCAGATGCTTGTCGCTTTCCAGCCTGAGCTGCTGGCTGGACGCGTTGCTGTCGGGTTCAAGAATATGCTGGGATAACCAGCGCACCAGCGCATGCTCACTTTCCAGTTGCGACCCCGCTTCCTGCAACAGTTCGCTGATGTGTAGAATGTCTGTCAGGCGGCGTTCGCCCCCCGCCGTCGCCAGCAGGTTTTCCGCAATCTGGCGGGCTGCCATCAGCGCGCGCAGCATCGGCATCACGCCGCGTTTATGCCAGATCTGACGATAGCCATCGAACTCTTCGACCACCGCATCCCAGGCATTTTCGTCGTTATTTAACGCTTCAAGATCCTGCGCATTCAGCCCCATCATCGAGGTCGCCAGCGCGCTACGCAGCGTATTCTCACGCTCCGGCGTCATCACCGCCTGCAGCACCCACAGCAACTCCTGCGCCTCCAGCGTTTCAAATACGCTGTCACGGTTAGAGAGGTAGACGGAGGGAATGGCCAGTTGGGTCAGCGCATCACGGACCAGCGCCGCTTCCTGGCGGCTACGAACCAATACGCTGATGTCCGACGCGCGTACCGGACTGGATGTTTTACCACTGACCAGTTGCGCCGCGCCAGAATGCCCGGCCTTAAGCCAGTCGCGAATTTGCGTGGCGCACACCTGGGCCATGTAGTTCTGATAGTCGCCTACGCCACAGCTTTCCCCTTCCATCAGCCACATACTCATAGCGGGTTGCGTTTCACCGTGTAAAACAAACTGAAGCGCCTGGTTTTTTTCTGCAGATTTTACCGGGCTGAAGGGGATTTCGCGGAACATAAAGGCGTCGTCCATCTGGCTGAAAAGCGTATTCACGCTATTGACCATGCCAGGGGCCGAACGCCAGTTGGTATCGAGCGTATAGTGTGCGCTGACTTCGCTGCGCGCCTTCATATAGGTGAAGATATCCGCGCCGCGAAACGCGTAAATCGCCTGTTTCGGATCGCCAATCAGCAGCAGTGCAGTATCCGGCTGATGCTGCCAGATCCGGCGAAAAATACGGTACTGCTGCGGATCGGTATCCTGAAATTCATCGATCATCGCGACCGGAAAACGGGTACGAATCGCCGTCGCCAGCGCATCGCCGCTTTCACTGCGCAACGCCGCATCCAGACGGCTGAGCATATCGTCAAAACCCAGCTCACCGCGGCGTCGTTTCTCTTCGGCAACCGCCGTGCGGATCTCCGCCAGCGCCCGGGTGATCACCAGATCCCGCAGGGTTAACGGTTCGCTAAGCAGTTCATCAATAGCAACAAACAGCGGGTGCTGAGGAGTTATCCCGCCCGCTTTAGTGCGCTCTTGCAGAAAACGCTGTGAGAATTTCTCCAGCGCGTCAGGAAGCTGGTAACTTTGAGTTTCTTCCTGCGCCCACGCGCTGATCTTTTCGATCCACTTCCCCTGGTTACCGCGATTAAATTTACGTCTGTCGATCCCGGAGGCTTCCAGCAGGCCGTCCAGCTCATCAACGCAATCGCGCCATTGCTGCTTGATTTGACTAATGCGCGTGAGAATTTGTTCGTGCCGGGAGGCCAGCGTTTCGTCATCGGACGGCGGGGCCTTGATAACCGGCGCTTCCCCCTGCAGATAGCGATCGATATCCCTCAGCAGCGCCTGCGGTCCTTTCCACGTTTCAAAAATCGCCTGCGCAATGTCGCGGGGCAGCGGGTAGCAGTGTCGACGCCAGAAGTCCGCACAGGCCTGATAGCGCAGCAGCGATTCATCTTCTATCAGTTGCTGTTCGAACAGCATGCCTGATTCAAAGGCGTTGAGACTGAGCATACGCTGACAAAAACCGTGGATGGTAAACACCGCCGCTTCATCCATCTGTCTTTCAGCCAGTAGCAGCCACTGAGCGGCCTGTTTTTTATCGGCGATTTCATCTAACAAACGGGCGTATAGCGGGTTGTCGGTAGTTTCACGCAGGCAGGCAATTCGCAGTTCATGAATGTTGCTACGAATTCGACCGCGCAGCTCTTCGGTGGCCGCCTCGGTGAAGGTGACCACCAGCAGTTCTTCGACGGTCAGAGGACGAGGAAAGGCGGCAGCGCCGCCCAGTCCAAGCAGTAAACGTAAATACAGAGCGGCGATGGTAAAGGTTTTACCGGTGCCCGCAGAGGCTTCAATCAGGCGCTCGCCCGTCAGGGGCAAGCGCAGTGGATCAAGGGACTCAGCGGCATCATTCATTCTTATCACTCATCAGGGGTAAGGTTTGCTGCAACGCGCTGACGGTCTGCCACACTTTCCAGCCTTCCGGGTGCACATATTCTGCTTTCCCGTTCTGACTGCCGGAAACCTGTGACAGTATCGCCATGCCTTGCGGCTCAACCACCGCCTGATGGAAGAAATCGGCAAGTTTTTGCGGCGTCAGCAGTTTAATCTGAGCCACTATTTTATCACGTGAATCGAAGCGCATATTACCGCGATCAAAATCTTTGCTTAACTGCGAGGCTTCAGCCCCCAGCGTTTGCGGTGCCTGCAGCATTTGCGCAATAATCGCCTGCTGAATTTGCGCAAACTCTTCAGGTTTCATCGCCCGCAGCTTCGCTTCCGCCGTCGGGAAGAACGCTTTATAACGCTCCCAGAGGTAAGACGGCTGCTTATCGCTGCTTTGCAGCAGGAACCCCATTCCCCACTGACGGCCAACGCTCATTGGGAATGCAAATACGGCGTAGCCTAACTGTTCTTCAGTACGCAATTGATTGTAGAACCACGGCTGAACAATCTGCCCTAACATGGCGCTGTAGGCTGAACTGGCGTATTCATCGTATCCGGCTGGCACAAATACGGCCGCCAGCGCAGAATCCGTGCTGCTGCCTGCTTTTTCAAAGATAACGGACTGCTTCTTGTCCACCACCACATCTTTGTTGCGACACCACTGTGACCCGTTAGCGCCAAGCTGTTGCTGGATATCCCGCGCCATGGTTGTCGCCTGAGCTGCGCTCATATTACCAATTACCAGGAATTCAGGTCGCGCACCGGTTTTTAAGGCGTCGCGGTAGGTCATCACCTCTTTCAGGGTGATAGAAGGCAGCAGCTTACGGCGTTCATCACGTGAGAAATACGGTACCTGAGAAAGCATCTGCACCGGCATAATGGCCTGATCGTAGGCTTTCCCCTTCTCTGCGGAATCCATCATCTGCGCATACCACGATTTTGCCTGTTCCAGCTGTTCATCCGTTGAGGTGTAGCTGAAATAGCCGCTCAGCAGCGCCTGAAAAAGCTGCGGCAGACGTTGGGTGTAGCCGTTGGCGTTAAGCATCAACCCATTGTTAGCATTGGTTGAGAAACCAATTCCACCTACCGACGCCTGGTTGCTTAACTGATCGAGCGCAATCCCCGCCAGGTAATCGTTAAGTGCGAATAAAACCTGGTTGCGCGCGCTGTCCATGGCTTTCGGGTTACGCAGGATCGCGCTAACGTCAGCCTTCGGCTCACTGGCAAAATACTGGCTCGGCGCATACACCACACGTAAATCCGGCTCATCAACAATCAGTTCCGGGTGGGCGTATTTTTTATCCGTTTTAATCAGTGTGAAATCATCCGGAATGTAGGGGTTTAACTCCGGTAAAGACAGCGCAATGCCCTGCGCTTTTTGCTGCCAGTCGGCAAAGGTTTTGTCGCTGATCTTATCCACCTGGTAAGGCGCATCGACAAAATACGCGGTTTTATTATGCGGTTCTTTCGCGCTGATATACCAGATACGCGCATTCTGCGGCGTCATCATTGCCAGGCGTTGCTCAACGGCTTTCGCATCGTACTGGTCAGCAATATTCACCGCATCCAGCGTATGTTCGACGGGAACACGGATCATGGTATCAGCCAACCATTCCACGTAGTCCATATCACGGGTGATGGAGGGATAACGGAAATCCAGATCCAGCACGTGCGCCAGCTCGTCAAAATAACGTTTATCGACGCCTTTCTCGCGTAACAAATTGAGGTAGCTAAAGATTGCCGCAACAACTTCATCGCGGTTCGCCAGCCCCTTGTCGGTTAACGTCGCGGAAATGGCTAACACGCCGCTGTTCCCGTTGACCACCGGATCGGAGTCTGCGCGAATACCTTCAACCAGGCCCTGCTTTTGCAGCCAGTCAGACAACGTGCCCGGGCTACGATTGCCAATCAGGTAGGTCACCAGTTCATCGGTTTTACTGCGGAACTGCGCGCTGTTGTTATCGATACGAAACTCGACGCGCAGCACTTTACGCGGCATTGCCGGAACATAGTGGATGATGACGCCCTTTTGCGCGTCGGTGACTACCGGTACGGTAATTTCAGGTTTTGCGATATTTCTGTTCGGTACGCGTCCAAAGGTGTCAGCCGCTATCCGCGCCAGCTCTGGCAGCGGTTTATTACTATAAATCACTGCCTTCATCAGGTTCGCGGAGTAGTACTTTTCATGAAAATTTTGTAATGCCTGCACCACCGGGTTACCCGGTTTATCGCTTAATGTCTCGAGATTTCCGCCGGAGAAACGCGAGCCTGGGTGCGCCGGGTTGATAGTCTCAGCGCTCACCTGCGCCATACGCATCCCGTCTCGGGTACGCGCCAGCGTCAGCTCGGAGTTAACCGCGTTACGCTCACGGTCGGCATATTTTTTATCCAGTAACGGATCGGCAATAGCGTCCGCCAGACGATCCACCGCCCCCACCAGCGCGTCGTTTTCGACTTCAAGATAGAAGGCCGTACGATAAGGCGCTGTGCTGGCATTGTGGCTGCCGCCGTGCATTTTCAGGAATTCAGCCAGGCTGTCCGGCTGCGGGTATTTTTTCGAGCCCATCAGGCACATGTGTTCAAGATAATGCGCCAGCCCCTGATGATCGTCCGGATCTTCCAGCGAGCCCACGGGGACGACCAGTGCAGAGAGGGATTTCACGGCCTGAGGATCGGATACCAGCAGCACGACCATGCCATTATCAAGGCGCACGGCCTGATACTGACGGGTGTCTTTATCGCTTTTACGGATGGTTTCAGCTAAAGGCTGCCAACCGGTATCTGCCTGACTTACGGGAACCCAAAGGGCGACGAACAACAGTAATGCGCTAAACCAGGTGCTGCGGGGCATTCACAAACCTCATCATTAACGTATTCACCTGTTCACTGCAAAGCACGTATGAATACGTGGTCTGAACAGGGCAAGACTCTGTGCTGAACGAGCCAGCATCTTCTCTTTATAAGAATCAGTCCGTGACAGAATGCGCATCATAGATGAAGCCATCAAATTGCGCAATTTTTATACAACCATCATGACTGATTAAAGCGAAAAATCGGTAACAGGTAGTGCTGAGACTGTAAAACAATGGTCTCCAGCGTATCAGCATCCAGTTGTCGCCAAAGACGCTGATACCAGATGTCGTCGCCTTCACCTCGTACTATCATGTTGCCTTCATAGGCCTGCAGAAACTTACTGCGCGCTTTTTGCAACGTTGCATCGTCATCTAACATGGCATCATTTGCGGCGTCATAACAGGTTTTTATCCATGCACCGCCGCTTTCGGGCAACACCAGCAACGGTGACGACATGCCTTCCCGATACCCCTCAATGAGTTGCGACAGGTACAGTAACGCCTGTTCTGCATCCAGCGGCGGAAAACGCCATTCCCCGTCTTTACGCAGGAACAACCGGCTCTCTCCCGTACCGCCACTGGCACAATAGACAAGATGTTCCAGCCAAAGTTGCACACCTTGCGCAATGCTTATCAAAGATGGGCGCCAGCGCAACAAACCGTCCTCTTGTACCTGCGGCAGCCAACCGGTGATTTGCACGCCGTTACAGTTAAGGTCGATTTCCATACTCTGACAGGGCTGGCGACAGGCGATAATGCGTTCAGCCAGCGACTGCATCTCCTGACGCTGCGTATCCCACAGAATTTCGCCAAATGGCCCATAGGGTAGCGCGCCCGCCGCACGAAAACGGCGGAACAGCCGTTCAGCATCGTTCTCTTCAACCAGCGTATTAAGCAATTGCTGATTAAGCTGATAGCGGGTTAATCCTTCAAGGGTGAAAGGTTCCGTATCGGGGATCTCACTCTCTTCAGAGCGGAAATTAACCCTCAAACGCATCTGGAAAAAGGCGCGTACCGGATGAGCCCAAAATCGCTGCAGCGTTTCCAGCGTCAGCGTTTCGGGCATCTCAAAGGGAAGAGGCTGTACAAAGTCCGAGTGCGCTTTTCCTGACAGACTCGCCGCAGGCAGCCATTCCCGGGCATAGCTTTGCTGTTCACCCGGTAGATAGTTTTGTGCATCAAAGGGCATACGGGTATGCAAACGGGTAACGTGCGCTTTTACCCGGGCCTCGCTTTGATCGCAGGTTAACGATTCATCGCCCGGCAGATAGTGGCTTTGCCCAATGTAGTCCATCAATTCCTGTACCAGAACCGACGGGAAGCGCTCGCTGTTGTCCTGAATGGATCGGCCAATGTAGCTGATATAGAGCGTTTGCTGTGCCGAAATCAATGCTTCGAGGAACAGATAGCGGTCATCATCGCGACGACTACGATCGCCCCGCATCGGTTTTTGGCTCATTAAATCAAAGCCCAGCGGCGCAAGCTGGCGCGGATAAACGCCATCGTTCATGCCCAGCAGGCACACCACCTTGAAAGGAATAGAACGCATCGGCATCAGCGTACAAATGTTTACGGGCCCCGCCAGGAAGCGCTGGCTGATGCGCTCCTGGTCAAGACGCTGCGCCAGCTCATCACGTAACAGAGAGAGCGGTACGGCCTCGCCATACTCGGCTCCCAAACCTTCAGTGATAATGGCCTGCCACTGCTGTTCAATCAGCGTCATCGCCGCTTCGGTATCCGCGTCCGGCAGGAAGAAATCATTAAGCATGTCCCGGCAAACAGGTAGCCATTCTTCCAGCGGTCGTTCCTGCGCTAACCCTCTACGCCAAAGATTGAGCTGCATCAGCAACGAGGCCAGATGCCCAACCAGCTCGGCAATCAATCCGCTGGACTCATCGTAAGGCAATACCGATTGCCACTCGCCCTGCGCGCTTTCCATCGCGTAGCCGAGCAGCATACGCGTTAAACCAAATTGCCAGGTATGCTGACCTGTAGGCGGAAGCTCCAGCTCACGCACGTTATCGTCGTCAATTCCCCAGCGAATACCGGATTCATTGACCCATAAGCGAAGATAGCGCAGCCCCTCTTCATCGATATTGAAACGCGCCGCCAGCACGGGAACATCCAGTAACGCCAGGACATCCTCTGAGACAAAACGGCTATCCGGCAGCGACAGCAGGCTAATAAAGGCCTGTAAGACGGGATGAGACTGGCGCGCCCGACGGTCGGAAATCGCGTAAGGTAAGTAACGCTCGGCTGGCGCGCTGCCAAAGACCGACTGAATGAATGGACTGTAGCTGTCGATATCCGCCACCATCACGATAATATCGCGCGGCGTCAGCGTTGGATCCGCTTCCAGCATTGCCAGCAAGCGGTCATGAAGAATTTCTACCTCGCGCTGTGGGCTATGGCAGACATGGAAAGTCACGCTGGTATCGTTCAGCTCAAGCCGGCGTTTATTGTCGCTCCGGGAATATTCTTCCAGCGTAACGCCCGCCACAGCATGACTTTCAAGCTCCAGAATATCCGATTGAATATTGTGCAAAAGATTGTCAGGCGTAATATCGACGAACGCATCCAGCTCCTGACTATTCTCTAGCTCTGAAAGCAGGTAAATGTAATCGCGCCCCAGTTTGCCCCATGAGGCCAGCATCGGGTTGCCCACATCCTGTTCGCCATCGCTATTAAATAATCCTTCAGCTTTCTGACTGTCACGAAACAACGGCAGATGGCGTTCTTCAAAGCTGTGCCGACGCTGACGCGCCATCAGCTTCGCCAGCCAGGCGGGATCTTTTATATCCCCCCAGTAGTAGCGACAAGGGTTGGTAAACAGCAGATGAATATCAATGTGCTTACCCAGCGCCTGCAATGCCTGCAAATAAACCGGCGGCAGCGCCGAAATACCGCAAATAAAGACGCGAGAAGGCAGTCCCTGCGGGCACTCGGACGCACTTTCCAGGGTCTGAATAAAACGTTGGTATAAATTGGCACGATGCCAGCGCGGCTGGCCCAATTCCTCAGTGTATTCCACCAGCGCTTTCCACAACGGGGCCTGCCAGGCCTGAGACTCGCCAAGTCCGTCAACCAGTCGCCCGGCTTCCCACTGGGTCAACCAGTCAGGGCGGTAGACTAAATACTGGTCAAAAAGGTCAGCAGCGCGCGAGGAAAGCTGAAACAGCTTGCGCTTATCGGTGTCGTCCGTCAGATAGTGGCGCAGCAATGCGAAATCATCGCCATCCAGTAACTGCGGCAACAGCGTCATCAACTTCCAACTCATGCTCTGTTTGCTAAACGCGCTCTCTTTCGGGATATCCGGCAGCACGCGCACAAACATATCCCAGATAAAACTCGCAGGCAGCGGAAAATCGATGTTGGCGGCAATACTAAACTTCTGTGCAAGGGTCATTTGTAGCCACTGCGCCATGCCGGTACTTTGAACCAGGATCATCTCAGGTTCAAAGGGGTCGTCCAGCCGCTCGCGCTCAACGATAAATTCCATTAACGCTTCCAGCACATCCAGACGATTGGAGTGGTAGACCCTTAACATAGCGACTCCTGACTACTGACGATTCGGGCAATGCAGACGCGTCATCTGACCCTGCCTGCCCAGGGGTGAAGATATTTTAACGTTGATGCTGACACATCCCGCTCTCGTTGTCTGCATTCGGTTAATCTGCCAGTCCAAAGGTGATGAAAACTGATACAGCTGGGTTTGCTGCCAGGCATGACGCCAGAGTTGTTGGTACTGGTTTCTGATGATAAAGCTGTTCATCAGCGCCCGCTGGTATCCCGACAACGCGGTCACAATCATTATCATCAGTACCATTGCCAGCATCACTTCCGGCAGGCTAAAGCCACGCTGTCTGTTCAGGGGATCTGACATAACGCCTGCTCCTTTAACGGGCAAAAATCGCTCCAGCCATTGGCCGAGAAGGCGATGTTGCCATCGATAACCGCTCCCTGACGCCATAGAGACACCCCTTCATAGTGAGCAATAAGCAGCACGAAATTATTGGTAAGCAGGCGCAGGCAAACCGCGGCATCCTTCATGGTATCGCGCCGACACTGTACGGCGGGTTGTATGCGCCAGGGCTGCATACGTCCCCATTCCAACGCGGATTGCACCGTCGCCTGACGCTGCAGCGCCTGGCTTTGCGTCACCACTCGTGAAGCAAAACTGGCCTCCTGTCTGCTAGCGCCTTGCAGCAGAAGACTACCGAGCACCAGCAGCAACAGGACCATCGCCAGAGATGAAGCGCCTCTCTCGCGGTTCACAGGTTGAATCCCGTAACGCTGTACACGGCTTCAATAACCTTTTGTGGTTCGACATTGTTCACTCCGCGCAAACGCAGCGTAAGGAGCGGGGAATATCCGCTGATCTTCAGGCGTTCAACCTGAAATGCCTCAATCTGTATCGTGGCTGGATCGGTCATTTTCTCCCACCCTTTTCCATTACAGTCAGTTGCTCCCCGCAGGGTCTCCAGCACCTTGTCCTGTAAACGAAACCCGATAGCATCAGCCTCTTTAGCGGAACTGCTGTCCCAAACGCCGTTGCTGTTAGCATCCCAGCGGGCAATAACACAGTCCCCCTTAGCCGATATCACCAGTCCCTCTCCGCCACAGTTTCCCCGGCAATACCCTGCCCGCTGAAGGTGCTTAGCCACGGTATAGACCCGCTGCCATATTTCATCTTCCAGCGCCAACTGGCTCGTATTGCGCAGAATCTCTCGCTGTAGCGCCGGTAAAAATTGCGCTGAGCTAAGCAGTAAAACGCTGCTAATCGCCATCGCAATGAGTACCTCCAGCAGTGAAAATCCCCGTTCCTTTACTGACATAACCGGGCCTCATCGCGTTCGCAAAGCCTGATTCGCCCCCAACCAGATACCACCACCCGCCATTCCCCTGCCGTATTTTTCAGGCGGATATGTCCGGCCCATGCCGTATTGCGCAGACCAAAAAAGGCCAGTGAAGGCGTTATCTCTGCCAACTCGACATCGTCCCAGAGCGGTGTAAACACCAAAGGTGAAGCGGGTTTGCACACATCTTGCGAAGCCGCAGAGCTGACAAAGCACCACGATGCGCCATCCCGAATCACGCTTATCACGTGATCGCGGTTACGCCAGTTAGCATCTTCACGCAGTTGCAGCAGGTAATCCCGGACCTGGCAGGCGGTTTGCCACAGGCGCTGTTGTTGCTGCCAGCGCTGCCAGCCATAAAGACCTGATGCTCCAAGCGCCGCGACGATCAGCATCGTAATCAGGGTTTCGAGAAGCGTGTAGCCGTGTTGTTTTTTCATGCCGCCAGTATGGCGTGAGGAAAATGAATAACGAGCGGGAAATTCGGTTTCTACGGCGAGCTACGGAGAATATTTTTCGAGTTGCAGTCCATTGCAATAATTCAGGAATCTGCGCCGAAGAACGCGATTTTAGATAAAAAAAACCGACGCACACAGGCGTCGGTTGTGACAGCATGAAGCCGGTTAGATAGCCACTGGCGCTTTAATACCAGGATGCGGATCGTAGCCTTCAATTTCGAAGTCTTCGAAGCGATAGTCAAAAATAGATTCAGGCTTACGTTTGATAACCAGCTTCGGCAGCGCGCGCGGTTCACGGCTAAGCTGCAGATGCGTTTGATCCATATGATTGCTGTACAGGTGCGTGTCGCCACCGGTCCAGACAAAATCACCTACTTCCAGATCGCACTGCTGCGCCATCATGTGCACCAACAGGGCGTAGCTGGCAATGTTAAACGGCAAGCCGAGGAACACATCGCACGAACGCTGATACAGTTGGCAGGAGAGCTTGCCATCCGCTACGTAAAACTGGAAGAACGCATGGCACGGCGCCAGCGCCATTTTATCCAGCTCGCCGACGTTCCATGCGGAAACGATGATACGGCGAGAGTCCGGGTCATTTTTGAGCTGGTTTAACACCGTGGTGATCTGGTCAATATGGCGTCCATCTGGCGTAGGCCACGCGCGCCATTGTTTGCCATAAACCGGGCCTAAATTACCGTTTTCATCCGCCCATTCGTCCCAGATTGAGACGTTGTTTTCATGCAGGTAGGCAACGTTGGTGTCGCCCTGCAAAAACCACAGCAGCTCATGAATGATCGAGCGTAAATGGCAGCGTTTAGTCGTAACCAGCGGGAACCCTTCCTGCAGATTAAAACGCATCTGATGACCAAAAATGGAAAGCGTTCCGGTTCCGGTACGGTCGTTTTTCTGTGTGCCTTCATCCAGCACTTTTTGCATCAGTTCTAAATACTGTTTCATGGTTCCTCAGGAAACGTGTTGCTGTGGGCTGCGGCGGTACGCCCAAACCATCATAATAATGCCTGCGACAATCATCGGGATAGAGAGGATCTGTCCCATGCTGATGTACTGTACCCAGGTGCCGGTAAACTGCGCATCCGGCTGGCGGAAGAATTCAACGATAATACGAAACGCGCCATAGCCAATCAGGAACAGACCGGATACCGAGCCCATCGGGCGCGGCTTGCGAATGTACAGGTTGAGAATGATAAACAGCACGACACCTTCGAGCGCCATCTCATAAAGCTGTGAGGCGTGGCGCGGCAGCGAGCCGTAGGTATCAAAAATAGACTGCCATTGTGGGTTAGTTTGCAGCAGTAAAATATCTTCGGTGCGAGAGCCCGGGAACAGCATGGAAAACTTGAAGTTCGGGTCAACGCGTCCCCACAGCTCACCGTTGATAAAGTTACCCAGACGCCCTGCGCCCAGACCAAACGGAATCAGCGGGGCGATGAAATCAGAAACCTGGAAGAACGAACGTTTGGTGCGTTTGGCGAAGATAATCATCACCAGGATCACACCAATAAGCCCACCGTGGAAGGACATCCCACCGTCCCAGACGCGGAACAGATACAGCGGATTATCGAGGAATAACGGGAAGTTATAGAACAGTACGTAACCAATACGCCCGCCGAGGAAAACCCCAAGGAAGCCCGCATACAGTAAGTTTTCTACTTCATTTTTGGTCCAGCCACTGCCCGGACGATTCGCGCGGCGGGTCGCCAGCCACATCGCAAATATAAACCCCACCAAATACATTAAGCCGTACCAGTGAAGCGCGACGGGTCCGATTGAGAAAATGACCGGATCGAAATCCGGAAAATGCAGATAGCTACTGGTCATCTGTCACCACAAGTTCTTGTTATTTCGCTGAAGTCAGACAGCAATTGATAAGCGCGCCTGCATAATACAGGCGCTCCAAAGGTGCGAATGATAGCACAAGGGGATCGCAGCGGATGCCGGGAAGATGTAAAAGATCTGTATAGGTAATCTTTATCCCCCCGCAATGCCTGATGGTGCTACGCTTACCAGGCCTACAGGCTGATAACACGAAATTTGTCAGGCCTATAATCCCCCGCGAATCAATCCCCCCATGCCACGGCGCTCCATAAAGGCCGCTACCTGATGGCGTACTTCTGCCGCCATCTGCGCTTCCAGGCTGCGCTGCGCCAGCGTTTGCGCTTCATCAAAATCGATATGACGCAGCAGATATTTGACGCGAGCGACGGAACGACCGTTCATCGACAAATGACGAAAACCAAGGCCGATCAGAATAGCCACGCACATCGGGTCGCCCGCCATCTCACCGCACAGGCGCAAATCGATACCGCTTTTTTCGGCTTCCTGCGCAATCATCGCCAGCGCACGTAACATCCCCGGATGCAGGCTGTCATAAATGCTGGCTACCCGCGTATTGTTACGATCGACGGCCAGAATGTACTGGGTTAAATCGTTAGTTCCGACCGAGATAAAGTCTATCCGGTTTGTCAGATGCGGCAGCATGAATACCATCGACGGAACTTCCAGCATGATGCCAATGCGCGGTTTCGGGATCGCATAGCCGATCATCTCTTCCACTTCACGTCCGGCGCGTTCAATCAAACGTCGCGCTTCGTCCACTTCATCAATGCTGGTAACCATCGGCAGCAAAATGCTGAGGTTGCCTGTTGCCGCGTTGGCTCGCAGCATGGCGCGAACCTGGATCAAAAAGATCTCCGGCTGATCGAGCGTTATGCGGATCCCACGCCAGCCAAGGCACGGGTTCTCTTCACTTATCGGCATGTAGGGCAGTTGTTTATCGGCGCCGACATCCAGAGTACGCAGAGTTACCGGCTTGTCATTAAACATTTGCAGCATCCCCTGATACTGCGCAACCTGTTCTTCTTCCGAAGGAAAACCGCTTTGCAGCATGAACGGGATTTCAGTGCGGTACAGGCCAATGCCGTCGATTCGGCTACCCAGCTTTTCTTCATGTTCCGGGCTGAGACCCGCATTGAGCATCACCTTCACGCGCTCGCCGCTTTTCAACTGCGCGGGTTGGTTGACGTCGTCTTCCGCCAGGCGGCTCAGCTCAATTTCTTCACTGATAAGACGCTGGTATTCCTGGATCAACACCGGTTCCGGATCAACCAGCAGTTCACCGCGATAACCGTCCACCACCAACGTACGGCGATGCAGCACCGAAGGCTGGATATCGGCCCCCATGACGGTAGGGATACCCAGCGCACGAACCATAATTGCCGCATGGGAGTTGGCTGCGCCGTCCCGGACAACCACACCGACTAGCCGGTCCTGAGGAAGTTCCGCCAGCGTGGTCGCGGAAAGCTCATCCGCCACCAGCACAAAACGTTCCGGCCAGGCATTCGGCCCCTGAACAGAGTCGTCAAGATGGAACAGCAGACGCTGGCCCAGCGCACGTAAATCTCCGGCCCGCTCTTTGAGGTAGTTATCGCTCAGGGCGGCAAACTGTTCGGCAAACTTTTCGATGATCGTTTTCACGGCCCACTCGGCCACCGAACCGTTATCCACTTCCGCAAACAGCTCACGGCGCAGACGGGTATCGGAAAGCAGGTGTGAATAGAGATCAAAGATCGCCGCCGTTTCTTTCTGCGCCCCGGCGGTAAAGCGTTTGCTGTAGCGGCGAAATTCGTTCGCCGCCTCTTCCAGCGCACCGGTCAGTCGCTCGCGCTCAAGCACCGGGTCCAGCGTTGAAGCCTGATAGACCTGTTCCATCAGCGGCAGCGTCGCGTCCTGCCAGCCTTCGGCTATTGCCACACCGGGAGCAGCAGGCAATGCACGGATACGCGTTTGCCGGTATTGGCCGAACAGCGCGTTTAGCTGCGACTGCGAAAGAATAGCCGCCATTTGCGTGGCGAGCGTGACGAGGAAAGACTCTTCACTTTCATCGTACTGGCGCAATTCGCGCTGCTGTACCACCAGCACACCTAAAAGCTGGCGGCGCTGAATGATCGGCACGCCTAAGAACGCACGAAAGCGCTCTTCTTTTACCGAAGGAATGTATTTAAAGCTGGGATGTTTTTGCGCATCGGCGAGGTTGATAGGTTCCGCCAGCCTGCCAACTAGGCCAACGATACCTTCATCAAACGCGAGTGCGACAGTGCGACCACGCGGTTTTTTCAGTCCCCGGGTCGCCATGAGGTAATAACAACGTCGATCGTGATCGGCCAGATAAACCGAACAGACCTCTGTATCCATCGCAAGACAGATGTCGGTAACCAGAATATTCAGCGCTTCATTCAGACGCGGAGCACTGGCCACCTTTTCGACTATTTCGCGCAGGCGGGTGAGCATAATTTGCGTAGCTTAACCTCTTTTACGTCTGTACGCAGGTGCGCTTTGCGGCTTAGGAGTACTCTCCTGAAGCGCCATGACAACACTTGCGAATTCTTTCATCACCCTGCGATAGACATCGCGTTTAAATGACACCACCTGTCGAACCGGATACCAGTAACTCACCCAGCGCCAGCCGTCGAACTCAGGTGTACTGCTGGTTTGCATATTGATTTCAGCATCGCTGCTGACCAATTGCAGAAGAAACCATTTTTGTTTCTGGCCGATACAAACCGGCTTCGTGTCCCAACGCACCAAACGTTTCGGTAACTTGTAACGCAACCAGTTACGAGTAGAAGCAAGGATCCGTACATCTTTACGACTAAGACCCACTTCTTCAAAGAGTTCCCGGTACATCGCCTGCTCTGCTGTCTCTCCTGCATTTATCCCACCTTGCGGGAATTGCCAGGAGTGCTGACCAAATCGCCGGGCCCACATGACCTGCCCCTGGCGGTTACAAATTACTATCCCTACATTCGGGCGGTAGCCATCGTCATCAATCACCGGACTACCTCAACATAAACCTTATATACAAACGATTGTTTCACACTCCTGAGGGGCGGTAAACCACTCTGTTAAGGGTGCGATATTCTAATAACAATTGAATAACTCACAGCTAAGGGCCGAGTTATAAACAGAATAAGGGCAAGCAAGGCGATTTTATTCACCTTTTCTGTGGATATAGTTGTGAAGAAGTACGGAATTACTATGGGAAAACCCAGAACAGTCCGAATAAGACATTCGTCACATATCAAAAATAGTCTTATTGATTCATAAAGTTAAAACCGATCAGTGCAAATAAACACTTAGAAATGTGACGTGTATCACGCACACGATCTTCAGGCTGATGAAAGATCGACCAGCGTTGGTTTTATCCACAGATTATGCCAATAAGTTAGGCACAATTTGTGTGAAAATTCGATTTTCGTCGCACGTCAAGGCTGTAAATTGAAACAGTAGTGGGGCTTTTTCACAGTTATCCCATCTTTCTGTGGATAACATGGTGTAAGATCCTGTTCATTGTCAGTGACCAGAATTGGAAAACCCACTTCGCTGTTGCGCAACTCTGCACACGTGAATCTAAAAACCAATATAAATCATAGAATTGAATAAAGCATGTGGAAAAAGATAAACTCTGTCCACACGGTATAAAATCATTGCTCATTTTTTCACCTAAGGGTTAACCCGATGCCTGAACTCCGTCCGTTGCTTTCTCCCCCTGAATCTGAAGCCCAGTTGCTGAGCCAGGCGCGGCTACTTTCGGGCTACGCGTTAGGAGAATTAGCGGCAATGGCGGGAATCGTGGCGCCTAAGGATCTCAAGCGCGATAAAGGCTGGATTGGCGTGCTACTGGAAATCTGGCTCGGTGCCAGCGCGGGCAGTAAACCAGAGCAGGATTTTGCGGCACTGGGCGTGGAGCTGAAAACGATCCCTGTGGACAGTCTTGGCAGACCGCTGGAAACCACCTTTGTGTGTGTGGCGCCGTTAACCGGTAATACTGGCGTCACCTGGGAAACCAGCCATGTGCGGCACAAACTTAAACGCGTTCTGTGGATCCCGGTGGAAGGCGAACGCAGCATCCCGCTGGCTGAGCGTCGCGTCGGCTCTCCCCTGCTGTGGAGCCCGAATGAAGAAGAAGACCAGCAGTTGCGTCTGGACTGGGAAGAGTTGATGGACATGATAGTGTTAGGCCATGTCGAACGCATCACCGCTCGCCATGGGGAAGTACTGCAGCTGCGTCCTAAAGCAGCCAACGCCCGAGCGCTAACCGAGGCCATTGGCGCTCATGGCGAACCCATCCTCACCCTGCCACGCGGCTTTTACTTGAAAAAGAACTTCACCCGCGCATTGCTTGAGCGACATTTCTTGTTCCAGGCGCAATAGGCACCGTCCGGCCTTTCACCCGCCGCGTTACGGGCCTATAATTACCGCTTCTTTTTTTTGGCAGGACTTTGTTCGATGTTATTTGCATGGATAACCGATCCTAACGCCTGGCTTGCGCTCGGTACGCTGACGCTGCTGGAGATCGTTCTTGGGATCGACAATATTATTTTCCTCTCTCTGGTTGTAGCCAAACTCCCGACAGCGCAACGTAATCATGCCCGACGCATTGGGCTTGCAGCGGCGATGATCATGCGTCTGGCACTGCTGGCTTCTATCGCCTGGGTAACGCGGCTGACAAACCCGCTATTCGAACTGTTTGGCGAGGCGATATCAGCGCGCGACCTGATCCTTCTGCTGGGGGGATTGTTCCTTATCTGGAAAGCCAGTAAGGAGATCCACGAATCCATTGAAGGCGAGGAAGAGGGACTGAAAACCCGCGTATCTTCTTTCCTGGGCGCGATTGTGCAGATCATGTTGTTAGACATTATCTTCAGTCTGGATTCCGTGATTACTGCGGTTGGCTTGTCCGATCATCTGTTTATTATGATGGCGGCGGTGGTGATTGCCGTAGGCGTGATGATGTTTGCCGCGCGCCCAATTGGCGAGTTTGTCGATCGCCATCCTTCGGTAAAAATGCTGGCGCTCTCGTTCCTGATTTTGGTCGGTTTTACGCTAATTCTGGAAAGTTTCGA
The DNA here is from genome assembly GCF_030336535.1 of Citrobacter sp. Ce006. Lineage (NCBI taxonomy): Bacteria > Pseudomonadati > Pseudomonadota > Gammaproteobacteria > Enterobacterales > Enterobacteriaceae > Citrobacter > Citrobacter sp. Ce006. Next base: position 23,512 of record NZ_JAOWDO010000053.1, read on the forward strand.
CGTCCACGTTCCGAAAGGATATATCTATTTCGCCATGTTCTTCTCTATCGCAGTAGAGACCCTGAACCTGTGGCGTAATAAAAAAAATCCGCTCTGAGGAAACCCATCGCTCCCTGCAAGGGGAGCGAATGCCGGCCACACCTACCCCTTCTCACAGTTTAAGATTTTACTGCTTTCACCATGCACAACTTCGCGTTATTACTAAACTATTGTCAGACGCAGGCCATGTGAGGATAAGCAGATGAAAAAATGGGCAGTTTTGATTTCCGCCGTAGGACTGGCTTTTGCCGTTTCCGGATGCAGCAGCGATTATGTAATGGCAACAAAAGATGGTCGAATGATCCTGACCGATGGAAAACCAGAAATTGACGATGATACCGGTCTGGTGAGCTATCACGACCAGCAGGGCAATGCGATGCAGATTAACCGCGATGATGTGTCTCAAATCATTGAACGCTGATGGTTGAGGTCAGCAGCGCGCTGGCCTTAACAATTTTACTTCCCTTTTTCGCTTCCCTCAGCCATTTTTATAATCCTTATGTCGTGATTATAAAAAGGAAACGGCTATGCAATATCACCGTATACCCCACAGCTCGCTGGAAGTCAGTACACTGGGGCTGGGCACAATGACGTTTGGTGAACAAAACAGCGAAGCCGACGCACATGCACAGCTCGATTATGCCGTAGCACAGGGCATAAATTTAATCGACGTTGCCGAGATGTATCCGGTACCGCCGCGTCCTGAAACCCAGGGGCTCACCGAAACCTACGTAGGTAACTGGCTCGCCAAACACGGCAGCCGCGAAAAACTAATCGTTGCTTCTAAGGTCAGCGGCCCATCACGTAACAACGACAGCGGCATTCGCCCGAATCAGGCGCTGGATCGTAAAAATATTCGTGAAGCGCTGCATGACAGCCTGAAAAGACTGCAAACCGATTACCTGGATCTGTATCAGGTTCACTGGCCGCAGCGCCCGACCAACTGCTTTGGTAAGTTAGGCTACAGCTGGACGGACTCCGCGCCGGTCGTTTCCCTGCTGGATACGCTGGACGCGCTGGCAGAATTTCAGCGGGCGGGGAAAATTCGCTATATCGGCGTGTCCAATGAAACCGCCTTTGGCGTGATGCGCTATCTTCACCTGGCGGACAAACACGATCTGCCGCGCATCGCCACCATCCAGAACCCCTACAGCCTGCTGAACCGCAGCTTTGAGGTTGGACTGGCGGAAGTGAGCCAGTATGAAGGGGTTGAACTGCTGGCCTACTCTTGCCTGGGCTTCGGTACGTTAACCGGTAAATACCTGAACGGCGCGAAACCTGCCGGTGCACGTAATACGCTGTTTAGCCGTTTCACGCGCTACAGCGGCGAGCAAACGCAAAAAGCCGTCGCGGCCTATGTGGATATCGCGAAACGCCATAATCTGGATCCTGCGCAAATGGCGCTGGCATTCGTGCGTCGTCAGCCGTTTGTCGCCAGCACGTTGCTGGGTGCCACGACGATGGAGCAGTTAAAAACCAACGTTGAAAGCCTGCATCTGGAGTTGAGCGAAGAAGTACTGGCGGAGATTGAAGCGGTGCATCAGGTGTATACCTATCCTGCACCGTAACGGTTAGCGCCTGATGGCGCTATGCTTATCAGGCCTACAGACAGCGTTCCCTGTAGGCCGGATAAGGCAACGCAGCCATCCGGCAACAGCACGTAACAGACTAATGGCGGCGCTGCCAAATCCACAGCGCCGCAATCGCCAGCGCAAACAGCGCACCAAATCCAATACCAATCGCAACTGCCGGGATCCCCACCAGCACCGCCAGTGAGTAAATACCCAGCATCAGCAGCATCGCACTGTTTTCGCCGAGGTTTTGCACCGCTATCGCATTACCCGCACCGACGCTTTTCTTGCCCCGCTCCTGCAGCAACGCATTCAACGGCACCACAAAGAAACCACCTGACACGCCGATAAGCATCAGCAACGCGTAGGCCGGAAGCAGCGAATGTTGAAGAGAGAAAATCAGCACCACAATGCCAATCAGGATCCCCGCCGGCATACAGCGCGACACGGTTTCCAGCGTCACCAGCTTCGCTGCCGCACCCGCGCCTACCACAATCCCAATCGCTACCATGGCATTGAGATAGGTCGGCGTGGCGTTATCGGTGATACCGAGCGCCACCGGGACCCACAGCACCAGCAGAAAACGCAGCGTGACGCCCGCGCCCCAAAAAAGGCTGGTTCCGACCAACGAGAAACGTGTTTCACCGTTGCGCCATAGCGAAGAGGCGGCACAGAAGAAACTGCGCGTCATTTTCCCCAGATGCCAGGACTGACCAGGGCGAGCCGCGGCCAGTTTCGGAATATACAGGTTAGCCACTACCGCGCCAGCATAAGCCAGCGCACAGGCAGAAAGCGCGGCAATCACGTGCCAGTCGGCCAGTACGCCGCCGGCGACAGAACCGAGCAAAATCGCGGCAATGGTGGAGGCTTCCATCAGGCCGTTGGCCTTCACCAGTTTGTCACCGGTAGTCAGTTCACCGAGAATGCCATACTTGGCCGGTGAATACGCCGCCGCGCCGATCCCCACCAGCGTATACCCGAGAAAGGGATTAATGCCGAAGCAAATACTCGCCGCACCCAACAGTTTCAGGGCGTTCGCAAACATCATCACTCTGCCTTTGGCAAAGCTATCCGCCACCTGTCCAACAAACGGCGCAAACAGGATGTAAGCGCCCACAAACACCATTTGCAGGATTGGCTGGCTCCAGTCCGGATAAAATTGTTCCTTCAGCAGCGCCAGCGTGGCGAACAGCAGCGCGTTATCGCCAAACGCCGACAGAAACTGCGCGGCGATAACGGACATCATCCCTTTGGACCAGATTGAAGTGTTAGTGTGCACTGACTCACTCATGTTGTTTTTCCGGCTCATCGACCCAGCTTTTCAGCGTAACAAAATCCGGCTTACCGCTGCCGAGTAATGGGAGTTGCTTCAGGTGGCGAATATCACGCGGTACGGCAAGTTCAGGTACGCCGTGCGCCCGCGCATACTGTTGTAGTTTTTCACGCGTGAGGTCGGTATCGGTAGTAAACAGCACCAGCGCCTCACCTTTGCTGGTATCACTCTTGATCGCCGTGGCGTGCATTTTGTCTGCAGATACCGCCAACGCCAGTTGCTCAACCATTTCCAGAGACACCATCTCTCCGGCAATTTTAGCGAAACGCTTGGCACGCCCCTGAATCTGTACAAAGCCGTTTTCATCAAAGCGCACGATGTCGCCGGTGTCATACCAGCCGCGCTCAATCTCACCTTGCGCATTCTCTGCCGTCGGCACTTCCAGCACACCGGGTTTTTCAACGCGTAAATAGCCGCTCATAATATTAGGGCCTTTCAGTTGTAAACGCCCACCGTCCTCAATACCCGGAACGGCTAACAGTCGGGCATCCATGCCAGGCAAGATGCGCCCTACCGTTCCCGGTTTTGCCGCCATTGGTACGTTGATCGACACCACCGGCGCACATTCCGTCACGCCATAGCCTTCAAGGACGCGCAGGCCAAATTTCTCCTGCCACAGCTGCTTTGTGCTGTCCTGCAGTTTTTCCGCGCCCGCCACCACATAGCGCAGGCGGTGGAAATCGTACGGATGCGCGAAACGCGCGTAGTTGCCAAGGAACGTAGACGTACCAAACAACACGGTGCAGTTCCGGTCATATACCAGCTCTGGCACAATGCGGTAATGCAGCGGGCTGGGATAAAGGAACACTTCTGCGCCAGTCAGCAGCGGCGTGAATAATCCCACCGTCAGGCCAAAGGAGTGGAACAGCGGCAGCGCCGACATAAAGCGGTCATCAGCGGTGAAATCGGCAATCGTTTTAATCTGCTCAACGTTCGCCAGAATGCTCTTGTGGCTATGGACCACGCCTTTCGGATGGCCTTCCGAACCGGAGGTAAAGAGGATCACCGCGGCTTCTTCCGGCTGCTGCTTAACTTGCGCCAGATGCGGTGCCAGCAGATGTGAGAAAATCCACAGCTTATCGCTAAATGTCACATCAGCTTTTAAGTCCTCCAGATAAACCCAGCGCACCTGGGTGAGCTGTTCTGGTAAATGCCAGAGTTTGCCTTTTTCGAGAAACTGTCTGGATGTGAAGATCGTTTTGATTTCGGAGGCAGTAATGGCGCTGGTTAACCCTTTCACGCCCGCGGTGTAGTTCATCATGGCCGGAATGCGTCGACGCGCAATGGCGCCAAAAATGACCGCGGCGCTGATGCCCGCGTTTGGCAGCATCAGGCCAATTTTTTCACCTTCGACACTGTATTTTTCCAAAATACGGGCCACAAAGAGCGTCTTCGTGAGCAGCTTGCGGTAGCTGTCCGGGGTAAAGTTGATATCTTCAATGCAGTTTTTGCCTGCGCCAAAACGGTATTTTGCCGCCAGCAGCGACTCGTATAGCGTTTCACGCGGACGCACCGCCATGCGCGCTTCCATCATAATTTGATGCAGCATTTCACCAGCAATTTTGCGGCGATCGCGAGCACGCGGCGCTTCCGGCATCGGCATGTGGGTCGGCGGCAGAATATGCAGTTGGATACGCGGGAAGAATCGCTGTTTAACCCGACCTTTCAGGCGGCTAAAGCGGGAAAGCTCTGCGCCCTCAATGCGGACAGGAACGACCGTCGCCCCCGACTTAGCGGCGACAAACCCCGCGCCGTCATAAATTTTCATTAACGAACCGGTGGTAGAAATACGTCCTTCCGGGAAAATAACCACCGGACGCCCCTGCTCGACCAGACGAACCAGATGTTTAATCGACATTGGTTTGGTTGGGTCTAACGGCACGAAATCAATCAGCGGGGTTAGCCAGCGCATATACCATTGCTGGCTGATCGAGGTGTAAACGGCGAAGACGGGACGAATTGGTAAAAATAGCGCCAGCAGGATGCCGTCTATAAATGAGACATGGTTGGGAGTGATTAGAACGCGCTCTCCCTGTAGCGCGCTAACATCGCCCGTGACGCGAACGCGGAAAAGCACGCGAAACAGATTACGAAAAAAGCCAAATAGCATCTCAACTCCCTGTGCCATTAATTACATAAACATTAATGGTGGGAGAGTATACGAGTTGGGGAACAGGCGCGACAGGTAACTGGTAAATACAATCCGAAAAAAAACCTGCGCATCCGCGCAGGTCGGTGCAAGAGACAGGTACGAAGTGCGTACCGAATAATCTCACCAATCAATACCTCTGGGATCTTGATTGTGGTCGTCAGACACCAGATACGCCAGCGCGAAAACGCAAAGGAATGAACCCAAATGCAACGAGTTGTGTAAATTATCGGTTACTGTTACAGATAGGCTGAAGATAAAAAAAACCTGCGCATCTGCGCAGGCTGGTGTAATTCTAGTGATCAACCCGAAAGTTGATTTCACCTATCAATACCTCTGGGATCCCAACTCTAGCAATCCGCTCAGTTCTCCCACCAGCGAACAATCGCAACAGCGCATCGCAAAGTGTAAGCAAAAATTAGCATTTTCTATTTTCTGTCTTACTTCGCTCGTGCGCGCTCACATTTGCGACGTCCTGACGGGCAATCTGCTTGAACAGCCAGCCATTTTCCGTAACACTGACGGAATGTAAGCGTTTACCCACAACAGGTACTATCATGGCGACCATAAAGGATGTAGCCCGACTAGCTGGTGTTTCAGTCGCCACCGTTTCTCGAGTGATCAATGATTCCCCCAAAGCCAGCGAAGCATCGCGTCTGGCCGTAACGAGTGCAATGGAATCACTCAGCTACCACCCCAATGCCAACGCGCGTGCGCTGGCGCAACAATCCACAGAAACCATCGGCCTGGTGGTCGGTGATGTGTCCGATCCATTCTTTGGGGCAATGGTTAAAGCTGTCGAGCAGGTGGCCTATAACACCGGAAATTTTTTGCTGATTGGCAACGGCTACCATAATGAACAGAAGGAACGTCAGGCGATTGAACAGCTCATTCGTCATCGCTGCGCGGCGCTTGTTGTCCATGCCAAAATAATCCCGGATGCCGAACTGGCTTCGTTAATGAAGCAAATCCCCGGCATGGTCTTGATTAACCGAATTCTGCCGGGATTCGAACAGCGCTGCGTTGCCCTCGATGACCGTTTCGGCGCGTGGCTCGCTACCCGACACCTCATTCAACAAGGCCATACGCGCATTGGCTATCTGTGCTCCAATCACACGATTTCGGATGCGGAAGATCGTCTGCAAGGTTATTACGACGCGCTGAATGAGAGCAACATACCGGTCAGCGATCGACTGGTGACCTTCGGCGAACCGGATGAAAGCGGCGGTGAACAGGCGATGACCGAGTTACTTGGCCGTGGTAAAAACTTCACTGCGGTAGCCTGCTATAACGACTCAATGGCGGCTGGCGCCATGGGCGTATTGAATGATAACGGCATTGATGTGCCGGGAGAAATCTCGCTGATTGGCTTTGATGATGTGCTGGTTTCCCGCTACGTGCGCCCACGTCTGACCACGGTACGCTATCCCATCGTGACGATGGCAACCCAGGCCGCCGAACTGGCACTCGCGCTGGCGGAGAAGCGCCCCGTGCCTGAAATCACCCACGTTTTTAACCCGACTCTGGTGCGTCGCCATTCCGTTTCGACGCTGACGGAGCCAGGGAATTCATCATCAAACGATTAACCAGGATAGCGTTATGACTACGATGTTGGACGTTTCACGGCACGCAGGTGTCTCAAAAGCGACCGTTTCGCGCGTACTGAATGGCACGGGTCAGGTAAAAGAGAGCACGCGCCAGAAAGTGTTTAAGGCCATGCAGGCACTTGATTATCGGCCCAATTTTTTAGCGCGCTCTTTGGCAAACCGCACCAGCAACAGCATTGGTCTGGTCGTTTCGACATTTGATGGATTCTACTTCGGCCGCCTGCTGCAACAGGCCTCGCGCCAGACGGAGTCTCACGGCAAACAGTTGATCGTCACCGACGGACACGACACGCCGGAGCGTGAACAGGAAGCCGTACAAATGCTGGCCGACAGGCAGTGCGACGCCATTATTCTCTATACCCGCTATATGAGTGAAAAGGCGATAATGTCGCTGATGAACAGCATTGCTATGCCCCTGTTGGTCATCAACCGTGATGTCAGTCAGGCCCGCGATCGCGCCATTTTCTTTGAACAAGAAGATGCAGCATATCAGGCGGTCAATTATCTGATCTCTCAGGGACACAGCGATATTGCTTGTATCACCGTGCCTGGCCATACGCCTACCGGTAAATCCCGCCTGATGGGATATCGTAAGGCGTTGGAAAAAAAAGGTATTCCCTGGGATCCTGACAAGGTCAAATACGGCGACTCCACGATGACGCGAGGCTATGAAGCCTGTCGTGAACTGCTGGCGGAAGGGGTGAAATTCAGCGCTCTGTTCGCCTGTAACGATGACATGGCATTAGGCGCATCAAAAGCGTTACATCAGGCCGGACTAAGGATCCCAGCGGACGTCTCATTATTTGGTTTTGATGATGCGCCCAGCGCCAAATGGCTGGAGCCGGGGCTGTCTACCGTTTATCTGCCGATTGATACCATGATAACCACGGCAATCGACCAGGCTATCCGGCTGGCTAACGGCGAGAGCGTAGAGCCGATCCCACCGTTTACCGGTAAACTGGTGTTGCGGGAATCGGTGACAACGGGGCCGTATTACGAATAGTGCCGGATGGCGCAAGCGCCTTATCCGGCCAGTTAATTTCGTAGGCCGGATAAGCGTAGCGCCATCCGGCGTTTCACAACGCTATATTCAGATTAACTCCAGCGCCAGTAGCTCATCAATGGTCTGGCGACGGCGAATCAGTCGCGCCACGCCTTTATCAAACAAGACCTCCGGCAGCAGCGGGCGGCTATTGTAATTTGACGACATTGACGCGCCGTACGCCCCGGTATCATGCAAGACCAGATAATCTCCCGACACCACCGCAGGCAACAGACGGGTTTCTACATTCCCACCTTCCTGCTGGGTAAACACGTCGCCGGATTCACACAGCGGCCCCGCCACCACGGTTTCAATCTGCTGCGCGTTTTCCAGCGAGCGGCCATCACCCGCCAGCGCGGAGATATGGTGATAGCTGCCATACATCGCCGGGCGCATCAGATCGTTGAATCCCGCGTCGATCAGCACAAAGTGACGGCTGCCCATCTCTTTTACGCTGCGCACCTGCGCCACTAACACGCCAGCTTCTGCGACCAGAAAACGACCAGGCTCTATCTCAAGTGCGACCGGGTGGCCCAGGTGTTTAGCGATCTGCTCACGCGCGGCATTCCACAGGCCGAAGTAATGATCGGTGTCGATCGCCTCTTCCCCTTCACGATACGGGATTGATAAACCGCCGCCCGCGGAGATCGCCTCCAGATCCTGACCAAATTCAACCACCTGACGCACCATCGCGCCGCACACCTGCTCCAGATGGCCGTAGTCTACGCCGGAGCCAATGTGCATATGAATCCCCACCAGCTTTAACTTATAGCGCTGGATCACTTCCAGCGCCGCCGGTAGATCGCTGTACCAGATACCATGTTTGCTGTTTTCACCGCCGGTATTTGTTTTCTGACTGTGCCCATGCCCAAAGCCAGGGTTTACGCGTAGCCACACGCGATGGCCCGGCGAGACCTGACCCAGTTGTTCCAGCATGTCCACCGACCCGGCATTTACCGGAATGCTCAATTCATGCACCCGCGCGAGCGTCGCTTCATCAATCATATCGGCGGTAAAGACTATCTCATCTTTCCCAGGTACAAAGCCTGCCGCCAGCGCACGTTCAATTTCGCCAAGCGAGACGGAATCAACCTTCACGCCCTGCTCGCGCATCAGACGCAAAATATGAATATTCGAACATGCCTTCTGAGCAAAACGCACCACGTCAAACTGACTCAGCTTAGCAATCTGGGCGCGAATAATCTGCGCATCATAGACCCACACCGGGCAGCCGAATTCGGCAGGCAAGCGCAGCAGGTTGTCGGCGGTCAGGTCAGTGTCTGTATTGTTGAGTGGGCGTGGCATGGTGTACTCCGGTATTGGCTTTTTTATGATTACGCCACAACCCGAAAAGAATAAAAAATATCGTTTTATCGTGAGTCTATGCAAAAATGATATGGATTGGTTCATTCGAGGATTGCCCATGCCCGCCGTTAACCTGCGTCACATTGAAATCTTTCACGCTGTGATGACGGCGGGAAACCTGACGGAAGCCGCGAGGATGCTCAATACCTCACAGCCTACCGTCAGCCGCGAGTTAGCGCGCTTCGAGCAAGTTCTGGGGCTAAAGCTGTTTGAGCGCAGCCGTGGGCGCTTGCATCCAACGGTACAGGGATTACGTTTATTTGAAGAGGTGCAACGTTCGTGGTATGGCCTGGACAGAATAGTGAGCGCCGCCGAAAGCCTGCGCGAATTCCGTCAAGGCGAACTGTCGATCGTCTGCCTGCCAGTATTCTCACAGTCTTTTTTACCGCCGCTGCTGCAGCCATTTCTCGCGCGTTATCCGCAGGTCAATATTCAGATAGTGCCGCAGGAGTCACCGCTGCTGGAAGAGTGGCTGTCGGCACAGCGCCACGATCTGGGGTTAACGGAAACGCTGCATACACCTGCCGGAACGAAACGCACTGAATTGCTGGCGCTGGATGAGGTGTGCGTACTGCCGCAAGGGCATCCGCTGACCCGCAAAGCGGTATTAACACCGCAGGATTTTCAGGGAGAGAACTACATCAGCCTGTCACGAACCGACAGTTACCGTCAGCTACTGGACACCCTGTTTAATGAACATCAGGTGAAGCGCCGCATGGTGATTGAAACCCATAGCGCCGCTTCAATTTGTGCGATGGTGCGGGCGGGCGTTGGGATCTCGGTGGTAAACCCGCTGACCGCGCTGGATTACGCCAGCAGCGGAGTCGTTATCCGCCGCTTCAGTATTTCGGTGCCGTTCACGGTCAGTCTGATTCACCCGCTTCATCGCCCCGCCTCGGCGCTGGTTGATGCTTTTACTGCTCATCTGCAAGCCCATCTGCCGAGACTTATCGAACCGCTGGAGGCTATTTTGCATCCACAGTCGAAAGCATAAATGCCACCGCATCTTGCGCATGGATTGCCGCAGTGTCGAAAACAGGTAGTGGGCTTAGCTCTGCCGGAACCAGCAGACCAATCTCGGTACAGCCAAAGATAACCCCTTGCGCACCCTGTTTAGCCAACTGGTCAATCACGCTCAGGTAATAGTCACGAGAGGCTTCGCTGAACTCACCGAGGCACAGCTCGTCGAAAATAATCTGGTTTATTTTCTGGCGGTCATCAGCTTCAGGAATAAGCGTGCTAATGCCAAATTCAGTCTGTAAACGCCCACGATAAAAATCCTGCTCCATGGTGTAGCGCGTACCCAGCAGCGCCACGTTGCTCATCTGCTGCTTTTGTATAGCCCGACCCGTTGCGTCGGCAATATGCAGGAACGGCACATCACAGGCGCTTTCAATCGCCTCAGCAACTTTGTGCATGGTATTTGTACACAGCACAATCCCTTGCGCTCCAGCTTGCTGAAGCCCTGTGGCGGCCTGCGCGAGGATCTCCCCGGCCCGCTGCCAGTCACCGCTTGACTGACAAACTTCAATCTCGTGAAAATCTACGCTGTGCAACAGAATCTGTGCCGAATGCAGACCACCCAGATGCTGTTTTACCCCTTCATTAATGAGCCGATAATAAGGAATAGTGGATTCCCAGCTCATACCGCCTAACAGACCGATCGTTTTCATCATTTCCCCTGACTCGTTGTTGTCTCTCCAGTGAACCAAAGATGTGATCAACTTTCCACATCTGTTGGCGTGCATTTCTTTTTTTTATTTTCTGATATAGGTTTAATGAAACATCGTTTTAATTAATAACAGGAAGGCCGGATGTTTATTTTTCATAAAGAGACCACGCTTGACGATCTGGGCAATGGCGTTACCCGGCGCATTCTCGCTCACGACGGTAAAATGATGGCGGTTGAGGTGAACTTCGAGCAAGGCGCGATAGGCCCGATGCACAATCATCCGCATGAGCAACTGACTTACGTGTTGTCCGGTGAGTTTGAATTTATCATCGGCGAAGAAAAGCATGTCGTCAGGGCAGGCGATACCCTGTATAAACAGCCGAACATTATGCATGGCTGCGTTTGTTTAAAACCGGGAACGTTGCTGGATACCTTTACGCCCATACGCGAAGATTTTCTGCACGGGTAATTTCGCTGTTCTCAAGCCGTGCTACTGACCGGTTTGAGAACACGCTAAAATGCGTACTCAGTTCCCTAAAAATGTATACGTTACAAGGTGAGGCATTTTCCCTCGATACCAATTCGCATAAGCGTTAATCACCCGATGCGTCTCGCCATGTGGGCGATTACAGTCACGTTATCTTAATTAACGGTGACGGATCGCCATGACAAAAATGACAACATCCACTCCACATGACGCAGTCTTCAAACAGTTCTTGTACCATCCTGATACCGCAAGAGATTTTCTGGATATCTATCTTCCATCAACCTTGCGGGAGCTATGTGATCTGCAAACACTAAAACTGGAATCAGGCAGTTTTATTGAGGATAGCCTGCGAGCCAGCTACTCCGACGTACTGTGGTCATTAAAAACAAATGAAGGCGATGGATATATCTATGTTGTTATCGAGCATCAGAGTTCGCCAGATGCTCACATGGCATTTCGGCTAATGCGCTATGCAATGGCCGCAATGCAACGCCATCTGGATGCTGGCCATAAAACATTACCTTTGGTGATACCGATGCTGTTTTATCATGGCGCACTCAGCCCCTACCCCTTTTCACTCTGCTGGCTGGATGAGTTTGACGACCCCATAGTGGCACGACAGCTATACTCAGCAACATTTCCGCTGGTAGATATCACCGTAATACCCGATGACGAAATTATGCAACATCGCCGTATAGCACTGCTGGAATTGATGCAAAAACATATCCGCAAGCGTGATTTAATGGGATTAGTGGAACAACTGGTCTCGTTGCTGGCTACGGGATACGCTAATGACAGCCAGCTCAAAACGCTATTTAATTACATGATGCAGTTTGGAAATACGCCTCACATAGATAAATTTATCCGTGAAGTCGCTCAGCGGGTACCACAGCAAAAGGAAAGTCTGATGACTATTGCGGAAGTGTTGCAACAAGAAGCCAAACAACAAGAAGCGTTACGCATTGCCCAGATGATGTTAGCGAATGGTATTAGTCATGAAATTATACTAAAGATAACCGGGCTGTCTGCTAAGGATCTCCTCGCCAGGCAGGCTGCTCCACACTGAAATAAGTAGTTATGAGAGCCCGATAATCAGTTGTTCTATCGGGCTCCCTGCTCACTTACACCCCAATATTTCTTAACTTCTCACCCGCCATCAGCTTGCGTTCGATATGCTCCAGCGTGACATTTTTGGTTTCAGGAACAAGCCAGAAGGTAATCCCGATAAACGCGACGTTCAGCGCGGTATAAAGCCAGAACGTACCGGCTGCGCCAATGCTGTCGAGCAGCGTCAGGAACGTTGCGCCAATAATCATGTTCGATACCCAGTTGGTGGTTGTGGAGCAGGTAATACCAAAATCGCGGCATTTCAGCGGCTGAATTTCCGAACACAGGATCCACACCACCGGCGCGGCGCTCATCGCATAGCCTGCAATACACATCATCGTCATGCCAACTGACAGCCAGGATAGTCCATTGGAAGCCGTGCCGTTATCAAACTGCATCAGGCAATAACCAAGCACCAGCGTCCCGAGGGCCATCACGCTGAAACCAATTTTCAGCGCCGGTTTACGTCCTGCTTTGTCGACCGTGAAAACGGCGATAAAGGTGGCAAACATAAACGTTAAGCCGACCACCAGCGTGGCAATCATTTGCTGCTCTGTGGTGGTAAAGCCCGCCATTTTAAAAATTCGCGGCGCGTAATACATGATGATGTTCATCCCGGTAAATTGTTGCATCGCCTGCAGCAACATCCCGAGGAAAACCGCGCGACGCACGTTGCGGTTAATTTTAAACAGCGCCCAACCGCCCTGCTTCAGCTTCAGACTTTCACGGATTTCGTTCAGCTCATCGCGGGCCTTTTCTGACGTATCGCGCAGCATACGCAGTACTTCTTCGGCTTCGATGTGGCGACCTTTTTCCGCCAGCCAGCGCGGGCTGTTGGGCAGGAAAACAACCAGGATGATCAGTAACACCGCCGGGAGCGCCAGCACGCCCAGCATAGCGCGCCAGTTACCGCTGTAGCTGAATGCCGTATCGGACAAAAAGGCCAGTACGATACCCAGCGTTACCATCAGTTGATACATACTGATCATTTTGCCACGCACGTTCTCACTGGCCATTTCGGAGAGATAGAGCGGTGCGGTGTAAGACGCGATCCCCACCGCAACGCCCAGCACCACGCGGGCAAAAATGAGCATTTCTACGCTGGAGGCGAAGGCCGACCCCAGAGATCCGACGACGAAAAGGATCGCGCCCGCCATCAGACTGTATTTACGTCCCAGGCGGAATGACAGCCAACCGTTAAACAGCGCACCCATTGCCGCACCCAGCATCATGCTGCTCACCACCCACTCCTGCAGACGGCTGGTCAGGACAAAATGATCGGTGATAAAAGGCAACGCGCCGGCTATCACGCCAATATCCAGGCCGAATAACAACCCTGCGACAGCCGCAGAGATAGATACAAACATATTCATACGTCGCGTATCGCGCGCAGTGCGCGGCGCTAAAGCAGCATCATTATTTATTGAGACCATTTTTTCCTGCCAGATACAGAGTAACCATGTCATTGAAAGTAAGGGATCCCTTACAGGAAGCGTCAGGCGGGAAACGGCAAAAACATGGATTAAATAGCTACACCACATCGTTATGTGATGGATATTCCAATTTTAAAATTTAATGACAATCACTCAATTAAATTTAATCTATTGATATTAATGAATATTAAAAACCAAGAATCCATATATATGGAAATAAATATGGAATAATTTATAACCACAATATGGATTTTAATGATCCAAATGTAAAAAAAACCCTGCCAGAGGGCAGGGTTTGACGGTTCAGGAAAGCGAATTAACGTGCCAGCCAGCCGCCATCAACCGCAACGGTATAGCCGTTGATATAGTCAGATGCGCTGGACGCCAGGAACACGACAGGCCCCATCAGGTCGCTCGGCAGCCCCCAACGACCCGCCGGGATACGATCGAGGATTTCTGCGCTACGCTGCTCATCAGCACGCAGCTGTTGAGTGTTGTTCGTCGCCATATACCCCGGCGCAATTGCGTTGACGTTGATGTTATGTTTTGCCCATTCGTTCGCCATCAGACGGGTAACGCCCATTACGCCGCTTTTAGACGCGGTGTAAGACGGCACACGGATCCCGCCCTGGAAGGACAGCATAGAGGCGATATTGATAATTTTGCCGCCGTTACCCTGAGCGATAAAGTGTTTCGCCGCGGCCTGAGACATAAAGAACACGCTCTTAATGTTCAGGTTCATCACGTCATCCCAGTCTTTTTCGCTGAAGTCGATCGCATCGTCACGACGAATAAGACCCGCATTGTTGACCAGAATGTCGATATGACCAAATTCCGCCACTGCACGCTCAAGCAGCGCCGGAATGCCGTCGATTTGACGCAGGTCGGCGGTCAGACTTAAAAAACGGCGGCCCAGTGCGGTCACGCGTTCGATGGTTTCCGTCGGTTCAACAATGTTGATACCGACGATATCGCAACCTGCTTCAGCCAGACCCAACGCCATACCCTGACCCAGGCCGGTGTCACAACCGGTCACAACGGCGACTTTTCCTTCAAGAGAGAATGCATTCAAAATCATTGTAAATCCTTAATTTTTATATTGCCTGCCGCAGCAGGCACGGCTGTCGCCCGCGATTAGCGCAGATCTTTGACTGCAACATGGTCCATATCATCAAAGACCTGGTTTTCGCCGACCATGCCCCAAATGAACGTATAAGCTTTTGTGCCGACACCGGAGTGAATTGACCAGCTCGGAGAAATCACCGCCTGTTCGTTGTGCATCACAATATGACGCGTTTCCTGAGGCTGACCCATCATGTGGAAGACGCAGGTATCTTCTTCCATATTGAAGTAGAAGTAGACTTCCATACGACGTTCATGGGTATGACACGGCATGGTATTCCACAGGTTACCCGGCGCCAGTTCCGTCAGGCCCATGCTCAACTGGCAGGTTTCCAGAACATCCGGCACAAAGTATTTGTTGATGGTACGACGGTTACTGGTGAGGTTATCGCCCAGCGTCACTGGCGCAACGTCTGCTGGCGTGACTTTTTTGGTTGGGTAAGTCGTGTGTGCCGGCGCGCAGTTGTAGTAAAACTTCGCCGGTTTCGCCGTGTCGATGCTGGCGAATACCACTTCTTTTGCCCCTTTCCCGACGTACAGCGCATCGCGATGGCCAATTTCATAGCACTGGCCGTCAACGGTAATCGTGCCAGGGCCGCCGATGTTGATCACACCCAGCTCACGACGCTCGAGGAAATAGGTTACGCCCAGCTGTTTGCCGACTTCGCCACCCACAGAGACGGTTTTGGCCACTGGCATAATGCCGCCAACAATGATGCGATCGATGTGGCTGTAGACCATGGTGTATTCATCTGCGACAAACACTTCTTCGACCAAAAACTCATTACGCAGCCCCTGAGTGTCCAGGGTTTTCGCATGCGCACTATGGATGCTTTGTCTTACGTCCACATTTACCTCCAGTGATAAATTGACCGTGAATGCTTAAACGAATAGCAAAACGCTGTTCCGTTTTATCTTATGCGCTCATGATATCCCTCCCGGAATGGGTTTTCAATTACAACTAAAACGATGTTTCACTTTTTCTGCATCTTATTGTCAAAAGTGTAATTGCGATCACGCTAGCGCATATAATTCGCGAGAACATTTCAAATAAAATTATTTAAAACAATTAGATAGATAAATACACAAAGAAGTAGTTCATTAGTGGTAGGGATAAGACATTGAAAATACAGTCGGGCTCATACGATGTTTGCACATCTTTTCAAACAAAGTGCGCAGTCAATCACATGAAATGAAACAACGTTTTGATATGTTGGCAGGGTTTAGAGTGTATGTTTCTGTAACTGGCCTTGCCCTCCTGTTGGAGGGCTTTTTTATAGAGGAAGAGATAACACGGCAGAAAACTGTTCGAGAAGAAAAATATATACCCTAAATAATTCGAGTTGCAGGAAGGCGGCGACGCAGCGAATTCCCCGGAGCGTACATAAGTACGTGACTGGGGTGAGCGAGTAAAGCCAACGCACATGCAGCTTGAAGTATGACGGGGATTAGTCTCGTTCGATAGCGAGCGCCACCCCCTGACCGCCGCCGATACACAGCGTTGCCAGTCCTTTGTGCGCCTGACGCTTCACCATTTCATGTACCAGTGAAACCAGAATTCGGCAGCCAGATGCGCCAATCGGATGGCCGAGAGCAATGGCTCCGCCGTTCACATTTACCCGCCGTTCATCCCACTCCAGCATTTTCCCAACGGATAATGCTTGCGCGGCGAACGCCTCGTTAGCTTCAATAAGATCAACATCAGCCAGTTGCCAGCCCACACGCTCAAGACAGCGGCGCGTCGCATACACTGGCGCAATCCCCATCAGTGCGGGATCAACCCCGACGCTGGCAAAGGCGCGAATGCGGGCCAGCACCGGTAAATTCAGCTCCTGCGCTTTGGCTTCGCTCATCATCATCACCGCGGCGGCGCCATCGTTGATGGATGAAGCGTTACCCGCGGTGACCGAACCGAGCCGGTCAAAGGTAGGATCCAGACGCGCCAGCCCTTCGGCGCTGGCATCGGTGCGCGGCTGCTCGTCGGTATCCACCACGAAAGATTGCCCATTACGCTGCGTTACCACCGGCACGATTTCATCTTTAAAACGTCCGGCATCGATTGCCATCCGTGCCTTGTGCTGTGAGTGCAGCGCGTAGGCATCCTGTAATTCACGGCTGATGCCGTATTCCCGCGCCAGGTTTTCCGCAGTAACGCCCATATGGTAATCGTTGAAAGCGTCCCACAGTCCGTCATGCACCAGGCTGTCGACCAGTTGACTGTTTCCCAGCTGTGCACCGGTGCGGCTATCGGTAAGAACATGCGGCGCACGGCTCATATTTTCTTGCCCGCCCGCAATCACAATGTCGGCTTCGCCGCACTGGATAGCCTGGGTCGCCAGATGCAGCGCTTTCAGACCCGAGCCGCAGACATCGTTAATGGTGATGGCGGAAACGGTATTGGGTAGCCCACCATTGATGGCGGACTGACGCGCCGGATTCTGCCCGGCACCTGCGGTAAGTACCTGTCCGAGGATCACTTCATCCACGGCGTGAACATCCACGCCAGTGCGTTCCAGTAACGCCCTGACCACCATGCTACCTAATTCAACGGCAGAGTGGCGCGCCAGCGTCCCCTGGAAGCAGCCAATCGGTGTCCGTAACGCCCCGACTATCACAACCTCTTTCATCACCACCTCAGCGCAAAATAACACCGCAATAGTAGATGATTGTTAAAAAGAGTTATCAAGGTTGTTTAAAAACGGTGATTTTTATCACAAAGGAAATTCGTATCATTTATTGGTCATCTGAACGCCACTCTGCTGTAAATGGTCGCGCAGCCAACTTCCCGCCACGCCAGGGGGGGATTTTTTATTCCACAACAGATCGATAGAGATAGCCTTTGGCCAACCGGGCAGATTCAATTGAACCAGCGGTTTTTCTGCCGCAAACTCCTCCACCAGCGCACAAGGGAGCGCGCACCAGCCGAATCCCTGCACCGCCATACTCAGCAGCAACAAATAGTTAGGCGCCGACCAGACGGGGCCACGCGCCACGTTGGTGCCGTTTTCCAGATAGGTATTCAGACGCAACTCGCGCCAGGTATGTAGCTGTTCCCACTGCAGTTTTTCATGAGCCGCCAGCGGATGCGACGCCGCGACGTATAATCCCATCCAGGTTTGCATCGGCAGACGCGTAACGCCCATGTCGGTCGGGTAATCCTCGCGCGCTTCGATCAACCCCACCTGAGCACGTCCTTTTTGCAGCAGATCGATCACGTCTTCATCTTCGCCAATCAGACATTCAAACTCGGTATGGGGAAACTTGCGGTCAAACTGCACCATCAACTCTTCCAGCACATCCGGGTGTAGCGTGTCCGAAAGCACGAAAGTCAGACGCGCTTCCGTCTCACCCGACAGCGAGATCGCCGCCTCATCGAGACGTTCGCTGGCCGTCAAAATTGCCTGCACATAGCCCAGCACCCGCTTACCTTCTTCAGTCAGCGTTGGCTGGCGGGATGAGCGGTCAAAGAGCGCAAAACCAAGATCGGCTTCCAGATGAGCAATGGCCGTACTGATGGTGGACTGGCTTTTGCGCAGCCGCCGGGCCGCCGCAGAAAACGAGCCGCAGGACACGGTCTCCACAAATGCCGTTAACGCTTCAGGAGAGTAACGCATGAACTATCTACTTTATCGATGGATACTATCTTTTAGATATCACATAAAACGATAAAATTGCCACCATTCCGTTATCCGGGCATTAAAGAAGGTTTTAGGTTATGCAACACGATACAGTCCAACGTCGCTCGCTAGTGGAGCGTATTTTTCATGCCGTCTGCTTTGAAGGCATTGCCACCGCTGTTCTCGCACCAACCACCGCATGGTTGATGCAGCGCTCGGTGCTGGAAATGGGCGGACTGACCGTTCTTCTCGCCACCACGGCGATGATCTGGAATATCATTTATAACGCCCTGTTTGACCGCCTGTGGCCATCACATCTGGTAAAACGTACGGCGAAAGTGCGGGCATTTCACGCCTTAGGCTTCGAGAGCGGTTTTATTGTGATCGGGGTGAGCATCGTGGCGTATGTGCTAAACGTCAGCCTGATTCAGGCATTCACGCTGGAAATAGGTTTCTTCCTGTTCTTCCTGCCGTACACCATGTTCTATAACTGGGCTTATGACACATTACGCGAGCGTGTTATGAAGCGTCGCCAGCAGCGCGTTACTGCCTGATAATTAAAATAATAGTCGGAATCTTCTCGGTTCCGGCTATTAATCCATTCACTAGCCCACTCGTTCACACCTCCCCCAGCCCCTGCCATTTGTGGTAAATTGCGCTTCTTTTTGTTTATTTTATAGTTGATACGTTCAAATAATGTCGAAATTTTGGTCAAAAGAAGAGACTCTCTGGAGCTTCGCACTATATGGGACTGCCGTCGGCGCAGGAACCCTCTTCCTCCCCATACAGCTGGGTTCTGCAGGCGCGGTGGTATTGTTTATCACCGCACTCGTCGCCTGGCCTTTAACCTACTGGCCGCACAAGGCGCTGTGCCAGTTTATCCTGTCCTCAAAAACCTCGGCAGGTGAAGGAATTACCGGCGCGGTTACGCACTACTACGGCAAGAAGATTGGCAGCCTGATCACCACTCTCTATTTTATTGCCTTCTTTGTGGTGGTGCTGATCTACGCCGTAGCGATAACCAATTCACTCACCGAACAGCTGGCAAAACATATCACCATCGATCTGCGGATCCGCATGCTGGTCAGTTTTGGCGTGGTGCTGGTGCTGAACCTGATTTTTCTGATGGGCCGACAAGCCACCATTCGGGTCATGGGCTTTCTGGTGTTCCCGCTGATCGCATACTTTTTATTCCTTTCGCTTTACCTGACCGGAAGCTGGCAACCAACGTTACTCACTGGCCAGATGTCTTTCGATCAGCACACGCTGCATCAGGTCTGGATATCTATTCCCGTGATGGTTTTCGCTTTTAGCCATACGCCAATTATCTCTACGTTCGCCATTGACCGACGTGAGAAATACGGCGAGCAGGCCATGGGTAAATGCAAAAAAATCATGAAGGTAGCCTACGTCATCATCTGCCTGAGCGTGCTGTTTTTCGTCTTCAGCTGTTTGCTTTCGATTCCGACAAACTATATCGAAGACGCGAAAAATGAAGGCGTGACCATTCTGTCAGCGCTATCGATGATGCCCAACGCGCCGGCCTGGCTGTCGATATCCGGGATCATCGTTGCCGTTGTGGCGATGTCAAAATCGTTCCTCGGTACCTACTTTGGCGTGATTGAAGGGGCAACGGAAGTAGTAAAAACGTCGTTGCATCAGGTGGGAGTGAAGAAAAGCCGGGCTTTTAACCGCGCCCTGTCCATTATGTTGGTTTCGGCCATTACGTTCATCATCTGCTGCATTAACCCTAATGCCATTTCAATGATTTACGCGATAAGCGGGCCACTGATTGCCATGATTCTGTTTATCATGCCGACATTATCGACCTATCTGATCCCGGCACTGAAGCCGTACCGTTCAGTGGGTAATCTGATCACCCTGATTGTCGGTCTGCTGTGCGTATCTGTGATGTTTTTTGGCTAGAACGTGTTGTTGAACGGCTCATTCTCCTGAAAGTGGGTGCGATGTCGTTCAGTTAACAACTCAATTTCAGAAAGTATCAACCTGTGTTGGCGGAAGTAATGAACATGCTATCTCAGAGAAGGGTTCCGTTCACCTCATGTTCATCGTTTCTCTGAAGCACCGATTCCTGTGAACGTGCAAGGGAGGCTCACCGCCGCCTCCCTTGCAACCCAGGCTCCCGGCGGGAAAATCGTCGCTACGCGATTCATTCGTCTTATGCCGTCTGCCTGTCGGGTCGGGGCCGAGCCTGCGTCCATGCAGCCCGTCCCCTCTGTCCGCATCCCTGCGGACAGCCCCGGTCAGACGTCAACTCCTCATCGATTTTCAGCCGGACCCGAGTCATCGCTTCAACGCTCTGATTTCCAGTTAAATCTGTTTTGCTGTTCAGACCAAAAACGCAGATGGTGAGGTGTGGGCTGGTCCGGCTGAAAATTGCCGACGTGTTTCCGTAAGCCCGGGAGAGCCAGCATGGATGCTGGCTCAGGGCGCGCTTTGCAGGGATAATGAGATGGACGCTCCAGATTTTGCGGCATCAAAGTACCAGACTGGATCGTTGCAATACGTCCTGAAAATGAGGAGCGTCCACATGAAAGTATCAACTCTTGGTATCGACCTGGCAAAGAACGTTTTCCAGCTTCATGGTGTCGATCACGAAGGTCATACTGTTTTGCGTAAGAAGCTGACCCGGGCTAAGTTCGTTCAGTTTGTCATTCAACTGGAACCTTGCCTGATGGGCATGGAAGCCTGTTCATCCAGCCATCATTTTGCACGGTTATTCAGTCGCCACGGCCATGAGGTAAAACTCATTCCTCCGCAATATGTGAAGCCCTATGTCAAAACGAACAAGACGGATGCAGCAGATGCTGAAGCTATCTGCGAAGCGGTAACCCGCCCGAATATGCGTTTTGTACAGATAAAAACCGAAGAGCAGCAGGCCGTTTTAGCGTTACACACTGAACGGGGAATACTTATCCGTGAGCGGATCGCCTGTTCCAATAGTTTAAGAGCCACACTTGCTGAGTTTGGTATTACGATTGCAGCCGGACAAAGCCATTTAACCCGTGAGCTGCCAGCCATTCTGGAAGACGGCGAAAATGGTTTATCTCCCTTTGTCAGAACCAGCATCTACAGACAGGCTCACCATATCCGGGAACTTGAGGAGCAGGTTAAACAGGTAGAAGAATCTCTGGCCTCCTGGTACAGAACGCAGGAAGCCTGCAAGAGAATGGCCAAAATCCCGGGGGTTGGCATGCTAACGGCCACTTATGTGGTGGCAGCAGTGGGTAATGCCCGACAATTCAGCACCGCAAAGCAGTTTGCTTCATGGCTGGGGCTGACACCAAAGGAGCATTCCAGCGGCGGGAAACAGCAACTGGGAGGGATCAGCAAACGTGGCGATGGCTATTTCCGATACCTCCTGGTTCACGGCGCACGCGCACTTACCGCCTGGGTCAACCGGAAAGGCTCAGTTGAGGAGAACACCTGGCTTCAGGGATTGCTTGAGCGAAAGCACTACAATGTAGCTGTTGTCGCCATGGCGGCAAAAACATCAAGAATTATGTGGTCAATGTTGACACGTAACACGGAATATCAGCCTCGCCAGCCCGCCTGACACAAGGTCAGACAGTCTGACGAGGTGCTGAAAAAGAGTTAACGTCCTGGTAGGTGCAGGTGACTTCAGAAGATGGCAAAACAGGTAAGACCGCAGGCAGGATACACCGAGAGGTAGCAAGGGCAAGTCAGCCCGCAGAGGATGATTGGTACCTGCCTGGCGGATTTCATCATGGTTCGGGATAAATAAATCCCATCAGAAACCGGATATATGGCTGCATCTACCCGTTTTATCACTTAACTGAAAAATAAATTGCATCCCGGGAGCGTCCATATATGCTACCTCGCGCCCG
>NZ_JAOWDO010000054.1:0-421403 GCF_030336535.1 Citrobacter sp. Ce006
CGGGCGCGAGGTAGCATATATGGACGCTCCCGGGATGCAATTTATTTTTCAGTTAAGTGATAAAACGGGTAGATGCAGCCATATATCCGGTTTCTGATGGGATTTATTTATCCCGAACCATGATGAAATCCGCCAGGCAGGTACCAATCATCCTCTGCGGGCTGACTTGCCCTTGCTACCTCTCGGTGTATCCTGCCTGCGGTCTTACCTGTTTTGCCATCTTCTGAAGTCACCTGCACCTACCAGGACGTTAACTCTTTTTCAGCACCTCGTCAGACTGTCTGACCTTGTGTCAGGCGGGCTGGCGAGGCTGATATTCCGTGTTACGTGTCAACATTGACCACATAATTCTTGATGTTTTTGCCGCCATGGCGACAACAGCTACATTGTAGTGCTTTCGCTCAAGCAATCCCTGAAGCCAGGTGTTCTCCTCAACTGAGCCTTTCCGGTTGACCCAGGCGGTAAGTGCGCGTGCGCCGTGAACCAGGAGGTATCGGAAATAGCCATCGCCACGTTTGCTGATCCCTCCCAGTTGCTGTTTCCCGCCGCTGGAATGCTCCTTTGGTGTCAGCCCCAGCCATGAAGCAAACTGCTTTGCGGTGCTGAATTGTCGGGCATTACCCACTGCTGCCACCACATAAGTGGCCGTTAGCATGCCAACCCCCGGGATTTTGGCCATTCTCTTGCAGGCTTCCTGCGTTCTGTACCAGGAGGCCAGAGATTCTTCTACCTGTTTAACCTGCTCCTCAAGTTCCCGGATATGGTGAGCCTGTCTGTAGATGCTGGTTCTGACAAAGGGAGATAAACCATTTTCGCCGTCTTCCAGAATGGCTGGCAGCTCACGGGTTAAATGGCTTTGTCCGGCTGCAATCGTAATACCAAACTCAGCAAGTGTGGCTCTTAAACTATTGGAACAGGCGATCCGCTCACGGATAAGTATTCCCCGTTCAGTGTGTAACGCTAAAACGGCCTGCTGCTCTTCGGTTTTTATCTGTACAAAACGCATATTCGGGCGGGTTACCGCTTCGCAGATAGCTTCAGCATCTGCTGCATCCGTCTTGTTCGTTTTGACATAGGGCTTCACATATTGCGGAGGAATGAGTTTTACCTCATGGCCGTGGCGACTGAATAACCGTGCAAAATGATGGCTGGATGAACAGGCTTCCATGCCCATCAGGCAAGGTTCCAGTTGAATGACAAACTGAACGAACTTAGCCCGGGTCAGCTTCTTACGCAAAACAGTATGACCTTCGTGATCGACACCATGAAGCTGGAAAACGTTCTTTGCCAGGTCGATACCAAGAGTTGATACTTTCATGTGGACGCTCCTCATTTTCAGGACGTATTGCAACGATCCAGTCTGGTACTTTGATGCCGCAAAATCTGGAGCGTCCATCTCATTATCCCTGCAAAGCGCGCCCTGAACCCGCATCCCAGCGGGTTCTCCCGGCCTTACGAAAACACGTCGGCAATTTTCAGCCGGACCAACCCACACCTGACCATCTGCGTTTTTTGTTTAAACAGCAAAAAAGTGTTAACTGGAAGTCAGAGCGTTGAAGCGATGAGCATGAGATGAACGGAACTCTTTCTCCGAGATAGCCTGTTCTTTAACTCCGCCAGCACAGGTTGTCCCTTTTTTTATATTCACTGCTGGCTGCTGAGATAAAAATCATCCATCAGCAGTGATTCCAGATACTGTTCATCCTTGCGCATAAAACGCACGACCAGGTTAACCGCCTGAGGATAAAACCCCTCTTCATCACGCGCCAGGCAGCTATCGCGCAGCAACGACGCCCAGCACATAATATGATGATGCAAAAAGTAATATTGCGTGGAGAGCTTCTCCTCTTTAGCAACCATCCTCGCCATCAATGCCAGCTGTACAGCAATATGATCGGAGGATTCATTTTCCCGCGCCGCCAGCCCCTGCTCAACCAACAGCACATTCATTTGCCGACGTTCTGCCGCAGCTGTCGTATGTGGATAGTGCCCTGCATAGGGAGAAACACTGGCAGGCGGAGACAGCATAAACAGCGAGGCAAAATCTGCCGCCAGCTCCAACTGCCGGGAGTCACGCCGCAGAACCCACTCCAGGCTACGCACAAAATGTTTAACCTCGACAGACAATCCGGGAATTGCCGCCAGTGAGGCAATCCACGCCCGGTTATCGCCATTTTCCAGGCTGGCGAGTTGCTTTTCGTCCAGCTCACGAAATAGCAACTGTGAAAACCACTGGTAGATCGCCGTCCGTTGCTGATGAATTTGATTATGCTGCACTTGTCCCCTCCTCTTTCACTGTCTGCGGACCACCGAATGCCGTTACCTGCGGGGCTTTCTGCTGATAACGCTCGACCTCCACCAGCACGGTATGCGCTGAAGGGCCCTGCGCCAGCTGTGAAGTACCGATATCCGCGCTCAGCACATTCGGATCGCCATAGGTGCATAACGTCCCGGCTTTTCCTCCTTCCTGCGGGGAGTACCACGCCCCTTCATGAATGCGGACCACGCCGGGTGGAAAATCCGGACTGACAACCACGCCTGCCAGCACCTGGCCACGCGCGTTAAAGACGCGGGCAATATCACCGGCTTTCAAGCCACGCGCGATGGCATCCTGTTCGCTGATATAAAGCGGCTCTCTCCCGGCAACCGCATAGGTATTGCGAAACGCCTCGCTTGAGCACAACTGGGAATGCAGACGTTTATCCGGATGGCAGGATTGCAGATGCAGCGGGAATTTATCTGTTTTGTCGCCATGGCTACGCTCAAATGGCTCCATCCACACCGGATGCCCAGGACAGTCCTCGTAGGCGAAGCCCGCGATGGTTTTACTGTAGATTTCAATCAGACCTGACGGCGTTCCCAGCGGATTAAGGTCTGGCTGGTCGCGAAACTCACCGTGACGCACCCACGGCTGCCCTGGCGGATATTCAATATATCCTTCCCCCTGCCAGAACGTTGTAAAGTCCGGTAAGGAGACGCTGAGTGATGTGCCCATCTTCACTCCTTCGTCATAAAGCGCCTGTATCCACTGCATTTCATCTCGGTTCTCACGGTACACAGCCTCCTTGTCAAAGCGCTTACACAGCCCGGCAAATACGTCGAAATCATGCCGCGCTTCATATTGCGGTTTGACTATTTGATGCAGCGCCATCAGCCCTTTATTCGAATGCGTACCGAACTGCTCAATATCGTTACGTTCAAAGCGAGTGGTAACGGGCAGGACGATATCGGCAAAACGGCACGACGCGGTCCATTGATGATCCAACACCACCACGGTTTCCAGCTTCTTCCACGCGTCGATCATGCGGTTTCTGTCCTGCTGCGCATGGAACGGATTGGCTGCGCTGTAGATCGCCATTTTGATGTCAGGCCAGGTTAACGTTGCGCCGTTGAAGGCTATTTTTTTGCCCGGCTCAAGCAGACAGTCCACGATGCGCGAGGTGGGGATATGCTCAGACGCGCCGCGAAAATCCGCTTTATATTTCGCCGGTGGAGGATTAGCAATACTCCCCAACCCAGAGAGTACGGGGCCGGCGGATGTCACCGTCCCCCCGCCGTTATAGTGCCAGCCAAACCCTACGCCGCCGCCTGGCAAGCCAATTTGTCCAACCATGCTGGCCAGCACCACCAGCATCCACGGATACTGCTCACCATGGTGCATGCGCTGTACGCACCAGCCGCCCATAAACTGTGTCCGGCCTTTGACCAGCAGGCGGGCAAAGTCACGGATCTGCCCGGCCGTCAGACCGCAGATTTCCGCCGCCCATTCGGCGTTTTTCGGCTGTTTATCGCTCTCACCCAGCAGGTACGGCAAAAACTGTTCAAAGCCGACGGTGTAATCGGTAATAAACGCCGTGTCGTGCAGTTTTTCTTCGTACAGGGTATGCGCCAGCGCCAGCATTAACGCGACATCCGTTTGCGGTCGCAACGCCAGTTGTTCACAGCCAAGATAGTTTTGCGATTTGCTGCGCACCGGATCAACGCTGATAACGCGCATCTTCCCCAGCGCTACCGCCTCTTTAATTTGCTGCCAGTAGCCAAACGCATCGTGATCGGGAACCAAAAACTCGATCTGCAGATTCTTGATCGGATCACATCCCCACAGCACAATGGTATTACTGTTCTCGATAACCAGCGGCAGTGACGTTTGTTGCTCATAAACTTCCAGCGAACCGATGACATGCGGCAAAATGACCTGCGCCGCTGCCGCAGAGTAGTCACCAACGGTCGTCACATAGCTGCCATGCAAGCCCAGTGCCCGGTCCATCGCCCCGCCCGCTTTATGGTATTTGCCCACCATTTGCCAGTCGGCGAGCCCGGTAAATACGCCTGATGAGCCATAGGTTTTTTGCACCCGCTCCAGCTCTTCGTAAAACAGATCCAGCGCCCGATCCCAGCTTACCCGCACAAAACGGTTATCTCCGCGCTGGTTGCGATCCGATTTCTCACGCTTACGCAGCCAGTCCAGACGTACCATCGGGTAGCGTACCCGCGAAGGGTTGTAGACCACTTCCCGCACCGCGTTCAGCATATCGCAGGGATATTTGTCATGTTTGAATGGGCGGGTCTCTGTCCACTCGCCGTTGACCACTTTGGCTTCAAAAGCGCCATAATGCGAGCCGGACTGGATCCACTGTTCGGGGTTTTCTCCCGCCGCCCACACTTTTGATATCAACGGATTGGGCGCCAGGGCGCTGGCAGCGCCCACTGCCAGCATACCGCTCAGAAAACGGCGGCGAGACGGATTAAAGTCATGAATATCCATACATTATCCTTACTTTTTAATGGGTTGAGACACATCGCTGGCATGGGTCTGGAGGTATTTCAGCAACGTACGCTCCTCCACCGGGTTAAGACGGTAATAGGTCGACATCGCTTTCAATCCGGCGATCCAGCCGTTAGCGGTATAACGGGTGGGAGGAGGAGTGCTATGGCAGGCACTACAGGTGGATTGCAGCATTTGATCTGAGTATTCCCAGATGGGCTCAAGCGTGCTGATAAGATCCTGCCCGGAGGTCCAGGCGGTGACGCTCACCTGCTGCCAGGCCTGATGTGAGTCAGGATCGACCTGGGTTTGTAGCACTTTTACGTTAGCCATCAGGGAGTCATCGAGAACGGCGGAAAACACGCGCTTACCCATATACTGGGTGATCACCCGCCCGCGTCCTTTGGTTTCACGCCAGCCCGTGATTTCGACCTGCACGTTACTGCCTCCTTTTTGCAGCACCTTGACCTCGGTGGCGGGAAATAACAGCGCTTTGCCTGCGGGGCTTCCTGCCGTTGCCGTCAGTGCTTTTTCACTTAACGAGAACAGCGTGCTCGCCTGCGATGACGACGCATCCTGACGCTGTAGCTGCTTAAAGCGATCGCGAAAACCGCTGCTCATATCGGGTTTGTGATGGGCAATTCCTTTGTGGCAATCAATGCAGTTGCTGTCTTTTGCCGCCGCCGCAGTCATTTGTGCCGCCGCATTTGCCGATTGTTTGCCGTGATCCATCGCCTCATAGCTGTGGCAGGATTTACACGCCGCTGAATTATTCGCGCTCATGCGCGCCCATTCCCGCTGGGCCAGCTCCGCCCGTTTTGCGGCAAATTTTTCGGGGGTATCGATCGAAGGAGAAATAAAGGTGTGGTAGAGATCGTTTAAGGCTTGCGTTTTACGAACCAACGTTGGCACGATGCCCGGCGGAATATGACAATCCTTACACTCCGCACGCACGCCAGAAGCATTGCGAAAATGCACGCTGGTTTTATATTCCTCTCCAGCCGTGCGCATCGAGTGACACGATAAACAAAACCCGGTAGTACTGGTGTAATGAACGCCTTGCCACGTTCCCCAAATCGCCAGGGCCATGACTACCGCTCCGACGAATGCGCACCACAGTGCATTTTTTCTTATCCACGACATGCTAGCCTCCATTTTTTTAATAGCGACACGCTAAGTGATAATAAAAATCAAAAATAGAGACAGCGCAGGCAGAGTATAGGAACAGCAATCACTCTATGAGATTCGTCAAATAGTAAAGAGCAGAAATTCGTAATATAGTGACCATCTATAAATAAGGATTTTCTCATGCTCACACTGACTCTCAATAGAGAAAGCCGTACTCCGCTACAGTTGCAGATATTTCAATTTTATTTACAGGCTATTCAGCAGGGAGATTTGTTGCGTGGAGATAAACTCCCTTCTATTCGCGAGCAGGCTCAGGTATTGAATGTAGCCAAAATAACGGTCGTGATGGCCTATGATAAGCTTATGGCGGCTGGGTTAATTAAGAGCCGACACGGCATTGGCTATGAGGTGATATTCACCACGCCTGTTCGTATCCCGCCTGCGCATGTTCCCATGTCCCAGGGCTCTCCGCCAGTAACACCCAAAGCAGCCGGGGTCTCTACCGATGTTTACGCAGAGCCTGGGCGGGAGTGTTACTGCCGGATGGGCGTCCCCGATCCCAATGCTTTTCCCTGGGCCAGTTGGCGAAAATGGAATAACGCGCCAAGCGTACTTAAAGAACAATTGCTTACCCGGTATCATTCACCAAACGGATTATTTTCACTGCGTGAGCAACTGGTCAGATACCTTAATTTATCTCGTGGCATTAATACGCGGGCAGAGAACATCATTATTACCAACGGGATCCAGGAAGGATTGTCGCTGTTGAGTCAGATATTTATTATTCATCATGCCGTCAGCCAGCAAAAAAAATGCCACGTTGTGACCGAATCCCCTTGTTATTCTGGCGCATGGCATCTGTTTAATTATTACGGCGCAAACATTACGTCAATTGCCGTAGATAACCACGGACTGCAAACAGATAATTTACCTGAATATGAAACTCAGCTTTGCTATGTGACGGCGGCCCACCAGTATCCGATGGGGAGCGTACTTTCGCTGGAGCGCCGTCAGGCATTATTAACGTGGGCACAGCGCGTCGGCGCTTATATCATAGAAGACGACTACGACGCTGTTTTTACCTATGGCGAGAATCACCTTCCTGCGCTGAAAGCCATGGATTATCACAACCGGGTTATCTACATGGGGACATTTTCTAAAACGCTGGGACCGGGGGCGCGTCTTGGCTACCTCATTTGCCCTGATGAATTGCTCCCGGCGGTACAGAATATGAAAGCGCTCAATAACAACGGCAGTCAGTGGTTGTTGCAGCAATTTTTAGCCGAATTAATGCAAAACCAGGTGTTTTATACGCATATCAGCAAGCTGGCCAGCAGCTATCTGGCGCGCCTCAACCAGTTACGCGATGGCCTTTCCGCGCTGTTTCCCACAGGGAAAATCGCTGGCGCAACGGCGGGTCTGCATCTCTCGTTACGCGTTGAAAGACACCCCGATACGATAGCCAGGCTGCAACAACGCTGCCTGCAGGCTGGGATCCGGTTTGACACTCTGGCGGATATAGAAAATGGATCAGAAACCGCATGGCGTAAGGAGAACAGCGACGTGGTGATGTTTTTTGGCTTTGGCGGGTTGCAGATACAGCAGATTAATAGGGTACTGTCGGTACTGGAGCAGGCGCTCACGCAGCCTTGCTGAATAACAGGGATCGCGCCGGTGACGCAATCCCTGTGGTAAGTCTTACAGCAGATCGCGGAACTGAGTTTGTTTCAGCGCCAGCTCTACGCCGCGAACTTCCGCCAGCCCTTTCAGACGACCAATTGCGGAGTAGCCGGGGTTGGTTTTCTTGTGCAGATCGTCAAGCATCTGGTGTCCGTGATCCGGACGCATCGGGATAGGACGCAAATCACCCGCCTTTTTACGCCGCTGTTCTTCACTCAGGATGGCAGCGACCACCGATACCATATCCACATCGCCCTGCAGGTGCGCACCTTCGTGGAAGGTTTTCGGGTTATCTTCACGGCAGGTGGAGCGCAGATGCGTGAAGTGGATTCGATCGCCAAAGGTTTCGATCATTTTCACCAGATCGTTATCAGCACGCACGCCGTAAGAGCCGGTGCACATGGTGAAACCATTATTGATGCTGTCGACGGTTTCTTTCAGCCACTGCATATCTTCGATAGTCGAAACAATGCGCGGCAGGCCAAGGATCGGACGCGGCGGATCGTCAGGATGCACAGCCAGGCGCACGCCCACTTCTTCTGCCACTGGCACGATCGCCCGCAGGAATACCGCCATATTATCGCGCAGATCGTCTTTACTGATGCCGTCATATTCAGCGAGGCGCGCACGGAATTGATCCAGCGTATAGCCCTCTTCCGCGCCGGGCAGTCCGGCAATGATATTGCGGGTTAGCTTTTCAATTGCGGCATCGCTCATGGCATTGAAGTAGTCCAGCGCCTGACGTTGTTCTTCTGCGGTGTAATCCGCTTCAGCTCCCGGGCGTTGCAAAATATGCAGTTCGAAGGCCGCAAAAGCAATCTGGTCAAAACGTAGCGCTTTGGAGCCGTCTGGCAACTGATATTCCAGATCAGTACGCGTCCAGTCGAGGATCGGCATGAAGTTATAGCACACAGTATCAATGCCGCAGGTCGCCAGATTACGGATACTCTGCTGATAGTTGGCAATCCATGTTTGGTACTGGCCTGAACGCGTTTTGATATCTTCGTGAACAGGAATACTTTCCACCACCGACCAGGTCAGCCCTTTTTCAGCCAGAATGGCCTGACGCTGTTGAATCTCTTCTACCGGCCACACTTCACCGTTAGGAATATGGTGCAAGGCAGTCACAACACCCGTTGCGCCAGCCTGACGCACATCATCAAGCGATACCGGATCGTTAGGTCCGTACCAACGCCAGGTTTGTTCCATTGCTTCACCTCACAAGTTGTTATACCAAATTAAACTACCTGAATGATGACTACCATACAGGCATCCCATGGATGATCAACAGATGGCCGGTCATTGATTGATCCAGCTCACATTCCCCTGATAAATGAGGCACACCAATTCAATTTGCTGTCATATAACTTTATACTGCCATTGTTAATTAATGGTTAATCAGGTGTATTAAATGAAAACTATTGCCTCAGCGCCACTGGCGGAAAATGTCATGATGCCGCAGTACGACCGCCAGCAATTAAAAACGCGGATTGTGCATTTTGGTTTCGGTGCTTTTCATCGCGCCCATCAGGCGTTATTAACCGACAGGGTGCTGAACGCGCAGGGCGGAGACTGGGGAATTTGCGAGATCAGCCTGTTCAGCGGCGATCGGCTGATGCGTCAGCTTCGCGAACAGGACCATTTATTTACCGTGTTAGAAAAAGGAGCAAACGGCAATCAGCCCATCGTCATCGGCGCCGTTAACGAGTGTCTGAACGCCACACTGGATTCGCTGGCGGCCATTATTGAAAAATTCTGCGAGCCTCAGGTGGCGATTGTCTCGTTAACTATCACCGAAAAAGGCTACTGTATCGATCCGGCGACGGGATCGTTGGATCTCTCTAATCCGCGAATTATTCACGATATGCAGACGCCGGCTGAACCGCACTCCGCGCCCGGAATCATTGTAGAAGCGCTGCACCGCCGACGTGAACGCGGGCTGCAACCATTTACCGTCCTCTCCTGCGATAACATCCCGGACAATGGCCATGTGGTAAAAAATGCCGTACTGGGAATGGCGGACAAACGCTCACCTGAGCTGGCGCACTGGATCCAGGAGCACGTCAGTTTTCCGGGAACCATGGTGGACAGGATTGTTCCCGCCGCCACCGAAGAGTCGCTGGCTGAAATCGCCCACGAGTTGGGTGTTGCCGATCCTTGCGCAATCAGTTGCGAACCGTTTATCCAATGGGTGATTGAAGACAACTTTGTGTGTGGTCGTCCGCAATGGGAAACCGCGGGTGTCCAGATGGTCGAAAACGTGTTGCCGTGGGAGCAAATGAAACTGCGGATGCTGAACGGTAGCCATTCGTTCCTTGCTTATCTCGGCTATCTGGCCGGATTCCAGCACATCAGCGACTGTATGCAGGACAGCGCATTTCGTGAAGCCGCTTACCGGCTGATGCTCAATGAACAGGCCCCCACGCTGCAAATTACCGATGTGGATTTAGACCAGTATGCTTTAAGCCTGCTGGAACGCTTTGCCAACCCGGCGCTGAAACACAAAACCTGGCAAATAGCGATGGATGGTAGCCAGAAATTACCCCAGCGCATGCTGGAAGGGATCCGCGTACATTTAGCACGTCAAAGCGAGTGGCCGCTGCTGGCGCTCGGCGTCGCAGGCTGGATGCGCTACGTGAGCGGCGTGGATGATTCAGGCACTGCGATTGATATTCGTGACCCGTTAAGTGAGAAAATTGCCGCTCTGGTTAAACAGTGCACTGAATCAGAACGCGTCAGCGCCCTGCTTTCACTGCATGAGATTTTCGCCGCCGATCTCGTACAGAATCCGCAGTTTGTCGCGGCCATTCAGCAGGCCTGGCAGCGTATTGCCCAATACGGCGCGCATCAGGCTGTCATTGAAACGTTAAAAAATTAACGATTTCTGCCATTAAGCAGGACGAAGCACGTCTTCGTCCTCCCACCCCTTCTCTTTTTCCCCGTTTTTCGCCAGGATTGTTAAATGCCATTACGGTAATTTATGATTCTGGAGTAAATGTGACTAAAACCAATCTCATCACTGGTTTTCTTGGCAGTGGCAAAACCACCTCTATTCTTCATCTATTGGCGAACAAAGATCCCGCAGAGAAGTGGGCCGTGCTGGTCAATGAGTTTGGCGAAGTAGGCATCGATGGCGCACTGCTGGCCGACAGCGGCGCACTGCTAAAAGAGATCCCCGGCGGCTGTATGTGCTGCGTTAACGGTCTGCCAATGCAGGTAGGCCTTAATACGCTGCTGCGTCAGGGAAAACCCGACCGTCTGCTGATTGAACCCACCGGCCTCGGACATCCCAAACAGATTCTGGATTTACTCACCGCGCCGGTTTACGAGCCGTGGATCGACTTGCGCGCAACTCTCTGTATCCTTGACCCCCGCCTGTTGCTGGATGAAAAAAGCGTCGCCAATGACAATTTCCGCGATCAGCTGGCCGCCGCAGATATCATTGTTGCCAACAAAGCCGACCGGGCCACGATGGAAAGCGAAAATGCCCTGCAAAGCTGGTGGCAACACTACGGCGGCAATCGCCAGTTGGTTCATGCCGACCATGGGAAAATTGACGGGCAGCTACTGGATTTACCCCGACTCAACCTTGCGGAGCTTCCGACAAGCGCGGAGCATAATCATCGTCATGCCGACAAAAAGGGGCTGGCGGCGTTGAGTCTTCCGGCGCAGCAGCGCTGGCGGCGCAGCCTGAACAGCGGTCAGGGCCATCAGGCCTGCGGCTGGATTTTTGACGCCGATACGGTATTCGATACCATCGGTCTGCTGGAGTGGTCGCGTCTTGCCCCCGTTGGGCGCGTGAAAGGTGTTATGCGTATAAAAGAGGGACTGGTGCGCATTAACCGCCAGGGAGACGACTGGCACATTGAGACGCAAAACGTCGCGCCGCCGGATAGTCGTATTGAACTCATCTCCGATACCGAGATCGACTGGAATGCGTTACAGAGCGCATTGTTGAGACTTCGTTTAGACGCCAGCGCGTAAGGTTGCCTTCGTTTTATAGCAATGGTAAATGACGATGAAAACCCGATACCCTCTTATCCTCCTGCTTAATATCGCGGGCCTGGCGCTGTTTCTTTCCTGGTATCTTCCTGCCGGGCATGGGATCTGGTCTTCAATAGATACGGGCGTTTTCCGCTTCTTTAATCAGAAGCTGGTGGAAAGCCCGCT
Source organism: Citrobacter sp. Ce006 (assembly GCF_030336535.1). Taxonomy (NCBI): domain Bacteria; kingdom Pseudomonadati; phylum Pseudomonadota; class Gammaproteobacteria; order Enterobacterales; family Enterobacteriaceae; genus Citrobacter; species Citrobacter sp. Ce006. The sequence continues at coordinate 11,744 of NZ_JAOWDO010000054.1, forward strand.
ATTCTTATGGATTGTTGCTATTACCAATAACCGGGCATTTGATGGCTGCTCATTGCTGGCAATGGGCGCATTGATGCTGCATTTTTGGCTGAAAGAGACGTCGGAAGGTCGCCGACGCATTGTCGCTATTGGTCTGGTTATGCTGCTCACCGCAGTGGTATTAAATCAGTTAGGTCAGGCGCTTATTCCGGTTAAACGCGCCAGCCCCACTCTGATGCTGGATAATATTTACCGCGTCAGCGAACTGCTGCATATTCCGACCAAAGATGCGTCCAGAGACAGTTTCCCCGGCGATCACGGTATGATGCTGCTTATTTTTTCCGCATTTATGCTGCGTTATTTCGGAAAAACCGCCGGAATAATCGGCCTTATTATTGCTGTGGTTTTTGCCTTCCCGCGCGTAATGATTGGTGCTCATTGGCTCACCGATATCGTGATCGGTTCCATGACGGTCGTCCTGATTGGTCTGCCCTGGTGGCTAATGACGCCTTTAAGCGACCGATTAGTGACTCTGTTTGCGAATTACCTGCCGGGCAAAAACAAACAATTTTTAAACAAATAACGCAGAGTAATTAACATCATCAGGGATACTTCTGATTCCCTGATGATGCTTACTTATATTTCATCATTGTGGCTGTCATTCTCCTGTCATCTTATTCACGTTAAAAATGAGTTAGTTGCGTCTTTTTTATCCCAATTGTTCTTAATTTATACAATACCGATTATTCACTTTCTGTATCAATTTTTCTTATAAGAAATCACGTAAAATCACTCGCAATGACCGGAACGATCGGGTAATCTCGAACTCGTTTTGCCTCGCGGGATAATTATTCTCTTTATGAATAAATTTGTGCGTTCTGCCACAGATTTGACCTTAAAGAATTGTCTCATCGTGCGAGGGTAATTAGTCTCGTCACGTTTGGCATTTTTTATAACGATATTTATCGTTAAGGACTTCAAGGGAAAACAAACAAAATGGTCAAATCTCAACCGATTTTGAGATATATCTTGCGGGGCATACCCGCGATAGCAGTTGCGGTTCTGCTTTCTGCATGTAGCACAACGAACACCGCCAGGAATATGCATTCTGAGACGCATGCTGTGGGCAATGGAGATAACTCTTCACTGCAAGCCTCTCAGGATGAATTTGAAAATATGGTGCGTAATATCGATGTTAAATCACGTATTATGGACCAGTATGCTGACTGGAAAGGCGTGCGTTACCGCCTTGGCGGCAGCACCAAAAAAGGTATTGATTGTTCAAGCTTCGTACAACGTACGTTCCGTGAGCAATTTGGTTTAGAGCTTCCTCGCTCAACCTACGAACAACAGGAAACGGGTAAATCCGTTTCGCGCACTAACCTGCGCACAGGCGATCTGGTTCTGTTCCGTGCTGGTTCCACCGGCCGTCACGTCGGTATTTATATCGGCAACAACCAGTTCGTACATGCCTCGACCAGCAGTGGCGTTATCATTTCCAGCATGAACGAACCTTACTGGAAAAAACGTTACAACGAAGCTCGCCGGGTCCTGAGCCGCAGTTAATTTCGTTTGGCAGCTATCCCTTGGCTATCCTGATGAGACATATTGAAAAGCACTGCTTCGGCGGTGCTTTTTTTTGGCTTCGCCTCGTGACTAAGAAAAATCTCACAAGGTGAGTCATTTCAGGTTATATTCATACAGAATAAGCGCTTAACTCAGGTAAACATAAGGAACTATGTTCAGACGCTCCTCTTCATCCGGTCGGAAAATCCTGCTTTCCTGTATGTTAACGGGGCTTATCGTCGCGCTCCTTGTGAGTACCCTGCAATTTTTCGTGACCTGGCATAAACGAGACGTTAAGTACGACACGCTCCTTACCGATATCCAGAATTATGTCAGTAGCTACTTTGCCGATCTCCAAACCACCACAGATGCCCTTCAGCCACTGGTCGCCAACAGTTGCCAACAAGTCGGCGCTAAACTGACCTCCAGCGCGGCCTTTAGCCTCAACGTCCGCGCATTTTTACTGGTCAAAAACGGCATTGCTTTCTGCTCCTCCGCAACGGGTTCAATGTTCACCCCGATTTTAGATCTGGTCCCAAGCCTTGATATCAGCAGAACTATTGACGTGGAATTACTCCCCGGCACGCCCATGATGCCGAACAAGCCGGCGATAATGATTTGGCACCGCAACCCATCGTTTACTGACAGCGGCGTGTTTACCTCACTGAATATTAATCTGGCTCCTTACCTGCTTTATACCGCCCGACAGGATGATTTTGACGGCATTGCCATCGTCGTCGGTGATAACGCAATTTCGACATTTTCATCACGGATTATTGATGTCTCCGCCCTGCCTAAATCTCGCTGGCGGCAGGCGAGTCTGGAAGGTATCCCGCTACAGATTCGTTTATATGCCGATGAGTGGACCTACACCGACGTCTGGTATTCGATTATGTTGGGGTGTATGGCGGGGATTATTGCCGCTCTTCTTCTCTGGTATTACATCTACACCATCCGTTTACGCCCGGGCAAAGATATCCTCAACGCTATCAAACATAACCAATTTTATGTGGTGTACCAGCCCGTTGTAGAGGTGCAAACGCTCGAGGTGAAAGGTGCCGAGGTGTTATTACGCTGGAATCATCCGACAACGGGTGAAATCCCGCCGGATGCCTTCATTCACTACGCCGAATCACAGAAAATGATTGTCCCGCTGACCCAGCATCTCTTTAAGTTGATTGCTCAGGACGCGCCGATGCTGCAAAAAGTCTTACCCGCTGGCGCAAAATTGGGGATCAACATCGCGCCAACGCATCTGCACGGCGAAACGTTTAAAGACGACATTCATCGCCTGCAGGCTTCGCTTCCCGCAAACCATTTCCAGATGGTGCTGGAAATCACCGAACGGGATATGCTCAATCAACACGAGGCCACGAAGCTATTTGAATGGCTTCATTCAGCAGGTTTTGAAATTGCCATTGACGATTTTGGCACCGGTCATAGCGCACTGATTTATCTGGAACGCTTTACCGTTGACTATCTGAAAATCGATCGCGGCTTTATTAACGCCATCGGAACAGAGACCCTGACCTCTCCGGTTCTGGACGCTGTGTTGACACTCTCTAAGCGTCTTAATATGCTGACGGTTGCTGAAGGGGTTGAAACGCCTGAGCAAGCCCGTTGGCTGCGCGATCGTGGGGTGCATTTTTTCCAGGGATACTGGATTAGCCGACCATTAAAGCTTGCTGATTTCGTGCGTTGGATGGCACAGCCCAATAAGCCGACGTGGTGATCGCAGTATGCGAATCATAAACTCTCACTCGCCGCTACATCCCTTATCTTTCAGGCATGATGCCCGTCGGGTTGTAGCAGGAAAAGGAAATCGCTTTTAATGATCCCTCGCGTATTGCTTCTGTTCATCGCCCTCATCGGGTTTAGCGCCGAGGCGCAGTCCATCAAAGAAAGCTATGCTTTTGCCGTACTGGGCGAACCGAAGTACGCGTTTAACTTTAATCACTTTGATTACGTGAACCCTGCTGCCCCCAAAGGCGGGCAAATCACCCTCTCCGCCATCGGCACCTTCGATAACTTCAACCGCTATGCGATGCGCGGTAACCCCGGTGCACGTACCGAAACGCTTTACGACACGCTGTTTACCACCTCCGACGACGAACCTGGCAGCTACTATCCGCTCATCGCCGACAGCGCACGCTATGCTGACGACTATTCCTGGGTAGAAATCGCCATCAATCCGCGGGCGCGTTTTCACGATGGCTCCCCCATTACCGCCAGCGATGTCGCATTCACCTTCCACAAATTTATGACTGAAGGCGTGCCGCAGTTTCGTCTGGTCTATAAGGGAACAACGGTAAAAGCGATCGCGCCATTAACCGTACGCATTGAATTAGCCAAGCCGGGTAAAGAGGACATGCTCAGCCTGTTTTCATTACCCGTGATGCCAGAGAAGTACTGGAAAGATCATAAGCTCAGCGATCCCTTATCATCGCCTCCGCTCGCCAGCGGCCCTTATCGCATCGCGAAATGGAAGATGGGTCAGTATATAGTCTATTCACGCGTCAAAGATTATTGGGCCGCGAACCTGCCAGTTAACCGCGGGCGCTGGAACTTTGATACCATTCGCTACGACTACTATCTGGATGACAACGTCGCCTTTGAAGCGTTTAAGGCTGGGGCGTTTGACCTGCGTCTTGAAAACGATGCCAAAAACTGGGCAACGCGTTATACCGGGAAAAATTTCGCCAATCATTACATCATCAAAGATGAGCAAAAAAACGAATCCGCCCAGGATACCCGCTGGCTGGCATTTAATATTCAGCGACCGGTGTTCAGCGACCGGCGGGTGCGGGAAGCCATCACGCTGGCCTTTGATTTTGAATGGATGAATAAAGCGCTGTTCTATAACGCCTGGAGCCGGACCAACAGCTATTTTCAGAATACCGAATATGCCGCGACAAAATACCCCGATGCGGATGAACTGGTGATACTCGCGCCTTTGAAAAAAGATCTCCCCCCTGAGGTCTTTAGCCAAATATACCAGCCGCCAAAATCAAAAGGCGATGGCTACGATCGTGACAACCTGTTGAAAGCCGATACCTTACTGGAACAGGCCGGATGGGTCTTACAGGGACAGCAGCGCGTAAACAGCACCAGCGGTAAACCTCTGAGCTTTGAACTGTTGCTCCCGGCGGGCAGCAACAGTCAGTGGGTGCTGCCGTTCCAGCACAACCTGCAGCGCCTGGGCATTACAATGAATATCCGCCAGGTGGATAACTCACAAATAACAAACCGCCTGCGCAGTCGCGACTATGACATGATGCCAAGGTTGTATCGCGCAATGCCGTGGCCGAGCTCCGACCTGCAAATTCTTTGGGCCTCTGACTATATTGACTCCAGCTATAACGCTCCAGGAGTGCAAAGCCCGGTGATTGATAAACTGATCGGTCAGATCATCGCGGCACAAGGTGATAAAGCCAAGCTGATCCCGCTGGGCCGCGCACTGGACCGGGTATTAACCTGGAACTACTACATGTTGCCGATGTGGTTCATGGCAGAGGATCGCATTGCATGGTGGGATAAATTTTCGCATCCTGCTATTCGCCCAATTTATACTATTGGCCTCGACAACTGGTGGTATGACGTCAATAAAGCGGAGAAGCTGCCCGCAGCCAGGCGGCAGGGAGAATAAATGGGCGCTTATCTGATTCGACGTCTGCTGCTGGTGATCCCAACGCTTTGGGCCATCATCACCATCAACTTTTTTATCGTGCAAATCGCCCCCGGCGGCCCGGTTGAGCAGGCCGTCGCCGCTATTGAGTTCGGGCAAAGCGGGGCATTACCCGGCGCGGGCAGCGAAGGCGTTCGCGCCAGCCACGCGCAAACCGGCGTTGGAAACATCAGCGACAGTAATTATAGAGGCGGACGGGGTCTGGATCCGGAGGTTATCGCCGAAATCACTCGCCGCTACGGGTTCGATAAGCCTATTCATGAGCGTTATTTCAAAATGCTCTGGGACTATGTTCGTTTCGATTTCGGCGATAGCCTGTTTCGTAGCGCCTCAGTGCTGACGCTTATCAAAGACAGCCTGCCTGTTTCCGTTACGCTTGGGCTGTGGAGTACGCTCATCATTTATCTGGTGTCGATCCCGCTTGGGATCCGCAAAGCGGTACACAATGGCAGTCGATTTGATGTCTGGAGCAGCGCATTTATTATTATCGGCTATGCCATACCGGCCTTTCTGTTTGCCATTTTGCTGATTGTCTTTTTTGCCGGGGGAAGCTACTACGACCTGTTCCCGCTTCGCGGGCTGGTTTCCGCCAATTTTGACTCCCTGCCCTGGTATCAGAAAGTGACCGACTACCTTTGGCATATTACCCTACCGGTGCTGGCGACGGTGGTTGGCGGGTTTGCCGCGCTGACCATGTTGACCAAAAACTCATTTCTGGATGAGGTACGCAAGCAGTATGTCGTCACCGCGCGCGCCAAAGGTGTCAGCGAGAAAAATATTCTGTGGAAACATGTGTTTCGCAATGCCATGTTGCTGGTGATCGCTGGCTTTCCGGCGACGTTTATCAGCATGTTTTTTACCGGCTCACTGCTGATTGAAGTGATGTTCTCGCTTAACGGTCTGGGACTTCTGGGTTATGAATCCACCGTATCACGCGACTATCCGGTGATGTTCGGCACGCTCTATATTTTCACCCTGATCGGTCTGCTGCTGAATATCCTCAGCGACATCAGCTATACGCTGGTCGATCCCCGTATTGATTTTGAGGGACGCTAATGTCGCGATTAAGCCCCGTTAATCAGGCTCGCTGGGCGCGCTTTCGCCACAACCGTCGCGGCTACTGGTCGCTGTGGATTTTTCTGGTGCTGTTCGGCCTTAGCCTGTGTTCAGAACTGATTGCCAATGATAAGCCGCTGCTGGTGCGCTACGACAATAGCTGGTATTTCCCGCTGTTCAAAAACTACAGCGAAAGCGATTTCGGCGGACCGCTGGCGACCCAGGCTGATTATCAGGATCCGTGGCTACAGCAACGCCTGGAAAACCAGGGCTGGATCCTGTGGGCACCAATCCGCTTTGGGGCCACCAGCATTAACTTTGCCACCGATAAGCCCTTCCCTTCCCCGCCTTCGGCACAAAACTGGCTGGGCACAGACGCCAATGGCGGTGACGTGCTGGCGCGGATCCTCTACGGCACACGTATTTCTGTCCTGTTTGGATTAATGCTAACCCTGTGCTCCAGCGTGATGGGGATCATGGCTGGCGCAATCCAGGGCTACTATGGCGGCAAGGTGGATCTGTGGGGGCAACGATTCATTGAAGTTTGGTCAGGAATGCCAACGCTGTTTCTGATCATTCTGCTGTCGAGCGTGGTCCAGCCTAACTTCTGGTGGCTGCTGGGCATTACCGTGCTGTTTGGCTGGATGAGCCTGGTTGGCGTGGTGCGCGCGGAGTTTTTACGTACCCGAAACTTTGATTACATTCGTGCCGCTCAGGCGCTTGGCGTAAGCGATAGCAGTATTATTCTGCGTCATATGCTACCCAACGCGATGGTCGCCGCCCTGACATTTTTACCGTTTATATTATGCGCCTCGATAACCACCCTGACCTCGCTGGATTTTCTTGGGTTCGGTTTACCGCTTGGCTCGCCATCGCTCGGAGAACTCCTGTTGCAGGGTAAAAACAACCTGCAGGCACCGTGGCTTGGGATTACCGCGTTCATCTCCGTCGCTCTGCTATTATCGCTACTGATCTTCATCGGTGAAGCAGTACGCGACGCGTTCGATCCCAATAAGGCGATTTAAGATGACACAACCGCTGTTAGCTATTGAGAATTTATCGGTAGGTTTTCGCCAACAAGAGACCGTGCGCACCGTCGTCAACGCCCTCTCACTGCGAGTTGATGCCGGGCAAACTCTGGCGCTGGTGGGTGAATCTGGCTCGGGTAAAAGCGTGACCGCGCTTTCTATTTTACGGTTATTACCCTCCCCTCCGGTAGTCTACCTTTCCGGCGACATTCGTTTTCATGGTGAATCATTACTTCACGCCAACGAGCAGACGCTTCGCGGCGTACGGGGGAATAAAATCGCCATGATTTTCCAGGAGCCGATGGTGTCACTGAACCCGCTCCACAACCTGGAAAAACAGCTTTATGAAGTGCTGTCGCTGCATCGGGGGATGCGTCGCGAGGCTGCACGGGCCGAGATTCTGACCTGTCTGGATCGCGTTGGCATCCGTCAGGCGGCCAAACGTCTTGCAGACTACCCGCACCAGCTGTCCGGCGGTGAACGCCAGCGTGTGATGATCGCCATGGCGCTGCTAACACGACCGGAGCTGCTTATTGCCGATGAACCGACCACCGCGCTGGACGTTTCGGTACAGGCGCAGATCCTGCAGTTGCTGCGAGAGTTGCAGCGTGAGCTGAACATGGGATTACTGTTCATCACCCACAACCTGAGCATTGTGAAAAAGCTGGCCGATACCGTTGCGGTCATGCAAAACGGCCAGTGCGTTGAGCAAAATCGAGCAGCACAGCTGTTGGCTGCGCCAACGCATCCCTACACGCAGAAATTGTTAAACAGCGAGCCTTCCGGCGATCCGGTGCCTGTACCTGCTGGGCAAGCTCCGCTGCTGGAAGTCGAGAAACTGCGCGTCGCCTTTCCCATCCGCAAAGGTATTCTGAAGCGCGTGGTGGACCATAACGTCGTCGTTAATAACGTCAGTTTTTCCCTCCGGCCCGGTGAAACGCTGGGGCTGGTTGGGGAATCTGGATCGGGGAAAAGTACTACCGGACTGGCGCTGCTGAGACTTATCACCTCACATGGTAGCATTGTGTTCGATGGTCTGGCGCTACATACGTTAAATCGTCGCCAGCTGTTGCCGGTCCGTCACCGCATTCAGGTGGTTTTTCAGGATCCCAATTCCTCGCTGAACCCGCGCCTGAGCGTGCTACAGATTATTGAGGAGGGGTTACGCGTTCATCAGCCAACCCTGTCAGCCGAACAGCGCGAAGCGCAGGTGAAAGCGGTAATGGCGGAAGTGGGTCTGGATAGCGAAACGCGGCATCGTTATCCGGCGGAGTTTTCCGGCGGCCAACGTCAACGTATAGCCATTGCCAGAGCGTTGATTCTCAAGCCTTCCCTGATCATTCTGGATGAACCAACATCGTCGCTCGACAGAACCGTACAGGCGCAAATCCTGACGTTGTTAAAGTCGTTACAGGAAAAGCATCGCCTGGCTTATATCTTTATCAGCCATGATTTGCACGTAGTACGCGCGTTATGCCATCAGGTTATTGTACTAAGGCAGGGAGAGGTCGTGGAACAAGGACAATGCGAGCACGTATTTAACGCGCCACAACAGGCATATACGCGTCAGCTGCTTGCGCTAAGCTGACGCTCAAAACGGATTGTTATTTGAAAACGGCTCTGCGATAGCCACGCCGAAATTTTTCAGCCTGCAGGTCGCGGCAAATTCATCCTGACGATTCACAAACAGGCACGGCTCTCCTTCGCATTCCAGTACAGAACAAGGTACCTCAATGTCGCTGAGGGCCTGGCTGAGTTTATGCATGACTGACCACGCGCTGTCACCATCAGGGCTAAGCAATTTGAGCGCCACCAGGCTGTTCTCATTGCTCTGACCGTTTTGCGGAATCGGTTCAACTTTTGAACCTGCGAAACCCACCGACCAACGATAGCACTGCGGCAGACGATGAACGATTGAGAGTTGTAATGTCATCACTTTCTTTCCCTGGAAGTACAATTACTTCACAATTATTTTACATCAATATTAACACATCATTGACAATACGTCTTTAAACAGTTGGTAAACGTTTACACCCTGTCGTTATGCCGTTTTCCGAACCCACTATTTAAATTTATTCAACGGTTCTGGCATATTTCCGCGCTATATGTACTCGTTTCTGCGATCTAACTCAACCTTTTTAACTACAATGATGTGACTTTTTACATAAATTGATTTTACATAAAATAAACATAAGCAGGGGAAATGATAGATTTGCGGTTGATGTACATCAACTCTGGAGGCCTTATGCCCCCCAGGTTGTGTAATAGATCACCGTTTTTTGGCGCGACTGGCGTAGAGATAGAAGAGAATTGAACTGGTAGCGCAAAACGCTATCGACCATATCATTGGCCAGGCCGAGTTAAAGGTTGCCAGAGATAACAGCGCCCCAACGATGGCGCCAATGCCGAAGCGGAATGTCCCAGCCAACGATGACGCCGTTCCCGCCATATGCGGAAATTCATCCAGAATAACCGCCATGGCGTTGGATGACACCATCGACACACAGCCAACGAACGCCGCAACACCCACCACCAGCGCCCAGAAACCAACCCCGAACAGTGCGCTAAAGACCATCCAGCCCGCCATCACGAACTGGATCCACAGGCCGGTACGGAACATATTCAATGCGCCAACCCGACGAACAAAGCGGCTGTTGATGATGGTCATCACGAACAGGAAAACAATATTCAGCGCGAAGTAATAACCGAAATGCTGCGGCGAAACGTGGTTGATCTCAATATAGACAAAAGGTCCCGCGCTCAGGAACGAGAACATCCCGGCAAAGCTGAACCCACTGGCCAGCATATAGCTCAGTACGCGTTTATGGCGAAACAGCGAGGCAAAATTGCCAAGAGTAGTACGCAGGCGAAACGGCTGACGACGCTCTACCGGTAAGGTCTCTTTAATCAGCGTAAAGATCATCACCGATGCCAGAATAGCCGCCACGGCGAGGATCCAAAAGATGTAGTGCCAGCTCAGCCATACCAGCACCCAACCGCCTACGATGGGCGCTAACAGCGGCGCAATTGTCGTGACCAGCATGACAAATGACATCATGCGTGAAAACTCTTCCTTCGGATAGATATCGCGCATCAGGGCGTTGATAACCACGCTCGCCGCCGCAGCCGCCAGACCATGGAAGAAACGCATGACGATCAGTTGATCGATAGTTTGCGCCAGCGCACAGGCAACTGCCGCCGCCGCAAATACCAGCGTCCCGCCCAGAATAACCGGCTTGCGCCCAATGCTGTCAGCCATTGGACCATACAGCAACTGCCCCACCGCGAACCCAAGAATATAGGTGCTGAGGGTCATCTGCGCGCTACCTGCAGGCACACCAAACTGTTCAGAGATAACAGGCAGCGCCGGAAGATACATATCAATCGACAACGGCATCAGCATGGCTAATAAGCCAAGGATAAAGACAATGGCAATTGACGAGTTCTGCCGGGTGGTCACATTTAGCTCCTGAAATTAACGCGGGGTTAAGTTAACGCTGGCGATTTCTTCTTCAGTCAACGGACGGTATTGACCCGGCTCCAGATCATCATCAAGCCTGATGTCACCAATCCGTTCACGGTGCAGTTCCACAACGTGGTTACCCACGGCGGCAAACATACGTTTAACCTGATGATAGCGCCCTTCACTGATGGTCAATCGCACCTGAGTTGGCGTAATGACTTCCAGCACGGCCGGTTTGGTCAGGTCTTTTTCGTTATGCAACTGTACGCCACGGGCAAACTGTTCGGCGGTATCGTCTGCCACTGGCGACTCCAGCGTCACCAGATAGGTTTTCTCACAATGGTGACGTGGCGACGTGATGCGATGCGACCACTGTCCGTCATCGGTCATCAGCACCAGTCCGGTAGTGTCGATATCCAGACGCCCTGCCGCATGCAGTTTGTAGGCAACCGGTTCATCAAGGAAATAGAGGACCGTCGGGTGATCGGGGTCATCCGTTGAGCAAACATAACCCTGAGGCTTATTCAGCATAAAATAGCGCGGGCCATTTTGCTGAGCCAGGGAATTACCGTCATATTCTACGTCGTGTTCTGGCAGCAGCTTAAAAGCGCTATTTCTGACGATTTCACCGTCTACGGTAACGTGGTTAGCACGGATCTCACGCCCGGCAATAGCGCGGCTGACGCCGAGTTGCTGAGCGATAAATTTATCAAGTCGCATGAGTGTGATTTTTGCCTGTAAAAATACGAGAAGCGGGTTTGCGCCCGACAAGTTGGACTATTATCCGCCCAGTATAGCGGCGTTACACCATCCCTCAAGGGAAATGATTCATGGCATACTATACATTGTTGCTGTTTACCTTAATGAGCCCATGATTTTTACTCTTCGCCCGTACCAAAAAGAAGCCGTGGATGCCACGCTCAACTATTTTCGCCACCATCGCACGCCGGCGGTTATCGTCCTGCCAACCGGCGCGGGCAAAAGTCTGGTGATTGCCGAACTGGCCCGCGTGGCGCGTGGCCGCGTACTGGTACTGGCGCACGTCAAAGAGTTGGTTGCACAAAACCACGCCAAATATTGCGCACTGGGGCTGGAAGCCGATATTTTTGCCGCAGGCCTGAAGCGTAAAGAGAGCCACGGGAAAGTGGTGTTTGGCAGCGTACAGTCGGTGGCGCGTAATCTGGACGCCTTTCAGGGAGAGTTCTCGCTGCTTATCGTCGATGAATGCCATCGCATTGGCGATGATGAAGAGAGTCAGTATCAGCAAATCCTCACTCACCTGACTAAAGTAAATCCCCACTTACGCCTGCTCGGGCTTACCGCCACGCCTTTTCGTTTGGGTAAAGGCTGGATTTATCATTTTCATTATCACGGTATGGTGCGCGGCGATGAAAAAGCGCTGTTTCGCGACTGCATTTATGAATTACCGCTGCGTTACATGATTAAACACGGCTACCTGACGCCGCCAGAACGCCTCGACATGCCGGTAGTACAATATGACTTCAGCCGCCTGCAGGCGCAGAGTAACGGCCTGTTTAGCGAAGCGGACCTGAATCAGGAATTGAAAAAACAGCAGCGAATAACGCCGCATATCATCAGCCAGATTGTCGAGTTTGCCCAGACGCGCAAAGGGGTGATGATTTTCGCCGCCACCGTTGAGCATGCTAAAGAGATTCTGGGCCTGCTGCCCGCTGACGACGCCGCGCTAATCACCGGAGATACGCCAGGCGCTGAGCGCGACGTGCTGATTGAAGAGTTCAAAGCTCAGCGCTTTCGCTATCTGGTTAATGTGTCGGTCCTGACCACCGGCTTCGATGCCCCGCACGTCGACCTTATCGCTATTCTGCGCCCAACAGAGTCAGTTAGCCTTTACCAACAAATTGTCGGTCGTGGGCTGCGCCTTGCACCGGGTAAAACCGACTGTCTGATCCTCGATTACGCCGGCAACCCACACGATCTGTACGCGCCGGAAGTGGGAGCGCCGAAAGGAAAAAGCGACAACGTTCCGGTACAGGTATTCTGTCCTGCCTGCGGGTTTGCAAACACCTTCTGGGGCAAAACAACGGCTGACGGCACGCTGATTGAACATTTTGGCCGCCGCTGCCAGGGATGGTTTGAAGATGATGACGGCCATCGCGAACAGTGTGATTTTCGTTTCCGTTTTAAAAACTGCCCACAGTGCAATGCGGAAAATGATATCGCCGCCCGCCGTTGTCGGGAGTGCGACACGGTGCTGGTCGACCCGGATGACATGCTGAAAGCCGCGCTCAGACTCAAAGATGCGCTGGTTCTGCGCTGTAGCGGTATGGTGTTACAAAATGGCCTGGATGAAAAAGGCGAATGGCTGAAAATCACCTATTACGATGAGGATGGCGCCGACGTCAGCGAACGCTTTCGCCTGCACACTCCCGCGCAGCGAACGGCCTTCGAACAACTGTTTATTCGCCCGCACACCCGAACGCCTGGCATTCCCTTACGCTGGATAACCGCCGCCGATATCCTCGCCCAGCAGGCGCTGTTACGTCATCCTGATTTCGTGGTGGCGCGTATGAAAGGTCAGTACTGGCAGGTGCGTGAAAAGGTCTTCGATTATGAAGGTCGCTTTCGCCGGGCACATGAATTACGCGGTTAATCGTACTTTTGATTGATGTACCAGCCGTTTGAGTATAGAATCTCGCCCGCTTTTGCATACGCAAAGCAGATCACTTACCTGTTGCTGGGTCGCCTGTAGCAGGAATTATTAAAGAGAGATTTAAATGTTTACTATCAACGCTGAAGTACGTAAAGAGCAGGGTAAGGGTGCGAGCCGCCGCCTGCGTGCCGCTAACAAGTTCCCGGCAATCATCTACGGTGGCGCAGAAGCCCCGATTGCTATCGAACTGGATCACGATGCAGTTATGAACATGCAAGCTAAAGCTGAATTCTACAGCGAAGTTCTGACCATCGTTGTTGACGGTAAAGAAGTTAAAGTTAAAGCTCAGGCTGTACAGCGTCACCCGTTCAAGCCGAAGCTGACTCACATCGACTTCGTTCGCGCGTAATCGCCTGGAAGTTGAAGAAGAACCCCGCCTCGGCGGGGTTTTTTTATGGGATTTTGCTGGCGGTAAAGGTGTATCTCGCAGGCCGGAAAGGCGTTAACTCGCCCATCCGGCAAACGGCTTTATTTCCCGCCAGACGTGCGACGCTGGAGCTGATCGCGCAGGTTCGGCGGCGTACCTTTGATGGTCAAGGTGTCCGTCGCCGGATCCCAGAAAATACGTTCGCCCAGTAACATGGCGTCGAAGTTAATGGTTAACCCACCGCCGCTGCCGGCAAATTTGGTTAACTGACGCAACGTGCTGCGATCCGCCGGGAAGCTCTCTTCCAGCTCGTAGCCTTTATCAGCGGTAAATTCGCTGAAGCTGACTTCACTGACGCCGGAAAGCTCTTTGGACAGTGATTCCAGCTCAATCTCTTCACCAGCCTGCAACTGCTCGTTGCAGTAGCTGTACACCTGCTGACGCACGTTCTGGCGTTCGGCTTTGTCGAGTTGCGCCTCATTGGTAAAGTCATCGACCGCCTGCAGCAGCCCACGGTTTTGCGCTTTGGCATTAAGACCTTCGCTGGCACCGAGGAAGTCCATAAAGAAATCGGCGACTTTGCGCCCTACCCGCCCTTTCAGGAACGTCAGATAGCGCGTGGACTCCGGGTTGGTTTCCCACTCGGTTAAATCAATACGCGCCACGATGTCCGCATGATTGATATCCAGATAGTGAGTCGGGTTGATATCCAGATTTTCATTGACGCGCATGCTGCTTAAATTGTTCAGCACGGCAACCAGCAGATACTCTACCGCCAGATAGCGGTAATGGCAGAACAGAACAATACCGCCGTCGGCAAAAGGATATTTCGCCAGTTCGTCCCGCAAACGCCCTGTCGCTGCACGACTAAAGGCCAAAAAATCCTCTTCACCCTGACGCTGTAAACGCAGCGTTTGCGCCAGTTCACTCTCTTCGCTAAACAGGCCATAAGCTTTATTCTTGGCGCTATATACCCGATGCAGCTCAGCCATCATATCGACAACGGTCGCTGTCGGTTCCAGTAATGAATCGCGCAAGACCAGCTCAAGGTTCTGCTCGTCGCGTTTGATAAGCTGGTGCAGGGCAATCTGGTTGATATCCAGACTCATGATAAACTCTCCTTTTAGACCGGGCGGTATTCAACCACCTGCCGGGCAGTGACGCAATAGAAGATAAAAAAGCAGAAAAAAAACTGTCCGTACGGTAATATGTTGCCCTTTCATGAACAGACTGATTTCGATTTATGCCACAAATTTCCCGCTATAGTGACGAACACGTTGAACAACTGCTGAATGAGATGCTCAACGTACTGGAAAAACATAAGGCGCCGACCGACCTTTCCCTGATGGTACTGGGAAATATGGTGACTAACCTTATCAATACAAGCATCGCACCGGCCCAGCGCCAGGCGATTGCCAACTCTTTTGCCCGCGCATTGCAGTCTTCGGTAAACGACGACCAAGCGCATTAAGAGCCTGCTCCGGGGAAACGAACAACAGTTTATGGTAACTCATCGTCAGCGCTACCGTGAGAAAGTCTCCCAGATGGTTAGCTGGGGGCACTGGTTTGCCTTGTTCAACATTCTGTTGGCCATGGTGCTCGGTAGCCGTTACCTGTTTGTCGCCGACTGGCCGACAACCCTTGCAGGTCGTGTATATTCCTATCTGAGCGTTGTCGGGCATTTTAGCTTTCTGGTGTTCGCCACCTATCTGCTGATCCTGTTTCCCCTGACGTTTATCGTCATGTCCCAGAGACTGATGCGATTCTTATCAGCTATTCTGGCGACGGCAGGCATGACGCTGTTGCTCATCGACAGCGAAGTTTTCACCCGCTTCCACCTGCACCTCAATCCGATTGTCTGGGAACTGGTCATCAACCCTGACCAGAACGAAGCGGCGCGTGACTGGCAGCTGATGTTTATCAGCGTGCCGGTTATCCTGTTAATTGAAATGCTGTTTGCGACCTGGAGCTGGCAAAAGCTGCGCAGCCTGACGCGTCGTCGACATTTTGCTAAACCGTTAGCCGCATTCTTCTTCGTTTCCTTTATCGCCTCGCACGTGGTGTATATCTGGGCAGATGCCAATTTCTATCGCCCGATTACTATGCAGCGCGCGAACCTGCCGCTCTCCTACCCGATGACGGCACGTAAGTTCCTGGAAAAACATGGCCTGCTGGACGCGCAAGAGTATCAGCGTCGCCTGATCGAACAGGGCAATCCGGAAGCGGTTTCCGTGCAATACCCGCTTAGCGAACTGCGCTATCGTGATATGGGCACTGGTCAGAACGTCCTGCTGATCACCGTCGACGGCCTGAACTACTCACGCTTTGAAAAGCAGATGCCTGCGCTGGCTGAATTCGCCGGGCAAAATATCTCCTTTACGCGTCACATGAGTTCCGGCAACACCACGGATAACGGGATCTTCGGCCTGTTCTACGGTGTCTCACCAAGCTACATGGACGGCATTTTGTCGACCCGAACGCCTGCGGCGCTGATTTCTGCACTGAATCAGCAGGGTTATCAGTTAGGGCTGTTCTCCTCGGATGGCTTTACCAGCCCGCTTTATCGCCAGGCGCTGCTGTCAGATTTCTCCATGCCGAGCGTGCAAACACAATCTGATGAACAAACTGCAAGCCAGTGGATTAATTGGCTGGGACGCTACGCGCAGGAAGATAACCGCTGGTTCTCGTGGGTCTCCTTTAACGGCACGAACCTTGATGACAGCAACCAGAAGAACTTTGCCAGACGCTATGCCAACGCCGCTCAGGATGTGGATGCCAACATCAACCGCGTGCTTAGCGCCCTGCGAGACTCCGGCAAACTGAACAACACGGTGGTGATTATTACCGCAGGCCGCGGTGTGCCGCTGACGCAGGAAGAGAACAATTTTGCCTGGTCACGCGGTCATCTGCAGGTGCCTCTGGTTATTCACTGGCCGGGAACGCCTGCCCAGCGCATCAATAGCCTGACCGATCATACAGACCTGATGACAACGCTTATGCAGCGCCTGTTGCACGTCAGCACGCCAGCTAACGAGTACTCGCAGGGGCAGGATCTGTTCAATGCAACCCGCCGTCATTACTGGGTTACCGCCGCCGACGGCAGCACGATGGCCGTTACCACGCCAGAAATGACGCTGGTGCTGAATAACAACGGTAATTATCAAACCTATGATTTACGCGGCGAGAAAATAAAAGATCAGAAACCACAGCTAAGCCTGCTGCTACAGGTTCTGACGGACGAGAAACGATTTATCGCTAACTGATTAATTATAAATCAGTTAGCGAAGCATCCTCTTGCATTCGCAGCGGAAAGCAGTAGTATTAGCAGCCATAGCGTCGGCACGTAGCGCAGCCTGGTAGCGCACCGTCATGGGGTGTCGGGGGTCGGAGGTTCAAATCCTCTCGTGCCGACCAAAAATCCCGGAAAAACCAACCCTTGTGGTTGGTTTTTTTATGTCTGCGATTCCGTCTTCCTGAGTATTACCACTACCTTCAGCACAGGTTTTACTACTTACCCATGCACAAATTGGGGTAAAATTTATCCTCTCATCAGCGTGATGAATCTGGACGATTGATGCGCTGAAAACAATAATGATACTAATAAAAACTCAGGAGAATAGTATGCCTGAAGCAACGCCTTTTCGGGTGCTGATTGTTGACGACCACCCACTAATGCGGCGAGGAATTAGTCAATTATTGCAACTGGATCCCGCATTTAACGTAGTCGCGGAAGCGGGTGATGGCGCCAGCGCTATCGATCTGGCAAACCGCCTGGACCTTGATGTGATCCTGTTAGATCTCAATATGAAAGGGATGAGCGGACTGGATACCCTGAATGCGCTGCGCCGGGATGGCGTCACCGCGCAGATTATTATTCTTACCGTTTCGGATGCCGCCAGCGATGTGTACGCCCTAATTGATGCCGGCGCAGATGGTTATTTGCTTAAAGACAGCGATCCTGAAGTCCTGCTGGAGGCCATTCGCAGCGGAGCCAAAGGCGGTAAAGCTTTTAGCACACGCGTCAGTGAATATCTGCGCGAACGCGACCTGTTCGGCGCTCAAGAAGATCCGTTCAGCATTCTCACCGAACGTGAACTGGATGTGTTGCATGAACTGGCTCAGGGGCTGTCGAATAAACAGATTGCGTCAGTGCTGAATATTTCCGAACAGACGGTGAAGGTGCATATTCGCAACCTGCTGCGCAAACTGAACGTGCGCTCTCGCGTTGCTGCCACCATCCTGTTTTTGCAAACGCGCGGCATGCAGTAATCAATGAGATGCCGGATGGCGACGCAGCAGCGTCTTATCCGGCCTACAAAGCCCGCACAGGCCCGAAAGCAACACGCCTTCGGGCAATCTGGACTCTTACTTCTCCTGCGGCGTTAGCTGCTCCATCGCCTGCTTAATACTGCGTTCTATTACCGCCCGACGGGTATCGTTGGCGGGTAATAATTTCAGCATCATCTCCCACGCCGCAACCGCCTCGCCGAAGCGCTGCTGTTCAAAAGCGTTAAACGCGTACATGCTGAGAACCCGCACGTTAGCATGCTCGCCACGCACCAGTTGACGTAACAGCTCCCCTCCCCGACGGTTATCATCAGGATCGGATGAACGGGTCAGCGCTTCCGCGTAGCCCAGCGCCGCATCGCTATTTTTAGGATCCAGTCGATAGGCATTGGCATAGGCTTCAGTGGCTGTACTGGCGTTACCGAGTACCATGCCAATACGCCCAAGCATGATCCAGCCTTCAACATTTGCGGGATCGGCTTGTAAACGCGTGCGCAGTCCCAGCGCCAGACGTGTCATATCCTCTTCATTGAGCGGGTCAGCTTTCGGATCCAACGCGCGTTCCAGCAGGGCCGGAGCCTGAGCGGTGGCCTGCTGCCAGACCTGAACCTGCTTATAGCTGCCGATTTCATAATAGCTCACTGCGCCAACCACCAGCGCTACCACGATACCAGGCACAAACAGCCCAAATCCACCGCGCTTGCCTTCCGGAATAACGTCGTCAGGAAACGCTTCCTGTTTCACCCGGACACGTCGGCGAGTACGGGCGAAAATAATCCAGCCGCCCAGACCAATCGCTACCACCGGCATCACCCACAGCAGCACGGTAAGCGGTGTTAAGGGTGGATCGTAAGTGACGAAGTTGCCGTAGCGCGCCACCATATAATCAACAATTTCTTTCTGACTTTTCCCTTCCTGCATCAGTTCATACACTTTCTGGCGCAGGTCAGTGGCAATCATCGAGTTAGAATCGGCGATACTGTTGTTCTGGCATTTAGGACAGCGCAATTGTTCGGTAAGCTGACGGAACTGCTGCTCCTGCGCTTCATCCTTAAACTGCATCACGTCGATAGTCGCAAGCGCAGATCCCGAGATAACCAGCATCAGCAGGCCCAGTAAAAATCTCATTGCTTAGCCTCCTTACTGTACTTATCCCACAACGGTTTGATCTCGCTCTCCCACACCCGGGCATTCAGATCACCGGCATGGCGATAGCGAATAATGCCTTTGCCGTCGATCAGAAACGTCTCCGGCGCGCCGTACACGCCCAGATCCAAACCGAGCATACCGTCGCCGTCAAACAGACTTAATGCGTATGGATTGCCCAGCTCTTTCAGCCAGACAATAGCTTTCTGACGATCGTCTTTATAGTTCAGGCCCACTACCCGCACACCTTGCGCAGACAGCTGATTCAGATACTGATGCTCGGCGCGACAGGTCGGGCACCACGTCGCCCAGACGTTCAGCAATACTGGCTTGCCCTGCGTCAGCACATCGGCCTGATAGTGCTGACCCGGATTTTCCAGCGACTCCAGGCGGAATGTCGGAACAGGTTTGCCGATCAGCGCCGATTCCAGATTCGTGGGATCGTCCCCCTGAGCGTTACGCGCTAACTGCCACAGCAACGCCGCTGCAATAATGAGAAAAATAATAAACGGAATTAACAGTGCGTTGCGCTTCATACAGCCTCCGACGCATTTTTTTGCACCGCAGCGCGAGGACGTGTGCGCTGGCGATAGCGTGGATCAAACAGGCAGAACAACCCGCCCAGCGCCATCAGCAATCCTCCGGCCCAAATCCAGCGAATAAACGGTTTGTAGTACAGACGCACAGCCCATGCGCCGTTATCCAGTTCTTCCCCCAGCGCAGCGTACAGATCGCGTGTGAATCCGCCGTCAATTGCTGCTTCGGTCATCATCGAGCTGGTGCTGTTATAGAAGCGTTTTTCCGCATGCAGCGTGGCTTCCGGTTTGCCATCACGGGTAACGCCGATAATGGCAACGCCACCCCGGTAGTTTGGTCCGGTAATGTCTTTCACTTCGCGGAAAGTAAACTGATAGTCATGGATACTGACGCTATCACCTGCTTTCATGCGCACATCGCGTTCTACGCTGTAGTTCTGGCTAAAGGCGATACCGACAATGGTAACCGCCAGCCCAACGTGACCCGATACCATGCCCCAGTAGCTGGCCGTCAGTTTTGTCCCGCGGGAAACACGCAGGTACGCTTCGGACATCGCCAGCACGAATATCCAGCACGCCATCGCCAGCCCCACCACCGTCATAGCGGCAATGCGATCTTCAAATAGCCACGGCAGCAGCAGCGACAGAACAAGCGTGGTGACAAACGCGATAATCAGTAACGTCTTCAGTTTACGCGGTCGGTCCCGGCCCCAGCGCACTAATGGCCCAATCCCCAGCAGCAGTGCGAACGGCGCCATCAGCCAGGTGAACATAGTATTGAAGAACGGTTCGCCAATCGAAATGCTGCCCAGCCCCAACTGTTTGTGCACCAGTGGCAACAGCGTGCCCAATAGCACGACCAGCATGGCGGCAATCAGCAGGACGTTGTTGCCCAGTAGTAGCGATTCACGCGACCACAGCGCGTTGTTTACCCGTGAGCGAACCTTGTGACCGCGCACCGCAAACAGCAGCAGGGAACCGCCAATGACCAGCACCATAAAGGCCAGAATAAACATTCCGCGCGACGGATCGGAGGCGAAAGCATGCACCGACACCAGCACGCCGGAACGCACCAGGAAAGTACCTAACAGGCACAGCGAGAACGCACAGATTGACAGCAGCAGCGTCCAGGCTTTAAAACTGGCGCGCTGTTCAGTTACCGACAACGAGTGCATCAGCGCCGTCCCCACCAGCCATGGCATAAATGAGGCGTTCTCAACCGGATCCCAGAACCACCAGCCGCCCCAGCCCAGCTCGTAATAGGCCCAGGCCGAACCGAGCACAATGCCCAGCGTCAGAAACACCCAAGCCGCCAGCGTCCATGGACGAGAAAAACGGGCGAAGGTACTGTCCAGTCGTCCGCTCATCAGCGCGGCAATCGCAAACGCAAAGGCTACAGAGAAACCGACATACCCCATGTACAGCAACGGCGGATGGAAAATCAGCCCCGGATCCTGCAATAGCGGGTTCAGATCGCGCCCTTCAATAGGGAAGTCAGGTAACGTGCGCGCAAACGGGTTAGAGGTAAACAGAATAAACAGCAGGAAGCCAACGCTCACCATCCCCATCACCGCCAGTACGCGGGCGACGATATCCAGCGGCATACGCTGACTGAACGCCGCAACGGCGAACGTCCAGCCGCTCATCAGCAGCACCCATAGCAGCAGTGAACCTTCATGCGCGCCCCACGTCGCCGCCACCCGATACCAGACCGGAAGCTGGGTATTGGAGTTACTGGCTACATAGGTGACGGTAAAGTCATTAACCACGAAAGCGTTGACCAGAATCAGGAACGCCCCCATCACGCAGATAAACAGAATCCAGGCAAAGGGCCGCGCGGAGGCCATCATCCGCACATCACCGCGCGCTACGCCCCACAGCGGATAGACCGACAGCAGTAATGCAACGCCAAGCGCAAGGCACAACAGCGCATTGCCAATTTCAGGCATCATGACGTTTTATCCTTATACACGCTTTCCGGACGACGGTGGTTTTCCTGCATCGCCTTTTCGACTTCCGGCGGAGTGTAATTTTCATCATGTTTGGCGAGCACTTCTTTGGCCTGCACATGATTTCCATTGTCCAGCTCGCCCTGAACGACGACGCCCTGCCCTTCGCGGAACAGATCCGGCAGAATGCCTTCATAAGTTACATCCACCACACCTTCGGCGTCGTAGATGCTGAAATTCACCTTCAACGACTGCGGATCGCGCTTCACGCTACCGGGCATGACCATGCCCCCCACGCGCAGGCGCTGACCGACTTCGGGCATCTGCTGCGTCTCGCGCTTACCGTAGAGTATCTCTCCCGGCGTATAAAATAGATCGATATTGGAACGCAGCGCGTAGAGCACCAGCGTAATGGTCAAAGCCAGACCCGCCAGGACCGCGCAGGCAATCCATAGCCGATTTTTACGTCGAATATTCACGCCGCCTCCCGTTGCACTTGCGCCGCACGCATGCGCGCTTCTCTCGCCCGCTGCTGCGCCACACCGCGTAAGATTGCGCGATGCTGTAACGCAGAATGCAGCACCAGCGCCACCAGTGGGATAACGCTCATGGCTACAGCCAGCCAGACATACAAGGCGTAACCGCCCATCGCGAAAAAATCACTCCATGATGCAAATGCAGGGGTCATTGGCGGCCTCTTTTTAAGATCAGTTCGCTCACCCACGGGCGGCGTTTTTCCATCATCAAAATCAGGTTACGCATGCGCATTAGCGCCAGCGTGACAAACAGTAACAGGTAGCCGACGATCGCCAGACGCAGCGGCGCGCGCATTGCCGGATCGATACTCTGCTGCATACGGGTTGACCCCTGATGCAGCGTATTCCACCACTCGACCGAGTAATGAATGATCGGTAAGTTGACCACGCCAATCAGCACCAGAATACCGGCAGCGCGACCTGCCAGACGACGGTCGTCAAAGGCATGCCACAGCGCAATGGCGCCAACGTAGAGAAACAGCAGCACCAGTTCCGAGGTGAGTCGGGCATCCCAAACCCACCAGGTTCCCCACATCGGTTTGCCCCATGCGGACCCCGTAACCAGCGCAATAAAGGTAAACACTGCACCAATCGGCGCCATCGCAGCCAGCGCCAGATTAGCCATTTTCATCTGCCAGACCAGGCCGATAAACGCGGCAACGGCCATCGAGGCGTAAATACCCATCGACCAAATCGCCGCCGGAACGTGCAGATAAATAATGCGATAGCTTTGCCCCTGCTGATAATCCGCCGGCGCGAAGCCAAAGCCCCAGATCCATCCTGTTATCAGTACCACCGCGCTGGCAATTGCCAGCCACGGGATAAACCAGCCACAGATCTGATAGAGCCGAGGAGGCATCGCCAATTGATGAAGTGTTTTCCACATAGTTCAGTCACCAGACTCCATAAATTAATATCCGTTTTGCCGGAGCGCCTTGCCCGGCCTGCACATCTAACTGCACTACTGCACGCTTATCCGTAACGCCGCGGCTGTGGCAAACGGGCTTAACGTAGCGCTGCCTACCAGCAACGCGCCCAGAATCGCCATGTACCCTTCGACCGGTAGGTGCATGGAAGCCGCATCCATCGCGGCGGTCGCAAAAATCAGTAAGGGTATGGTAAGCGGGAGTACCAACACGCTTAACAGCACGCCGCCGCGCTTTAAGCCCACCGTCAACCCCACACCCGGCGCGCCGAGAAAGCCCAGCGTCGGTGTTCCGAGTAACAAGGTCAGCGCCATAATTTTCCAGCCGTACATATCCATGCCCAGCAGCAGCGCCACCAGCGGCGAGAGGATTAACAGCGGCAGGCCGGTCACGACCCAGTGCGCCATCACTTTCGCCAGCACCACGGCCGGTAGCGGCAGCGGCAGCAGCATCAGTTGCTCAAGGCTGCCGTCCTGTAGATCATCACGAAACAGGCGTTCCAGCGCCAGCAACGACGCCAGCAGCGCCGCAACCCAGATGATGCCCGGCGCAATACGTGCCAGTAGCTGCGGCTCCGGCCCAATGCTCAGTGGGAACAGTGTGATAACAATCAGGAAGAACCATAAAGGATTAGCGATTTCCGCACTATGACGAAACGCAACTCGCAGTTCTAAACGGAAGATTCGCCACATCATTGCGTTGCCCTCTCGCTGGTCAGCGCAATACGTCGCACTTTATCGGTCTCGACATTGAGCGGTTGATGAGTGGTGAGAATAACAATACCGCCCTGCTCAGTATGCTGCGCCATACGCTGAGTCAGTCGCTCAACGCCGTTCACATCAATGGCGGTAAAAGGTTCATCGAGGATCCACAGCCGGGCGCGGGTCAGCCACAAACGAGCCAGCGCCACGCGCCGCTGTTGCCCGGCGGAAAGTTGGTTCACCGGGATATCTTCATATCCGGCAAGTCCCGCCTGCGCCAGCGCAGCCAGGCACTGTGCGATGTCGCCATCATGGTGGAAGAAACGCAGGTTCTCCAACGCCGAAAGCCGGGTTTTTATCCCCGGCTGATGTCCGATCCACAGCAATTGCTGATGGTAGCTGTCCCGTACGTGATGCAGCGGTTGCTCTTGCCAGCAAACCTCCCCTGCATCGGGACGCGCCAGCCCGGTAAGCAACCGCAGCAGAGTGGTTTTTCCTGCGCCGTTGCTGCCGGTAATTTGTACCCATTCCCCTGCGTTAACGCGAAATGACAAATCGCTGAACAGTATTCTGTCATCCCGCTCGCAAAGTAATTCTCTGGCTTCAAGCATACCTGGTTATCTACATCCTGTTAAAAGCCCGGTTTGACTTCGCGCATATCAGGCAGTTTGTGCGCTATCCCTTTATGACAGTCAATACAGGTTTGCCCGTCTTTCACGGCCTGGTCGTGCATTTTGGCCGCAACGCCTTTCTGGGCGGTTAAATCCATAAACTCGAAGTTGTGACAATTGCGACACTCTTGCGAATTATTATCTTTCATACGCCGCCACTCATTTTGCGCCATCGTCAGACGATGGTCTTCAAATTTTTGCGGTGTATCTATTAACCCCAGTGCTTTCGCGTACAGCTCTTTACTGGCCTTGATCTTACGGATCATTTTCGGAGCCCACTCATGTGGGACGTGGCAATCAGGGCAAGTTGCTCGCACACCACTGCGGTTGTTGTAGTGTACGGTTTCCATGTATTCCTGGTATACCGTATTGCGCATTTCGTGACAGCTAATGCAGAACTCTTCTGTATTGGCCTTTTCCATACCGGTATTAAAGCCGCCCCAGAAAATAATGCCGCCCACAAAGCCGATTAACAACAGCGTGCCGAGCGCCAGACGGCTGGGGCGACGCCACCATTGCCAGACGCGCTTAATCCAGCCTGGTTTACGGTTAGAATTTTCCATAATGACCTCTTATTTCCCGTAACCTTTCGAGGGGGTGAAGGTATTTTCAACAATCGGCGCGGCGTCAGCCTGCGGAACGTGACATTGCAGGCAGAAATAACGACGCGGCGCGACTTCAGCCAATACCTTGCCGTCGCTATCCATAAAGTGCGTCGGACTAATGCGCGGCGCACCGGTGGTGCGATAGCTTTCCACACCGTGGCATTGCAGGCAGCGGTTAGTGTTCGTCGTCACCTGATACCCTTCAACGCTGTGCGGAACCATCGGCGGCTGATTCACATAGTTCAGCGGCATACGCACTTGCTCTTTCGGCATGCGAATCGCCCCTTCCTGTGTCCCTGAGACTTCCGGTGACTGGCTCAGATCCACTCCGTTTGCAGCCCAAACGGCCCCACTGACTACCAGGGCCAGCGCAGCCGTCCATTGACTCAGCGCTTTAATCAGGTCATGGCTTTTCATGATTTCGCTCCCGAACTCCATCGTGTTGTTATTGTAAAAACATCCTCAGAACAGACATCCACGCAGCGACCGCAGGCCATGCAATCGCGGCTGGTTACCTGCACCGGACTTTGCTCATCCAGCACCGGCGCACGTAGCACATGCGGTTCCGGGCAAACATGAAAACAATCCATACAGCGGTTACATCTGTTACGTTCTTTTGCCGAAACGGTTAATGCACCCTTACTCCCCACCACGCTATACAGCGCACCCAGTGGGCAAAGATGCCCGCACCAGCCATGCTCAACGACCAGTAGATCAAATAAAAACAGCGCGAGGATCAGCAGCGCTCCGCTGCCAAATCCCATTACCAGGCTACGTCCGAGCAGCGAGACTGGATTTATCCACTCCCACAGCAGCGTACCGGTCAGCGCAGAACCGACCAGGATAACCACCAGCAGGACGTACCGTATATGGCGCGGCAGGGTTGCGGACTGATTCAGGTCAAACCTTCTGCGCAACCAGCTGGCTAAATCGGTGACCGGGTTCATGGGACAAACCCAACTGCAAAACAGTCGCTTACCGGCCAGGGCATACAGCACCGTGATGATGGCCGCCCCCGTGATTGCCACCGTCGCCGGCAGGTGTCCGCTGGCCAGGCTTTGCAGGGTAATCAGCGGATCGGTGAACGGAATGGCGTCCAGCAACAAACTACTGCTGTAGTTACCATGCAGGATCCACACGCCAAGCCACGGGCCGCTCAGGAACATCGCCAGTATCAGAAACTGACTCAGACGACGCAGTAGCAGCCAGCGATGGCTCTTCCACCATCCTTTTTTTGCCTGCGCCTCACGCCCGGCATCACGTTTACGATTTGCCATTGTTCCCCTCCAGCCAACCGAAGCGGTAATGGTGTCCTAACTCCCCTTTCGCCAGCGACAGCGGCAGCACTTTTATTGCCGGCTGTTCCAGTACGCAGACTTTTTCGCATTTCCCACAGCCGGTACAGGCATCGCTGTGTACGGTTGGAATAAACCGCGCATGCTTGCCGGTACGCATGTTGCGGTCCAGCTCCAGGGTGATCGCCTCATCAATTTTCGGACACTCGCGATAGCAAACATCGCAGCGCAACCCTTGATAGTTGAGGCAGTTTTCGTGATCCAGCAGCACCGCCAGTCCCATACGCGAGTCGTCGATGGATTCAATTTCCCTGTCCAACGCGCCGCTGGGGCAGACTTTGGCGCACGGAATGTCCTCACACATTTCGCAGGGAATATCGCGGGCGACAAAATACGGCGTACCGGCTGCCAGCCCGGAGGCAAGCGTCGCCAGTTTCAGCGTGTCATATGGACATGCCTGAACGCACTGACCGCAGCGCACGCAGGCGCTGGCGAATGCTTCCTCGCTCAGTGCGCCTGGCGGACGCAACCGCACGCCGCTTGCACGAGCGGTTTGTTGTTGCAACCCCAGCGCCACGCCAACGACGGCCAGCCCGCCCGCTGCACGAACCATGTCGCGCAGAAAGCGGCGGCGGCCATTTTGGGGTTTTGCTGACCGGGACATAACGCGTTACACCTTCGCCAGTTTCACGGCGCACTTCTTGAAATCCGTCTCTTTGGAGAGCGGATCCGTCGCATCCAGCGTCAGGTTGTTCACCAGCTGTGCGGCGTCGAAGAACGGCATGTACACCAGCCCCTGTGGCGGACGGTTACGCCCGCGCGTTTCAACAATCGAGATAACTTCGCCACGACGGGAAACCACTTTGACTTTATCGCCACGGCGCAGATCGCGTGCTTTTGCATCCAGCGGATGGATAAACAGCACGGCTTCCGGGAAAGCACGGTGCAGTTCAGGCACGCGACGCGTCATGCTGCCGGTATGCCAGTGCTCCAGCACACGTCCGGTAGACAGCCACAGGTCGTACTCTTTATCCGGGGCTTCTGCGGCAGGCTCAAATGGCAGCGCGAAGATAACTGCTTTGCCGTCCGGCTTACCGTAGAACTTGTAGCTTTCACCCGCTTTCACATAAGGATCGTTACCTTCGCTGTAACGCCACTGGGTCTCTTTGCCCTCAACAACCGGCCAGCGTAAACCGCGCGCTTTGTGATAATCGTCAAACGGTGCGAGATCGTGTCCGTGGCCACGACCGAACCAGGCGTACTCTTCGAACAACCCTTTCTGCAGATAGAAGCCCAGCTCGCGGGATTCATCGTTAAGTTGATCTTCAGCCAGTTCAGCCACCGGGAATTTCGTCACTGCAGGCGTAGCAAACAGCACGTCATACAACGTTTTGCCGCGCAGCTCTGGTTTCTGCGCCAGCAGCTCTTCCGGCCACACTTCTTCGGTTTTGAAGCGACGGGAAAACTGCACCAGTTGCCACAGATCCGATTTCGATTCGCCCGGCGCTTTAATCTGCTGACGCCAGAACTGTGTACGACGTTCCGCATTCCCGTAGGCGCCTTCTTTCTCTACCCACATCGCGGTCGGCAAGATCAGGTCAGCTGACAGGGCGCTGACCGTTGGGTACGGATCGGAGACAATGATGAAGTTGCGCGGATCGCGCCAGCCTGGCATACGCTCTTCGTTGATGTTTGGACCGGCCTGCATATTGTTGGTACACATCGCCCAGTAGACATTGAGCTTGCCATCTTTCAGCGCACGGTCCTGTGCTACGGCGTGCAGACCAATTTTTGCCGGAATGGTCCCTGACGGAATATTCCAGTGCTTCTCGCAGATATCGCGGTGTTTTTCGTTCGTTACCACCATATCCGCAGGCAGACGGTGGGAGAACGTCCCGACTTCACGCGCGGTACCGCATGCGGAAGGCTGACCGGTCAAAGAGAACGGGCCGCAGCCTGGCTGGGAAATTTTGCCGGTCAACAGGTGCAGGTTATAGACCAGGTTGTTGGCCCACACGCCGCGTGTGTGCTGGTTGAAGCCCATCGTCCAGTAGGAGATGACTTTTTTCTTCGGATCGGCATACAGCTGCGCCAGCTGTTCCAGTTGATCTTTTGGTACGCCGGTCATTTCGGCGGTTTTATCCAGCGTGTACTCAGCAACGAAGGCTTTGTAATCCTCAAAGCTCATCGGTTCAGAGGCATCAGATCCCGGGTTCTTCGCCGCTTTTTCCAGCGGATGGGTTGGACGCAGACCGTAGCCGATGTCCGTCACGCCTTTACGCAGGTTAACGTGCTTGCTAAAGAAATCCTGGTTTATCGCATTGTTTTGAATGATGTAGTTAGCGATGTAGTTGAGGATCACCAGATCGGTTTGCGGCGTGAACACCATACCGTTATCCGCCAGCTCAAAGCTGCGGTGCTGGAAGGTGGAGAGAACCGCGACGTTCACGTTAGGATCGGACAGACGACGGTTGGTGATGCGCGACCACAGGATCGGGTGCATCTCCGCCATATTCGCGCCCCACAGGACAAAAGCGTCTGCATGCTCGATATCGTCGTAACAGCCCATCGGCTCATCCATACCAAAGGTACGCATAAAGCCGACTACCGCTGAGGCCATGCAGTGACGCGCGTTCGGATCGATGTTATTGGAACGGAAACCCGCTTTAAACAATTTGGCAGCGGCATAACCTTCCCAAATCGTCCACTGGCCAGAGCCGAACATACCGATAGACTCTGGGCCTTTCTCTTTCATCGACGTTTTGAATTTCTCTTCCATCACGTCAAAGGCCTGGTCCCAGCTAATCGGGGTAAACTCGCCTTCTTTGTGATACTTACCGTCCTTCATGCGCAGCATCGGCTGCGTTAAACGGTCTTTTCCGTACATGATTTTCGGCAGGAAGTAACCTTTGATGCAGTTAAGCCCACGGTTAACCGGCGCATCCGGATCGCCCTGGCATGCCACAACACGCCCTTGCTGCGTCCCGACCAATACGCCACAGCCCGTCCCGCAAAAACGGCACGGGGCTTTGTCCCATTTGATGGCTTCTTGCTGACCGACTACCGCGCGGGCTACGCCCGGCACGCTTAACCCGGCAGCCGCCGCAGCGGCCGCAACGGCGTTAGCTTTCATAAAGCTACGACGACTGAGTTTCATGGTGTTTCCTCACCTTGCTCATCCTGCTGGTGATAAACCAGCGACACCGCCAGTACGCCCGCAACGTTGCGTACTGACTCAATAGTTTTCATTAACGTTTCGCTGTGCTCAGCTTCCACCACCACGATCAACTGACCGCTTTCGACATCGCTGAGTGCAACTTCGCAACCCGGAAACAAACGCAACTGGGTGGCGATATCATTGATATGCTGACTTTTGGCCTGAACGACCAGGCTGCAGACCTGCCAGTTATTGTCCATGGTTGTACTCCGCGTTAATGGCTGATACCGGGCAGATAGCGACACATGCGCCACATCCGTTACAGGCCTGATTGTCGAGCTGCGGCTGATAAATGCCGGACAGCGTGGGACGAAAGGTTATGGCCATGGGTTCACAGCTATCCTGACAGCGATGACATTCAACGGACTGATGTGCGAGACAGTTTTCCCCAATCGTAAAATTCAGATCCCATGCCCTGGTGTGGCGCGGAAGAAAAAGTGATTCGGGACAGGTTTCTGCGCAGGCATAGCAAAAGCTGCACTCGCCGTGTTTGAAATTTACGCTCGGGTAACCACCCTGGCCTCGCTGCAGGATGTCGGTTTCACACGCCTGGATGCAGGCGTCACAACGGAGGCAATGGGCGAGAAAGTAAGAGTCTTCCTTGCTCCACGGCGGACGGATCCCCGCGCTGGCGTTTCGCCAGCTACCTGTCAACATGCCTCGACGGGATAAATCAACCATGACATTGTCCTTCCATAATGACGCCCTCCCTCGGCGGGTTGAACGACATAAAAAACTGCACTATTTATGAGTAGTTATTTTTAGCCGTAAGATATTTCAGGATGTGTTAGAGGTGCATACCCCAATCGGGGTAAATGCTGTTGCCGGATCAAAGGAGTGTTGAGTTGGCGGAAAAAAATGCGCTTTTGCTCACATTTCAATGAGTTATATAACAACTTATATAACGGTTAACTCAAAAAGATAAAGATCTCAATATTAGGATAATTCCTGGAATATATCGCTACTTTGATAGTAAACCACTACCCAATACACTTTAAATATAAGTAAATCCAGATTAATAGATTATACAAATATGTTAACCTGCTACAGACTCGTTCATAAGACAGAAGAAAGGAAACACTGTGAACAATAAGATGAAGACAATTGTCCCTGCCGTACTTTTCGCCGCCTTTGCCAGCACCTCTGCATGGGCTGCCAGTAACGATACCGCCGCTCAGCCGCTGGAAAAAGTCGCCCCTTATCCCAAGGCGGAAAAGGGTATGAAGCGCCAGGTTATCCAGCTTACCCCTGAGAAAGATGAATCTACTCTGAAAGTAGAACTGCTGATCGGACAAACGCTGGAAGTTGACTGTAATCAACACCGTCTGGGCGGTGAACTGGATAGCAAAACGCTGGAAGGTTGGGGATATGATTACTATGTTTTTGACAAAGTTACCTCTCCGGTTTCAACCATGATGGCCTGCCCGGACGGTAAGAAAGAGAAGAAATTCATTACTGCGCATCTGGGTGATGACGGCATGCTGCGTTACAACAGCAAGTTGCCGATTGTGGTCTACACCCCGGAAAACGTGGAAGTTAAATACCGTATCTGGAAAACGGAAGAGAAGATTCAGGACGCTGTGGCGCGCTAAGTGTGAATGTGCCGGATGGCGGCGTACCGCCTTATCCGGCCTACAGACGCATAAACCATGCCGGATAAGCGCAACAGCGCCATCCGGCATTTTATTTACAGTGCAATATCCGCGACGGCTTTCTGCTCAGGCTGCGGCTGTGCCTGAGGTTTCAGCTGTGGTTTCGGCGCTTCATCAGCAACCTGCGGCTTGTCATATTTCAGCCCCAGTACTTCACTGGTGTATTGCAGTTCTTGTTCCGTAGCCGCAACGTTACCGTTCAGCCTGGTACCATAAGACGGAATAATGGTTTTCAGTTTCGCCTGCCACTCGGGGCTAGCCACTTTATCTTTAAACACTTTTTCCATCAGATGCAGCATAATCGGTGCCGCGGTTGACGCACCCGGAGAAGCCCCCAGCAGCGCAGCAATCGTGCCCTCTTTATCGCTAACAACTTCGGTTCCCAGACGCAGCACACCGCCCTTCTCCGCATCACTTTTGATGATCTGCACACGCTGACCCGCTTGCCATAAACGCCAGTCTTCTTTTTTCGCCTGCGGATAGTACTCTTGCAGCGCGGCGAAACGGTCGTCATCGCTGAGCATCACCTGGCTTACCAGATATTTGACCAGATCGAAGTTATCCAGACCCACGTTGACCATCGGCATAAAGTTCGAGGTGGTGGTCGAGCTGAGCAGGTCCCACAATGAACCGTTTTTCAGGAATTTGGTGGAGAAAGTTGCAAATGGCCCAAACAGCACGACGCGTTTGCCATCAAGGATACGCGTATCGATGTGCGGTACGGACATCGGGGGCGCGCCAACGGAGGCCTGACCGTACACTTTCGCCAGGTGGCGATTGACCACGTCCGGATTGTCCGCAACCAGGAACTGCCCGCCCACCGGGAATCCGGCATAGCCTTTCGCTTCCGGAATGTCGGTTTCCTGCAACAGCTTCAGCGCAGCGCCACCGGCACCGATAAAGACAAACTTCGCCTTGATATCGTGTTCCGTTTCGTTATTTTTCAGATCGGCGACCGTAACCGTCCAGCTATTATCGGCATTACGCTTAAAGCCACGCACTTCGGTACTCAGTTGCAGCGCAAAGTTGGGCTTTTTCTGCAACGAAGCAATCAGCTGGCGCGTGATTTCGCCGTAGTTTACGTCAGTACCAATCTCGGTACGCGTTGCCGCGACTTTCTGCTGCGGATCGCGGCCTTCCATGACCAGCGGCGCCCACTCTTTAATCTGCGCATGATCTTCGGAATAACGCATACCGCGGAATAACGTGCTCTGCTGCAGTGCGGCGTAACGTGCGCGCAGGAAGTTCACGTTCTCGTCACCCCAGACAAAACTCATGTGTGGGACCGTGGTGATAAATGAGTGTGGTTCATGCATCACGCCATTATTGACCTGATAGGCCCAGAACTGGCGGGAAATCTGGAAGGCTTCGTTGATTTCGACTGCCTTTTCAATGCTGATGCTACCGTCGGCCTTTTTAGGCGTGTAGTTCAGCTCCATCAGTGCGGAGTGGCCGGTTCCGGCGTTATTCCAGCCGTTTGAGCTTTCCTGCGCTACACCATCCAGTCGCTCTACCATGGTCATTGACCATTGCGGCTCCAGCTCCTGTAAATAGGTTCCCAGCGTGGCGCTCATGATGCCGCCGCCAATCAACAGTACATCCGTTTCCTGCTCTTGCGCCGCTTTCGCTTTTGCTGCCATCGAGACAACGTTCAGCCCTACAGCCATGGTGAAGAGCATGGCAGTCACTTTTTTCATAATGTTAATGCCTTACTTTTAGTATCGCTTTTTTGCTTTTAATGCAGGTGAAAATCGAGCGGCATCAACGGTAACACTTAAGTAAAAATAATTAAATATTGTTTATAAATTATATTTAATTTTTAAAAATGTTATTAATACGTTGATAGTTTATACGGTTATTGACAATCATTTCTGGAAACCAGTCCGTCAGACAGGTACTATGCTGCGCTTTGCTATTCACCGCACGGATGCCTGTCGGTCTGCTGTATCAGGCCATTTTTGACCTGAGTGTAACTATGTCTGCAAATCATCCTTCCTCTGTCGCTGTCGCGGATCACGCGACCCGCGCCGTCCTGCGCCAACCCCGTCTGCTGGTTCGCGAAACGCTGGCCGGTGTGGTAACCGCCCTGGCGCTGATCCCGGAAGTGATCTCTTTTTCCGTTATCGCCGGCGTCGATCCTAAAGTCAGCCTGATAGCCTCGGTCGTACTGTGCCTGGCGATGTCATTTTTAGGCGGACGTCCGGCAATGGTAACCGCCGCTGCAGGATCGGTTGCGTTGGTAATAGGCCCGATGGTGCATCAATTCGGTGTGCAATATATTCTGCCTGCGGTGGTGCTGGCCGGGATGATTCAGATCCTGTTTGGCGTATTAGGAATGGCGCGTCTGATGCGATTCATCCCTACGGCCGTCATGACCGGCTTTGTGAACGCGCTGGGTATTTTAATTTTCTTTGCCCAGGTCCCGCATTTCTGGAGTAAAAGCCCGCTAATCTGGGGGCTGTTTGTCCTGACGCTGTTGATTGTGCTTTGGGTTCCGCGTTTTATTAAAGCAATCCCCGCACCGCTTATCGCCATCGTGCTGCTGACCCTGTTCACTGTCACCAGCGGGCAACTGTTACCGACCGTCGGTGACGAAGGTTCAATGAGCGGCGGCCTGCCGGGATTAACGCAGCTACTCGTCCCACTCAACCTGCACACGCTGGCGATTATCTGGCCCTGCGCGTTGAGCATCGCTTTTGTTGGTTTGATGGAGTCATTGTTAACCGCCCGTCTGGTGGATGATCTGACGGTTACGCCGTCGAATAAGAATCGCGAGAGCGCCGGGCTGGGGATAGCCAATATTCTGGCCGGATTTTATGGCGGTATTGCCGGGTGCGCGATGATTGGTCAAACCATCGTTAACGTTGAGATGGGTAAAGGACGCAGCCGCGTCTCAACGTTTGCCGCAGGGCTGGTATTGTTACTGCTGGTCACCGCCTTAAGCGAAGTGATGGCGAAAATCCCCATGTCGGTGCTGGCGGGGATTATGGTGATTGTGGCGGTGAAAACCTTCAGTTGGCACAGCATCCAGCCCACCACGCTGACGAAACTCCCCGTCACTGAAACCCTGGTGATGCTGGTGACCGTCGCGGCCACGGTGTCGACCGGCAACCTGGCGATTGGGGTGGTTGCCGGGGTAATGACGATGCTCATTTTGCCGCGTATCGTCAGACGCCAACGTGCGGCTACATCAGAAACAGCGTCGCCAGACCGAGAAAAATAAAGAAACCGCCGGTATCGGTGATTGCCGTAATCATGACGCTCGAGCCGACCGCCGGGTCGCGCCCGAGCTTCACCATCGTCATCGGAATAATAACGCCCATCAACGCCGCCATCAGCAGATTGAGCATCATCGCCAAAGTCATCACGGCGCCGAGCGCCATGTCATCGTACAGCCACCAGGTAATGCCGCCCATGATTCCGCCCCACACGAGGCCATTAATCAACGCTACGCCCATTTCGCGCAGGATCAAAAACGTCAGGTTTCCCGGCTGAATATTTTGTAGCGCCAGCGCGCGAACGATCATGGTGATGGTTTGATTCCCGGTGTTGCCGCCGATCCCCGCCACAATCGGCATCAGCGAGGCCAGCGCCACCAATTGCGAAATAGTATGTTCAAAGCCGTCGATCACTCGCGAAGCGATAAAGGCAGTACAGAGGTTAACGGCCAACCATGCCCAGCGGGTTTTTACCGCTTTGGTAACGGGAGCAAACACATCTTCTTCGGCGCTTAAGCCCCCCATTCGACGCAGATCGGTATCGGTTTCTTCATAAACCACATCAACGATCTCATCAATGGTTAAGCGCCCCATCAGTTTACCTGAAGGGTCAACTACCGCGGCACTGACAAGGTTGTCACGTTCGAAGGTACGCGCAGCGTTTTCGGCGATATCCTCCGGAGAAAAGGTGAGCGGGTCATCTTCCATCACCTCGCTGACTTTTCGCTGCACATCATTGAGCAGAATACAGGTTAGCGTCAGTTCACCGACCAGCACTTTATTACGATCGGTCACGAAGAGTTTATCGGTGTTCTCCGGCATTTTCCCCAGCCGTCGCAGGTAGCGTTGCACCACTTCCAGCGTCACGTCCGGACGCACGGTGATGACCTCGAACTCCATGATCGCACCGACGCGGTTCTTCTCGTAGTGCAGCACCTGACGGACGCGCGCCCGCTCCTCGGCCGGTAACGTTGCCAGCAGTCGTCCCGTAAGGTTACGAGGGAGATGCTGGACCAGATAAATCTGCTCGTCGATATCAAGATATTGCAACGCATCCAGCAGCTCGCGGTCGCTCATCTCATCGATCAGATCGTCCCAGACGTTCTCTGACGCCTCAAGCAGTACGTTACCGCGCTTTTCACTTTCGACCAGTCGCCACAGGGCGTGGCGCTCTTCAGAGGGTAAGGCTTCCAGGGTATCGGCCAAATCGGGCGGCGGCAGGTGAGCTACCAGCGCTCCTACCTCAGCAATATCGTCGGCTAACGTACCGACGTCATATTGCTCAGCCAGGGTAAGCTTGCCCAACAGGGTTGAAATAATGGCTTTATCTGTGGTCAGCAGCCAGATTAGACGCGCACGCTCTTCATCACGCAGCCTGGCGCTGTTTTTGTTTGTAACGGACATTAATCATAAATCCATGATATGAAATATCATTAATCATGATGCCGATTTATGTAAATAACAATAAACAGTGCCGCCGGGTGGATAAAAAACCAGCGGCATGTGGGATCATGCCGTGCGCGCCACCGCGTCACGAGAGGCAGCATCACGCTCATCGCCCAGCAGTTCACTCAACTGTCCGTTGCGCATTTCCAGCAGGCGATCGGCATGAATAAAGTAGTGATCGTCATGACTAATGGCGAAGATGGTTTTACCCATTTCCTGCATCAGCGGTAACAGGACCTGATAAAACTCCCGGCGGAAATGAGGATCCTGATCGGCAGCCCATTCGTCCAGCAGAATGATGTCGCGCTCCTCCGCCAGGGCCAGCAGCAGCGCCACGCGTTTCTTCTGCCCTTTCGACAACTTCAGATTGAGGATACGGCCATCGCTCAGCTCCAGCTTGTGACCCATCTTCAGATGTTCCAGCCACTTCGCAACCAGCTGCGGATTAGCCTCTTTACCTTCCGGCCCCAGCAGTTTGTCGAACAGCCAGACGTCGGTAAACACGGCGGAGAACAGCTTGCGATAATCCTCCGGCTTTTCAACGGCAACGGCCTTACCATCAAGCAAAATCTTACCTGACTGCGGCTGGTATAGTCCGGTCAGTAACATCGCCAGCGTAGATTTCCCACTACCGTTACCGCCAATCAGAAAGATCAGTTCACCACGATGAATAGTCAGATTCACCGGCCCTACGGAAAATGCGTTGTCCTGATAATGGAAAACCACGTTACGCAGCTCCAGCGTTTGCCAATTAGGAAATGCGGTTGGACGCGGGAACTCTGCTTTAAAAGGTGCCAGTGCGAATTTATTCAGCTTGTTGAACGCCACCTGCGCGGTGAGCAGCGTCGGCAGTGCGCCAACGGCAGAGAGCAGCGGCGTACGCAGGAATAACAGTGTCAGAGAATAGGTCGCCGCCACGGCGGTATCCGCCCAGCCCAGACTGTTGGCCATCCAGAACACCAGGCCAATGGCGCCCAGCATCATGATGTTCGACCAGTTAACCGCGCTCAGGTGGAAAGTATCGGCACGGATAATATGATGACGGTACTCTTTGGCATCCGGGACGTACATCTGATTAAAGATATGCTCGGCGCGCTCGCGGTTGAGCGTCAGCTCTTTGCGCCCTTCCAGCACCGTCTGATAATCGTTGTACAACTTGTCTTCTGTTTCACGCAGGGTGGCCATGTGTTTATACACTCGCGCCACCAGTACAAATCCGCCCCAGATAGTGATTGCCATCCAGATTGCCGTCACCAGCAGCATTTTGGTCGACAGCATCGCCAGATACGCCGCCGACCCGACGGTCAGGATAATTCCCTGCACCAGTTCAGGCAGACGAACAAAGGCGATGGTGATATTGCGAATATCGCTGGTTAAACCGGCCAGTAACGAGGCACTACCAAGCTGTTCTATACGCTCGACGTGGGTATCCAGAATACGTTTGATAAATTCGCTACGCAGTCGGTAGACAAAGTGGTGGCCAAGCGTGGTCAACGCCAGCTGAGAGCCGAGAGTGACAACCATCAATAGCAGCAGCAGGCCAAGAAACTCCGGCAGCACCATCAGCGTGGTGTCGACCGTTTCAATCAGGCGCTGGTTGATAAACGCAATCAGCCCAATTCCCAACGCGGCGCTGGCGAGGCTGAGCGCCATAACGCTGATAAATGGCCAGCGATACTGCCGCCAGACAAGAAGTAAAAGTTCCATGCACACAACCCGGACAAGTAATAACAGCCCGCAGTTTAAACATCTCTTCGCTGACAGCAATAATAATTCTTATTTTTATTCTTTTTTACCCGCCTGGCGAAACGTCAGATTGTAGCGACAGTCTCCGGTCAACGGATGATACCCCGTTTTAAGCGGCTGGATCCCATGATAAAACAACCGCGAATTACCGCCCCACACCACGACATCGCCATGTTCCAGCAGCAAACGCTTTAAGGGATCATTACGGCGCAATCCGCCAAATTGAAAGATGGCCGGCAGCCCCTGCGACACCGAGACAATCGGCGCCCGCAGGTCAGGCTCGTCTTTATCCTGATGTAAAGACAATTTTGCCCCCGGCGTGTAGCGG
The DNA here is from genome assembly GCF_030336535.1 of Citrobacter sp. Ce006. NCBI lineage: Bacteria > Pseudomonadati > Pseudomonadota > Gammaproteobacteria > Enterobacterales > Enterobacteriaceae > Citrobacter > Citrobacter sp. Ce006. The sequence continues at coordinate 49,839 of NZ_JAOWDO010000054.1, forward strand.
TTAATCAGGCAGGCATCGGGTTGAAAATCAGCATAGCCCGCCGCCGTCGCCGCCTGTTGGCACAGGTCAGCAAATGCGTCCGGCAGCGGCGGCCAGTGCGCGCCGGTGAGTGGATCAAACGGAGAATAAAGATAGCCATGCTGATCCGTCGTCCACCCCAGACGACCACAGTTGGTCATCGCCACCGACATCGTGTAACCGCCGGGCGTCACCATCTGGCGAAAAGGCGACTGTCTGGCGACAGCCGCTATCGCCTGCAGCAAAGGGGGCGCGGAATCAAAAGCGAAACGTCGCAGAATAACCGCACCTGAAGCCAGCGGCTCCTGCCAGGGTTTAGCATCCGCAAAGAGATCGAGCATTATGTTTCCTCGCCAGTAGTTTCACGTTGCAGTAACTGCGCTTTGCGCGCAATGCCCCACCGGTAGCCCGAAAGCGCCCCGTCGCCGCGAATAACCCGGTGACACGGGATAACAATCGCCAGTTTGTTGGCCCCACAGGCACTGGCCACCGCGCGTACTGCCTTCGGTTTACCGATAGCGCTGGCCAGTTGCTGGTAGCCCATCGTTTCGCCGCATGGAATTGTGCGCAGCGCCTGCCACACCTGCTGCTGAAATGCGGTGCCCCGGATATCCAGGGGCAGCGATAGCGACGCGTCACGCGAATTGATCGCGGCGATCACTTCGCGCACGCGCTGCTGAAAATCGGCATCTGCAGGAACATCCTGCGCAGCGGGAAACAGCTCATGCAGATCCGCAACCAACGCCGTATCATCATCACCAAGTAAGATCGCACAGATACCCCGCTCGCTTTCCGCCACCAGACAACGACCCAGGGAGCAATTTGCAAGGGTATAGCGTACAGAAACGTTGTCGCCGCCTTTACGAAATTGTTTTGCGGTCATGCCTAGCGCCTGATCCGCTTGTCGGTAGTAGCTGCTGCTGTCGGGGAATCCGGCGTTGAGAATCGCCTGCGTTACCGGATCGCCTTTTGCCAGGGCATCGCGCAGACGGCGGGCACGCCAGGACTGCTGCCACGCTTTCGGGGTCATGCCTGTCGTAGCTTTGAACAAGCGATGTAAGTGATAGGGGCTCATTGCCACCTGCCGCGCCAGTTCGTCCAGCGTAAGGGGGGGTTCCTGCTCCAGCAACTGGCAGGCGCGGGCTATTTTCTCCAGCCGATGCTGCTGTGCGCTGTCTTTATCTGGCTGGCAACGTTTACAGGGACGAAAACCGGCGGCCAGCGCCTGCCTGGCATCGGCAAAGAAACTGACATTTTTGCGTAGCGCATGTTTCGCCCGACAGGACGGACGGCAGAAAATGCCGGTAGTCTGGACGGCGAAAACAAACTGGCCGTCAGCGTCGGCGTCACGAGCCAAAACGGACTGCCAGCGGTCATCATCAGTTACGCGTAAACGATTTTTCATTATGGACTCCTTTGTTAAGCATAGCGCTTAGCCTCAGTGTGTCCCCATAGGCGGATACAAAAACCCGCAATCTTGCTTTTTAATTTTTCTCGCTGACCAGAAAGCTTTTGAACTGCGGCGACATCCAGGTTTTAAACCCCTCACCCTCTTTCATAATCATATAGACCGCCAGACCTTCACGACGTACCACCTCTTTGGCCTTTTGCGGGCCGAGGACCATCAATCCGGTATCCCAGCCGTCAGCCTCCAGCGCCGTTGGGGCAATCACCGTCACGGACACCAGGTTGTGTTCAATCGGACGACCGGTTTGAGGATCGATAACATGGGAAAGGCGCTTACCATCCAGCTCATAATAGTTACGGTAGCTGCCGGAGGTACTAATGCCATGCCCGTTAATGTCGACAATCGCCTGCACCGCGTTTTCACGATCGGTAGGCTTCTGAATCGCGACTCGCCACGGATTCCCTTCTGCATTCATACCGCGGCTGTTCAGCGCGCCGCCAACGGAAACCAGATAACGGGCGATCCCTTCCTGCTCCATTAATCGTGCCAGATGATCGGCGGCATAACCTTCACCAACGGTCGAGAGATCCACATACAACTCGGGCAAATCTTTTTGCAGATAGTTCCGATGAGCCTCATTAACAACCTTCAGATGTGAAAGCCCGGTTTGCGCTTTGGCTGCGTCAATTTGCGCCTGAGTGGGAATATGCACCGGTTGCTTATCCGGGCCAAATCCCCACAGATTGACCAACGGTCCCACGGTAATATCCATGGCCCCATCGGTTTTTGCGCCAATGCGCAGCGCCGAAGTCACGATATCTGCCATGGCATCATTAACCGGCCATGGCGACAGGCTTGTCGACAGGTTAAAGCGCATCAACGCAGAATCATTTTTATAGGTAGAGAGAAGTTGATCGTCGGCATCCAACTGAGTCTGGATCTTCGCCTGCAGTTCCCCGACGCGTTTGGCATCTACGCCCACCGCACTGACCCGCCAGAAAGTGCCCATCGTTTTACCTTCCAGAACGGTGGCAGGTGTCGTGGTCTGAGCGGGTTTCGGGGCCTCATCGCACCCGACTAAAAAGATCGTCACAGCCAGTAACGCTGCGCGATAAAAATTCACTTCCATACGTAATTATCCTCATGCGAACGGGCGCAAGAGTACACCAAAAATCGTTGTTTGTACGACGAAAAAACGGCATTAAAAAAGGCCCCGCAGGGCCTTTTAACGACATGAGCGCAGATTAGAACTGGTAAACCAGACCCAGTGCTACGATATCATCGGTAGCAATACCTGCTGCCTGGGTAAACGCATTGTCATCCAGCAGGTTGATTTTGTAATCAACATAGGTAGACATGTTTTTGTTGAAGTAGTAAGTCGCGCCAACATCAACGTATTTCACGATATCCTGGTCACCGTAGTTGGTGAAGCCATTGCTGATGTCTTTGCCTTTTGACTGCAGGTAAGCCACGGAAGGACGCAGACCGAAATCGAACTGGTACTGTGCCACAACTTCAAAGTTCTGAGCTTTATCTGCGAAGCCATATGCAGCAGTGCGGTTGCTACCGTTAGAGGTACCGAAACGGGTTGCGTTATAGGACTGGGAGTACTGTGCGGCCAGGTAAACGTTGTTAGCGTCGTATTTCAGACCACCGGTATAAACCGTTGCACGGTCACCGTTACCGTACACGCCAAGAGCATTCTGATCAGCGGTACGTTTAGAGGTAGTGATCGCACCACCAATACCAAAGCCAGAGCCGAGATCGTAAGTCAGGGAGCCGCCGTAACCATCGCCATTCTGGGTCAGCAGGCTACGACCAGCTTCGTTTTCACCGCTTACGCTGCCATTTTTACCCTGGTACTGCAGGGCAAAGTTCAGACCATCAACCAGGCCAAAGAAATCTGTGTTACGGTAGGTCGCATAACCGTTACCACGCTGCTGCATGAAGTTGTCCGCACCGTAGGTATCACCGCCGAATTCTGGCAGGACGTCGGTCCAGGACGTTACATCATAAGTTACACCGTAGTTACGACCGTAGTCGAAAGAACCTGCATCAGCGAATTTCAGACCTGCGAATGCCACACGCGTCCAGGCGTCGTTGCTGGATTCACTCTGATTGCCTTGAATCTGGTATTCCCACTGGCCGTAACCGGTCAGTTGGTCGTTAACCTGGGTTTCGCCTTTGAAGCCGATACGCATGTAAGTCTTGTCACCATCATCACCTTTGTTGTCGGAGAAATAGTGCAGACCGTCGACTTTGCCGTACAGGTCTAATTTGTTGCCGTCTTTGTTATAAATTTCAGCCGCATTTGCTGCGCCTGCTACCAGCAGTGCTGGTACCAGGAGGGACAGTACTTTAACTTTCATGTTATTAACCCTCTGTTATATGCCTTTATTGCTTTTTTATGCCACTGCATACTGATTAAGGTCATTAACCAGTCGGCAACTTCATTCTCCGCAAAAACACAGAATAATCCAACACGAATATGATACTAAAACTTTTAAGGTGTTTCATTTATCCACATAGGTGTTTCTAAATGTTAATAAGAGGGAACTTTTTAAAATTCAAAAAACAGGAAAAATAAGCACAAATAATCAAGAATTATTGAAATTTAATTAAAAATCAGAAAGTTGCAATGCAATTAGTTATAGCACTGAATGACAAAACAAAATCTTCACTCGCAACTAAAATAGACTCGCTATCATCATTAACTTTATTTATTACCGTCATTCATTCATGAATGTCTGTTTACCCCTATTTCAACCGAATGCTTCGCGTTCGGTTTTTTTTTACTCTTCTTTACACAAAACTTACCGTTCTGTGCTACCGATGAAAAACCATAACGACTATTAACTATCTCATAGAGTCGTATCCAGATATAAATCTGATTAATAATTTCTTGTTATTTAATGCTAAATGTATACATTCCGTACAAATATTTGTACTCGCTTTTATCCACTGTACACCTTTGCATCATGATGGCTGCAACAAAATGAGGGGCGGAAAAATGCGGGCCATGCGGCGTGGTGTAAGTGTGGCAATTCATACATTACCCTTTATACTGCCCCTTCATCTTTGGCGTCGTTTAACAGGTCATAAACACGAATGAGTCAGTCTGACACAACGGCTTCTACCCGATTCTCCCTGCTACCGGGAAGTATTACCCGTTTCTTCTTATTACTGATCGTTGTGCTGTTGGTGATGATGGGCGTTATGGTCCAAAGCGCCGTCAACACCTGGTTAAAGGATAAGAGCTATCAGATTGTTGATATCACCCACGCCATTCATAAAAGGGTCGATACCTGGCGATACGTGACCTGGCAAATCTATGACAATATTGCCGCCTCAGCCAGTTCGTCGGGTGCTGAAGGACTACAGGAAACGCGTCTGAAACAAGACGTCTACTATCTTGAGAAGCCGCGTAGAAAGACCGAGGCGCTGATTTTCGGCTCGCATGATAGTTCGACGCTGGAGATGACCCAACGCATCTCAAGCTATCTGGATACGCTATGGGGCGCGGAAAATGTTCCGTGGTCTATGTATTACCTGAATGGCCAGGACAATAGCCTGATCCTTATCTCAACGTTGCCGCTAAAAGATCTGACTTCTGGATTTAAAGAATCGACGATTGGTAATATTGTCGATTCACGGCGCGCGGAAATGCTACAGCAGGCCAATGCGCTGGATGAACGCGAAAGCTTCTCTTCACTGCGCCGGCTGGCCTGGCAGAACGGGCATTACTTCACGCTACGCACGACCTTTAATCAACCAGGACATCTGGCAACGGTTGTCGCCTTTGACCTGCCGATTAATGACTTGATCCCGCCCGGCATGCCGCTGGATAGCTTCCATCTCGAACCTGACGCCACGTCCACGACCGAGCACCTGAATGAAAAAGAGTCGCCTGACAGCGTCAGCATTAATTTCAACAACAGTAAAATTGAGATCTCTTCGGCACTAAATTCAACGGATATGCGCCTGGTGTGGCAGGTTCCGTTTGGTTCATTGCTGCTCGATACATTGCAAAGCATTTTGCTACCGCTGTTGCTTAACATTGCGTTGCTGGCCCTGGCGCTGTTTGGCTATACCACCTTTCGCCACCTCCCTGCCCGTTCCACCGAAGTGGCGCCAAACCTTGCGGCCAATAATGAATTGCGCGTTCTGCGCGCGATCAACGAAGAGATTGTCTCTCTGCTGCCGCTGGGCTTGCTGGTGCACGATCAAGAAGCAAACCGCACGGTTATCAGCAATAAAATTGCCGACCACCTGCTGCCGCATTTAAATCTGCAAAACATTACCAGCATGGCGGAGCAGCATCAGGGGGTGATTCAGGCCACCATCAATAATGAACTGTATGAAATCAGGCTATTTCGCAGTCAGATCTCATCAAGAACGCAGATCTTTATTATTCGTGACCAGGATCGAGAAGTGCTGGTGAATAAAAAGCTGAAGCAAGCGCAGCGACTGTATGAGAAAAACCAGCAGGCCCGCGCCGCCTTTATGCAGAATATCGGCAGCGCACTGAAAGACCCGGCTAAAACCCTGGCCGCTAATGCCGCCGCCCTTAATAGCCCTGACAGCCAGAAACTGGCAAATCAGGCAGACGTTCTGGTGCGTATGGTAGATGAAATCCAGTTGGCCAACCTGCTGGAAAGCGACGCCTGGAAAGGGGAATCGACGCTATTTTCCGTGCAGGCGTTAATTGATGACGTGGTTCCTGAGGTTCTGCCCGCTATCAAACGTAAAGGGCTGCAACTGCTGATTAAAAATCACCTGAGCGCCCATGATGAACGCCGCGGCGACCGTGATGCCCTGCGCCGTATTTTGCTGCTGTTAATCCAATATGCGGTAACCACCACGCAAATCGGCAAAATCACGCTGGAAGTCGACCAGGATGAGTCGGAGGCTGAACGCCTGACCTTCCGCATTCTGGATACCGGAGAAGGCGTCACGTTGAATGAAGTCGATAACCTGCATTTCCCGTTCATCAATGACACGCAGGGCGATCGATATGGCAAGGCCAACCCGCTGGCGTTCTGGTTATGCGATCAGCTCGCCCGCAAGCTGGGTGGACACCTGAACATTAAAGCGCGGGAAGAACTTGGAACACGTTATATAGTCCATGTTAAAATGCCGCTGCACGATCAACATGCTGAAAGTGAAGAACGTTTGTTAGATGACGTCTGCATAATGGTTGATGTCACCTCTAATGACGTACGCAGCATTGTATTACGTCAGCTGGAGAACTGGGGCGCAACCTGCATCACGCCAGATGAACGGTTGAATAGTCAAGAATATGATCTCTTTTTAACAGATAATCCGTCTAATCTTACTGCCTCAGGCCTTCTTTTAAGCGATGATGAGTCTGGCGTGCGGAAAATTGGCCCTGGCCAGCTGCGCGTCAACTTTAATATGAGCAATGCTATGCAGGAAGCTGTCCTCGAGCTGATAGAAGAGCAGCTGGCACAAGAAGAGATCCAGGAACTCCCCCTCGGCGGAGATGAAAACGCCGAACTTCATGCCAGTGGTTACTATGCACTCTTTGTAGACACAGTACCGGATGATGTTAAGAGGTTGTATACTGAGGCAGCAACCAGCGATTTCGCTGCGTTAGCCCAAACGGCCCATCGCCTGAAAGGCGTGTTTGCCATGCTTAATCTGGTACCCGGCAAGCAGTTATGTGAAGCGCTGGAACATCTTATTCAAGAGAAAGATGCTCCAGGTATAGAAAAATACATCAGCGACATTGACGATTACGTCAAGAGCTTGCTGTAGCAAGGTAGCCCAATACATGAACACTATGAACGTAATTATTGCCGATGACCACCCGATTGTACTGTTCGGTATTCGTAAATCACTTGAGCAAATCGAGTGGGTAAACGTTGTCGGCGAATTTGAAGACTCCACTGCACTGATCAACAATTTGCCTAAGTTAGATGCTCATGTGTTGATTACCGACCTCTCAATGCCGGGAGATAAATACGGTGACGGGATCACGTTAATTAAGTATATCAAGCGCCATTTCCCGAGCCTGTCGATTATCGTTCTGACTATGAACAATAACCCGGCAATCCTGAGCGCGGTACTGGATCTTGATATTGAAGGGATTGTCCTGAAGCAAGGTGCGCCAACCGATCTGCCGAAAGCGCTTGCCGCTCTGCAGAAAGGTAAGAAATTCACCCCGGAAAGCGTTTCTCGTCTGCTGGAAAAAATCAGCGCCAGCGGCTACGGTGACAAACGTCTGTCTCCGAAAGAGAGTGAAGTTCTGCGTCTGTTTGCTGAAGGTTTCCTGGTTACTGAAATCGCGAAAAAACTCAACCGCAGTATTAAAACCATCAGCAGCCAGAAAAAGTCGGCAATGATGAAACTCGGTGTGGAAAACGATATCGCCCTGTTGAATTACCTCTCTTCCGTAACGCTGAGTCCCTCAGACAAAGAGTAATTCTTTTAGCACAAAAGTGCCTGATGGCACGCCGTTTATCAGGCCTACGAATGACACTGCGTGGTGCGTGTTCCGTAGGCCGGATAAGGCAAACGCCGCCATCCGGCATCTGTTATTCCCGCGCCTTCCTCACCCTTTCCGCATAGACCGTCAGCGTTTGCTTCAATACGTCCAACGTCACTGGCTTAGACAGACAGCTATCCATACCTGACTCAAGACAACGCTGCTTCTCTTCGGCCAGCGCGTTGGCCGTCACGCCGACAACCGGCAGCGTTAACCCTAGCTGACGAATACGCTGCGTCAGGCGATAACCATCCATGTTCGGCATGTTGACGTCGCTTAGTACGATGTCGATATGGTTTTTACTCAGTACATTGAGTGCATCCACGCCGTCATTCGCGGTTTTACACTGGTATCCCAACGATCCCAACTGATCGGCCAGTAAACGTCGATTGATCGGATGATCGTCGACCACCAGAATCATCATGTCATCGTTCGTTGCCCCTACTTTATCCGGGGCTGGTAGCGCAGTGGAAAGCTCTTCACTGTTCAGCTCAACGCTGTAGATATGCGCCAGCAGCGCAGGCAGCTCGTGAGGTGATGCCACGCTGTGCACCCACTCCCCAGGCACCCTTTCCAGTGGAATACCGATATGACGGCGGCAGAAAATCACCGCGGCGCGTCCCTGCCACGGCTGGTCCAGCACATCGTCAGCAATTAGCAGGTCATCCGCATCCGGTTGTTGCCCCTCATAACGCAGCACCGTCATCCCATTTCGCGTCAGACTGGATTCAACAAACTGGTACAGCGACGCGTTACGCACCGCCAGCCAGCAACGCTTGCCGACAAGCCCATCGATACCTTTATTCAGTGGATACTGCGCGCCATAAAGCGGAATACGCAGCATAAACTGACTCCCCATTCCCGGTTCAGAATCGACGGAAATGTCTCCATCCATCATGCTGATCAGTTTTTCACAGATAGCCAAACCAAGTCCGGTTCCCTGGAAATTACGCTGGACGCCGGTTCCCACCTGGAAGAAAGGATCGAACAACCGGACGACCTCTTTGGCAGGGATCCCGACCCCGGTATCACGTACGCGAATACTAAGATAATCGCCGTTACACTGCACGTGCAGCACAATGCAGCCGGTATCGGTAAACTTGATAGCATTACTCAACAGATTGGAAATTACCTGCTGTAAACGCATCGGGTCGCCATTGAGCGCCACTGGTACATTTGGGTCGATAAAGCAGTACAAGCCCAGTTGCTTGCGGACCACCAGCGGCAGATAGTTAGCCGTAATATGATTCATGACTTCACGCGGTGAAAACTCGCGCGGTTCAATCTTCAGCTGTTCAGATTCAATTTTCGAGAAATCGAGAATATCGCTGATAATTTTCAACAGCAGGCTGGAAGAGTTGTTCATCGCCGTCACCAGGCGATCCACCCCGTTGGGTAACTCTTTGGTTTGCAACAAATCGAGGTTACCGATAATACCGTACAGCGGCGTACGCAGCTCGTGGCTCACCGTCGCAAGGAACATCGATTTGGACTGGCTCGCCTGCTCCGCCGCCTGCGCCATCTCCTGCAACGACTCTTCCATTTTTACGCGCGCGCTGACGTCAACCAGCACGCAAATCGCTACGTTTTCATTACGATAGCGCGAGTGCACAAAGCTGATTTGCAGATTGGTATTGTTACTGGTCAGTACATCGACAAAATTGACCTGCTGGCCGCAGATAATTTGCGTCAACCGCTGCCGGTCTTCATGCGTCAGCATGTTGAGATAGGTGTGCGCCAGCTCATTACTCAGGATGTTAATGCCATCTATCGTACGCAGAATACAAATGCCAACCGGCGCGGAAGCCACGATTTTACGGTTAAACTGCTCGTGCTCTTCCAGGCGCTGAGCATCGCTTTCCGCCGGAATAAAAATACGTCGCTCATACATACGCGTGAGCATAAATAACGCCGCACCAACCAGCACATTCAGTAGGATCGCGTTCAGGATCATCATGCGGATCCGCTCCAGCACCAGGTCGACCGGAACGGAATAGACAATGCTCAGCGATGAAGGGGGCAGGTTTTTCTTCAACACCAGATCGCGAAAACCTGGGGTATAACCAAACCAGGAGCGCTCCTGCATCCAGCGTGGTTCAGCCTTAATATTACCCTCAGGGCCGGTGAGCGAAATGAGCGCATGACCATTTTCATCAAGAATGGTCACGCCCATTGGCAAACTGCCAGGCGTGAAGAAGTTTTCCATTCGAATAGGTTGTTCGACGCCGAGCAGCGCTTGCAGACGATTGGCGAGATAAACCGGCGTCAGCGCATAGAAATACCCCACGCCCGGACGCGGCCCCTGGCTGATCCAGAACAAGTTGTTGCCGTTTTCGTCTTGCGTAGCATTGCGATACTTAATAATGCGCTCATGTAGCGCCTTCAGCGCCTCGTCACGTTCAACCGGCATATCACGCAGGCCGAAATTAGCCATACAAAGGTTGTCGCTGCCGATCAGGAACACGCGATTCAAATCATAGGCGGCGGAAAAGTTGTCGCGCCAGTAGCGCATAAACCACGCCAGCGATTCCAGCGATCCCCGCCAGGCGTTGCCCATCACCGAGCAGTCGGAGTCGGCAAACAGCGGCTCAAAGTTTGGCACAACGGTTTTATCATCCCGCGACCGCAACGACATCACGCCGTTTTCCGCCGTTAAACGATTCTCAGCGATATATTTCAGCTCTTTAATTACATCAGAGGTGCGCTGAATGTAACGTTGGGCCTGATCGGAGCTGAGGTTAAGCTCCTGATGGATCTCAGATTCTCTCTGGTGCAGCGCATTCACGATGTAGAAAACGGAAGCGAACGCAATTAAAAACCAGATCAGGAGCGCCAAGGCCCTGAACAGGTAGCGTGAGACTTTTAGCGTTGAATGAACGGAAGCAAGGTATTTCAAAGGGGCGAAGCTCCGCCTCAGGGCATTAATAGAGTGTGGTTAAGGTAGCGGTAAATGTCTTTTGTCGCAATGCCATTAAAAAAAGGGCCGGATTTCTCCGGCCCCCTTATAACATCTCAATTACTCTTCAGCGTCGTCCGCTGCATCGTCATCGCTTTCCGCTTCAGGCGCGATATCCTCGTCCCCTTCAGCAGCGCTGCCGTCGATGGAGTCGAGCTCTTCATCATCAACAGGTTCAGCCACGCGTTGCAGACCCACTACGTTTTCATCTTCCGCAGTACGGATGAGGATAACACCCTGGGTATTACGCCCTACTACGCTGATTTCCGACACGCGAGTACGCACCAGCGTACCTGCATCGGTGATCATCATGATCTGGTCGGTATCTTCAACCTGCACTGCGCCAACAACGGAACCGTTGCGCTCGGTGACTTTGATGGAGATAACGCCCTGGGTCGCACGAGACTTGGTCGGATACTCTTCCGCCGCCGTACGTTTACCGTAGCCGTTCTGGGTAACGGTCAGAATTGCGCCTTCACCGCGTGGAACGATCAGCGATACCACGCTGTCGCTTTCCGCCAGTTTGATACCACGTACGCCGGTCGCGGTACGACCCATTGCACGAACGGCATCTTCTTTAAAGCGCACAACTTTACCCGCGGCAGAGAACAGCATGACTTCGTCACTACCGGACGTCAGGTCAACGCCAATCAGTTCGTCGCCTTCGTTCAGGTTAACCGCAATGATACCGGCAGAACGCGGACGGCTGAACTCGGTCAGCGCCGTTTTCTTCACGGTACCGCTGGCGGTTGCCATGAAGACGTTAACACCCTCTTCGTACTCGCGTACCGGCAGAATTGCGGTGATACGCTCGTTCGCTTCCAGCGGCAGCAGGTTGACGATTGGACGTCCACGCGCTCCACGGCTCGCTTCCGGCAGCTGATAAACCTTCATCCAGTACAAACGACCACGGCTGGAGAAGCAGAGGATCGTATCATGGGTGTTAGCCACCAGCAGGCGGTCGATAAAGTCTTCTTCTTTAATACGTGCTGCAGATTTGCCTTTACCGCCACGACGCTGCGCTTCGTAATCGGTTAACGGCTGATATTTCACGTAACCCTGATGAGACAAGGTCACGACAACATCTTCCTGGCTAATCAGATCTTCGATGTTGATGTCAGCACTGTTCGCGGTGATTTCGGTCCGACGTTCGTCGCCGAACTGCTCGCGAATCAGCTCCATCTCTTCACGGATAACTTCCATCAGACGATCGGCGCTGCCCAAAATGTGCAGCAGTTCAGCGATCTGCTCCAGCAGCTCTTTGTATTCGTCGAGCAGTTTTTCATGCTCAAGGCCAGTCAGTTTCTGCAGACGCAAATCCAGAATCGCCTGGGCCTGCTGTTCAGTCAGGTAGTACTGACCATCACGCACGCCAAATTCCGGCTCCAGCCACTCAGGACGCGCGGCATCATCACCGGCACGTTCCAGCATGGCAGAAACGTTGCCCAGCTCCCACGAACGCGCGACCAGCGCTGCTTTCGCTTCTGCCGGAGTCGGCGCTCGGCGGATCAGTTCGATGATCGGATCGATGTTCGCCAGCGCAATCGCCAGTGCTTCAAGAATGTGTGCACGGTCGCGAGCTTTACGCAGTTCAAAGATAGTACGGCGGGTTACGACTTCACGGCGGTGACGTACGAACGCGGCGATAATATCTTTCAGGTTCATGATCTTCGGCTGACCATGGTGCAGAGCAACCATGTTGATACCGAAGGAAACCTGCAGTTGAGTCTGGGAGTAAAGGTTGTTCAGAACCACTTCCCCGACCGCGTCGCGTTTCACTTCAATCACGATGCGCATACCGTCTTTGTCAGACTCGTCACGCAGCGCGCTGATACCTTCAACGCGTTTGTCTTTTACCAGCTCGGCGATTTTCTCGATCAGGCGCGCTTTGTTCACCTGATACGGAATTTCATGGACGATGATGGTTTCGCGGCCAGTTTTGGCATCCGCTTCGACTTCTGCGCGTGCGCGAATGTACACTTTGCCACGGCCGGTACGGTAGGCTTCTTCGATACCACGACGACCATTGATGATCGCGGCGGTCGGGAAGTCCGGACCCGGAATATGTTCCATCAGCCCTTCAATGCTGATGTCTTCATCGTCAATGTATGCCAGACAGCCGTTAATCACTTCCGTCAGGTTGTGTGGCGGAATGTTGGTTGCCATACCTACCGCGATACCGGACGAACCGTTCACCAGCAGGTTAGGAATTTTGGTCGGCATGACGTCAGGAATTTGTTCGGTGCCGTCGTAGTTATCGACGAAATCAACCGTTTCTTTTTCCAGGTCAGCCATCAGCTCATGGGCGATTTTCGACATACGGATTTCCGTATAACGCATCGCCGCTGCGGAGTCGCCATCGACAGAACCAAAGTTACCCTGACCATCTACCAGCATGTAACGCAAGGAGAATGGCTGCGCCATACGAACAATGGTGTTGTAAACGGCGGTATCACCATGAGGGTGGTATTTACCGATTACGTCACCAACGACACGGGCAGATTTTTTATAGGCTTTATTCCAGTCGTTGCCCAATACGTTCATGGCGTAAAGTACGCGACGGTGAACCGGCTTCAGGCCATCTCGGACGTCTGGCAGCGCACGGCCAACAATGACCGACATCGCATAATCCAGATACGAGCTCTTCAGCTCTTCCTCAATGTTGACCGGTGTAATTTCTCTCGCAAGGTCGCTCATCTAACCGCTATCCCTCTACTGTATCCCGGATTCAAAGGTCGCAAATTATAACACATTCGCACAGATTCAGGTAAATGGATTCCCCCAGACAGAGGCTTTATTCATCCCGCCAGGCTGATATACTCATTTGCATCGCAAATTTAGGAGTAGAAGCCCCAATGAATGCCGAAAAACCCCCGGTAACTCACAACGTTGACCATGAAGAAATTGCCAAGTTTGAAGCAGTCGCGTCACGCTGGTGGGATCTTGAGGGTGAATTTAAGCCACTGCACCGTATTAACCCACTGCGTCTGGGCTATATTACTGAGCGCTCAGGCGGCCTGTTTGGTAAAAAGGTACTCGACGTCGGCTGCGGCGGCGGCATTCTGGCGGAAAGCATGGCGCGCGAAGGCGCAACCGTCACCGGGCTGGACATGGGTTTTGAACCGTTACAGGTAGCAAAACTGCATGCGCTGGAGAGCGGCATCCAGGTGGAATACGTACAAGAAACCGTTGAAGAACACGCGGAAAAACATGCGCATCAGTACGACGTTGTGACCTGCATGGAAATGTTAGAACACGTGCCGGACCCGCAGTCGGTGGTCAGGGCCTGCGCCAGACTGGTCAAACCGGGCGGCGAAGTGTTTTTCTCCACGCTTAATCGTAACGGCAAATCCTGGCTGATGGCCGTAGTTGGAGCGGAATATGTTTTGCGTATGGTGCCAAAAGGCACCCATGATGTGAAAAAATTCATTAAGCCCGCTGAACTGTTGGAGTGGGTTGACCAGACCGTGCTGAAAGAGCGTCATATGACCGGCCTGCACTACAACCCGATCACCAACAGCTTTAAACTCGGCCCAGGGGTTGATGTGAATTATATGGTGCACACTACCGCCAGGGTTGATTAACCTCTCCTGTAGGCCGGATAAGGCGTCAACGCCGCTATCCGGCATGCTCACGGGAACAATGCCTGATGACGCTCCGCTTATCAGGCTTACAAATCCTGTGCCAGATCATAAGAACTTTCTTCGCCTTAGATGAAGAAATCAGCACTCGATCAAATTTTCTATTTTTTTTCTCAATTATTGACATCCTCGCCAGGCCTTATAAGACGCGCACTTAGCGATTATTACCCTTTTGCAACCTCAATTTAACCTCAAAATCAACTCTTGTACTGAAAAGAATCCCTACTAGAATACTCACCATATAGCGTCTACTTTATCAAACAACCCCTACATATAGTATTTATCCACAGACTTAGTCACAACATGACTTTGTGGATAATATGGGGGATATTTTTTCTTTCACGGACAGGTAAAAAACCACATGAATCAGAGTCTGCTGGTGACAAAGCGTGATGGTAGTACAGAGCGCATCAATCTCGACAAAATCCACCGAGTTCTGGATTGGGCGGCAGAAGGACTGAATAACGTATCGATTTCTCAGGTCGAGCTACGCTCCCACATTCAGTTTTATGACGGTATCAAGACCTCCGATATCCATGAAACGATCATTAAAGCTGCCGCCGATCTGATCTCCCGCGAAGCGCCAGATTATCAGTACCTGGCTGCTCGCCTGGCGATTTTCCATCTGCGCAAAAAAGCCTACGGCGAGTTTGAACCGCCGAAACTGTTCGACCATGTCGTGAAAATGGTTGAAATGGGCAAATACGACAATCATCTGCTGGAAGACTACACGGAAGAAGAGTTCAAGCAGATGGACTCGTTCATCGTACACGACCGGGATATGACCTTCTCCTACGCGGCGGTGAAGCAGTTAGAAGGCAAATACCTGGTACAAAACCGTGTTACCGGTGAGATTTATGAAAGCGCGCAGTTCCTCTACATACTGGTAGCGGCCTGCCTGTTCTCTAACTATCCGCGCGAAACACGTCTGCAATATGTAAAACGTTTCTACGACGCCGTTTCTACGTTTAAAATTTCGCTGCCTACGCCGATTATGTCCGGCGTGCGCACCCCTACTCGTCAGTTCAGCTCCTGCGTGCTGATCGAGTGCGGCGACAGCCTGGATTCCATCAACGCCACCTCCAGCGCGATTGTGAAATACGTTTCTCAGCGCGCCGGTATCGGTATCAACGCCGGTCGCATCCGCGCACTGGGCAGCCCGATCCGCGGCGGTGAAGCGTTCCACACCGGCTGTATTCCGTTCTACAAGCACTTCCAGACCGCGGTAAAATCCTGTTCCCAGGGTGGCGTACGTGGCGGTGCAGCCACGCTGTTCTACCCAATGTGGCACCTGGAAGTTGAAAGCCTGCTGGTCCTGAAAAACAACCGTGGCGTTGAAGGCAACCGCGTGCGTCACATGGACTACGGCGTACAGATCAACAAACTGATGTACACCCGTCTGCTGAAAGGCGGCGATATCACACTGTTCAGCCCGTCCGACGTCCCGGGCCTGTATGATGCGTTCTTCGCCGACCAGGACGAGTTTGAACGTCTGTACACCAAATATGAAAACGACGACAGCATTCGCAAGCAACGCGTGAAAGCGGTCGAACTGTTCTCCCTGATGATGCAGGAACGTGCCTCTACCGGCCGCATCTACATCCAGAACGTTGACCATTGCAACACCCACAGCCCGTTTGATCCGGTTGTCGCGCCGGTGCGCCAGTCAAACCTGTGCCTGGAAATCGCCCTGCCGACCAAACCGCTGACCGACGTTAACGACGAAAACGGCGAAATTGCGCTGTGTACGCTGTCCGCATTTAACCTCGGCGCTATCAATAGCCTGGACGAGCTGGAAGAGCTGGCCGTACTGGCGGTGCGCGCGCTGGATGCGCTGCTCGATTACCAGGACTATCCAATTCCTGCCGCCAAACGCGGCGCGATGGGCCGTCGTACGCTGGGTATTGGCGTGATCAACTACGCCTACTGGCTGGCGAAAAACGGTAAGCGTTATTCTGACGGCAGCGCGAACAACCTGACTCACAAAACCTTTGAAGCCATTCAGTATTACCTGCTGAAAGCCTCTAACGAGCTGGCAAAAGAGCAAGGCGCGTGCCCGTGGTTTAACGAAACGACTTACTCCCAGGGCATTCTGCCGATCGATACCTATAAAAAGGATCTCGATGCTATTGCCAACGAGCCGCTGCATCTGGACTGGGAACAGCTGCGTGAATCCATCAAGACGCACGGTCTGCGTAACTCAACGCTGTCTGCGCTGATGCCGTCCGAGACCTCTTCGCAGATCTCCAACGCCACCAACGGTATTGAACCGCCGCGCGGCTACGTGAGCATCAAAGCGTCGAAAGACGGTATTCTGCGCCAGGTCGTGCCGGACTACGAACACCTGCACGACGCGTACGAACTGCTGTGGGAAATGCCAAACAACGACGGCTATCTGCAGCTGGTAGGTATCATGCAGAAATTTATCGATCAGTCGATTTCCGCCAACACCAACTACGATCCGTCACGTTTCCCGTCCGGAAAAGTACCGATGCAGCAGTTGCTGAAAGACCTGCTCACCGCCTACAAATTTGGTGTCAAAACGCTGTATTATCAGAACACCCGTGACGGTGCGGAAGATTCTCAGGACGATCTGGTGCCGTCCATTCAGGACGACGGCTGCGAAAGCGGCGCTTGTAAGATCTGATGAATGATGCCGGGCGGCGCTACGCTTGCCCGGCCTATAAATTAATTCGCGGTAATGTAAGCCGGGTAAGCGAAGCGCGTCCGGCAATACATTCCAGACAGGATTCACATCAATGGCATACACCACTTTTTCACAGACGAAAAATAACCAACTTCTGGAGCCGATGTTCTTCGGCCAGCCGGTGAACGTCGCCCGCTACGATCAGCAAAAATATGACATCTTCGAAAAGCTGATCGAAAAGCAGCTCTCTTTCTTCTGGCGTCCGGAAGAGGTCGATGTTTCTCGCGATCGCATCGACTTCCAGGCGCTGCCGGAACATGAAAAGCATATCTTCATCAGCAACCTTAAGTATCAGACGTTGCTGGACTCCATTCAGGGACGCAGCCCAAACGTAGCGCTGCTGCCGTTAATCTCGATCCCTGAGCTGGAAACCTGGGTGGAAACGTGGGCGTTTTCTGAGACGATCCACTCCCGTTCTTATACTCATATCATTCGTAACATCGTGAACGATCCGGCGGTGGTGTTTGACGATATCGTCACCAACGAACAGATCCAGAAACGCGCGGAAGGCATTTCCAGCTACTACGACGAATTGATCGAGATGACCAGCTACTGGCATTTGCTGGGCGTTGGCACACATACGGTCAACGGTAAAACGGTTGTCGTTAACCTGCGTGAGCTGAAGAAGAAGCTGTACCTGTGCCTGATGAGCGTTAACGCGCTGGAAGCCATTCGCTTCTACGTCAGCTTCGCCTGCTCCTTCGCCTTCGCTGAACGTGAACTGATGGAAGGCAACGCGAAAATTATTCGTCTGATCGCCCGTGATGAAGCGCTGCACCTGACCGGTACCCAGCATATGCTGAACCTGCTGCGCAGCGGCGTGGACGATCCGGAAATGGCGGAAATTGCCGAAGAGTGCAAACAAGAGTGCTATGACCTGTTCGTCCAGGCCGCGCTGCAGGAAAAAGAGTGGGCAGATTATCTGTTCCGTGACGGCTCAATGATTGGCCTGAACAAAGATATCCTGTGCCAGTACGTTGAGTACATCACCAACATTCGTATGCAGGCTGTCGGGCTCGATTTGCCGTTCCAGACGCGCTCTAACCCAATCCCATGGATCAACACCTGGCTGGTGTCTGATAACGTGCAGGTTGCGCCGCAGGAAGTGGAAGTCAGCTCCTATCTGGTTGGGCAGATTGACTCGGAAGTTGATACTGACGATCTGAGTAACTTCCAGCTCTGATGGGCCGCGTTACTCTGCGCATCTCTGGCACACAGTTGCTGTGCCAGGATGAACACCCTTCCCTGCTTGCTGCGCTCGAATCGCACAATGTCGAAGTAGAATATCAGTGCCGTGCAGGTTATTGCGGCTCCTGTCGTACCCGCCTGGTAGCGGGACAGGTCGACTGGATTGCCGAACCTCTGGCCTTCATTCAACCAGGTGAAATTTTGCCCTGCTGCTGTCGGGCAAACGGCGATATTGAAATAGAAATGTAGCGCATCTTGGGGAAAAATCGTTACTGACAAAAGAGCCGCCGGTGAACGGCAGCTCTTTATTACTCCTGCAGCAGGTATGGAAACGTTGACAGCAGACGGCCTTATCTAGCGGTTTATAACGTTTCATCCTATAAGGCCCGTGACCGG
Organism: Citrobacter sp. Ce006; assembly: GCF_030336535.1. Classification (NCBI taxonomy): domain Bacteria; kingdom Pseudomonadati; phylum Pseudomonadota; class Gammaproteobacteria; order Enterobacterales; family Enterobacteriaceae; genus Citrobacter; species Citrobacter sp. Ce006. The sequence continues at coordinate 68,661 of NZ_JAOWDO010000054.1, forward strand.
AGGTGCGTCACAGGCCTTGTGCCATTACTCTTTATTCAGGAACTTCACTGCTTTGTCGGGAAAGTCGGTGAACAGCCCGTCAACGCCCGCCTTGTTATACAGAATGTCATACAGCTGGTTTACGTCAGTAGTGTAATCCGGCAACTGATCGGCACGAACGGTATAAGGATGCACCACCATCTTGTTCTGATGCGCATCCTGTACCATGCCAGTTAACAAGATATTGCCTTTCTTCGACTTCTCATCAACCAGCATGTGGTAGTCCGGCCCAATGCCGTCCGCATACTGCGCAACCTGCTTCATGGCACCCGGTTTAAACATCCAGTCGTAGTTGTAATTAACCCAACTGCCGTCCGGCTTTTTCTCCTGTGTTTCATTCCAGTCAGTGTACGCAATCAACTGTACCAGATTGAGATCCATCCCCATCTTCGGTTCCAGCTCATTCTTAATGCGCTTTAACTCTGCGACATCAAAACACTGCAGATAGACCTTGTCGTTCTTGTCGGTATACCCGTACTTTTTCAGTACTTCCAGCGTTTTAGCCGCAATGTCCTTCCCTTCCTGATGATGGAACCACGGTGCTTTCATTTCCGGATAAATACCGATGTTTTTACCGGTTGAATGATTTAATCCCTGAACAAACTCAATCTCTTCTTCGAAAGTGTGTACGCGGAAGTCAGATTTACCCATCGGGAAACGCCCTGGGTAGGTCTGGACCTTTTTGCCATTTTCGATATCAAAGCCTTCGGTAAATTTCAGCGATTTAATCTCATCCAGCGTAAAATCGATAGCGTAATACCGCCCGTCTTTACGCGCGCGATCCGGGAAACGCTCGGCAACATCGGTGACGCGGTCAAGATAGTGGTCATGCAGGACGACCAGATGGTCGTCCTTGGTCATCACCAAATCCTGTTCCAGGTAATCTGCGCCCTGAGCATAGGCCATCGCTTTCGCAGGCAGCGTATGCTCCGGTAGATAACCGCTGGCGCCACGGTGCGCAATCACGATTTTATCAGCGGCAACCGCTGCGCTGCTAACCACCATACCTGCCAGCATTAGCGCTACGCTGAGACTTTTCAATGTGGTTTTCATCTATTAGCCCCCGTTACGCTTCAGTTCCATCTCTTCGTGATGACGTTTTTCGCCAATCATAACGACCACCAGCAGAATTACCGCCAGCACGCTACCGCCAATCATCACCATAAAGCCGCCGTCCCAACCGAAGAAGTCAACGGTGTAGCCGACAATGGCGCTCGCCGCCACAGAACCGCCGAGATAACCGAACAGTCCGGTGAAGCCTGCCGCCGTACCCGCCGCTTTTTTCGGCGCCAGTTCCAGCGCGTGCAGACCAATCAGCATGACCGGGCCGTAGATCAGGAAGCCGATGATAATCATACAAGCCATATCAACGTTCGGATTTCCTGCCGGGTTCATCCAGTAAACGATGGTCGCAATCGTCACCAGCGTCATAAAGAACACGCCGGTCGCACCACGGTTGCCACGGAAGACTTTATCCGACATCCAGCCACACAGCAGCGTGCCCGGAATACCCGCATATTCATACAGGAAGTAGGCCCAGGAAGATTTATCCAGTGCGAAATGCTTCACTTCTTTCAGATAGGTCGGTGACCAGTCGAGGATGCCGTAGCGCAGCAGATAAACAAACACGTTGGCGATAGCGATGTACCACAACAGTTTGTTCGGCAGTACGTATTGCATGAAGATCTGCTTCGCAGTCAGCTCTTCTTCCGCTTTCTCGTTGTAATCGTCCGGGTAGTCGTTCTTGTACTCTTCGATAGGCGGCAGGCCACAGGATTGCGGCGTGTCGCGCATCAGAGCAAAAGCAAACAGCGCGACGACGATCGCACCGAAAGCAGGCATGTACAGCGCCGCTTTCCAGTCATTAAACCAGGCCATGCCCAGCAGGAACAACAGAGGAGGCAGACCGCCGCCCACGTTGTGCGCACAGTTCCAGACGGAAACTATGCCCCCACGCTCTTTCTGCGACCACCAGTGCACCATGGTACGACCACACGGCGGCCACCCCATTCCCTGGAACCATCCGCAGAGGAACAGCAGCACAAACATAATCGCAATGCTCGACGTCGCCCACGGCACAAAGCCCATAAACAACATCACAGCGGCGGCCAGTATCAGACCCGCTGGCAGGAAAACGCGCGGATTCGAGCGATCCGAGACGGATCCCATGATGAATTTCGAAAATCCATAAGCAATGGAGATACCGGACAAGGCAAAACCCAGATCGCCACGCGAAAAGCCTTGCTCAACCAGATACGGCATCGCAAGGGCAAAGTTCTTACGTACCAGATAGTACGCGGCATAACCAAAAAATATCCCCAGAAAAATCTGCCAACGTAATCGACGATATGTCGGGTCGATCTCCGCTGCAGGCAAACGCGCCGTGTGTGACGCTGGTTTAAAAATGCTCAACATAGTGTAGCCTCCGTGGCCGTCTTTCATTCGAAGTAAACACTGCAGTTCGTCATTACTACCCTACCGCTCCCAGTGTGGCCGCGATGTTAAGGAAAGATACATAACAAAAATGTGAAACGCAGCACATATTGTTACAGATTTATGACAAATGTTCATAAAAGCGCATGAAATCACGTTTCATTTTCGAATAATGAGCGATTATGCGCGAAATCAAACAATCCATGTTTTTTATGTGGCTAAATGATAAAAAACGAACTGTGAGGAAAAACAATGAAAACTCGCGACTCGCAAACAAGTGACGTGATTATCATTGGTGGAGGAGCAACTGGTGCAGGGATCGCACGTGATTGTGCGCTGCGCGGGTTGCGCGTCATCTTAGTGGAGCGCCACGATATCGCCACAGGGGCGACCGGACGTAACCACGGCCTGCTGCACAGCGGTGCGCGCTACGCCGTCACCGATGCTGAATCTGCCCGTGAGTGCATCAGCGAAAACCAAATTCTGAAACGTATCGCCCGTCATTGCGTTGAGCCGACGGACGGTCTGTTTATTACCCTGCCGGAGGATGAGCTCTCCTTTCAGGCTACCTTTATTCGCGCCTGTGAAGAGGCCGGTATTCGCGCAGAAGCGATCGACCCTCAGCAGGCCCGCATTATCGAACCCTCCGTTAACCCACAGCTGATTGGTGCGGTAAAAGTGCCGGACGGCACGGTTGATCCTTTCCGCTTAACCGCCGCCAACATGCTGGATGCGCGTGAGCATGGCGCGGTTATCTTAACAGCGCATGAAGTGACGGGACTGATTCGCGAAGGGGCAACGGTTTGCGGCGTTAACGTGCGTAACCATCTTACGGGTGAGATGCAGTCCCTGCATGCGCCAGTAGTGGTCAACGCCGCCGGGATCTGGGGCCAGCGGATCGCGGAATATGCCGATCTGAGCATCCGTATGTTTCCGGCCAAAGGTTCACTGCTGATTATGGATCATCGTATTAACCAGCATGTCATCAACCGCTGCCGTAAGCCGTCTGACGCCGATATTCTGGTGCCCGGTGATACCATTTCGCTAATCGGTACTACCTCGCAGCACATTGATTACGACGATATAGACAGCAACCGCGTCACCGCAGAAGAGGTCGATATTCTGCTGCGTGAAGGTGAGAAACTGGCGCCGATTATGGCGAAAACGCGCATTTTACGCGCCTACTCAGGTGTGCGTCCGCTGGTGGCCAGTGACGACGATCCAAGTGGACGTAACGTCAGCCGCGGAATTGTGCTGTTCGATCATGCAGAGCGTGACGGACTGGACGGATTTATCACCATTACCGGCGGCAAACTGATGACCTACCGCCTGATGGCGGAATGGGCTACCGATGCGGTTTGCCGTAAGCTGGGTAATACCCAACCTTGTACAACGGCAGACACCGCGCTGCCTGGCTCACAGGATTCTACCGAGCATACGCTTAAACGCGTGATCTCGTTGCCCGCACCACTGCGCGGCTCGGCGGTCTACCGCCACGGCGATCGCACCCCTGCGTGGCTTAGTGAAGGTCGTCAACACCGCAGCCTGGTCTGTGAATGCGAAGCGGTCACTGCAGGCGAAGTGCAATACGCCGTCGAAAATTTAACCGTCAACAGTCTGCTGGATTTGCGTCGCCGTACCCGTGTTGGAATGGGGACCTGCCAGGGCGAATTATGTGCCTGTCGCGCCGCAGGTTTGCTGCAACGTTTTAATGTCACCACCGCCGCGCAATCTATCACCCAGCTTTCCGATTTCCTCAACGAGCGCTGGAAAGGCGTGCAGCCTATCGCCTGGGGAGATGCGCTGCGCGAAAGCGAATTCACGCGCTGGGTCTATCAGGGATTGTGCGGTCTGGAAAAGGAGCACCAGGATGAAATTTGATACCGTCATTATCGGCGGCGGTCTGGCCGGACTGCTGTGCGGCCTGCAACTGCAAAAAAGCGGTTTACGCTGCACGATTGTCACGCGCGGCCAAAGTGCCCTGCATTTTTCTTCCGGCTCACTGGATTTGCTCAGTAACTTACCCGATGGCCAACCGGTGACCGATATAGAAGCGGGCCTGAATGCGCTGCGCACTCAGGCACCCACACATCCGTATAGCACCATCGGAACCCGCAACGTTCTGGAACTGGCCCAGCAGGCGCAAAATCTGCTGGAAGAATGTGGAACCCATTTGCAGGGCAAGGTACATCAGTCACATCAACGCGTAACCCCGCTGGGAACACTGCGCTCAACCTGGTTAAGTTCCCCGGAAGTTCCGGTCTGGCCGCTGCCCGCGCAGCGTATCTGCGTGGTAGGTATTAGCGGCTTACTGGATTTCCAGGCGCATCTGGCCGCGGCCTCACTGCGTCAACGCAATCTCAGCGTCGAGACGGCAGAAATCGACCTGCCTGAGCTGGACGTCCTGCGTGATAACCCAACCGAGTTTCGCGCCGTCAATATAGCGCGCCTGCTGGATAACGAAGATAAATGGTCACTACTCTATGACGCTTTATTACCGGTCGCAAAAACCTGCGACATGATAATCATGCCAGCCTGCTTCGGTCTGGCGGATGAACGACTCTGGCAGTGGCTTAACGAGCGCCTCCCCTGCTCGCTGTCGCTGCTACCGACCCTACCGCCTTCGGTTCTGGGTATGCGTTTGCACAACAAATTGCAGCGCAAGTTTGTGCGTCAGGGCGGCGTCTGGATGCCGGGTGATGAAGTGAAGAAAATCACCTGTCAGGATGGCGTGGTCAGCGAAATCTGGACCCGTAATCATGCCGATATTCCTTTGCGACCACGCTTCGCCGTGCTCGCCAGCGGCAGCTTCTTCAGCAGTGGACTGGTCGCCACGCGTGAGGCTATCTATGAACCGATCCTGGGGCTGGATGTACAGCAAACCACCACTCGCGCCGAGTGGTATCAGCGTGACGTCTTCGACCCACAACCATGGCAACAGTTTGGTGTTACGACCGATGCCGGATTACGCCCGTCACTGGCGGGACAAACGATAGAGAACATGTATGCCATCGGTTCGGTTCTCGGCGGATTCGACCCTATCGCCCAGGGTTGCGGAGGCGGCGTGTGCGCTGTCAGCGCTTTACATGCCGCACATCATATTGCGAAACGTGCAGGAGGCCAGCAATGAGCGACACACGTTTTGAAAGTTGTATCAAATGCACGGTGTGCACCACGGCCTGCCCGGTAAGTCGCGTCAATCCGAACTACCCTGGTCCTAAACAGGCCGGCCCGGACGGTGAGCGTCTGCGCCTGAAAGATGGCGCGTTATATGACGATGCGCTGAAATACTGCATTAACTGTAAGCGTTGTGAAGTAGCTTGCCCGTCAGACGTGAAAATTGGCGATATCATCCAGCGCGCGCGCGCCAAATACGACACTACACGTCCGTCGTTACGTAACTTTGTCCTGAGCCATACCGATTTGATGGGTAGCGTATCCACCCCCTTCGCCCCGATAGTGAATACCGCCACCTCGCTAAAACCGGTGCGTCAGTTGCTGGATTACGCGCTAAAAATCGATCATCGCCGTACGCTGCCGAAGTACTCCTTTGGTACTTTCCGCCGCTGGTATCGCAGCGTTGCCGCACAGCAGGCGCAGTATCCGGATCAAGTCGCCTTTTTCCATGGCTGTTTTGTGAATTACAACCATCCCCAGCTCGGCAAAGATCTGATCAAGGTGTTGAACGCGATGGGAACCGGGGTGCAACTGCTGAGCAAAGAGAAATGCTGCGGCGTGCCGCTGATTGCCAACGGCTTTACCGATAAAGCGCGTAAGCAGGCGGTGAGCAACGTGGCTTCGCTTAGGGAAGCGATTGATGGCAAGGGCATTCCGGTGATCGCCACCTCATCCACCTGCACCTTTGCGCTGCGTGATGAATATCCGGAAGTGCTGGATGTCGATAACTCAGGCCTGCGCGAGCACATTGAACTGGCAACCCGCTGGCTGTGGCGCAAGCTGGATGAAGGCAAAACGCTACCGTTGAAAACGCTGCCGCTGAAGGTGGTCTATCACACGCCATGCCACATGGAGAAAATGGGCTGGACGCTCTACACGCTGGAACTGCTACGGCAAATTCCAGGTCTGGAACTAACGGTGCTGGACTCGCAGTGCTGCGGGATTGCCGGGACATACGGCTTTAAAAAGGAAAACTACCCGACATCGCAATCCATTGGCGCACCGTTATTCCGCCAGATTGAAGAAAGCGGCGCTGATATCGTCGTCACCGACTGCGAAACCTGTAAATGGCAGATTGAGATGTCTACCAGTAAGCGTTGCGAACATCCCATCACCCTGCTTGCCAAAGCGTTAGGTTAACTCTGTTGCCCGGTGGCGTCCTGCTTACCGGGCATTTTTGCGCATCATGTTCCGCTTAACTGAATACGTTGCAATTGGACGTATTTATCTCTGATTCATCTACGCAAAGCCCCCATTCTCCACATGCAACGCATGTTAGAAGCGGATACCGTCACGCCATCTTCTCTTTCTGGTGACGGACTACCATGGCTAAATCCACCACACCTACACCGCACGATGCGGTTTTTAAAAAGATAATGTCTTACCCCGAGATGGCTCGGGATTTTCTGGATATTCACCTTCCTCCAGCATTACGTGAAATATGCGATTTGCAAACGCTAAAGCTGGAGCCCGGTAGTTTTATCGAACAGGATCTCCGCGCGTACTATTCCGACGTATTGTGGTCGTTAAAAACCCGCGAAGGCCAGGGTTATATTTATTGTGTTATTGAACATCAGAGTACAGCGGTACAGCATATGGCATTTCGCCTGATGCGTTATGCTATTGCTGCGATGCAGCATCATCTTGATGCTGGAAATAAAACGCTGCCACTGGTCGTTCCCATGTTGTTTTATCACGGCCAGCAAAGTCCCTATCCCTGGTCGCTCAACTGGCTGGATGAATTTGATAATCCGCAACTGGCGCGCCAACTGTATTCAGAGGCTTTTCCGCTGGTCGACATTACCGTAATACCTGACGATGAGATTGCGCAGCATCGGCGTGTCGCGTTGCTTGAATTAATGCAAAAACATATTCGCGATCGTGATTTGATGGGGCTGGTGGACCGTCTGGTCTCGCTTTTAGTTACAAGCACCGCTAATGACAGCCAGCTACAAACGCTATTTAATTATCTGCTACGGTACGGCGATGTATGTCACGTCAACAAATTTATCCATGAAGTTGCCGAACGTACCCCACATAACAAGGAGAGATTAATGACAATAGCAGAGAGGCTGAAACAGGAAGGTCACCACAATGGGCTGCAACAAGGAATTGAACAAGGGATACAACAAGGATTAGCGCAAGGAGTACGCAAAGGTACACAAGAAGAAGCCTTGCGCATCGCGCGCATGATGCTGGAAAATGGAATTGATAGAGATTTGATTCGGTTAATTACTGGGTTATTGCCTGACGATGTCACCAAATGAGTCAGACAGGGAAGGTTTGTAGCCTTCCCTATCAATCATTAAATCGTGAGCGACTCAACGACTTCGATCCAGCCGTGCTCGCTGGCAACATCCTGGCCGTTGAGCCAACGGCGCAGCATATTGAGGGCCATCATCGCGCACACTTCCTGGCGAATCGGCAAGCTGTAGCGATTAGCGTTCAATCGTACGCGTAAGGCATGCGTCCCGTTAGGCGTGGCCAACGCAAAGTTAATATGTTCGTTTTCGAAAGCCGATATCGCCAGTGCCAGCCCGGCATAGTGATTGCCTCGTCGCTCGGTTACCCAATGCGCCGTTTGCGCCAGCGTTTCTTCCTGGGGAGGCACCACTTCACTTGCCAACAAAGGAGCATTTGCACGCGAAAGCTGTAGCGCCACCAGGCCACCGGTGAATTGTTCGCTCAGCGTCAGGCTGTATTGTCGTTCCTGCAATGTGCGTGCGATTTGCGCGGGTAAACCTTCCGTACCTTCGAAAATCATATTCTGCCCGGCAACCCGCTTAACTTCGGGCCACAGCGCCAGCATCGCTTCGCGTTGGGAATCCGGTCCGGTCAGCTTCAGCTCAATAATCGGCATTGAGGAGCGGTAGCCCATTGTCACTCCCGGAGGCAATGGCAGCGGATCCAGGCTTTGCGCCAGATCGCTTTCTGAACGACCAAAAGTGGTTAATCGCAGACATAGCGGAGGTTGAGACAGCGAAAAACGCTCACGCAAACGCGGCAGGATCTCATGCTCAACCATGACTTTAAATTCAGATGGTACACCCGGCGTAAAGAACATCAGGCAGCGATTAAGCTTCAGGGCAAACCCGCACGCGGTCCCCACCGGATTATTGATAAACTCCGCGCTGGCAGGAAGTTCAGCCTGTTTGCGGTTGCTCGGCGCCATTACGCGTCCACGATCGCGGAAATAACGCTCCATCTCGGCGAGCCATGCTTCATGCAGCACCAGCCCTTCGCCTTTTGCCGTTGCCGCCGCCAGCGCGCTCAAGTCATCGCTGGTTGGCCCCAGACCGCCGTTAACGATCAGTACATCGGCATGTTCGCTACGCTCACGCAAGACGGCGACCAAATCGTTAAGATTGTCACCTACCGTGTTGCGACGCGTTAGCGGTAAACCCTGATTAAAGAAAAAATCGGCCAGCCAGGCGGCATTGGTGTCGACGATTTGTCCGTGCAACACTTCATCCCCGGTGGATAACATCTCCACGTTTAACATCGTGTTCTCCTGCTTTTATGATGAAAACACTATAACGCATGGAGGGGGGAAGGCGCGACTGAACGCCGCGCCAGAAATATCAGAAGCTGGCATTAACCCCAACGTACGGGCCGTCAGCAATCGCATTATCACGGTTGCCGTCTTTACCCGCCAGGTTCAGATAGCGATAGCCGGCTTCTATGCTCAGCGGGCGCAGGATAGTCAGACGCGCACCGGCATTCGCTTCTTCATAGCTGTCGATACCGCTGGAAAGCGAATCCGGCGAGTAATAGTACTCACCAAACAGACGAATGCTGTCGCCGATCGGCCACTGCAGACCGCCACCTACCGCCGCCGCATAACCTTCATCACCATCGTTTGGATTGGTATAAACGCCTTTACCGCCAACGGTCGCTAACAGTGGACCCAGTGGGATATTCAGACCCAGGCCCAGTCCGGCAACATCACCGTCGTCATCGTTATGCATCCAGTTACCGCTGACAGCCAGACCGGTGGTCTCAGTACCCATACCGAAACCCAGGTTGGTGTAGTCTTCGCCCGCCTGGCCGCTGATGCTAATCGCGCTCGCCGACGCGGAAAAAAACAGCATTCCGGCAAAACCCAACATTAAACTTTTTTTCATTTTCTATCCTTTCCAGCAAGAATCAAAACATAGCCCCAAAACCGGTGAATTGTACTGTCAGATGACGAGGAATCAATGAGCTAAAAAAGCGATGCAACGACATATTGTAACTAAATACTACTCAGAAGATGTGGATAAGGTTAAATTCTTGTGTCATTTATACATGTGAACGTAGCAAATGGCCGTTTTCAACAAACATCCTGTTTTCCCAGCCAAAGTGGCGTTATTCATTGATGAAGCATTTTTTCTAGCGTCAGCAAAAGGTAAGATGCGTGCATGATGGAATTTTTTTCTACCTCCCCTAAAGGACTGAACTTATGCGCCAAAGAACGATTGTTTGCCCATTAATTGAAAACGATGGCTGTTATTTGCTGTGCAAAATGGCTGACGACCGCGGTGTGTTTCCCGGTCAGTGGGCGCTGTCTGGCGGCGGTGTTGAACCAGGCGAACGTATTGAAGAAGCTTTGCGCCGGGAAGTGAGAGAAGAACTGGGTGAACAGTTGGTGTTATCAGAAATTACGCCATGGACCTTCAGTGACGATATTCGTACCAAAACTTATGCCGATGGCAGCCAGGAAGAGATTTATATGATTTATCTCATCTTCGATTGTGTGGCGGCGAATCGCGAAGTGAACATTAACGAAGAGTTCCAGGCATTCGCCTGGGTTAAAGCGGAAGATCTCGGCACCTACGACTTAAATATCGCCACGCGTAAAACGTTAACTCTGAAAGGGTTACTGTAAATCCCACAAGTTTAAACGTAATATAAACAATGTGCACAATAGCGGTATTGTTCTCAGTATTCAGCAACAGAGGTCATTACCGCCATGAAGACTAAAAACACTTTATATTCAAACAAATAAATCACCGCTCCCTCTTTTTATCTTTGAATTTCAAACCTTAAACTCTTAAGGATAAATTAACCTTCAGTCATTAACCTTTGAAGCCTGATTAAATAATTAACGCCCCCTGTTTATCACGAAAAATAAAACTTCGGTGGCGTTAAATGGCTTGAAGGAATAATGATGTCTGACTTTTTGCCTTTCTCTCGCCCGTCCATGGGCGCTGAAGAACTTGCCGCTGTGAAGACGGTTCTGGACTCTGGATGGATAACCACCGGCCCGAAAAACCAACAACTGGAAGAAGCATTCTGTCAGCTCACCGGAAATCAGCACGCCGTCGCCGTCTGCTCCGCTACGGCAGGGATGCACATCACGTTGATGGCGCTGGGCATAGGCGCAGGCGATGAGGTCATTACGCCGTCAATGACATGGGTTTCGACCCTCAACATGATTGTTTTGCTGGGTGCGGCGCCGGTCATGATCGACGTCGACCGCGATACGCTGATGGTCACGCCGGAGCAAATTGAAGCCGCTATCACCCCGCGTACCAAAGCCATTATTCCGGTACATTACGCAGGCGCCCCCGCCGACCTTGACGCAATTTATGCCATTGGCGAGCGCTACGGCATTCCGGTTATAGAAGATGCGGCTCACGCCGTAGGGACGTTGTATAAGGGTCGCCATGTCGGCGCGCGCGGCACGGCAATCTTCTCGTTTCACGCCATCAAAAATATCACCTGTGCAGAAGGTGGGCTAATCGTCACCGACGACAGTCAGCTTGCCCAGCGTCTTCGCAGCCTGAAGTTTCACGGTCTGGGCGTCGATGCATTTGATCGACAAACCTATGGCCGGGCGCCGCAGGCCGAAGTACTTACGCCAGGATACAAATACAACCTCACAGATATCAATGCCGCCATCGCGCTGGTACAGCTGAATAAGCTGGGACAACTGAATTCACGCCGGGCGCAAATTGCCCAGAAATATCAACAGGCGCTGGCCGATACCCCGTTTCAACCGCTGGGCCTGCCCCAGTGGTCGCACGTTCACGCCTGGCATCTGTACATCATTCGCGTTGACGAAGCGCGCTGTGGCCTGAGCAGAGATGCCCTGATGGAGGCGCTAAAGGCCAAAAATATCGGTACTGGTCTGCATTTTCGTGCGGCCCATACGCAAAAATATTACCGCGAACGCTTCACTACCCTTTCGCTCCCAAATACTGAATGGAACAGCGCGCGCATATGCTCGCTGCCGCTATTCCCCGACATGACCGAAGCGGACACCCAGCGGGTGATTACGGCACTTCGCGAGATTGCAGGACAATAACCATGTTTGAAGCAGCACCGATCAAAAAAGTCTCGGTGGTCATTCCCGTTTTTAATGAACAGGAAAGCCTGCCAGAGCTAATCAGACGTACCAGTGCCGCCTGCGAAAAATTGGGCAAAGACTATGAGATTCTGCTAATCGATGACGGCAGCAGCGACAACTCCGCGCAGTTGATGATGGACGCGTCTCAGGCACCGAACAGCCATATTGTCTCTATTTTACTGAATCGAAATTACGGGCAACACTCGGCGATTATGGCCGGTTTCAGTCATGTCACCGGCGACTTGATCATCACGCTGGATGCCGATTTGCAAAACCCGCCGGAGGAGATCCCCCGACTGGTTGCCACCGCAGATGAAGGCTTCGATGTGGTGGGTACGGTACGTCAGAACCGCCAGGACAGCGTATTTCGTAAGACCGCCTCGCGCATGATCAACCATCTTATTCAGCGCACCACCGGTAAAGCGATGGGCGACTATGGTTGCATGCTACGCGCCTATCGCCGTCACATCGTCGATGCCATGCTGCATTGCCAGGAGCGCAGCACCTTTATCCCGATTCTGGCCAATATTTTTGCCCGTCGCGCCACCGAAATCCCGGTACATCATGCAGAGCGTGAATTTGGTGACTCTAAATACAGCTTCATGCGTCTGATCAACCTGATGTATGACCTGGTGACCTGTCTGACCACCACGCCGCTTCGTATGTTGAGCCTGTTGGGCAGCGTGATTGCCGCCACCGGCTTTACCTTATCCGTTGTGCTTGTTGTTCTGCGCCTGACGCTCGGCCCACAGTGGGCCGCGGAAGGGGTATTCATGCTGTTTGCCGTCCTGTTTACCTTTATCGGCGCACAGTTTATTGGCATGGGTTTACTCGGCGAATATATCGGTCGCATCTATAACGATGTCCGCGCCCGCCCCCGCTATTTTGTTCAACACGTTATTCGCCCACAAACCACACAGTCAAACGAGGAAAACCGCGCATGAAAACCGTCGTATTTGCCTATCACGATATGGGATGTCAGGGTGTCCAGGCTTTGTTAGATGCAGGTTATGAAATCGCTGCAATTTTTACACACACCGACAACCCGGGTGAAAAAGCGTTTTTTGGATCTGTTTCCCGCCTGGCGGCCAGCGCTGGTATTCCAGTTTACGCCCCGGAAGAGGTCAATCATCCCCTGTGGATTGAGCGCATTAGCCAACTGGCGCCAGATGTCATCTTCTCATTCTACTATCGTCATTTACTGAGTGATGAGATCCTCAGTCTTGCGCCTAAGGGGGCATTTAATCTGCACGGTTCGCTGCTGCCGAAATACCGTGGTCGCGCGCCTCTGAACTGGGTATTGGTTAATGGCGAAACCGAAACCGGCGTCACGCTTCACCGCATGGTCAAACGCGCGGATGCGGGTGCCATAGTTGCCCAGCAGCGCGTTGCTATTTCGCCGGAAGACGTGGCGTTAACGCTGCACCATAAATTGTGCCAGGCTGCGCGTCAGTTGCTGGAACAAACGCTGCCTGCGATTAAAACGGGAGATTATGCAGAACGCCCCCAACAGGAAGCAGAAGCCACCTGCTTTGGTCGCCGTACGCCGGAAGATAGCCTCCTCGACTGGAACAAGCCAGCCGCAGAGCTGCATAACCAGGTTCGCGCCGTCAGCGATCCGTGGCCAGGCGCATTTAGCTACGTCGGCACGCAAAAGTTCACCGTCTGGACATCTCGGGTTTGCACAAATGATTTTGCGGCCCAACCGGGCACCGTCGTCTCCGTATCCCCTTTGCTGATCGCCTGTGCCGATGGCGCACTGGAGATTATTACCGGACAAGCTGGCGATGGTATTGCAATGCAGGGGTCACAACTGGCGCAGGTTCTGGGCCTGGTACCAGGTTCTCGTCTGAACAGCCAGTCAGTTACCGCCAGCAAACGTCGTACTCGTGTGCTAATCCTCGGCGTTAACGGCTTCATTGGTAACCATCTGACCGAGCGCCTGCTGCAAGAAGATAATTATGAAGTATATGGACTCGATATTGGTAGCGACGCCATTGGGCGTTTTCTGCGACATCCGCGATTCCATTTCGTCGAAGGTGACATCAGCATTCACTCCGAATGGATTGAGTATCATGTGAAAAAATGCGACGTCGTGCTGCCGCTGGTGGCGATCGCAACGCCAATCGAATATACCCGCAACCCGCTGCGCGTGTTTGAGCTCGATTTCGAAGAGAACCTGAAAATCATTCGCTACTGCGTGAAATACCATAAGCGCATTATTTTCCCGTCAACCTCCGAAGTCTACGGCATGTGTACCGATAACGTCTTCGATGAGGACAGCTCGAATCTGATCGTCGGTCCGGTGAATAAACCACGCTGGATCTACTCTGTTTCTAAGCAGTTGCTGGATCGCGTTATCTGGGCGTACGGCGAAAAAGAGGGATTGCGCTTCACCCTGTTCCGCCCGTTTAACTGGATGGGGCCGCGTCTGGACAGCCTTAACGCCGCGCGTATCGGCAGCTCACGCGCCATCACCCAGTTGATCCTCAATCTGGTGGAAGGGTCACCGATCAAGCTGATTGAAGGCGGCAAGCAGAAACGCTGCTTTACCGACATTCGCGATGGTATCGAAGCCCTGTACCGCATCATTGAAAACGAAGGCGGACGCTGCGACGGCGAGATTATCAACATCGGTAACCCGGAGAACGAAGCGAGTATTCAGGAACTGGCAGAAATGCTGCTTTCCTGCTTTGAAAAACATCCATTGCGTAACCACTTCCCGCCGTTTGCCGGTTTCCGCGACGTCGAAAGCAGTACCTACTATGGTAAAGGTTATCAGGACGTTGAGCATCGTAAGCCCAATATTCGCAACGCAAAACGCTGCCTGAACTGGGAACCTGGCATTGAGATGCAGGAAACGGTAGAAGAGACGCTGGACTTCTTCTTACGCAGCGTGGATATCACGGAACACACATCATGACCAAAGTCGGCTTGCGCATTGATGTCGATACGTTCAGGGGGACGCGCGAAGGCGTGCCCCGCCTGCTGGAGACATTGAACCGACATCGCGTCCGGGCAAGTTTTTTCTTTAGCGTTGGACCTGACAACATGGGGCGCCATCTCTGGCGTCTTGTGAAACCACAATTTCTGTGGAAGATGCTGCGCTCAAACGCGGCATCACTCTACGGATGGGATATTTTGCTGGCGGGAACCGCATGGCCGGGTAAAGAAATCGGCCAGGCTAATGCGGCGATCATTGCACAAACCGCCCTGCTTCATGAAACCGGTTTGCATGCCTGGGATCACCATGCCTGGCAGGCGCGAAGCGGAAACTGGAATGATAAACAGTTAATTGATGATATTTCACGAGGCATATCCGCCCTTGAAGCCATCATCGGACAGCCTGTCACCTGTTCTGCGGTTGCCGGATGGCGTGCCGACAACCGCGTCATCCATGCCAAAGAAACGTTCCATCTGCGCTATAACAGCGACTGTCGGGGAACATCGTTATTCCGTCCTGTGCTGGCGTCCGGGAAAACAGGTACACCGCAAATTCCCGTCACGTTACCAACATGGGATGAAGTGGTTGGTCAGGAGGTCCAGGCGGTGGACTTCAACTCTTATATTCTCTCCCACATCCAGATGAGCAGAGGAACACCGGTGTACACCATTCATGCGGAAGTTGAAGGCATCGCCTTTCATCAGGATTTTGACGAGTTGCTTACTCGTGCCGCAGACATGGGGATCACATTTTGCCCGCTCGGTGACCTGTTACCAGACGATATTAATACGCTGCCAACAGGACAGATCGTGCGCGGCAAAATTCCCGGCAGAGAGGGGTGGCTCGGCTGCCAACAACCGGTGAGTGTGACACAATGAAATCTGCTGCCCGCTACACTCTGGCGTTCATCGCTTTTATTGCGCTGTATTTTATTCTTCCCATCAACAGTCGCCTGCTCTGGCAGCCAGATGAGACGCGCTATGCCGAAATCAGCCGGGAGATGCTGACCTCTGGCGACTGGATCGTTCCTCACTTTTTAGGGCTGCGTTATTTTGAAAAACCGATTGCCGGATACTGGTTAAACAGCATCGGGCAATGGTTGTTTGGCGCCAATAATTTTGGCGTCAGAGCGGGGGCCATTTTTGCCACCTTGCTGACGGCGCTACTGGTAGCCTGGCTTGCCATGCGGTTATGGCAGGATAAGCGTACCGCCGTACTCTCATCAGTTATCTTTTTAACGTTTTTTTTGGTATACAGCATCGGCACCTACGCGGTACTTGATCCTATCATCGCGCTCTGGCTGATGGCGGGCATGTGTTGTTTTTGGCAGGGGATGCAGGCCACCACCAGAACGCGCAAAATGACTGCCTTTTTGCTGTTAGGGTTAACCTGCGGCATGGGCGTAATGACCAAGGGTTTCCTGGCGCTTGCCGTTCCGGTGCTCAGCGTACTGCCGTGGGTTTTCGCACAAAAGCGCTGGAAAGATCTCATACTCTACGGTCTGCTGGCGGTCGTCGGCTGCGTCGTGATTGTGCTGCCGTGGGGAATAGCGATTGCCCGGCGTGAGCCGGATTTCTGGCATTATTTCTTCTGGGTCGAACACATTCAACGCTTCGCGCAGGATGATGCTCAACACAAGGCTCCAGTCTGGTACTACATCCCGATATTTGTAGCGGGCGCATTACCGTGGCTCGGGCTGCTTCCCGGCGCACTGCGTACGGGCTGGTGTGAGCGAGATGTTCCGCGCAGCACACTGTACCTGCTAAGCTGGATTATCATGCCAATCCTTTTTTTCAGCATCGCGAAAGGAAAATTGCCAACCTATATTCTTTCCTGCTTCGCGCCGCTGGCGATATTGGTGGCGCGTTTCGGCCTACAGGCCGCGGAAAAAGGCTCAGCCGCGCTGCGCGTCAATGGCTGGATCAACGTTCTGTTCGGTGTGACCGGGATTGTCGCCACGTTTATTGTTTCCACGCTGGGCCCGTTAAAGACGCCGGTCTGGTCGCATATCGAAACGTATAAGGTGTTTTGTGCGTGGGGTATTTTTATCGTCTGGACGCTGTTCGGCTGGTATACGCTAAATAACCGCGAGAAGAACTGGCCATTCGCAGCGCTGTGCCCATTGGGACTGGCACTGCTGTTTGGCTTTTCCATTCCTGACCGGGTGATGGAATCTAAACAGCCACAGTTTTTTGTCGAGATGACCAAAGAGTCGCTGGACTCGAGCCGTTATATTCTCACCGATAGCGTTGGCGTCGCCGCGGGGCTGGCCTGGAGCCTGAAGCGTGACGACATCATGATGTACGGACAAACGGGCGAGTTAAAATATGGCCTTAACTACCCGGATGCCCAGGGGCGTTTTGTCAGTCGGGAAGACTTTGCCGACTGGTTAGCGCAACATCGTCAGCAAGGAAACATTACGCTCGTGCTCTCGATTGATAAGGATGAAGATATTAATCAACTTGCCATCCCTCCCGCTGATTACATTGATAATCAGGGGCGTCTGGTCCTGATTCAGTATCGACCCAAATGATCTGGATAGCCTTAGTTCTCGCCAGCATGCTCAGCGTCTGCGGCCAGTTATGCCAGAAGCAGGCGACCCGACCGGTGTCCGCACGAGCGCGAAAACGTCATATTTCGCAATGGATTGGGCTTGCTCTGGCAAGTCTCGGTTTGGCCATGCTGCTCTGGCTCGCGGTACTGCAGAACATTCCTGTCGGCATCGCCTACCCCATGCTGAGTCTTAACTTTGTCTGGGTGACGCTGGCCGCATGGAAAATCTGGCGTGAACCCGTCACCACGCGCCACTGGCTGGGGGTTGGGCTCATCATCACCGGCATCTTTATTCTTGGGAGTGCGGTGTAATGGGCATATTTTGGGGATTATGTAGCGTTATTATCACCTCCGCCGCCCAGTTGAGTCTCGGCTTCGCGATGGATAATCTGCCGCCAATGCTGCGGCCGCAGGAATTCATCACAGCCGTATTTTCTCTTAGCATCGGGGCGTTTGCTCTGTATGCCGGGCTGGCCGGCTATTTACTGTCGGTTATTTGTTGGCATAAAGCCCTGCACCAGCTCGCACTGAGCAAAGCTTATGCTCTGCTCAGCCTGAGCTATGTGCTGGTGTGGGTTGCATCCATGATTCTGCCCGGCTGGCAGGGAACATTTTCATTGAAGGCACTTGCCGGAGTGCTGTGCATCATGGCGGGGCTAATGACGATTTTTCTGCCTTCACATCAGCGCCAGCAGCCCTGAGACTATTTATCTTCGGACAGTCGTAACACGCGTTCCCATTCGTCGCAAATATACTGTCTGGCATCAATTATCTTAATCATCCGGGATAAATCGCGATTAATACAATACTGCGCGTCTTTTAAGGGAGAAAGGAGATCTCCGGGCTTAACCCGCTCAGAAGATTGCGCCTCGGCAAGCATCTTTAACGAACCGCCGCTATCACAAAGCACAACATAGAGCCTCCTTGCTTTTTTGTGACAGCAAGTCTTCTTCACATGCCATTCCATAGCGCACCTTTTGCTAATGAATTTCACACAAGGTTACACATTAGCAGATAAACAAAAGGACAATGGCTACGCAACGGCGAAAGTGAGAAATGTAATTACTGTTTTCTTAATGTTAACAATGAAGCAGTTACCCAATCCGACAGCGCGCGGCGAGAGATTTTAATCCCTCCAGCTTTGAGTTCGGGAGGCAACGTCAACCAACACACCGGTTGTTGAAAGCGAGCTAGCTTATCTTTAACCCACTCTGCCAGATTGGTTTCTCCAGCGTTGGCGTCATACTCAATGACCGCCACCGGGCGATGACCAAACTCTTTGTCTTCTATCGGCACAATAAAGGCTTGCAGAACATGCGGATGCGCTGCAATTACGCGTTCCACCTCTTCCGGCTGAATGCCTTCCCCGCCGCTAAAGAACAGATTGTCCATACGACCGACAATGGTCAACTTGCCGTCCTTCAACACGCCGCGATCGCGGGTCGCAAACCAGCCTTCCGCGTTCACTAAAGGAATAAGCTTACCGTTACGCCAGTAACCTTGCGCCATGCTGGCGGCACGCAGCCAGACTTCATCATTAACGATTCTGACTTCTCTGCCTACCAGCGGGGAACCCACATCCGCCTGACCATCCGCCTCTTTCGCGCAGACCGTAGAAGCAAACTCCGTCAAACCGTAACCGCACCAGCAGCGAATCCCCTGCTCGCGCGCCTGTTCCGTTAATTCAACAGGAATTGCCGCACCGCCCAGCAGTACCGCTTTGAGCGTGACCGGCCTGTTGTTGACCAGCAAGCGCCACAACTGCGTAGGCACCAGCGAAGCGTGGGTGCACCCAGCCAACATGTGCTCAAGCGGCTGCTTGTCGCGCACGGTCATTCGCGCCCCGGCAAACAACCAGCGCCACAATATGCCCTGACCGGAAACATGAAACAGCGGCAGTGAAAGTAGCCAGTCATCTTCAGCGCCAAACGGCATTAACGACAGCACGCCCTGCGCGCTCGCCAGATGCGCCTGACAGGTATGCACCGCCGCCTTCGGCAATCCGGTAGAACCAGAGGTTAACGTCATCGTGCTCAAACGTTCGGGTAACCACGCGGCGGCATGCGTGCCTGGCACTACCTGCATCTGCAACGGACTGAGCCCTGAAAGTGCGTTAGCGGCTTCCAGATCGAGCGCAAAACGCAGCGTTAAGTCCGGGACCAGCGCATCTAGCAGCGGCTGGGGCAACTGTGGATTCACAGGTAAAACCCGCGCCCCACATTGCAGCAATGCCAGCCAGGCCAGCAAAGCCCGCGGATGGTTCCAGGCACGAAGCAGGACACCATCGCCTTCTTCCACGCCCTGAGCGGCAAAACCGCAGGCCAGATGGTCAACGCGCGTGCAGAGCTCGCTCCAGTTTAATACCTCATCGTTGAGGCGCAGGGCTGGCGCCTTCGCACGCACTTGTCGCCAGTGGCGCCACGGCCAGTCACCCGGTTGTATCAGGCCCGATAAGCTCACGCTATCGGGCATGTCCTGCTGGGTCATAGCAGACGTTCCA
Organism: Citrobacter sp. Ce006; assembly: GCF_030336535.1. NCBI lineage: Bacteria > Pseudomonadati > Pseudomonadota > Gammaproteobacteria > Enterobacterales > Enterobacteriaceae > Citrobacter > Citrobacter sp. Ce006. The sequence continues at coordinate 88,638 of NZ_JAOWDO010000054.1, forward strand.
GCGCTTCAACGTCAATACACGGCAACGCGCTGCCCGGCCAGGTGCGTACCTGCTGGCACTGCATCAGACTCAGGGTATCCAGACCTGGAATGGTCTGCGGCGTCAGCCAGGCGGCAATTCGCGCCAGCTGAGTTAAGCCCAGGCTCGACTCGATCGACGAGCTAATAACAGCGGTGAGACCAAGCGCTTGTGCCGCTGCCACCTGTTCGCGTACTTTATCGAGACTGCCCGTCAGCGTAGGTTTGATAACCACAGCCTTGACGCCCTCTTCGGCTTCGAAGGTAAAATCCGCTTCACGCAGACTTTCATCCCAGGCGATGGCAATGCCAGTTTCACGCGCAAAAGCACGGGAGTCATCGCGGGTTTTGCACGGTTCTTCGAGGAAAGCGATGCGGCCGCGATACTCCGGATTAACGTATTTTGCAAACTGCTGGGCTTTCAACGGCGTCCAGGCTCGGTTGGCGTCAAGACGCAAATGCAGCTCTGGGATAGCCTCAAGCAGCAGGTTGGCTACCATACCGTCGCGAACCGCTTCATACAGTCCGACCTTGATCTTCGCCACTTTTTCACCTGGCATATCCGCCAGTTGCAGTACCAGATCGTCAGGATCGCCCGTACACAGCGGTGCAGCACGGTAATCTGCGTCCTGTGGCAATGCGCCGGCCAGTTCGGCCAACGCACAGCTTGCGCCAAAGGCGACCGAAGGCAGTTGCGGTAAAGAGGCATCGCCTTGCAGCCAGCCTTTGACCCAGACCAGCAGTTCGGTTTGCGCCTCTTCCCAGCTTTCCTGACTAAAGCCCGGCAGTGGGGAGATCTCTCCCCACCCTTCGCGCTCGCCGTCACGAAGACAAACGTACAGCCCGTCACGCGTTTTTAACCGCCTGTCGCGCAGAATCACCCCCGCGTCCATGGGGATCTGCCAGCGGTATACCTGCGCGCTACGCATTACGGATTCCGTTTGAATTTGCTGAAATCAGGCTGACGTTTCTGGTTAAAGGCGTTACGACCTTCCTGACCTTCTTCCGTCATGTAGAACAGCATAGTGGCGTTACCCGCCAGCTCCTGCAGACCAGCCTGACCATCGCAGTCAGCGTTCAGCGCGGCTTTCAGGCAGCGCAGCGCCATTGGGCTGTTTTGCAGCATTTCGCGACACCAGCGTACGGTCTCTTTTTCCAGATCCGCCAGTGGAACCACGGTGTTGACCAGGCCCATATCCAGCGCTTGTTTTGCATCGTACTGACGGCACAGGAACCAGATTTCACGCGCTTTTTTCTGACCGACGATGCGCGCCATGTAGGAAGCGCCCCAACCGCCGTCGAAAGAACCGACTTTCGGACCGGTCTGACCAAAGATGGCGTTTTCAGCCGCAATGGTCAGGTCGCACATCATATGCAGCACATGCCCGCCGCCGATGGAAAAACCGGCAACCATCGCCACTACCGGTTTCGGACAGGTACGAATCTGACGCTGGAAGTCCAGTACGTTCAGGTGATGCACACCGGAATCATCCTGGTATCCGCCGTAGTCGCCACGCACTTTCTGATCGCCACCTGCGCAAAACGCTTTGTCGCCCGCACCAGTCAGAATAATCACGCCGATGTTGTCATCATAGCGGGCGTCCGCCAGCGCCTGGATCATCTCTTTCACGGTAACCGGACGGAAGGCATTGCGTACCTGCGGACGGTTAATGGTGATTTTCGCGATACCGTCGGTGGATTTCTCATAAAGAATATCGGTGTAGCCTTCAGAGCAATCGTGCCATTCTACCGGTGCGTAAAGCATTGTTTCATCAGGATAGATCATAAAATGTCCTATAGTCAGCGACGCAGAATCTGAGCCAGACAGTCCACCACGCCAGCGGGATTATCCCGATGCGCGTTGTGTCCGGCATTACGAATCACATGGTTTGGTACTGATATTTTCGCCGCTAAAGCGCGGAATTTATCGTCACGTTCACCACATAAATAATAAAACGGAAATGTGCGCGTATGGAGTTGCGCACGTAAATCAGGTTGTACGGCAAGCGAGGTTGCCTCAAGCATTGCCGCCAGCGTATGCCCATTATTCTGGCTACGCAGAGCGACCAGCGCCTCTCTTTGCGCCGCATTCAGCGAGGAAAAAACCGGTTGTTGGTACCAGTCATTAAACACCTCGCGCAGCGGCTCAGCGCGAAAACGCGCAGCCCAGCGACCATCCGAGAGACGACGCTGCACACGCGCCTCCTCGCTTTGCAAGCCAGGATGTCCACCTTCAACCACCAGACCACACAGTCCAGGCATCTCCTGACAGGCTGCCATCATCGCGACTCTGCCGCCAAGAGAGTATCCTACCAGCCAGTAGTTAAGTATGTTGTAACTAAGCAGAGTATTATGCAGCAAAGCGTTTACGTCATCGAATCCGCTCACGCTAATGTCAGCGGACCCGCCGTGTCCTGGCAGGTCGATGTACAGCCGCGAATAATTCTGAAACGCTTCGCCAACCGTCTGCCATTCGCGATAATCGCCGGAAAAACCGTGCAGGAAAACCAGCCAGGGAAATCCTGGCTGGCCCTCGTTTGCCTGCGCGTGCAGGATCATAGATGGCTTACCTGCGCCAGCAGTTGCTGCAGGGTTTGCGCCCCGTCAGTTTCATTTACCACCAGCTCAATCACCGTTGCCGCCGGAGTACGCCAGGCGTTATTCAACGCGCTCTCCAGTTGCTCCCAGTTTTCCGGACGCTGGTATTTAAGGTCAAACATGGCGGCAGCATGCTCAAAATGCACGTTCTGCGGCATCAGGTAGAACCGTTCGCGTTCGCTTGCCGGCGTCGGCAGCAGGGAGAAGATCTGCCCGCCGTTATTGTTGACCACTATCAGGACAAACGGCGCGGATACCTGGCGCAATAACGCCAGCGCATTGAGGTCATACAACGCAGATAAATCGCCGACGATAGCCAGCGTCGATTTTGCGCTGGCGCGCTGTACGCCTGCAGCCGTTGACAACAGACCGTCGATACCGCTCGCGCCGCGGTTGCTATAGACCGGGAAACCCGCCGGAAGCTGTGACAGCGCATCAATTAGACGCACCACCAGGCTGTTGCCCACGAACAGTTGTCCCTGCTCCGGCAGGTATTCGCGGATACGGTGGGCTAATTGCGCTTCACCAAACGCGTCGCGGCGGGCTTCTACCGCCTGCCATGCCAGCTGCGCCAGGCGTGGGATTTCTACGCACCAGGGCTGACGTTTCTCCGCCGGATGCAGCTCCAGCCAGTCGCCAACCTTTGCTACCAACCTGCGCCCACGATGATGAGCCGGATCGAGGCGGCCTTCGAGATTGTCGACAATCCAGTATTCCTGCGGATCACAGCTGGCCTGCCATTGCAGGAGTCGTTTTCCAGTCAGGCTACTGCCAAGCTGCACCACAATCTGCGCCTGCTGTAATTCAGTTACCGCTTTCGCATTCCCGAGCCACAGGTCGGCGCACGGCAACGGCTGTCCGGTTTGCGACAGAACATCGCCAATCAACGGCCAGCCTAGCATCTGCGCCCATTGCGCAACCTTCTTGCCCTCTTCGGCACTCATGCGACCTGCAATCACGACGCCGCGTTTTTGTCGCCAGAAAAACCAGTCACGTTGTTTGTCGCTTTCCAGCCGACGCGCTTCACGCAGCCAGGGTTTATCGTCCTGCCACCAGTCGCCAAGGCGCTGCTGCCAGGCAATCCCCGTTTCGTCCATGTCGCCATACAGCGGTTCCGCAAACGGACAATTAATATGAACCGCCCCGCTATGCAGCGCAGCTAAGGCGTTATCAATGGTGGACACCAGCCAGCTCGCCGGGATGTCCTGGGTCGGGCGCGGTAAGGAGAGCGTTTGCGATGGATGCGAGGCAAACATTCCGGCCTGACGAATCGCCTGGTTAGCGCCGCAGTCGATAAGTTCAGGCGGTCGGTCAGCGGTAAGTAAAATCAGTTTTTCACCGGTCAGGCCCGCTTCGATCAACGCGGGATACAAATTCGCCACCGCCGTACCGGACGTCACAATCACGGCGACAGGCTGCCGGCTGACTTTTGCCAGACCTAAAGCCAGATGCCCAAGACCGCGCTCATCAAAATGAGTATGGTGGATAAAAGCCGGGTTTTCCGCTGCCGCCAGCGTCAACGGTGTAGAACGAGAGCCAGGGGCAATGCAGACATGCCTGACGCCGTGGCGAGTGAGTGCTTCCAGAATGACCGCCGCCCAGCGTCGGTTAAATGCGCTTACTGACATGAGATTGTCCGGTATCAATATTGCGACACAGTATAAAGAATCGAATAAATGGATTTTTGATATGAGTCGGTAATATACAACTCATTACCCTTCCATCTGTAATAAAGTGCGCAGTCCTGCCGCTTTATTGTCTATTTCTTGCCATTCCTGCTCAGGATCTGAACCGCGAACGATCCCTGCCCCGGCATACAGGCGCACCACGTTTGCGCTAATTTTCGCCGAACGTAATGACACGCAAAACTCGCTTTGGCGCAGAGAAAGGTAACCCGCAGAACCGGCATACCACTCGCGTTCAAAGGGTTCATTATGTTGGATAAATTCACGCGCCAGCTCACGCGGAATGCCTGCGACTGCCGCCGTAGGCTGAAGCTGCATCAGGCAAAGCGTATCGTCGGCCTGATTCAGTTCCGTCCAGATACAGCGACGCAGGTGCTGCACTTTACGCAGTCTGAGCACTTGCGGCGGCAGCACGTCAAGCGTTTGCGTACAGCCCTGCAAACGCTGGCAAATATCTTCGACCACCAGCATATTCTCGCGCTGGTTTTTATCATCTTTCATTAGCCATTCACCCAACTGCCATGCCCGATGATCCTCAGGGTGATTGGCAACGGTTCCGGCCAGCGCCTCGGTGCGCAGCGCCGTGTCACGCCGTCGATACAGACGTTCAGGGGAAGAGCCAAGAAACGCGCACTCTGCAGAGAATGCCATAAAGAAATGGTAGCAGTTCAGGTTCAAGCGACGGCTGGAGGCCATCACGGCCGCGGCATTAACCGACTGAGAAAACTGTAAGTCGGTCGCCCGCGCCAGCACCACCTTCTCAAGCGCTTCCGCATTGATTGTTTGCGTGGCGAGTTTTATCAGATCTGTCCAGCCTGCTTTATCCGGCCAGTTCTGTTCTCCCGTCAAATGCAGGCGCAATGCGGGTAGCGGCTTTACGTTGGCGAGCGATGAAATTAACGCCATCGCCTGCGCGGCGTCTTCACGCAGCGACACGTCGCTATAGAGATGTAAGCGTAAGCTCGCCGCCCCGGCGCAACGTCGCCATTCCAGCCGTGGCAATAACAAATTACCGCGCTGGGGCTCAAAGGCATTCAGGCCCCAGATACGCAGGTCGGGATGATTATCATGCTGGCGTAAAAAGTGCTGAGCTGATTCCAGCGAGGAAAATGCGGCGACAGCGCCCAGAACGGCGGCTTCTTCGTCGCCGTTACGCTGCTGCCAGTAAAACTGGGGCCAGACGGGTTGACTGGCCAGCCATCCTAAAGCATCAAACGCATCATTCAGTGGGAAAGGTATATCGTAAATACGAATTCCAGGTGCTGCCGGTATCTCTTGCGACAAATGACGCATCAGACTTTCCAGCGCAGTAGTGATTGAATGCACGCGGACCTCTCCCTGTTAAAAACCTCACATTATACGGGGTACTGAGCAGAAAAAGCAGTACCCCCAGTTAGGGAGTACGTACAAATGCGCTGACGGAATGGAATTTATCGCCGTGCTAACAATAATCCCATCACTAAACCGACCGTGGCACCAACGCCAATTCCGCGCCAGGGTTTTTCATGCACATAGTCATCGGCCCGGCAAACGGCTTTTTTCGCGCGGTAATAGTAGCTGTCAGAGGCGTGGCTGACGCGATTTCTCACCTCTTCTAACGCCCGCTCTGCCCGCGCTTTTAACTCAAGGTATTTTTGATCGGCTGGATCGCCGGAAGAACGCAGCACCTCCTCCAGCGTTTCACTCAACAATTCCAGATCATCATCGATGCGTGATTCATAAGAATGAAAAGACATTTTATTCTCCCTTTCTATTGACGTACCCGCTAACTATAGACAATCAGGCGTGTTTGCGCCTGTTTATGCCTGGTGCGCTTCTCGCGCCATGCCGATGTGCGGAATACCGTCTTCGTCATAGATATCCGTGACCGGAACAAAACCAAAGCGCGCATAGAACGATTGCAGATGGGCCTGCGCCCCCAGATACAGCGCCTTATGCGGCCAGTGCTGGGTACAGGATGCCAGCGTTTGGGTCATCAGTTGCTGCCCCAGTTTTTCACCACGCAGCGCTTCGCTTACAATCACCCGGCCAATGACCACCGGCTCCAGCTCGTCATCGCTTTTCAGAATCCTCGCATACGCCACCAGCTCATCGTTATGCCAGCCCAGAATGTGCCGGTTTTCCCCAACCAGGTCATCACCATCCACATCCTGATACGGACACTGTTGTTCAACAACAAACACCGCACAGCGAAGCTGAAGAATGGCGTACAACTGCTGGGTATTGAGCTTTGCATGGTGGAGATCTTGCCAGTGGATCATTGTCTGCCCCTTTGTTGTGATAACCTGAACACCCTGCCTTGTTGATGGCGAAAAGTGTAACGCGAAGATGGAATTACTATTTTTAGGCACGTCTGCGGGTGTCCCCACGCGCTCCCGCAATGTAACGGCAATTTTACTGAATCTGCAACACCCGACTCAGGCGGGGCTGTGGCTTTTTGATTGTGGTGAAGGAACGCAGCATCAGTTGCTGACCACGCCGTTTAACCCAGGAAAACTCGATCGTATTTTTATCAGTCATCTGCACGGCGATCACCTGTTTGGTTTACCGGGACTGCTGTGCAGTCGTTCGATGGCCGGCAATGTCCAGCCGCTGACGCTATACGGCCCGAAGGGGTTGCGAGAGTTTACCGAAACCGCTTTGCGCTTAAGCGGCTCGTGGACCGATTATCCGATGGATATTGTAGAAATCACAGCAGGTGAGATTGTCGATGACGGCCTGCGTAAAGTAACGGCGTACCCGCTGGCGCATCCGCTGGAGTGCTACGGTTTTCGTATTGAAGAGCACGACAAGCCAGGGGCGCTCGACGCCAGCGCCCTGAAGGCCGCAGGCGTTAAATCGGGCCCGTGGTTTCAGGATTTGAAAGCCGGGAAAACCATCGTACTGGAAGATGGTCGCGCAATTAACGGCGCCGAATTTCTCGCTCCGGCCACCAGGGGAAAATCTGTGGCTATTTTCGGCGACACAGGCCCCTGCGCGTCCGCCATTGAACTGGCACGAGGTGTGGATGTAATGGTGCATGAAACCACGCTGGACTCCTCAATGGAGGAAAAAGCCAACAGCCGCGGGCACAGCTCGACCCGACAAGCCGCAAAGCTGGCGCTTGAGGCCGGAGTGGGACGCCTGATCATGACCCACGTTAGCTCACGCTACGATGAAAAAGGCTGTCAGCGGTTACTCGAAGAGTGCAAAGCAATATTTCCAGACACGGAACTGGCTCACGATTTCGCCATTTTCACCGTTTAATGCTCCATTTTTCCGCCTCAGTGCCGATAACAGTGGAAAGGCTGGCTTTCACACTGAGGACAGGATGAATAATTTCCAGAAAGATATTGATGACAGGACAAACCTAACCCTGTCTAACCGTTTTGAACTGCTGCTGTTTCGCCTTGGCAAATCTGTTGAGGAGCAGAAATCAGAGCTGTTTGGCATCAACGTATTCAAGCTGCGTGAAATCGTACCGATGCCGACCTTTACGCGTCCGGCAGGTATGAAGGCCCCGCTGCTGGGTATGGTTAACATTCGCGATCAGGTGATCCCTGTGATTGACCTGCCCGCCGTCGCGGGCTGTAAGCCAGAGACCGGGCTTAACATCCTGTTGATCACGGAGTATGCCCGCAGCGTCCAGGCATTTGCGGTGGAATCAGTGGAAAACATTATGCGTCTGGACTGGCAACAGGTGCATACCGCTGAGAAAGCCGTCAATGGTCGCTATATTACCAGTATCGCCTGTCTGGACGATAACAAAGAGACCAATAACCTGGCGCTGGTGCTCGACGTCGAACAGATCCTGTACGACATTGTACCGTCTAACCATGACCTGCGCGCAACGAACCTGAAAACCAATAAATTCAACATTACGCCGGGTGCGGTGGCGATTGTGGCAGATGATTCCAAAGTGGCCCGCGCGATGCTGGAAAAAGGGCTTAACGCCATGGAGATCCCGCACCTGATGCATGTGACGGGCCAGGATGCGTGGGAGAAGATCCAGCAGTTATCTGAGGAAGCTGAAGCGGAAGGTAAGCCAATCAGCGAGAAAATAGCCCTGGTGCTCACCGATCTGGAAATGCCGGAGATGGACGGTTTTACGCTTACCCGTAAGATAAAAACCGACGAACGCCTGAAGAAAATCCCGGTCGTTATCCACTCTTCACTTTCCGGTAGCGCCAACGAAGATCACGTTCGCCGAGTAAAAGCGGATGGCTACGTGGCCAAATTCGAAGTCAATGAGCTTTCTTCGGTGATCCAGGAAGTGATGGATCGCACAGCGAAAGGCATCAGCGGTCCGCTGGTGAGCCGTCAGCTATTGAACTGACCGTATTGCACGCATAAAAAAACCCGCCTTGGCGGGTTTTTTCGTTTCTGCATTTCGATTACATCAGCGGAGTCGCTAACTGCACAATGCTGATTAGCGGTTGCGGGTAGATACCCAGCACCAGTACCAGCAGAGCTGAAATCAGCACCACGATACCGCCCGCGCTGTACTGCCAGTTGGACGGCGCATCGCGGTTCAACTGCTGCGGTGCGCTCAGGTACAAGCTTACGGCAACGCGCAGGTAGTAGTACAAACCAATCGCAGAACCTACCACCACAGCGGCAACCAGCCACCACAGGTTAGCCTGCACACCGACAGCCAGTACGTAGAACTTACCGATAAAGCCCAGCGTCATCGGAATACCCGCCAGAGACAGCATCATCACCGTCATCACCGCCGCGAGGATCGGACGATGCCAGAACAGACCACGGTAGGAGAACAGAGAGTCTGCATCCGGACCGCGGTACGGGCTGGACATCAGGCTGACCACACCGAACGCGCCGAGGCTGCTGAACAGGTAACCGGCCAGATAAACGCCAACCGCTTCCATCGACATTTCGCCGCTCTGCAGGGCAATCAGCGCCACCAGCAGGTAACCGAGGTGAGAGATAGAAGAGTAACCAAGCAGACGCTTGATGTTGGTCTGGCTCAGCGCCATCAGGTTACCAAAGATGATGGAAGCAAAGGCGATCACGCCCAGCACGATACGTACCGCTTCGCTATCACCTACCGGTGCGTACAGGAACAGACGCATCACCACGCCGAAGATAGCGATTTTGCTCGCCGTCGCCAGGAAGGTGGAAACCGGAGCCGGAGCGCCCTGGTATACGTCTGGCGTCCACAGGTGGAATGGAACCAGCGAGAGTTTAAAGCCGAGGCCAACAATCATCAGACCGAAGCCCGCCAGCAGCAGTGGTTCGTGCAGCATGCCATCGCCAAGGCTCTTACCGAGCGCGACAAATGACAGGTTGCCAGACTGTGCGTACACCAGAGCCATACCGAACAGCAGGAAAGAAGACGCTGCGGCAGACAGAATGGTGTATTTGATACTGGCTTCAAGCGAACGTTTCTGACGGAACGCATAGCCAACCAGACCAAACAGCGGCAGAGAGATAAGCTCAATACCAAGGAACAGCGCCGCCAGATGGTTAGCGTTAGCCAGCAGAATACCGCCGAGCGCGGCAATCAGCACCAGCAGATAGAACTCTTCCCGGTTGTCGTCGTAGCCTTCCAGCCACGGGTAAGCGAAGGTACAGGTGGCAAGACTCGCCAGCAGCACCAGCCCGGTGTAGAGCATAGCGAAACCGTCAACCCGCATCAGCGGGGTGACGTCCATGGCGCCCGCCTGGCCAACAAACCAGAGCGAAACCAGCGCGGCGTTAAGCCCAATTACCGACAACGTGGCATTGAGGAAGTGATTGCGTCGCCACGCAATGGAGAGCATCACAACCACCACCGTCAAGCCGACGATCAGCAGCGGTAGCAGCGCAATCAGGTGTTGTGGAGTTATTGTCATGGCGATTTACGGCCTTGTAGTAGTAACGGAATTAACAAACCACTGCTGGATGTTGCTCATCGCAGAATGCGAGGTATCCAGAATCGGCTGCGGATAGAAGCCAAGCAGTACCAGAAGCACAACCAGCAACAGGATGATAAACAGCTCACGCAGCGACATCCCTGGCAGTTCAACACTGGCAATCTGGCTCTTCGCCTTACCAAAGTAAGCGCGATGCAGCATCGCCAGCGAGTAAACAGAGGCAAACACCAGACCAAAGGTCGAGATCACGGTAATGACCGGAACCACCTGGTAGCTGCCGAACAGAATCATAAATTCGCCAACGAAGTTACCTGTACCCGGCATACCCAGCGTACACACTGCGAAGAACATTGACAGCGCAGGCAACCATTTCATTTTGCCCCACAGGCCGCCCATCATACGCATATCACGCGTGTGCAGACGTTCGTACAGCTGACCACACAGGATGAACAGACCGGCTGCGGACAGACCGTGCGCGATCATCTGAATAACCGCACCCTGGTAAGCCAGCTGGCTGCCGGTGTAGATAGCAATCAGTACGAAGCCCATGTGCGATACGGAGGTGTAGGCAATCAGACGTTTGATGTCGTACTGATTAAAGGCCATCCACGCGCCGTAGAAGATGCCGATTACGCCAAGCCACATTGCGATAGGCGCAAACTCCGCCGACGCGTTCGGGAACAGCGGCAGGGAGAAGCGCAGCAGACCGTAGGCTGCGGTTTTCAGCAAAATCCCCGCCAGGTCAACGGAACCTGCGGTCGGTGCCTGAGAGTGCGCATCCGGCAACCAGCCGTGCAGCGGAACCACCGGCATTTTCACCGCGAAGGCGATGAAGAAGCCCAGCATCAGCAGGTATTCCACGCCGTGGGACATCGGGGTATTCAGCAGCTCTTCATAGTTGAAGGTCCACACGCCGGTCGCTTTGTAGTGCACAAACACCAGCGCCAGGATGGCAATCAACATCACCAGACCACTGGCCTGGGTATAAATGAAGAACTTGGTTGCCGCCGTGATACGCGTTTTACCGTCAGAGGCTTTATGCCCCCAAAGTGCTATCAGGAAGTACATCGGCACCAGCATCATTTCCCAGAAGAAGAAGAACAGGAACATGTCGATGGCAAGGAATACGCCGATTACGCCGCCTAAGATCCACATCAGGTTCAGGTGGAAGAAGCCCTGGTATTTTTCGATTTCATTCCAGGAGCAAAGGACCGCCAGAACACCGAGCAGACCGGTCAGGACTACCATTAGCAGCGACAAGCCGTCGATGGCTAAATGGATAGAGATGCCAAAACGTGGGATCCACGGCAGGACAAACTCAGACTGCCACTGCGGAATACCCGCGGATTGCGTCAGTGAATAGCCGCCCTGCAACCACAGTTGCAGGCCTAGCGCCAGCGTCAGTCCCATGGTAATCAGCGCTATCCAACGCGGCACCTTCACGCCAAAGCGTTCGGTCTGCCAGCACAGGAAGCCACCGATGAAAGGGATTAATATCAACCAAGGTAATAACATGGTGATCTTTGTTCCTTGTTTAAGTCCCGTTCAGGCTATCTCACTCGTCATAGCGAACCCCGGCTGTGCTCGCAACCCTTACGTACTTCAGTACGCTCCGGTTGCTGTGCGCAGGCGGTGTCCACTCTGACTTCGCCGATAACGCCTGTCCTTTTGGACCTGATTTTCAACGAATTTTAAAAATTCTCTTTGGGTTTGTAGGCCGGATAAGCGCAGCGCCATCCGGCAATCGTTCATCCAGCCAACAAACTCAACGCAGTACCATCAACAGTGCCAGCACAACGACAGCGCCGATGCTCATTGAGGCCACATACCAGCGCAGATAACCGTTCTCGCTTAACAGCAGGCCTTTACCTGCAAAGCGGGAAAGGATGGCCGGAATGTTCATCATTGAGTTCAGCGGATCGCGTTTCAGCAACCAGGCAACGCCCAGGAACGGCTTAACGAACACTTTGTCGTACAGCCAGTCGAAGCCCCAGGCGTTATACCACCAGGTCCCCAGCAGACGACCTGGCGCACTGTTGGCAATCGATGTCACCAGCGTGCGTTTGCCCAGCCACAGCCATGCTGCGATCAGGATGCCCGCAATCGCTACGATACCGGAGGTAATTTCCAGCGTCATGACGCGACCATGTTCAAGCTCGGTCGTCGCAGGCAGTACCCCCTGCAGCGGTGGCACAATCAGCGCGCCGACGAAGGTGGACAGGATCATCAGCACAATCAGCGGCAGATGATGGGTAATCCCCTTCCCTGCGTGAGCGTGAATTTGTTCTTTACCGTGGAACACGATGAAAATCATACGGAAGGTATACAGAGAGGTCATGAACGCACCGACCAGACCTGCAACCATCAGATTGATATGACCGTTCGCCATCGCACCGGCCAGAATCTCATCCTTACTGAAGAAGCCTGCGGTAATCAGCGGCAGAGCCGACAGCGCCGCGCCACCAATCAGGAAGCAGAGATACACCAGCGGAATAGACTTACGCAGGCCGCCCATCTTGAAGATGTTCTGTTCGTGGTGACAAGCCAGGATAACCGAGCCGGATGCCAGGAACAGCAGCGCTTTAAAGAAGGCGTGCGTCATCAGGTGGAAAATCGCCGCATCCCACGCCTGAACACCCAGCGCCAGGAACATATAACCAATCTGGCTCATGGTGGAGTACGCAAGAACGCGCTTAATGTCGGTCTGTACCAGCGCGGCGAAACCCGCCAGCACAAGCGTGATAGCACCGATAATTCCCACCAGATGCAGAATTTCCGGGGTCATCAGGAACAGGCCGTGCGTACGTGCAATCAGGTAGACACCGGCGGTAACCATCGTTGCGGCGTGGATCAGCGCGGAGACAGGCGTCGGGCCGGCCATCGCGTCAGCAAGCCAGGTCTGCAACGGCAACTGCGCGGATTTACCCACCGCACCGCCCAGCAGCATCAGGGTTGCCCACATCAGCATGTTGTTACCCGCTTCGAAGTGCGCAGGCGCCAGTTCGACCATTTCGCGGAAATTCAGCGTGCCCAGCTCGTTATAGAGGATGAACAGCGCGAAGGCGAGGAACACGTCACCGACACGGGTTACCACGAAGGCTTTCATTGCCGCAGCGCCATTCTTCGGATCGGTGTAATAGAAACCGATCAGCAGATAGGAGCACAGGCCCACGCCTTCCCAGCCGAGGTACATCAGCAGCAGGTTGTCCGCCAGTACCAGAACTACCATGCTGGCGATAAACAGGTTGGTGTAGGCGAAGAAACGAGAGTATCCCTCTTCACCGCGCATATACCAGGAGGCGAACATGTGGATCAGGAAACCGACGCCGGTCACCACGCTGAGCATGGTCAGCGACAGGCCGTCCAGCACCAGGTTAAAACCGATGTTGAAGTCACCAACGGACATCCACGTCCACAGCGGCTGGCTGTAGGCCTGTTGGCCATTGGCAAAGAAGTCAACGCCAACAAACGCCGTCACCAGCGCCGCCAGGCCAATCGACCCGACGCCCACGGTAGCGGACAGATTTTCTGACCAACGACCGCGAGAGAACGCCAGTAATACAAAGCCAATAAATGGCAGAATAATGGTTAAGGCAAGCATGTTCATCCACGCATCTCACTTACTGAATCGATGTTCAGGTTCTGGCGACGGCGATGAAGTTGCAGCAACAGCGCAAGTCCAATGCTCGCTTCCGCAGCCGCAAGGCTGATGGCGAGAATATACATCACCTGACCATCGGTCTGGCCCCAGTAGCTTCCGGCGACCACAAAGGCCAGCGCGGAGGCGTTAATCATGATTTCCAGCCCGATCAGCATAAACAGCAGATTGCGGCGGATAACCAGACCGGTTAAACCCAGTACGAATAAGACAGCCGCGAGGATCAGTCCATGTTGTAAGGGGATCATGCGTGCTCCTCCGTTTTTCTTTTCGCGCGGTCATCGGCGCGGTTGCTCAGCACTTCACCTGAACGCTCTTCGCGTCCAACGTGGAAGGCCACAACCAGACCCGCCAGCAGCAGCATCGAAGCCAGTTCGACCGCCAGTACATACGGACCAAACAGGGAAATACCGACTGCTTTCGCGCTGATTGGCGTACCGTCAATGCCCTGATCGTTAACGCCCAGAATGGCGTACACAATGACCACCAGCATGATGGCCGACAGAATCGCCGGACCAATCCACACCTGCGGTTTCAGCCACTGGCGTTCCTGTTCAATTTCAGAACCACCGAGGTTGAGCATCATTACCACGAACACGAACAGCACCATGATGGCGCCCGCGTAGACGATAATTTCCAGCGCACCGGCGAAGTAAGCGCCTAACGAGAAGAACACCCCGGAAATCGCCAACAGCGAAATAATCAGATACAGCAACGCGTGTACCGGATTGGTGTGGGTGATCACCCGCAAGGTTGCGAGAATGGCTATCAGGCCACAGATATAAAAAGCGAACTCCATTGCCTCTCTCCTTACGGTAACAGGCTCTTGACGTCGATAGGCTTGGCTTCGTTCTCTGCTTCGCCCTTATCTTTTCCGTCGATTGCCATACCTGCCATCCGGTAGAAGTTATATTCCGGGTATTTGCCCGGACCGGAGATCAGCAGATCCTCTTTCTCGTAAACCAGGTCCTGGCGCTTGTACTCACCCAGCTCGAAATCTGGAGTCAGCTGAATAGCCGTTGTCGGACAGGCTTCTTCACACAGGCCGCAGAAAATGCAGCGTGAGAAGTTAATGCGGAAAAACTCCGGATACCAGCGGCCATCTTTGGTCTCTGCTTTTTGCAAAGAGATACAGCCTACCGGACACGCTACCGCACACAGGTTACAGGCAACGCAGCGCTCTTCACCGTCCGGATCGCGGGTCAGAACGATACGACCACGAAAACGGGGCGGTAGATAGACCGGCTCTTCCGGGTACATCTGCGTTTCGCGTTTCGCGAACGCATGCAGGCCGATCATCCAGATACTGCGTACCTGGGTGCCGAAACCTACGAACAATTCTTTTAAGGTCATGGTCTTTGTGTCCCTTATTGCGCCTGCCACAAAATGACAGCCGCCGTTACCAGCAAGTTGACGAGCGTCAGCGGCAGACAGACTTTCCAGCCGAAGGACATTACCTGGTCATAACGAGGACGCGGTAACGACGCACGAATCAAAATGAACATCATCATGAAGAACGCGGTTTTCAGCGCGAACCAGACGAATGGCGGTAAGAACGGGCCATGCCAGCCACCGAAGAACAGGGTAACCATCAGTGCAGAAATGGTGACGATACCGATGTACTCACCCACGAAGAACAGACCGAATTTCATACCGGAATATTCAATGTGGTAACCGTCGGCCAGTTCCTGCTCGGCTTCTGGCTGGTCGAACGGATGACGGTGACACACCGCCACGCCCGCGATGGCAAAGGTGACAAAACCAAAGAACTGCGGAATTACGTTCCAGATATCAGCCTGGTTGTTGACGATGTCGGTCATGTTAAATGAGCCGGCCTGCGCCACCACGCCCATCAGGGAAAGTCCGAGGAACACTTCGTAGCTCAGCGTTTGCGCAGACGCACGCATCGCACCGAGCAGGGAGTATTTGTTGTTACTGGACCAGCCGGCGAACAGTACAGCGTATACCGCGAGACCTGCCATCATCAGGAAGAACAGGATCCCGATGTTCAGGTCAGCGACCACCCAGTTCGGACTCACCGGCACGATGGCGAAAGCCAGCAGCAGCGAGGTGAAGGCGATCATTGGTGCCAGGGTAAAGATGACGCGATCCGAGAATTTCGGGATCCAGTCTTCTTTAAAGAACATCTTGATCATGTCCGCAACCAGCTGGAGCGAACCGCCCCAGCCAACACGGTTCGGTCCGTAACGGTTCTGGAACAGACCCAGCAGACGACGTTCACCAAAGCTCATGAATGCCCCGCAGGTGACCACCACCAGCAGGATCACGACCGCTTTGAGAATGCTCAGCAGGATCTCAATCAGATCGGGTGTAATCCAACTCATTGTTGTGCCTCCTGCAGATCCTCAAGACGCGCACCTGCCAGTACCGGCGCGATGCCAGGCATACCCATCGGCAAACCAACCTGCCCTGCCGTTAATCCTTCAGCGATTTCAACCGGCAGCGTAACCGTGTTGCCATCGTAGCTGAAAGAAACGCGCGTACCGGCATTAACCCCCAACTTCGCGGCATCAGCCGGATTGAGTTTAATGTACGGCTGCGGCATACGGGTCTGGAAGACCGGCGCACGTTGTGACATTTCGTCGCTACCAAACAGATGGTAGTAAGGCGCGATACGCCACTGACCATCCTGAGCCTGGAAGCTCGCCGGAACGGTAGTGAAGTAATCCATCCCATCCGCAGAAGCTTCGATCAGACGCACGCCTGGGTCGCCATGACGCAGTTTACCGCCCACTTCATCCTGGAACTTATTCCACGCCTGTGGGGAGTTCCAGCCTGGTGCCCAGGCAAACGGAATTTGTGAACGCGGCGCAGACGGTTGGTTGTTCCCTTCCATCGAGAAAGCGAACATGGTGTCTTTGTCCTGCGGCTGGCGCGGTTCGTGTACGCTGATGTTGGCGCGCATTGCGGTACGACCGCTGTAGCGGTGCGGTTCACGTGCCAGTTTCTGTCCACGAATACGGAAGGTTGCATCCGGCGCGGCATCTTTAATACCCGCCAGTTGCGGCAGCTTCTCAACGACCGCGTCGATAACGTGGTCAAGCTGCGTCCAGTCCACTTCACGGCTCTGCACGGTGCTGTGCAGCGAGTGCAGCCAGCGCCAGCTTTCCAGCATGACGGTGTTGCTGTCGTAGTAGGACGGGTCGTAGACCTGGAAGAAGCGTTGGGCGCGGCCTTCGTTGTTAATCACCGTACCATCACTTTCGGCGAAGCTTGCGGCGGAAAGCACCAGATGGGCGTTTTCCATAATTGCCGTACGCTGATGATCAACGACCAGTACCAGTGGCGCTTTCGCCAGCGCGGCGTTCACACGCGTAGCTGAAGCATGGCGATGCAGGTCATTTTCCAGCACCACAACGGCGTCAGCACGACCTGTTTCCAGCTCGGTCAGCGCATCCTCAAGGGAACCACCGCCAATCATACCCAGGCCCATGCTGTTAACAGAGCGAGCAATCATGGTGATGCCGACATCAGCGCCCCGACCTTTCAGCGCCTTCGCCACGTTGGCAGCCGCCTGAATCACCTCGGCGCTACCGGCGTTGGTGCCGGAAATAATCAGTGGTTTCTTCGCTCCGGCCAAGGCCTGAACGATAACGTCAATTTTGTTCTGCAGGTCACGATCGATACCGTCAACCGCCGGGGCGTTGTTATCCAGCGCGTGGGCGATAGCGAAACCTAAACGCGCCTGATCTTCAACCGGCGCACGGTAGGTCCATGCGGCGATATCATCCAGACGGGTGTTATCGACGTTGGTGACGAACAGCGGATGCTTGGCGCGCTGGCCGATGTTGAGGATGGCCGCAATCTGCCAGTCGGCCACTTTCTGCGCCGCCGCCATTTCGCGTGCTTTACCTTTCACCGCCTGACGCACTGCCAGCGCAACGCGCGCGCCGGTCTGGGTGACATCTTCGCCCAGCACCAGAACCGCATCGTAGGATTCGATTTCGCGCAGTGCCGGAGTATGAATACCGCCGTCACGCAGTACGCTCAGCGCCAGCTGCAGACGTTCCTGCTCGCCCTGGGCGATACCGGTATAGAAGTTATCCGCACCGACCAGTTCGCGCAGTGCGAAGTTGCTTTCAACGCTGGCGCGCGGGGAGCCGATACCAATCACTTTCTTCGATTGACGCAGAATATCTGCCGCGCCCTGCATCGCCTGTTCGGCGTTCAGCGTGATCAGGTCATCGCCACGACGCTGTACCGGCTGACGCGGACGGTCTTTCAGGTTCACGTAACCATAGCCAAAACGACCACGGTCGCAGAGGAAGTAATGGTTAACAGTACCGTTATAACGGTTTTCGATACGACGCAGTTCACCGTAGCGCTCGCCCGGGCTGGTGTTACAGCCGATGGAACACTGCTGGCAGATGCTCGGCGCAAACTGCATGTCCCATTTACGGTTATAACGCTCGGAGTGCGTTTTATCGGTGAAGACGCCGGTCGGACAAATTTCGACCAGGTTGCCGGAGAATTCGCTTTCGAGCGTACCGTCTTCCGGACGACCGAAGTAGACGTTGTCATGTGCGCCATAGACGCCCAGATCCGCGCCATCGGCGTAATCTTTGTAGTAACGTACGCAGCGATAGCAGGCGATGCAGCGGTTCATTTCATGAGAGATGAACGGCCCCAGGTCCTGGTTGCGGTGCGTACGCTTCGTGAAGCGGTAGCGACGGAAGCTATGACCGGTCATGACGGTCATATCCTGAAGGTGGCAGTTACCGCCCTCTTCACAGACCGGACAGTCGTGCGGGTGGTTAGTCATCAACCACTCCACTACGCTTTCGCGGAACTGCTTCGCTTCTTCGTCATCAATAGAAATAAAGGTGCCTTCGGTGGCCGGTGTCATACAAGACATCACCAGGCGACCACGCGTGTCTTCCGCGTTCTGATATTGCTTCACCGCACACTGGCGGCAAGCACCGACGCTTCCCAGCGCCGGGTGCCAGCAAAAGTACGGAATATCAAGGCCGAGAGACAGACAAGCTTCCAGCAGGTTGTCCGCTCCGTTGACCTCATATTCTTTGCCGTCTACATGAATCGTAGCCATAGTCAGCATGCTTCCAGTTGGCTCGGTCGTAACCGAGCGTTAATCGAATTACTTATCGCGATGCAGGGGTTAACCTGCAATTACCAGCGCTCTTTCAGCAGGTTCGGCTGAATACCACCAATCTGATGGGTATTGCTGAAGGACTGCTTGATGCCAGCTTCGAATTCTTCGCGGAAATATTTAATGGCGCTCTGCAGCGGTTCCACCGCACCCGGTGCGTGTGCACAGAAGGTTTTACCCGGGCCGAGGAAACGACACAGTTGCTCAAGTGTCTCGATATCCCCTGGCTGGCCTTCGCCACGCTCCAGCGCGCGCAGAATTTTCACACTCCACGGCAGACCGTCACGGCACGGCGTACACCAGCCGCAGGACTCGCGGGCAAAGAACTCTTCAAGGTTACGCACCAGAGGAACCATGCCGATCTCGTGATCGACGGCCATTGCCAGCGCGGTACCCAGACGGCTGCCTGCTTTACCGATGCTTTCGAATTCCATTGGCAGGTCAAGGTGCGCCTCGGTCAGGAAGTCAGTACCCGCGCCGCCAGGCTGCCAGGCTTTAAACTTCAGGCCATCGCGCATGCCGCCCGCGTAATCTTCGAGGATCTCACGCGCGGTAGTACCGAAAGGCAGTTCCCACAGGCCAGGATTCTTCACACGACCGGAGAAGCCCATCAGCTTGGTGCCTGCGTCTTTGCTCTTCGAAATGTTCTGGTACCACTCCACGCCGTTCGCGAGGATAGCCGGTACGTTACACAGGGTTTCAACGTTGTTTACGCAGGTCGGCTTACCCCATGCGCCAGAGCTTGCCGGGAACGGCGGCTTGGAACGCGGGTTAGCACGGCGACCTTCGAGGGAGTTAATCAGCGCGGTTTCTTCACCGCAGATATAACGCCCTGCCCCGGTGTGGACAAACAGTTCGAAGTCAAAACCGGTGCCCATGATGTTTTTGCCAAGCAGACCGGCTTCGGTCGCTTCGGCGATCGCGCGACGCAGATGCACGGCCGCTTCGATATATTCACCGCGCAGGAAGATGTAACCACGGTACGCTTTCAGCGCAAACGCGGAGATCAGCATGCCTTCCACCAGCAGGTGCGGCAGCTGCTCCATCAGCAGACGGTCCTTATAGGTGCCCGGTTCCATTTCATCGGCGTTACACAGCAGGTAACGGATGTTCATGGATTCGTCTTTCGGCATCAGGCTCCACTTCAGACCGGTGGAAAAGCCCGCGCCGCCGCGCCCTTTCAGGCCAGCGTCTTTTACCTGATTAACGATTTCATCCGGTGACAGCCCGGTCAGGGCCTTTCGCGCACCTTCGTAGCCGTTCTTGCTACGGTATTCGTCCAGCCATACCGGCTGTTTGTCATCACGCAGACGCCAGGTCAGCGGATGCGTTTCGGGAGTACGGATAATGTCTTTCATTTATACCGCTCCAGCAGTTCGGGAATGCCTTCCGGGGTCAGGTGAGCGTGAGTATCCTCATCGATCATCATGTTTGGCCCTTTATCGCAGTTCCCCAGGCAACAGGTTGGCAGCAGCGTAAAACGACCGTCAAAGGTCGTCTGCCCCGGCTTGATGTTGAGTTTTTTCTCAAGCGCAGCCTGGATCCCCTGGTAGCCGTTGATATGGCACACCACGCTGTCGCAGTAGCGGATCACGTGGCGACCTACCGGCTGGCGGAAGATCTGGCTATAGAACGTGGCAACACCTTCTACGTCGCTTGCCGGGATACCCAGCACATCCGCGATCGCATAGATCGCGCCATCCGGCACCCAGCCACGCTGTTTCTGAACGATTTTCAGCGCTTCAATGGACGCCGCACGCGGGTCTTCGTAGTGGTGCTTCTCGTGCTCAATCGCTTCACGCTCAGCCGCACTCAGCTCAAAAGCCTCGGTTTGTGGTTGTTGATTCTCGTGCATAATTAGCGGTCCACATCTGACATAACAAAATCGATACTACCCAGATGGACGATCAGGTCGGACACCAGGCTGCCACGTACCGCTACCGGGATCTGCTGCAGGTGTGCATAGCTCGGGGTACGGATACGGGTACGATAACTCATGGTGCTGCCATCGCTGGTCAGGTAGTAACTGTTGATACCCTTGGTCGCTTCCACCATCTGGAAGGACTCGTTTGCCGGCATAACCGGTCCCCACGAAACCTGCAGGAAGTGGGTGATCAGGGTTTCGATATGTTGCAGCGTGCGCTCTTTCGGCGGCGGCGTCGTCAGCGGATGATCCGCTTTGAACGGGCCTTCCGGCATGTTATTGAGGCACTGCTCAAGGATGCGCAGACTCTGGCGCAGCTCTTCAACTTTCAGCATCACGCGGGTATAGCAGTCGGACACACCGCCGCCAACCGGAACTTCAAAGTCAAAGTTTTCGTAGCCAGAGTACGGACGCGCTTTACGCACGTCGAAATCAATACCAGTCGCGCGCAACGCAGCACCGGTACAACCCCAGTCCAGCGCTTCTTTCTTGCCGTAAGCGGCAACGCCCTGCGAACGGCCTTTCAGGATGGTGTTACGCAGCGCCGCTTTCTCGTAGGAATCCAGACGTTTTGGCATCCAGTCAAGGAAGTCACGCAGCAGCTTGTCCCAACCGCGCGGCAGATCGTGCGCCACGCCGCCGATACGGAACCAGGCCGGGTGCATACGGAAACCGGTGATCGCTTCCACGACGTCATAGATTTTCTGACGGTCGGTAAAGGCGAAGAATACCGGAGTCATTGCGCCGACGTCCTGAATGAACGTGGAGATATACAGCAGGTGGCTGTTGATACGGAACAGTTCAGACAACATCACGCGAATCACGTTAACGCGATCCGGCGTGGTGATACCAGCCAGTTTCTCAACGGCCAGTACATAAGGCATTTCGTTAACGCAGCCGCCGAGGTACTCGATACGGTCAGTGTACGGAATATAGCTGTGCCAGGACTGACGTTCACCCATCTTTTCAGCGCCACGGTGGTGGTAGCCGATGTCAGGCACGCAGTCGACGATTTCTTCGCCATCAAGCTGCAGCACAATACGGAATGCACCGTGAGAAGACGGGTGGTTAGGACCGAGGTTGAGGAACATGAAGTCCTCGTTTTCGGTACTACGCTTCATGCCCCAGTCTTCTGGTTTGAAGGTCAGCGCTTCCATTTCCAGATCCTGCTTGGCTTTGGTCAGCTCAAACGGATCGAATTCGGTCGCACGCGCCGGGTAGTCTTTACGCAGCGGATGACCTTCCCATGTAGACGGCATCAGCAGACGCGTCAGGTGCGGGTGGCCTTCGATATCGATGCCAAACATTTCCCAGGTTTCACGCTCATACCAGTTGGCGTTCGGGAACAGTTTGGTGAAAGTCGGTACGCGCAGATCGTTTTCAGACAATGCCACCTTGAGCATGATATCGCGATTGCGTTCAATGGAGATCAGGTGATAGAAAACGGAAAAATCCGCGGCAGGTAACCCTTCGCGGTGCGTACGCAGACGTTCGTCCATGCCGTG
Organism: Citrobacter sp. Ce006; assembly: GCF_030336535.1. Lineage (NCBI taxonomy): Bacteria > Pseudomonadati > Pseudomonadota > Gammaproteobacteria > Enterobacterales > Enterobacteriaceae > Citrobacter > Citrobacter sp. Ce006. The sequence goes on from NZ_JAOWDO010000054.1 coordinate 111,005, forward strand.
TAAGTCAAACAGCATGACGTAAGGTTTCGGCAGTCTCTTTAAGAAATCGCCAACTTCCAGTAGTTGTTCACGCTTGACCCAAACAACGGGTACCCCGGTGCGAGTCGCCTGAACGGTAAAGGCATCCGGCCCAAAACGGTTGCGCAGTTCGCCAATGACCGGGTCATCAAGGTGATCCCGTGTTTGCCATGCGGCGTCTTGCGCGGTTAAGTCGGTCATATTGTTCACCATTGCAAATGGTCCGTGGTGGTCGGCAGTGCTTCGCGCTATTTATGTAGTGATAAGCGAAGGAAGTGCTGCTGCCGACAGGCGCAAATTAAATCTCGTCTGGTGTACGAAGATTCGTTACAGCAATACGTTCGCCGCGTTTACGCTCGCGTTCTGACTGCATATTGGCGCGATAAACGCCCTGATCGCCAACCACCCAGGAGAGCGGACGGCGTTCTTTGCCAATCGAATCTTGCAGCAGCATCAGAGCCTGCATATACGCTTCCGGACGCGGCGGACATCCCGGGATGTACACATCAACCGGAATAAATTTATCAACGCCCTGCACCACAGAATAGATGTCGTACATACCGCCGGAGTTGGCGCATGCGCCCATGGAGATAACCCATTTCGGTTCCAGCATCTGATCATAGAGGCGCTGAATAACCGGTGCCATTTTGGTAAAGCAGGTTCCGGCTACCACCATCAGGTCAGCCTGACGCGGCGATGCACGCAGTACTTCCGCACCGAAACGGGCCACATCGTGCACGGCGGTAAACGAGGTCACCATCTCAACGTAGCAACAGGAAAGGCCAAAGTTATATGGCCAAATTGAGTTTTTACGGCCCCAGTTAACCATGTCATGCAGCTTGCCCATGAACACGTTTTTGTTAACTTCTTGCTCCAGGGGGTCGGTTACGATCTCCTGTTTTTGCAGGGGGTAACGGTCGTTCTCACCGTTAGGATCTATGCGGGTGAGCGTATAATCCATCTTAATGCCTCGCGGTTAGCGTTGACGATTAGCGATACTGTTCGTTTCCGGGTTCATACGCTCGCGGCGTGAACGCGCGGGCGTCCAGTCCAGCGCGCCAATACGCACCAGATAAACCAGACCTGCCAGTAACACAAAAATAAAAATTGCAGCTTCCACAAAGCCAATCCAGCCGCTTTCACGGATAGAAGTTGACCATGCGAACAGATACAGCGCTTCAACGTCGAAGATAACGAAGAACATGGCTACCAGATAAAACTTGGCAGACAGGCGCAAGCGGGCGGTGCCGACCGAGTCGATACCTGATTCAAACGGCACGTTTTTAGATCTCGCGCGCGCGCGACCACCTAAAAACCAGCCGCCGACGAGCATCAGGCAGCACAGGCCAATGGCAACAATAAGAAAGATAGCGAATGCCCAGTGATGAGCGATGATTTCAGTGGATGTTGACATACTCATTGCTTACTCATCAAAAGTAGCGCCAAATTCTCTGCTCTTTTCGGCAGATGAACGCCACATCGATTCATGGGGAGGAATAAAAAAAACCTTACAATCACTGTGAAAAACCATTTTATACAGCTAATTGATGGGGTTTTTTACTCCTTTCTATAACCTTTTGTCAACTTTAACAAAAGTTTCCTCACATTATTTTACACCAATCCAACTTCATTAACATAAAGTGCTGTTTAGACCAATTTCGATCGCATCATCGGTCATTTTTAACGTTGTTGAATCGTGTCCGTAGTGAAGTAAAAAAGATAATACTCGTCTATTTTGACAGGAATTCACCCAGATGCCTCCCCCTAAATGGGAGTATTTTCTTGATCTGTGACACGCTTTTGTTAATTCACCATAAAAAACAGCAACAATTTCTCTAGTTTTTTAACATGGAAACAATTAGCAATGCTGCTGATTATTTTTTAGCCTAACATCAGGCCGTTTTTTTACCTTCTGATTTTGTTAAGTTTTAGTATAGCAAATGACATAAAGCGGCAATATTTGCATAAAAAAAGAGCCGCTGGATGTTCTTTCAGCATCAGCGGCTCTTTTTTACACTTACATTTTAAAACTGTTTTTTGTGACGGGTTACTCAAAGTCGCCTTCAACAATCAGCGAGTCATCTCCCCCTTCAGGGGTAAACTGATTGTATTGCCAAGGATTTTGATACGTTTGCATCGACTTAAAGATAACGTCTGCCAGCTCATTTTGCGTGGACGGATCGCAGCACAACAGATACTCAGTATCAGGCAATGGCGGCAATCCGTCGGCGGCACCCAGGACGCGCAAATCCGGACTCATCATTTCAACAGGACGCGCAGTGACGCCGAGCCCTGCTTTTACCGCCGCACGAACCGCGGGTAATGTTGAAGCGACATATGCCAGACGCCATGGGATCTGTGCGGCGTTTAATGTCGCCAGCACGATATCGCGAAACGGACTCGGATCGTCCAGCAGAACCAACGGTACCGGCTCACCCTTTTGCAGGATATATTCGGCAGCGCAGTACCAGTGTGTTGGCGAGGTACGCAGATTCAGACATTCAAAATCGCCTGGTCGGTTGGTGGTAACCACCAAATCCACTTCTTGCGACTTCAGCATATCCACCATATAAGCGTTACGCTTGACTCTCACATCCAGCGCAAGCTTCGGATAAACCGAACTTATACGGTTGAGCAGGAAAGGCAGTATGGTATCGGCGGATTCATCAGAAGCACCGATAGTTAACACTCCCTGAAGATTATTAAACATTAATGATGAGCATGCCTCATCATTAAAACGCAGTATTTTTCTGGCGTAACCCAACAGTTGTATACCATGTTCGGTCAGTAGCTTGTTGCGTCCATGGCGTGCGAACAACTCTTTCCCCACGAGTTGCTCAAGACGCTGCATTTGCTGACTCACCGCAGACTGAGTTCGACATACCGCAGCTGCCGCAGCCGCAAAGGTATTCAGGTCGGCAACAGCAACGAAGGTTCTCAGCAGATCGAGGTCGAGGTTAATTATCGGACGATTTGCATTTATCATAGTTTTTCACTTACTCGCGGGTCATACCGGGTTAATGCTGTGCATTTGGAATCAAACAACTCCATTTGTAATGTGCCTCCCTCGCAGTTTCGCTTAGTGTAACCAAGTGAAAATAAGGATGTATTTGGTTTAACAAACGAAACAATTCTCTTTCTGAGCTATTTTAATACCCGTGATATTCATCGGAATATAGCAACGAGAAAGAGCCGGATTTTTAGCTGCTGGATGATTCTGACTTATGGAAAACATGTAAATTTTGTAAATTTAAAAAAAAGTTAACGAACAATAATTTACACATTAAGAACTATCTTTTCAGTATGTTAGGAACAACCAACCAACATTTGAATTATCTTAAAATTCAGACTACTTACCATTTCATGGGACTTATCTTAACCTAAAACCACTATATTTATAAGTGTTATCGTGAATAATTCCAGGCAAATTCGTGTTATGTCCTGGCAGCAGTTTCCCTATTATTAGTCCACTCAATTTGATGCCATTTAAATATTAAATAATAATTAATTAAGAATCCCTCAATTCATTAATTATGCTTAACAATGGATTTACACCGTATCCCGGACGGATCAGACCGATAACAACCCCCGCAGCTAAAACCTCAGTATTTTCGAATTGCCTCATCCAGCTTAGACGTCGGTGACATTTCGCTTTACAGCCTTAACTTTTTTTGACAAGACAAATCACCACAACCAAACCGTCATGACGAATCATATGACTAATAAAATACAGTTAACCAGATTATTATTCTATGATAATCACATCATTTAGTTGTTAACAGTTAATTATAACTTCATGGCTTTTCAAAATGTTCAACTAAAGACCCTTCAAAACTCACCGCCGTGGGAGTACATTGTGCTGGGCTGACTTCCATGGCAGGGAGTGGCATTCACAGCTAAAAAGGTCAACGTTCATGTCCCCCATTGAAAAATCCAGCAAATTAGAAAACGTCTGTTATGACATTCGCGGCCCGGTTCTGAAGGAAGCAAAGCGCCTGGAAGAAGAAGGCAATAAAGTTCTGAAACTGAACATCGGCAACCCGGCGCCATTCGGGTTTGAAGCGCCAGATGAAATTCTGGTGGATGTGATCCGCAATTTGCCAACAGCGCAAGGATATTGCGACTCAAAAGGTCTTTATTCCGCCCGTAAAGCGATTATGCAGCATTACCAGGCCCGTGGTATGCGCGACGTCACCGTGGAAGATATTTATATCGGTAACGGCGTTTCTGAATTAATTGTGCAGGCTATGCAGGCATTGCTGAATAGCGGGGACGAAATGCTGGTTCCTGCCCCTGATTATCCACTGTGGACGGCGGCGGTTTCGCTCTCCGGCGGTAATGCCGTTCACTACCTGTGTGACGAATCATCAGACTGGTTCCCGGACCTCGATGATATCCGCGCCAAAATTACACCGCGTACCCGCGGGATCGTCATCATCAACCCAAACAACCCAACCGGCGCTGTTTATTCTAAAGAGCTGCTGATGGAGATTGTTGAGATTGCTCGCCAGAACAACCTCATCATCTTTGCGGATGAGATTTACGACAAAATTCTCTACGATGACGCTGAACACCACTCCATCGCGGCAATGGCTCCGGACCTGCTGACCATCACCTTCAACGGCCTGTCAAAAACCTATCGCGTCGCTGGTTTCCGTCAGGGCTGGATGGTGCTGAACGGACCGAAAAAACATGCCAAAGGGTATATTGAAGGTCTTGAGATGCTGGCCTCTATGCGCTTATGTGCCAACGTTCCGGCGCAACATGCTATTCAGACCGCGCTGGGCGGATACCAGAGCATCAGCGAATTCATCATGCCTGGTGGGCGTCTGTATGAACAACGCAACCGTGCATGGGAACTGCTCAATGACATTCCCGGCGTCTCTTGCGTAAAACCGCGCGGCGCACTGTATATGTTCCCGAAAATTGATGCTAAACGCTTCAACATTCATGACGACCAGAAGATGGTGCTCGACTTCCTGCTGCAGGAGAAAGTTCTGCTGGTGCAGGGGACGGCGTTCAACTGGCCGTGGCCGGATCATTTCCGCATCGTTACGCTGCCGCGAATTGATGATATCGAAATGTCGTTGAGTAAATTTGAGCGTTTCCTGTCGGGTTATCGCCAGCTGTAACCCCGCAAAGTGCTACCGGGTTTGCATCCGGTAGCACTCTCTGCGCAAAATACCGTTACTGAAGTCACTGAGTAAGGGTCGTTATGAAGCAGAGCCACTTTTTTGCCCACCTCTCCCGTCTGAAACTCATTAATCGCTGGCCGCTGATGCGCAATGTGCGCACCGAAAACGTGTCTGAACACAGTCTGCAGGTTGCCATGGTTGCTCATGCGCTGGCCGCGATCAAAAACCGTAAATTTGGTGGTCAGGTGAATGCTGAGCGTATTGCCTTACTGGCGATGTATCACGATGCGTCAGAGGTGTTGACCGGCGATCTCCCTACCCCGGTGAAATACTTCAACTCGCAGATTGCCCAGGAATATAAAGCGATAGAGAAAATTGCCCAGCAAAAGCTGGTCGATATGGTTCCTGATGAACTGCGCGATATTTTTGCGCCTCTCATTGATGAACATGCCTTGAGTGAAGAAGAGAGATCGATTGTTAAACAGGCCGATGCCCTGTGCGCATATCTGAAGTGTCTGGAGGAACTCTCCGCCGGTAACAACGAGTTTCTGCTGGCTAAAACGCGTCTGGAAAAAACGCTGGAATCGCGACGCAGCGAGGAGATGGATTACTTTATGGACGTATTCGTCCCGAGCTTTCACCTCTCATTAGATGAAATCAGCCAGGATTCACCATTGTAAGTTTGCACCGACGTTACCTTGATATGCCGGACAGGATGTTAGCCTCCATCCGGCATATAAAAATCAAAACGGGAACAGCATCGGGATCATCACCACGCACACCACCATCACAATGATGGTAAACGGCACGCCAATCTTCACAAAATCACTAAAACTGTAGTTGCCAGGCCCGAGCACCAGCGTGTTTACCGGCGAAGAAACCGGCGTCATAAAGGCCGCGGATGCCGCCATCGCAATCACCATCGCAAAAGGATAAGGCGAAACACCCATCGACTTTGCTGCCGCCAGCGCGATTGGCGCCATCAGCACCGCCGTCGCGGTGTTGGAGATAAATAACCCGATGGTCGCGCACAGCACGAACAGGCAGCCCAGCATCATATACGGACCATACCCACCGCCGACGTCCATCAGCCCTTTCACCACCAGATCGACACCGCCGGTTTTTTGTAAGGCCAGCGCGAAGGGCATCATCCCGACAATCAAAATGATGCTCGGCCAGTGAATCGCTTTATAGGCGCTTTCGGCATCGATACAACGAAATTTCCCCATCAGCAGACAGGCGATGATCGCGGCAACCGTATTGGGAATTTCATCAGTGAGCATCAGGGCGACCATCAGCACCAGGCAGAAAATCGCATGCGGCGCCTGGCTGTGCGCCGGAGAAGCTTCACTGACTTCCACGGGCATATTCAGCACCACAAAATCGCGCCCTTTTTGTCCAAGCAGCGTGATCAGCTTCCAGTTTCCCACCACTAAAATGATATCGCCCATCAACAGCGGCTCATCAACCACCGCTCCGGCCAGCGCTGTACCATCACGCTTCAGCCCAACGACATTCAGCCCGTAACGCGTACGAAAAGCGATTTCCCGTACCGTTTTGCCGATCAATTCCGACTCAGGGATCAGAGAGATTTCGGCCATCCCCACGTCAAGCGCCTGCTCGGAGAAGTATTCGCCGCGCAGTACCATCGGCTCCAGCAGTTGCTCACTGCAAAACTCTCGCAGATCGACATCCGCTGCAGACATATCAATCAGCAGCACGTCACGGGCGCGAAACTCAGAAACCCCGTTTACGTCAACGATCACGCGACGAAAGCGACGCCAGCGCTCCACGCCAATCACGTTTGCCCCGTAGCGCTCACGCAGTTTCAGGTCGTCCAGACGCTGGCCTATCATAGGAGAACCCGGACGAATCGCCAGGCGACGCGCGCGCCCGGTCAGGCGATATTCTTTAATCAGATCGCGAAAGGTCCGGCGTTTCCAGCCGTCTCCCGGCTGGCCGGAATCTTCCCCCTTGAGCATAAAGCGCATCAGCAGCATATAAATTATGCCAAGCACCAGGACCACCAGCCCCATCGGGGTAACGCTAAAAAAACTGAAACCGTTAAGTCCTTCGCGCAACAATTCACTGTTGACGACCAGGTTGGGCGGCGTCGCCACCAGCGTCATCATGCCGCTGATTAGTCCTGCAAAACTCAGTGGCATCATCAGGCGTGAAGGGGAAATTTCCATGCGCATGGAAACGCTTAGGACCACCGGAATAAAGATGGCGACCACGCCGGTCGAACTCATAAACGCACCAAGCCCGGCGACGGTAATCATCAGCAACACCAGCATTTTGACTTCACTGCTGCCAGCCACCTTCACCAGCCAGGCTCCCATTACCGTCGCCACCCCAGTACGCACCAGGCCATCGCCAATAATGAATAAAGCCGCTATCAAAATAACGTTAGGATCGCTGAATCCGGAAAAGGCTTCTGTGATGCTCAATGTTCCGCTGAGAACAAAGGCAATAATGACCAGCAAAGCGACCGCATCCATACGCACTCTGCCAGTTGCAAACAAAACGACGGCAATCGCCAGCAATGAGAGAACCCATATCAATTCACCGTTCACAACATATCCTTGTTAAATGAGAGGGATGAGTCGATTCTGCCATAAAAAAGCCCCAACAATCTGGGGCTAAATCATGATCAGGTATTTCTTACCACGACCACATTTCCGTTGGGTTGTTTGGTCACAGAAATATGTTCCAGACTGGTCAGCGAAAAATCGACCTCATCCAGACGCGGCGTATCCGCAGGCGCGTTGACCGCTATCACATGACACCCTGCAGCCAGTCCTGAGAGCACTCCGGCAGGCGCATCTTCCACCACCGCGCATTCCTGTGGCGCAAGACCCAGAAGCTGCGCGCCGAGCAGATAGGCGTCTGGCTCTGGTTTACCTCTTTTTACCCGTTCGGCAGTGACAAACACTTCAGGAGCAGGAAGCCCCGCGACACGGTGGCGCGCCCGCGCGAATGGCATAGATCCAGAGGTCACAATCGCCCATGGAATACCCGCTTTATTGAGGTGGTTGAGTAAATCAACCGCCCCCGGCAGCGCGGTGATCCTAGCGGTTTCCGTCGCTTCGATCTGCTCCAGGCGGGTGAATTCCGCGGCGATCTCAGCCTCAGATTTTCCCACCATAAAGTGTCGCAGCGAGGTAATGGCCTGCTTGCCATGAATAAAGCCGAGCACCTCGGCATGATCGAGGCCAAAACGATCGGCCCAGTTGCACCACGCGCGTTCTACCGCGGGTAAGGAATCGACCAGTGTCCCATCCAGATCAAACAGAAAACCTTTGCACTGCACGCTCGCCCCCTCAGGCATTAATGATTTGGTTAATTTCATTCGCGCTCAGGTGATACTGGCGCGGGCAAGAGTGCCAGACATTCAGCATACGCTGATATTTTTCCCACATCGGGGTCTGGGCGTTGAAGCCATGCGTACCTGCATCGAAGTGGGTATAACGACCTTCCACATTAACCATAAAACGAACGTACCCGAGGAAACGGGCTTCCGTTGCAGCGTCAAAACCGAGGAAGGTCACGCGACGCTCATCAATGGCCTGCGCGTCTTTAAGGTTAGTCCAGGACACATGTAATGCGTGATACATCTCCATAATATCGATAATCGTACGACAGGTTTCTTCCGTCAGCTCACCAAACTCACGATCCAGCTCGCGCATCTGCAAGCCGTAACCGCGTTCAATAATCGTCTGCAAACGACGATAACGCTCGGCGTTAGTTGGATCGAGCATAGTCATCATTTTGTACTGATTCGACAAAATCAGACGTTGAGCGTTGGTCATTTCCATTTGGGACTCCTGTATCACTGCTACTGCGATGAAAAAAAAGAAGGCATCTTGTGCCTTCTTTTATATGCGTAATCAGGGGTCAATTACAAATCATCGAGGAAAGTTTTATCCAGTTGTTTGAAGGCGCGCTTAAGCGTGTCAGCCAGCGCCTGGTAATCAGGCTTTCCTTCTACCGGAGAGAGCGCCTGCCCGGCCTCTTGCAATTTACCCCGAACTTCGTAGAACCAGTTGAGTATTGAAGGCGGCAGCGGCGTTACAGAACGTTTACCCAGCCACCACATGCCCTGCATCGGCAGGCTGAGCGCAAACAGCGCAGTCGCCACGGCCGGTCCCAACTGCCCGCCGAGCGCAATTTGCCAGCATAAAGTGAAGACAGCGATGGGTGGCATAAAACGGATTGCGTAACGCGTCATGCGAATCACGCGGTTCTCAATAAACACGGGCGCGAGGCGCTTTTCCATTGGCCACGTCTTCGCATAGTGCTGCCCCCGGCGAAACAAGCTAAAAAAATTGACGGAACGATTATCCGGTGTCGACATGGCGGTTACCTCAACTTCACATATAAAAATTAAAAAATTTGTGCAAAACAACAACTACAAGGGACATCGTTCAAAACATTTTGTCTTTGATACCCACATTCAGGTATCCTGTGCCGGCCTGTAAGGCCTTTAGTCCAAAATCATTGAGTCGTCAAATTGGCATATAGTATGCCATTGCCTGAAAAATACGCAAAATGACATAGACTCAAAGGTATTTATTCCATCGTGCCCAAAAAGACAATGGCGCATGATGTTAATCATAAACGTCGGTGTCATCATGCGCTACGCTCTATGACTCCCTGACGTTTTTTTAGCCACGTATCATAAATAGGTACTTCCATGTCGAGTAAGTTAGTACTGGTTCTGAACTGCGGTAGCTCCTCACTGAAATTTGCCATCATCGATGCAGTAAACGGTGAAGAATACCTCTCTGGTTTAGCCGAATGTTTCCATCTCCCAGAAGCACGTATCAAGTGGAAAATGGACGGCGGTAAACAAGAAGCGGCTTTAGGTGCAGGCGCCGCTCACAGTGAAGCGCTGAACTTTATCGTTAACACTATTCTGGCACAAAAACCAGAATTGTCCGCGCAATTGACCGCTATTGGTCACCGTATCGTACACGGCGGCGAGAAGTACACCAGCTCCGTGGTTATCGATGATTCTGTTATTCAGGGCATCAAAGATTCCGCCTCTTTCGCACCGCTGCATAACCCGGCTCACCTGATCGGTATCGCAGAAGCGCTGAAATCCTTCCCGAATCTGAAAGACAAAAACGTGGCTGTATTCGACACCGCGTTCCATCAGACTATGCCGGAAGAGTCTTACCTCTATGCTCTGCCGTACAGCCTGTACAAAGAACACGGCGTTCGTCGTTACGGCGCGCACGGTACCAGCCACTTCTTCGTCACTCAGGAAGCGGCAAAAGTGCTGAACAAACCGGTTGATGAGCTGAACATCATCACTTGCCACCTGGGCAACGGCGGTTCTGTATCTGCTATCCGTAACGGTAAATGTGTTGATACCTCCATGGGTCTGACCCCGCTGGAAGGTCTGGTGATGGGTACGCGTTCCGGTGACATCGACCCGGCGATCATCTTCCACCTGCACGATACCCTGGGCATGAGCGTTGACCAGATCAACAAAATGCTGACCAAAGAGTCCGGCCTGCTGGGTCTGACCGAAGTCACCAGCGACTGCCGTTATGTTGAAGATAACTACGCCACTAAAGAAGACGCTAAACGTGCAATGGACGTTTACTGCCACCGTCTGGCGAAATACATCGGTGCTTACACCGCGCTGATGGATGGTCGTCTGGATGCCGTTGTCTTCACCGGTGGTATCGGTGAAAACGCAGCGATGGTTCGTGAACTGTCTCTGGGCAAACTGGGCGTTCTGGGCTTTGACGTTGACCACGAACGTAACCTGGCCGCACGTTTCGGCAAATCTGGTTTCATCAACAAAGAAGGTACCCGTCCTGCGCTGGTTATCCCAACCAACGAAGAACTGGTTATCGCGCAAGACGCGAGCCGCCTGACTGCCTGATTTCACACCGCCAGCCTAGCTGGCGGTGCTGTTTTGTAACCCGTCTAAATTGGCGGTAACGAAAGAGGATAAACCGTGTCCCGTATTATTATGCTGATCCCTACCGGAACCAGCGTCGGTCTGACCAGCGTCAGCCTTGGCGTGATCCGCGCAATGGAACGCAAAGGCGTTCGTCTGAGCGTCTTCAAGCCGATCGCTCAACCGCGTGCCGGTGGCGATGCGCCAGACCAGACTACCAGCATCGTCCGTGCTAACTCTTCTCTGCCAGCCGCTGAGCCGCTGAAGATGAGCCACGTTGAGTCTCTGCTGTCCAGCAACCAGAAAGATGTGCTGATGGAAGAGATCATCGCGAACTACCACGCGAACACCAAAGACGCTGAAGTTGTACTGGTTGAAGGCCTGGTCCCAACCCGTAAACATCAGTTCGCACAGTCTCTGAACTACGAAATCGCGAAAACGCTGAACGCAGAAATCGTCTTCGTGATGTCTCAGGGCACCGATACCCCGGAACAGCTGAACGAGCGTATTGAACTGACTCGCAGCAGCTTCGGCGGCGCGAAAAACACCAACATCACCGGCGTAATCGTTAACAAACTGAACGCACCGGTTGATGAGCAGGGCCGTACTCGCCCGGATCTGTCCGAGATTTTCGACGACTCTTCCAAAGCGAAAGTGATCAAAGTTGATCCGGCCAAACTGCAAGAATCCAGCCCGCTGCCGGTTCTGGGCGCGGTGCCATGGAGCTTCGATCTGATTGCTACTCGTGCAATCGATATGGCGCGTCACCTGAACGCCACCATCGTTAACGAAGGCGATATCAATACCCGTCGCGTGAAGTCTGTGACTTTCTGCGCACGTAGCATCCCACACATGCTGGAGCACTTCCGCGCAGGCTCCCTGCTGGTAACTTCCGCAGATCGTCCTGACGTGCTGGTTGCAGCATGCCTGGCGGCCATGAACGGCGTGGAAATCGGCGCCCTGCTGCTGACTGGCGGCTATGAAATGGACGCGCGCATCACTAAGCTGTGCGAACGTGCATTTGAAACCGGCCTGCCGGTATTCATGGTGAATACCAACACCTGGCAGACCTCTCTGAGCCTGCAGAGCTTCAACCTGGAAGTTCCGGTTGACGATCACGAGCGTATTGAGAAAGTTCAGGAATACGTTGCTAACTACATCAACGCTGACTGGATTGAATCCCTGACCGCGACCTCTGAGCGTAGCCGTCGTCTGTCTCCGCCGGCGTTCCGTTATCAGTTGACTGAGCTGGCACGTAAAGCCGGCAAGCGCGTTGTTCTGCCTGAAGGCGACGAACCGCGTACCGTTAAAGCTGCGGCTATCTGTGCCGAACGTGGTATCGCAACCTGCGTACTGCTGGGTAACCCGGATGAGATCACTCGCGTTGCGGCCTCTCAGGGTGTTGAACTGGGCGCTGGCGTAGAAATCGTTGATCCAGATGTGGTTCGCGAAAGCTACGTTGCTCGTCTGGTCGAACTGCGTAAAAACAAAGGTATGACCGAAACCGTTGCCCGCGAACAGCTGGAAGACAACGTGGTTCTCGGTACCCTGATGCTGGAGCAGGACGACGTTGACGGCCTGGTTTCTGGTGCTGTTCACACTACCGCGAACACCATCCGTCCGCCGCTGCAGCTGATCAAAACTGCGCCGGGTAGCTCCCTGGTGTCTTCCGTGTTCTTCATGCTGCTGCCGGAACAGGTTTATGTTTACGGCGACTGCGCGATCAACCCGGATCCGACTGCAGAGCAGCTGGCAGAAATCGCGATTCAGTCCGCAGAATCCGCCATTGCCTTCGGTATCGAACCGCGCGTAGCGATGCTCTCCTACTCCACCGGCACCTCTGGTGCAGGTAGCGACGTAGAGAAAGTGCGTGAAGCGACTCGTCTGGCGCAGGAAAAACGTCCTGACCTGATGATCGATGGTCCGCTGCAGTATGACGCCGCTGTTATGGCTGACGTAGCAAAATCCAAAGCACCGAACTCTCCGGTTGCAGGTCGCGCTACCGTGTTCATCTTCCCGGATCTGAACACCGGTAACACCACCTACAAAGCGGTACAGCGTTCTGCCGACCTGATCTCCATCGGGCCGATGCTGCAGGGTATGCGCAAGCCGGTGAACGACCTGTCTCGTGGCGCGCTGGTAGACGATATCGTCTACACCATCGCTCTGACCGCGATCCAGTCTTCCCAACAGCAGCAGTAATCTGCCGGGTGTGCCGGATGTCTTATCCGGCAACACCTGTGCTTATCAAACCGGAAATAGATGATATTTCCGGTTTTTTTATCTCTGTTTTTCCCTGTGGCATATTCTGAAACATTTGTCAGGATGCGCTGCATCAATGAATAACTATTCTCCTGTTTGCATACTTACTCTCTTTTGCATTGCAACAGGGATAGTCTTTCATGTCAGCAGTAACAGAATCACAGCCAGCCAGAAAATGGGCGATGCCCGATACGCTGGTGATTATTTTTTTCGTCGCCATTTTAACCAGTCTGGCGACATGGGTTGTTCCCGTCGGGATGTTCGACAGTCAGGAAGTGCAGTATCAGGTTGATGGACAAACCAAAACCCGTAAGGTGGTCGACCCCCACTCTTTTCGAATTCTGACCAACGACGCGGGTGAAGAGCAGTATCACCGGGTGCAATTTTTCACCACCGGTGATGAACGCCCGGGCCTGATGAATTTTCCATTTGAAGGGTTAACCTCCGGATCGAAATTCGGCACCGCCGTCGGCATTATTATGTTTATGCTGGTGATTGGCGGCGCATTCGGCATCGTTATGCGTACCGGAACCATCGATAACGGCATTCTGGCGCTGATCCGCCATACGCGCGGGAACGAAGTCCTGTTTATCCCGGTGCTGTTTATTCTTTTCTCCTTAGGCGGCGCGGTGTTTGGCATGGGGGAAGAGGCCGTCGCCTTTGCCATTATCATTGCTCCGCTGATGGTGCGCCTGGGTTACGACAGTATCACCACCGTTCTGGTTACCTATATCGCCACCCAAATTGGCTTTGCCAGCTCGTGGATGAACCCGTTCTGCGTGGTGGTCGCGCAGGGTATTGCGGGCGTGCCAGTGCTCTCTGGTTCCGGTCTGCGCATCGTGGTGTGGGTCATTGCCACGATGATTGGCCTGACCTTCACCCTGGCCTACGCGGCGCGCATCAAAAAGAATCCGCTATTGTCCCGGGTTCATGAGTCCGACCGCTTCTTTCGCGAGCAGCAGGACGAGGTTGTGGAACGACGCTTCACGCTGGGCGACTGGCTGGTGCTGCTGGTGCTGACCGCGGTGATGATTTGGGTGGTCTGGGGCGTTATCGTCAACGCGTGGTTTATTCCGGAAATCGCCAGCCAGTTCTTCACCATGGGGCTGGTGATTGGCATTATCGGCGTGGTCTTTCGGCTCAACGGCATGACGGTCAACGTCATGGCCTCCTCGTTTACCGAGGGGGCGCGCATGATGATTGCCCCTGCCCTGCTGGTCGGTTTTGCTAAAGGCATATTACTGCTGGTCGGCAACGGTGAGGCGGGCGAAGCCAGCGTGCTAAACACCCTGCTAAACAGCATTGCCAACGGCATTAGCGGGCTGGATAACGCCATCGCGGCGTGGTTTATGCTGCTGTTCCAGGCTGTGTTTAATTTCTTTGTGACTTCCGGCTCTGGTCAGGCCGCGTTGACCATGCCGTTATTAGCGCCATTGGGCGATCTGGTTGGCGTAAACCGTCAGGTCACCGTGCTGGCCTTCCAGTTTGGCGACGGTTTCAGTCATATTATCTATCCAACGTCAGCATCGCTGATGGCAACGTTAGGCGTTTGCCGGGTGGATTTTCGAAACTGGCTGAAGGTTGGCGCCACGCTGTTGGGACTGCTGTTTATTATGTCCAGCGTGGTGGTGATCGGCGCACAGATAATGGGCTACCATTAATTTAATCTTTATATATTTAATATCGGAAGCATTCATCACGCTTCCGATATTTATCATTACTTAATAAAACAACTTCGCTAATAACATTATAAAATACAACCATCAATATATATTAAATTAAAGTATTCACAAAAATTATATTTATAAAATCATAAAATAAGACTTCATCAATAGATTTTTGAAAAACCGCCATGTTACCCTGTTTCCTCAATTCACTCTTATAAAAACATCATGACGCGAAATACATTTATTATGCTAATGCTGCTTATTGCCCCCTTACGTGCGGTATGGGCAGCAGGTTGTACGTTTATGATTGGCAATACTTCCGACCAAAATGCTACTGTCAATGCAGATATTGGCATCGCTGCCAGCGGGCAAAGTTATTTACCCAATACCGCCGACGTCCTGGTAAAAACCAATAACACCGGAATTTCCTACTGGGGAAAAAACGAAAACAAACAAAGCTCTAAAGTCATTTTTACCCGCGTCGACAATACCACTTTCCCGATGGACCCTAACAACAATAAAGGTGCACTGGTAGACAAATCTATTCCCGGTCTCTACTTTACGCTTGCCGCGAATTTAACGCCGCCTGCTGGCTACTGGACCGGCTGGGAAAAAATGCCCATCTACATGTCCAATGACAGCAGCGTAAACCAAACTGACCCACAGTTCATATGGGGTTGTGCAAACAACTCAAGCGCACAGTGGCTGATGAATGCCACCGCGACCTTTACGCTGACATTCTATACCACCGCCGAGTTCGATCCGGCCCAGGCAGCCGGCAAGCAGGTATTTGCCACCCGGCAAAAAGTAGGCGAAGTGGCCAACAGTACCGGGGCCGGAGGACAAATCGATGTCTATTTAAACGGACCGGTCACCATTACTACCGCCGGATGCGGCGCATTTAAAGCAGATGAAGTCGTCAATCTGGGTGAAGCCAAACTCGATGATTTGTATGCCTCACCACAATTGGTTTTTAATGAAACACGATTTTCGATTAAACTACAAAATTGCTACGGCAAACCCAACCTGGTTGTAAATCTTTCAAGTAACCTGGTGAAAAATAATATGCTCGTGAATACCAACGGCAGTGCTAAAGGGGTTGGTGTGGGATTAAGCTATATTCTAACAACTGGGGGAACGGACTATCTCTTTGATCTCGATTTAACTAAGGCAGTTACATTTGAGCCCCGATATTTGAATTACGATAGTTCGTCCAATGGCACGTTAAATCTGTCTGCCCATCTCGGTGTTATCGATAAAAATGCCTTATCCGGAGGAACGGTCAACATACCTGCTGTCATCACCCTGACTCATCCGTAATAAACATCGCTACCGCAACAAATTTTAGCATTGCGGTAGCGGTTAACGTCTTATTCCGTTTCTTCTTCTTTCAGCGATTCATTCTTGGCGTTGCGGGTCATCCACAGCGCCAGGGCTTTCAGTGAGTCTGGCGTGAACTCGTCGCAGCGCGCGGTAATTTCTTCCGGCGTCAGCCAGCAAACTTCACTCACTTCTTCTTCCTGAAGCGCAAATGGCCCGTGGGAGACGCAGCTAAACAGCCCGCCCCACACGCGACAGTTCTGGTCTTCAAAATAAAACTGCCCATGTTCGGCAAACGGCACACCCGCAATCCCCAGTTCCTCTTCCGCTTCACGGCGCGCTGAGTCCAGCAGTTGCTCGTCAGCCTGCACGACACCGCCTGCGGTGGCATCCAGCATGCCGGGCAAAAAATCTTTTGTCTCAGTGCGACGCTGAACCAGAATTTTGCCCATACCATCGTGCACAACGATATACGTCGCACGATGGCGTAAGCGTTGCGCCCGCATTTGTTCCCGGCTGGATTGTGCAATGACTTCGTTGTCTTCATTCACAATATCCACCCATTCCGTACTTGCCAAACGACGCTGTTCCACCATCAGGAAACCTTCTTTTTTCTGGCGCTCTTACGGCGCGTTTATGTTTGTGGGGTAAATTACGGATTAATCTCGACCTGTGCAATAACACTTTGATCATTGAGTGCCATTACGCTGAGAACATTATCATCCAGAATCCCGTAACTTGCCGCAAAGCCCCCTTTCGGGATGCTTACCGAGCCGGGATTGAAGTGGTAAACATCCCCCTGCCGCTCGGCGACCGGCAGATGAGTATGCCCGTAAACCAGCACATCTCCTGCGTTGAGCGCCGGCATATTTTGCGGACCAAAAAGATGCCCGTGCGTCAAAAAGAGCCGCTGATTTTCGGTCAGAATTTGCTGCCACGGCGCGGTCATCGGAAAATGCAGGAGCATCTGATCCACTTCGCTGTCGCAGTTGCCACGCACCGCGATAATTCGCGCGGCCTGCTCATTCAGCCGCTCTGCAACCTGCGCTGGCGCATAGCCCTGGGGTAGCGCATTACGCGGCCCATGGTTTAAAACATCACCCAATATCACCAGCCATTGCGCACCGCTTGCGCTAAACAGTTCGAGTACGCGTTCCGTGGCTGGCAACGAACCATGAATGTCCGATGCGAACATCAGTTTCATCACTCACTCCTCGTTGAAAATTACCTTGTAATGATACTGGATTACGCCCCGTTTTTCAGCAGGAACGCTTCGCCGAAAGCGCGATAAAACGCTGGACAGAAGCGCGCTGCCACTGGAAGGCGGCGTATTCCGCAAGCGCCTGCGGAACCTCATCGCCGTTAAGGACCAGACGATTAAGCATTAGCGCTAAATCGCAGTCAGCGATACACCATTCGCCAAATAAATTCTGCTTACCGTGACTCAGTAAACTGCTCGCAGTAGCGAACAATTTTTCCGCACTGGCTTTTCCCGCGTCGCTTAATGGCCCCTTCTTCACGCCAGCAAAAACCACATCCGTTGATCGTTCTTCACGGATAGGCATTAAATCGCTGCGGATCCACGCCTGAACCTGACGCGCCCGCGCGCGCTTTTGCACATCGTGTGGGTAAATACGCTCCCACTGCGGTGGCGCAAAGCGCTCTTCCAGGAACTCAGTAATCGCTGATGATTCGCTCAGCTCAAAACCGTCGATTTCAAGAACCGGCACGCGGCGCGTCAACGCATAGCCTTGCCATGAAGGTTGCAAGTGTTCACCGCTGTTGAGATCAACGGTTTTCAGCGTAAAAGGCAGCCCTTTCTCTTGCAGAGCGACATAAACAGACAGCACGTAAGGGGAGAAAAAATTGGCATCTGACCACAGCGTAATTGCAGATTTGCTCATAATGTCCTCTGAAGTGTATTGGCTTGCCTTCAAAATATAGAGTCTTTCTCTCGCTGTCACTTGATGAAAACTCACGCACGCCAACAGGCTCTATACTTGTTATGACCCGGTTCATGACAAAACGGACGCTGAAAATGATCGATCTCTATTACACGCCATCGCCAAACGGTCACAAAATCACGCTTTTCCTTGAAGAGGCGCAGCTGCAATACCGTCTGATTCATGTCGATATCAGCAAAGGCAGCCAGTTTCGCCCTGACTTTCTGCAGATCTCGCCGAACAATAAAATCCCGGCCATTATCGACAGCGCCCCGGCGGACGGAGGAAGACCTATCAGCCTGTTTGAGTCCGGAGAAATTTTGCTCTATCTGGCGGAAAAGAGCGGTAAGCTGCTGAGCGGTGAGTTGCGTGAGCGCCACACCACGCTGCAGTGGCTATTCTGGCAGGTCAGCGGGCTGGGCCCCATGCTGGGTCAGAATCATCATTTCAGCCACTACGCCCCACAAACGATTCCCTACGCCATTGAAAGATACCAGGTAGAAACCCAGCGCCTGTACAACGTGATGAATAAACGCCTGGAAACGTCCCCCTGGCTGGGAGGGGATCACTACAGCATTGCCGACATTGCCTGCTGGCCGTGGATCCACGCCCATCAGCGTCAGCGCATCGACCTCGACAACTATCCGGCGGTTAATAACTGGCACGAACGCATCCGTACGCGTCCCGCTACGGAACGCGCCATGCAGCAAGCACAGAGTGAGAAGCGGTGACGCGAATCGGTTCTCGTGTATCATGCAAAGGTTCATACATGGAGGAAACCTGCAATGTCACAACCTGACGCTATTATTCGTATAAAAAACCTTCGTCTGCGCACCTTTATCGGCATCAAAGAAGAGGAGATCCTTAACCGCCAGGATATCGTCATCAACATTGCCATTCACTATCCGGCAGACAAAGCCCGTGCCAGCGAAGATATCAACGACGCGCTGAATTATCGCACTATCACCAAGAGCATCATTGCCCACGTGGAAGGTAACCGCTTCTCATTGTTGGAAAAATTAACTCAAGATGTGCTCGATATCGCACGCGAACATCACTGGGTCACTTATGCTGAAGTGGAGATAGATAAACTTCACGCATTGCGTTACGCCGACTCAGTTTCTATGACGCTGAGCTGGCAGCGCTAAACGTAACCCGGGAGGCGACATGCAGATTCTGATTACCGGCGGTACTGGCCTGATTGGACGTCATCTGATCCCCCGCCTGCTGGAACTGGGGCATCAGATAACCGTAGTGACACGTTCCCCTGATAAGGCGCGTCAGATCCTCGGCTCCCGGGTCACGCTGTCCAAAGGCCTGGCTGAGCGGCAAAACCTCAATGATGTTGATGCCGTGATTAACCTTGCCGGAGAGCCTATCGCAGATAAGCGCTGGAGCGCACAGCAAAAGGAACGCCTGTGCCAGAGCCGTTGGGGTATTACGCAGAAGCTGGTCGATTTAATCAATGCCAGCGAGACGCCGCCCGCGGTGCTCATTTCCGGTTCCGCTACCGGTTACTACGGTGATTTGGGCGAAGTTGTGGTCACGGAAGAAGAGCCGCCGCATAACGAATTTACCCACAAGCTGTGCGCCCGCTGGGAGCAAATTGCCAGCACTGCGCAGAGCGATAAAACTCGCGTGTGTATGCTGCGTACCGGCGTGGTACTGGCCTCTGCTGGCGGTATTCTGGCAAAAATGGTCCCGCCGTTTCGTCTTGGCTTAGGCGGCCCCATTGGCAACGGACGGCAGTATATGGCCTGGATCCATGTTGATGATATGGTCAACGGAATTATCTGGCTGCTGGATAACGATCTGCGCGGTCCCTTCAATATGGTTTCACCCTATCCGGTACACAATGAGCAGTTTGCCCATGCGCTGGGCCACGCGCTGAACCGTCCTGCCATTCTGCGCGTTCCCGCCAGCATAATGCGTCTACTGATGGGTGAGTCTTCAGTGCTGGTTCTCGGCGGGCAGCGGGCGTTGCCAAAACGCCTGGAAGCGTCTGGTTTCGCCTTTCGTTGGTACGATTTAGAAGAAGCGCTGGCGGATGTCATTCGATAACCCTTAAGCGCTATTCACAGTCGCCGTTGCGGTGGTAAGGTTATAGACCAGATATCCGCAATGGCGACGTTATGGCGATAATTTCGACTCCCCGACTTACCCTCTCTTTGTTTCAGTTTTCTGACTGGTCATTTTTCCAGAGACTACGTGAATGTCCTGACGTCATGCGTTATATGGGCGATATCGCCCCAGCGAAAGATACGCGTCTGTTATTCGCCAGACGCCTTGCCGCACAGCACACTTTCGTCATCCGCGAGCATAACAACCCAACGCCGCTCGGCGATATTGGCCTGCAAATCAGTCACCTGTATCCGCACGAGGCCGACCTCGGCTACGCTATTATGCCGCAGGCTCAGGGGAAAGGTATTGCCAGCGAAGCCGTACGCGCGGTGTGCCAGTATGCCTTCGAGCAGACATCCGTCACGGCGATAAATGCTTACGCTCTTGCGGAGAATAAGGGCTCAGTACGGATTCTGGAAAAAACGGGCTTTGTGCGTACGCAGGTGCTGGAAAAAGCATGTGAGATTGACGGCATCGCCTACGACGACTGGGTGTTTCGGCTGGAGCGCGACGCGCTAAAATTGTAAGCCCGGAAAGCGTAGCGCCTCCGGGCAGGTGATTTACTTCAACGAACCTTTGAGGAACTGCTGCAAACGTGGGCTTTGCGGATTACCGAATACCTGCTCCGGGTCGCCCTCTTCCTCAATTTTCCCCTGATGCAGGAAAATCACGTGCGTGGAGACATGACGGGCAAAACCCATTTCGTGGGTCACGACCACCATGGTTTTTCCCTCTTCGGCCAGTTGCTGCATAATGCGCAACACTTCGCCCACCAGCTCCGGATCAAGCGCCGACGTGGGTTCATCAAACAGCAACACTTCCGGTTCCATCGCCAGCGCGCGGGCAATGGAGACGCGCTGCTGCTGACCACCGGACAGGTGCACCGGATATTTTCCCTGTGCGCGCTCATCAATGCCCACTTTAGCCAGATACTTCACCGCACGTTCGCGGGCTTCCTGCTTGCTCAGCCCCAGCACCTGGATCGGCGCTTCCATCACGTTTTCCAGCACCGTCATGTGGCTCCACAGATTAAAGTGCTGAAAGACCATCGTCAGTCGCGTACGCAGCAGGCGCAGCTGATTTTTATCTGCAACCTTAAGCTGACCGTCTTTGTCGCGCACCAGACCAATATTCTGGCCACTGACGACAATCGACCCGGCGCTCGGTTTCTCGAGAAAGTTAATGCAGCGCAGGAAGGTACTTTTACCGGAACCTGACGAGCCAATAATACTGATAACATCACCCGCGTTGGCCTGCAGCGATACCCCTTTCAGCACTTCATGTTCGCCGTAGTGCTTATGTAAATCGATAACGTTTAATTTATTTTCAGACATCGTGTTACTCGAATCATTTAGAGGATACATGCTGCAACCAGCGTTTTTCCGCTCTACGGAACAGACTGATCAGGACATACGAAATAATCAAATACAGTACAGCGGCAATACCGAATGCGGTAAACGGCTGATACGTTGCCGAGTTGATATCACGGGCGATTTTCAACAGGTCAGGCACCGTTGCGGTAAACGCCAGCGCCGTGGAGTGCAGCATTAAAATCACTTCATTGCTGTAAGCCGGCAGCGCAATACGCAGCGCGGAAGGCAAAATAATGCAACGATACAGTTTAAACGACGAGAACCCGTAAGCACGCGCGGCTTCAATCTCACCATGGGGCACGGAACGAATGGCCCCGGCGAAGATCTCCGTCGTATAGGCGCAGGTGTTCAGCGTCAACGCCAGCACGGTGCAATTCAGCCCACTGCGGAAAAACGCGTTGAGGAAATCCGTGCCTTTAACTATCTCCAGCGTATACATCCCGGAATAAAACACCAGTAGCTGTACGTACAGCGGCGTCCCACGAAAAATATAGGTGAATAGCCAGATAGGGAACTGGATAAATTTATTACTGGAAACACGACCAATTGCCAAAAACAGCGCCAGTATCCCGCCCATCACCACTGATGAAATCAGAAGCCACAGGGTGATAGCTACGCCGGTGTAGCGATATCCGTCGGTCCACAGCAGGGACTTCCAGTATTCCTGAATAATCTCGATCACAGGTCAGCCCTCTTCACACCCACGGAATAGCGGCGCTCAAGGTACAGCAGCACACCATTAGAAACAGTGGTAAACACCAGATAGATGACCCCGCACACTACGGCAAAATAGAACGGCTCCCAGGTACTCTTCCCGGCAAGCTGAGTGGCTTTCACCACGTCTTCAAGTCCAAGCAACGATACCAGCGCCGTGGCCTTAAGAATGACCTGCCAGTTGTTGCCAATTCCCGGTAAGGCATAGCGCATCATCGCCGGGAACATTATGCGGCGAAATATTTGTGAGCTGGTAAAACCGAATGCCGTCGCGGCTTCAATATGGCCTTTTGGCACGGCCATAAATGCGCCACGAAATGTTTCGGTAAAATAGGCGCCGTAGATAAACCCGAGCGTAATGATACCCGCGACCATTGGATCGATATCAATCTGGCCGATACCGATGGCATCGGTAACGGTGTTCAGCGCGATTTGTAATCCGTAGAAAATGAGCAGCATTAAGACCAGATCGGGCACGCCGCGGATAAGCGTCGTGTACCCTTCGAATATAAGCGCCAGCGCCCGGCTTTGCGACAGCTTTGCTGCCGCGCCGACTAAGCCTATCAGAACCGCCAGTACCACCGAGCTGAGTGCCAGCTCGAGCGTAACAATTGCGCCCTGTAAAATAACACCTGAAAAGCCATACAACATGCTGCCTGTCCTGTTGTGTGTGTGGTGAAGTAAGAAGCCTCTTTTGATTTCAGACCAACCGTTAAATGCCGGATGGCATTGCGCTTATTAGCCCTACGATGATTTCGTAGGCCGGATAAGGCAAAGCCGCCATCAGGCATAAATTCAGCGTGTCAAAAATCTACGGGCTTTATCAGCACCTGCGGTGATTAACCGCCGTAAACATCAAAATCGAAGTACTTTTTCGCCAGCTTCTCGTAAGTACCGTCAGCTCGCATTTCGGCAAAGGCTTTGTTCAGCGCTTCGCGCAGCTCGTTGTCGTCTTTGCGCAGTCCCATACCGGTACCCACACCGAACAACTTCTCATCTTTCACAGACGGGCCGCCGAATTTGTAATCTTTACCAACTGGCTGCTTCAGGAAGCCTTCGCTGGCTGCGACTTCATCCTGGAATGCGGCATCAATACGCCCGGCAGTCAGGTCAGAATAGATATTGTCTTGCCCCTGATAGGAGACAATTTCAATGCCTTTTGGCGCCCAGTGTTCGTTGCCGAACGTTTCCTGAGTCGTACCCTGCAGCACGCCAACACGTTTGCCTTTCAGCGACTCAATGGTCGGCTGAATAGCAGAATCTTTAGCGACAACCAGACGTGAGTCCGCTGCATAAAGCTTGTCGGTAAAGGCAATTTCCTGCTGGCGTTTTTCAGTAATGGAAAGCGAAGACATAATCGCATCAATTTTCTTCGCTTTTAGCGAAGGGATAAGCGCGTCCAGCGGGTTTTCCACGAAGGTACATTGTGTATTGATACGTTTGCACAGCTCTTTAGCCAGATCGATATCAAAACCGACTAATTCACCCTGCGCATTTTTCGATTCGAACGGCGCATAAGTAGGATCGGTACCGATACGAATTTTTTGCGGAATGGCTGCAAATGCTGCGGTAGCACTGGAGAAAGCCAGGACCAGAGAAAGAGACAACACCAGTTTTTTCATAACTATCCTCAACAGACTGTCTTTTATAGGGGATCTTTACAGGACCAGGTGCAGTTATCGTGCCATTAATCAGGCCGACAAGGCAAAGCATTCTACCCTGTCGGCGGTATTTATTTGCATGAAAAGCGCTTAAGTATGCACTCATGCTTATTAAGTCAGCGATAAAAGCACTAAAACAGTGCACTGAATTTATCATGCACCGTAATGGTTACCCGCAATGGTGCAGTCAATTCCCCGCTGCGGCGTATTAATCGCCGTAGACATTGAAGTTAAAATACTTGCTCGCCATTTTGTCGTAGGTGCCGTCTTTGCGCAGTTCGCCCAGCGCTTTATCGAAAGCGGCTTTCAGCTCTGCATCATCTTTGCGTAAGCCAATCCCGGTTCCGTCGCCAAAGTATTTTTTATCTTTTACTGAGGGACCGGCAAAGACGTAGTCCTTACCAGCAGGCTGCTTCAGGAAGCCTTCGCTGGCCGCGACTTCATCTTGCAACGCCGCGTCCAGACGGCCCGCCGTCAGGTCAGAATAGATGAGGTCCTGGTTCGCATAGGCCACCACGTCCACGCCTTTGCTGCGCCAGTTGTCATTGGCATAGGCTTCTTGAGTCGAGCCTTGCAGGACGCCAACGTGCTTGCCCTTCAGGGAGTCCAGAGTCGGTTGAATCGGGGAACCTTTCGCGGCGATCAGACGTGAGTCTGCAGCGTAAAGTTTGTCCGAGAATGCAATCTCTTGCTGACGCTTCTCGGTGATAGAAAGCGAGGAGATGATGGCATCGATTTTTTTCGCTTTCAGCGACGGGATCAGCGCATCAAAGTCGCTGGCAACCCAGGTACATTTGATCTGCATGCGCTTACACATCTCATTTCCCAGATCGATATCAAAGCCGACGAAGTCGCCTTTGGCATCTTTAGAGGAAAAAGGTGCGTACGTTGTATCTGTACCAATACGAACCGTCTGCGGAAGTGCTGCGTAGCTGGCCGCGGTGGCGGAGAGTCCTACCAGCAAAGACAAAGCAAGAACCGTCTTCTTCATACATAACCCTCAAGTGGCGTAATTTTATTATGTTTTACGTTGTGTTGTGTGTTTGCAGACTTTTTCATGCAGGTCTTATGCCATTTTCGCGCCGATGAGGATATTCGACGTTAAATATGTTAATAAAACGTTGCAATAATGTCCTGATTTTGAAGATAGCAGGTCTGACGGTTGAACCGCAGCGTTTCGTTGAGTTTTAACGAATTAAATGTTGAGGATATGATCGCGGTTACAAAATTGCCCTGAAACAGGGCAACGGATGTTTCTTTGCACGCTGATGGAACGGCTTACGCCCCTTGCCAGCGGGTGAACAGATCCTGCGGAAGGGAGATATCAAACTGATCAAGTACGCGGTTAACCGTTTGATTAATCACATCATCCAGCGTTTGAGGGCGATGATAGAATGCCGGGACAGGCGGCATAATCACCGCGCCAATTTCAGCCGCCTGCGTCATCAGCCGCAGATGACCCAGATGCAACGGCGTTTCACGCACGCACAGCACCAGCGGGCGACGTTCTTTTAACACCACGTCTGCCGCACGGGTAAGCAGTCCATCGGTGTAGCTGTGAACGATGCCAGAAAGCGTTTTGATTGAACACGGCAGAATAACCATTCCGGCGGTCTGAAAAGAACCGGAGGAGATACTGGCGGCGATATCGCGCGTATCGTGATTCACATTCGCCAGGGCCTGCACGTCGCGTACAGAGAGGTCCGTTTCCAGCGCCAGTGTCTGCCGGGCAGCGGCACTCATCACCAGATGGGTTTCCACATCGCTAACGTCACGCAAAACCTGCAGCAGGCGCACGCCGTAAATTGCCCCGCTTGCGCCAGAAATACCAATGATGAGTCGTTTCACTGTGAGAGCCTTTTCGTCGTAATGGCGAGACTTTGCCGGATTACGGCGTCGGGCGCAACTGTCAATGTGGCGCTGAACTGAGCGAGCTTTCACGAACCACCAGACGAACCGGCTGCAGCAGATTTCGTTCCCCTTGCTCATTGAGTAGCAAACGAAACGCATCCTGTCCAAGCTCGCGCTTATCAACCGCAACGGTGGTTAACGCCGGATGCGCCCAGGCCGCTGCATCAATATCATCGAATCCAACAATGGCGATATCTTCCGGCACCCTGATTCCTTTGCGCGCACAGACCCGCATCGCCACCAGCGCGGCAATATCGTTATAGGCAAAAATCGCGTCCGGCGGCTGGGCCAGCGCCAGCAGTTTGTCCATCCCCTCAATCAGCGCCTGCTCAATATTTTTGACCGGCGGCGCTTCAACCTGATATTCCTCAGGAAGCGAGAGTCCGGCGTCAAACAGCGCCTGCTGATACCCTTCTACACGCTGGCGAATACTGTAATGTCGTTGCGAATGTCCAAGAAATGCAATGCGCTTGCGTCCCTGTTCAAGCAAGTGACGTGTAGCAATAAATCCGCCATGAAAATTATCCGGGTTGACGCAAGGAAAGTCGGCGGCCCACAGATCCACCAGCGCCACAGGCAATGCCAGCTTCCGCAATTCAGCAAGTATTTCAGCTTCCAGATAACCGGCGCAGATAAGCGCATCGGGCTGGTGCAGGTTAATCATCTCCGCCACCGAGTCTTCCGGTCCGATGGGTAAGAAACTCATCGCAATGTCATTTTCCCGACAAGCTTCAGCCACGCCGAGCATCACCGTGGAATAGAAAGGTAACGCGCTGGCGATATTGTGTTCGCGATGCAGCAAAAAAAGTAAGCGTTTAATACGACCGCTACGCAAACGGCCAAAATCGTAGCCCTCAGCCTGCGCAATCGTCAGTATTCTCTGACGCGTCTCCTCGCCAAGACCGGGTTGCCCTTTCAGCGCCCGGGAAACCGCAGCAATAGAAACACCGCATGCCGCTGCAATGTCTTTAATTCGGGTCTTTTTCGCCATTCCGTTTGTTTGCACCTGTCACGCGTTCTTCAGTCGACGTCTGATTCCATTAGCCGTAAGAATATCACTCTCACAGCAGACGATTAACAATACGTAATTTCCCCACAGAGTCACTAGCAGAACCGCTAATCGTGCTCCTCCACCCTGCATTTGTGATTAAGATCACTATTAATAATATTTTTTTAGTAAAA
Organism: Citrobacter sp. Ce006; assembly: GCF_030336535.1. Classification (NCBI taxonomy): domain Bacteria; kingdom Pseudomonadati; phylum Pseudomonadota; class Gammaproteobacteria; order Enterobacterales; family Enterobacteriaceae; genus Citrobacter; species Citrobacter sp. Ce006. The sequence goes on from NZ_JAOWDO010000054.1 coordinate 138,229, forward strand.
ATCACGATCATTTTCACAGAGAAAGAAACACGACATATACCAATACTCCATAGCAGATCTATGCTCACCGCCGTTACTTGTTTAGTAAAAACTGTCAGAGATAAGCCGTAATGACTCTTTAAATCATCCCCCTGTTCGAGGATTGGTTATGACAATTGCTGATAACCTGGATACTGATGTACAGACAATTGACGCGGGCGAGACGCTTTCGACCCGCGAAAAGATAGGCTATGGATTAGGCGATGCCGGCGGGCACTGCATCTCAGATTTGATAAGCGGCTTTTTGCTCTTTTTCTATACCGATGTTTTTGGCTTAAGCCCGGCCATTGTGGGGGCGATGTTTTTTGTTCTGCGTATTTTCGATGCCGTTTCTGACCCGGTGATGGGCGTGATTGCCGATCGTACCCGCAGCCGCTGGGGCCGTTTTCGTCCGTGGCAACTGTGGACCGCAGTACCGCTCGGCGTAATCGGCATTCTGACTTTCACGGTGCCGGATATGGGGCCAAACGCGAAAATTGCCTGGGCCTTTGGCACCTACTTCCTGCTCTCCATCGGCTATACCGCTAACAACGTTCCATACTGTGCGCTGATTAACGCAGTGACTAATCGACACGATCAGGTGATGTCTTGTCAGTCCTGGCGCTTTGTATTAAGCGGCATTGCGGGTTTCCTGGTCGCGGTAGGATTACCGTGGATGGTGGAGGTCTTTGGGCAGGGCAACCTGGCAAAAGGCTACCAATACGGCGTAACGGTACTGTGTACCGTGGGCGTGGTGATGTTTCTGCTGTGCTTCTTCTGGGTCAAAGAGCGCGTACCGTTATCGCTGGCGGGCAGCTTTACGTTGCGCGAACATCTGGCCGGGCTGCGTAAAAACGATCAGCTCTTGATGATGCTGGTGATGTCCTTCCTGCTGGTGAACATTCTGTGTATTCGCGGCGGCGGCTACATTTACTTTATCTCTTATGTCCTGCAGGGCAGCGCCGGGTTTATGTCGCTGTTTTTTGGCGTGGTGACCGTGGCATCCATTGCCGGGGCGATTATCGTCAATCCCCTCTCCCGCCGCTTTGATATGGTGAAACTGTATTTTTACACCAACCTGGCGCTGGTCGTCTTCGGTATCGCCATGTACTTTCTGCCGACCGGGCCGCAGTACCAGACCCTGTGGCTGGTTTGTATCTTAATCAACAACGTGGTGCTGGGTTTCACCCTGCCGCTGCACTTCTCCATTATGGCCTTTGCCGATGACTACGGTGAATGGAAAAACGGCGTTCGTTCATCCGGTATGAACTTCGCCTTCAACCTCTTTTTTATCAAGCTCTCCTGGGCCTCTTCCGGCGGCATTATCAGCCTGATTCTGATTATGGTGGCCTATCGACCGGGGCTGGAAAACCAGACCGCGGCATCGATTCAGGGCATCACCCTGCTGCAAAGCATCGTACCCGCAATTTTCCATCTCGCGCTGGCGCTGTGCCTGCTCAAATGCCGTCTCAACGGCCCGATGATGCAGCAAATCTCAACCGATCTTCACCAACGACATTCACACATTTCCTGAGGTAAACATGATGCAGTCTGATGTGATTGAAGCCGACCTGAATAACATCACCATCACCGACCCGTTTTTAGGAGAGTACCAGCGTCTGATCCGCGACGTGGTTATCCCCTATCAATGGCAAGCGCTGAACGACGAGATCCCTGAAGCGGAGCCAAGCCACGCGCTAATGAACTACCGCATTGCCGCCGGACTTGAGCACGGTGAGTTTTATGGCATGGTATTTCAGGATAGCGATGTGACTAAATGGCTGGAAGCCGTAGCCTGGTCACTCAGTCAAAAGCCGGACGCACAGCTTGAGAAGACCGCCGATGAGGTCATCGAGCTGCTGGCAAAAGCGCAGTGTGAAGATGGTTATCTCAACACCTGGTACACCGTTAAAGAGCCGGGGCTGCGCTGGACCAACGTTGCGGAATGCCATGAGATGTACTGCGCCGGGCATCTGTTTGAAGCCGCAGTGGCCTTTTTTAACGCCACCGGCAAGCGTCGGCTGCTGGAGATAGCCTGCCGCTTCGCCGACCACATCGACACCGTTTTCGGTCCAAACGAAGGCCAGCTGCGCGGCTATCCAGGTCATCCGGAAATTGAGCTGGCGCTGATGCGCCTGTATGAAGTCACACAGGAACCACGCTATCAGGCGCTGGCACGCTTCTTTCTCGAAGAGCGCGGCCAGCAACCGTACTATTACGATATTGAGTTTGCTCAGCGCGGGGGCACCTGGCACTGGGATAACTGGGGCGAGGCATGGATGGTCAAAGATAAAGCCTATACCCACGCCCACAAACCGCTGGCGCAACAGAGCGAAGCCGTCGGCCATGCGGTACGTTCGGTGTATCTGATGACCGGGCTGGCGCATATCGCCCGCATGACGAACGACGAAGAAAAGCGCCAGACCTGCTTGCGCATCTGGAATAACATGGTGCAGCGCCGAATGTACATCACCGGCGGTATTGGCTCGCAAGGGATCGGCGAGGCCTTCACCAGCGATTACGATTTACCGAATGATACCGCCTATGGAGAAAGCTGCGCCTCCATCGGCCTGATGATGTTTGCCCGCCGCATGCTGGAAATGGAAGGCGACGCGCACTATGCCGATGTCATGGAACGCGCGTTTTACAACACGGTGCTGGGCGGGATGGCGCTGGACGGCAAACATTTCTTCTATGTGAACCCGCTGGAAACGCAACCCAAAAGTATTCCGCATAACCATATTTACGACCACATTAAGCCCGTGCGCCAACGCTGGTTCGGCTGCGCCTGCTGCCCACCAAACATCGCCCGTACGCTGGTCGCCATTGGTCACTATATTTTTACCCCACGCCCGGACGCGCTGTTTATTAACTTCTATGCCGGTAGCGAGGCGCAGTTTACGGTTGACGCTCAGACGCTGGCGCTCAAGGTTGAGAGTAACTATCCGTGGGACGAGCAGGTCTCGATTCGCTTTAACCAGCCGCAGGTAGTCGAGCACACGCTGGCGCTGCGCCTGCCAGAGTGGTGTGCGGCACCAACGGTACGGATAAACGGCGAAGCGGCTCAGGGCAAAATGGTGAAAGGTTATCTGCACCTGCATCGCCAGTGGCAGGAAGGAGACATCATTACCCTGAATCTGCCGATGCCCGTTCGTCGCGTGTATGCCAATCCGCTGGTGCGCCATGCGGCGGGTAAAGTGGCGATTCAGCGTGGGCCGCTGGTCTACTGTCTGGAAGAGGCGGATAACGGCGCACAGCTGCACAACCTGTCGCTACCGAAGGCGAGCGCGTTTCGTGAGATTCAGGGCGTGGGCTTACTGAAAGGGAAAGTGCTGCTACAGGCGGAAGGCGTACGCGTGTTGACCGCGCATGAGGATAAGCCGCTATACAGCTTTGATAATCGCCAGACGGCGGTTGAGAAGCAGACGCTGACCTTTATCCCGTGGTTTAGCTGGGCCAACCGCGGCGAAGGCGAAATGCGAATTTGGGTCGACGAGACTTAAAACAGAGGCGTTCCCGCCAGTCGGGAGCGCCTTTTTATCGTACAGTTGGTTTTAAATAAAACCATGACGCTACAATGATGCCCATCAATACCAGCTCAATGAGCATAATCAGCCCACCTTGCCCGCTAAACCAGGTACCAATGATTATCGCGATATTAGTGATGATGACAAACCAAGCCAACCACGGGAACAATCGTGATCGATAGCTGACCAGACTTGCGGGATACACTCCGCGATTTACCGCCTGTCGAAAACGGAACTGACACCAACCGATAACTATCCACGCAAGGCACCCCACTTGCCCGGTACTGGCAATTAAATAGAGATAAAACTGCTGAGCGGGAATATAACGTGTCAGCATCGACACCAGAGCTAAAAGCACTGTCAGTAAAATAGCGTTAACCGGCACGCCGTTACCGCTTAATTTACCAAATCGTGCAGGGGCAAATCGGGAGCCCGCCATCGACCATAGCATACGTGAACTGGCATAGACTGCTGAATTCGCTGCTGAAACAGCTGCGGAAAAAATGACCAGCATCATAAGAACATCAGCCCCAGGAATACCGACGTGTGAGAACACCCAGACGAAGGGACTATTTCCATCAGGTACTTTCCCATGTGGATAAACCAGAGCCAGAACAGCAATCGCCAGACCATAAAACAGGATTATTCGCAAACCAATGCCCTGAATAACCTTCGGCAACACTGAGTGCGGCGATTCCGTTTCTCCTGCCGCGCTTCCTACCAGTTCCACCCCCTGAAATGAATAGATGACTATCGTCATGCAAACCAGAATTTGCTCCCATCCGTTGGGAAACCACAAACCATCACTTTTCAACGTCGGATGCCAGTTTGCATCTCCTGAGAGAGAGAAAATCATGACGCCGCCTGCCACGATGAAAAGCACTATTGCAAAAACCTTAAGCGCTGATAGCCAGTATTCACATTCACCGAAACTTTTCGCCGAGCATAAATTGATCAGCGTGAGTGCGACAAGGATGATTAGGCAATAAAAGTGGACAGGTATAGCAGGGAAAAATTGATGGGCAATGAAACCCGCAGCAGTCAGATCTGCTGCCAGGGAAAACACCCAACTCAGCCAATATAGCCACCCAATGATATAGCTCCAGATAGGATTGGGCAGGAACATCAACGCATAATGCTGGAATGAACCTGAATGGGGAAACGCGCAGGACAGCTCACCAAGGCACATCATGGTTGCCAGCATAATCGCGCCAGCGAACAGATAAGCCAGTAATGTTCCCGCGGGCCCGACGCTATTGAGCGGTTCGGCAATACCGATAAATAAACCGGTGCCGATTGTCCCACCGAGAGAAATCATCAGCAAATGGCGTTTTTTGAGGTTTCGTCGTAACCCATTTTCAGGCTCGGCGGGCGGTAGCACTTGCAGGGTACTCATGGTTACTCCCTGTCCCGGATAACGTCATAGACGCCGCCACAGATAAATGACCGTGGCGGCAGTGGCTTATTGAATAAACCTCATGGCAACGCCCTTCGTCTGACAGGCCATCAGAAGCCCCGTATAGTCAAGTTCAAAACGGACGACATCTCCCACTTTCAACGGCTGCTCGCATGCTTCAATATCCACCAACGTATGGTCGCTGGTTTGTCCAAGGATGGTGATATTGTCGTCGCAGGGCACACAGTTATCGGAAGGTACGTCCTGACGACCAAACGCCAACAAGGCCCGCTTGCGAACACCATGATCAACAAAGGTTTTGGTTTGCAGGAAAGCGTCTACGCCAAGTTCTCCTACGGGTATTGTCGGCTTGCTGTTAAGCTCGATAATCTCCGCCTCAAGGACATACATATCAGAACACGCTTTTTCCACCGGCTTGGCAGAGTGATGAAATTCGTTCAGATACTTCATCTCGACATATTCAATGCCAAACTCATGCAACCCCCCGATCCGTAAATGGTTCAATCCCTGAGGCCAAATTTCTTTATCCAGTAAATGGTAGCTGGTGCAATTACCGGCAGAGAGTCGGCGCACTGGCACGCCGCTGTCCCGCTCTACTCGCGCAGCCAGTGCCAGAAAATCTTCACCATTTTTTACCGTGGGCAGGACGGTACCATAGCAATTGAAGTTGGTACCCAGGCCATACAGCTCAAGACAAGGTAATTCATGAATAAGCCGGATAGTGCTGAGAATTTGTGAATACTCGGTGAACCAGATACCTTCGCGTAAATCCCCCATATCAACCATCAGCAATACCTGATGCATTTTCCCCTGGCGTTGGGCTTCCTGTGATAAAGCGCGCAGGATAACGGCTTCACTGTTCAGACTGATATCGGCATAGCGGATAACGTCTTCAATTTCACTTAGGCAAGGACTGCGGAGTAAACAGGTAGTACACCCGATTTCACGGATTTTTTTCAGATTGTAGGTCCGTGATTCTGCAATCACCTGAATGCCGCCATTAAATACGGCCTGCGCAGTTTCAACACATCCATCAAAAACTTTATTGACCGCCATGACCTCAATTCCACTGCTGGCTAAAAGCGCTTTTTCTGTTCGGGCATTTTCTTCCAGCTTGCGTAAATTGATTTCCAGGATGGGCATATACATTTTATTTTCCTCCTGCCATGCTCATTCGAGCATTACGTTTCTGCGCCCGATGGTAGATACTTTCAGCAACAATAACGGCCAACAATGCGCCACCAACGATCTTGCCTGCGTACTGGAAATATCCCCCCATATCAATTTGTGAAGGCGGGATAAACAGCAGAGCAACGGCAAAGGCAATAGAGATAAATCCAAGCGCCGGCAGCACTGCAGGTAGGACTTTTCCGGGTATTTTAAAGCTTCTTGGCGTATCCGGTTGCGTCTGACGCAAGCGCCAGAATGCCGGGAACATCACCAGATAGGGAATGAAGTAGGTAATTGTAGTCAGTGCGGTCAACATCCAGTACGCCGCAGCAACGCTCGGGGATATAAAGGTTGAGAAGCACAGAACAGTGACAATAATTGCCTGCACGATCAGCGCAAATGCTGGCGTTTTCCAGACCGGGTGCAGTTGGGCGATTTTATCGCCTAACAGATTATCCTCGCGTGAGGCTTCCTGAAGCATGTAGATAGGCCCCACCAGCCAGGAGTTAATCTGACCCAGAGCACCAAAAAACATACAGAATGCCATCACCGGAATCAGCCACGGCATGTGTAACGTATCCGCTGCGGCGTGCATCGCCTGCATTACGCCCGCAACAATGTCGGTATTCCCCGCAGGCAGCAGCGTGTTCAACGCCCAGGTTCCCACCATGTAAATACCCACAATAACAACAGCAGAAACCGCCATTGCTCGCGGGAAATCACGTTGCGGGTTACGCGTGCGTCCGGCAATCATCGGCGCAACTTCCAGACCAGCAAAAGCAAACATCATGCTCGAAAGAAAGACAATGGTATCCCAGTGACTCAGGTCAGGAACCCAGTTTGCCGCCGTCGCGTAATCGGTTTGCATCGGATGTCCGGTGGCCAACCATACGATAGCCAAAATGATCAAAATCGCAGAAGGAATAAACACACCACACCAGGCGCTGACGCTGTTGATAATTTTGGTCCACTCCATGCCGCGTATATTCATTAACGTCAGCAACCAGAAAATAACCGCTGAACCAACACCAATAAACGCTTTATTCTCAGCCAGACCGTCACCAATCATGTAGCCCAGCGCTGTAAAACCAAATTGCAGCATCAGAGGAAAAAATAACACGCAGGAAAAGAGAAAGCACACCACGACTATCCACGCGATACGTTTACCAAACGCTTCTTTAATCCAGACAAATATCCCACCATCTTTCGGCCAACCGGTGGAGAGTTCACCACACACCATCGCCAGCGGAAAGAACAGACAGAATGCGGCAATAACCCACAACAGCATTGCTGAAGCGCCGTAGGGAGCGACATTCGGTATTTGTCGCAAACTCAGAATGGCAATGACATTCATAAAGACGATATCTTTGATGCCAAGCAAGCCAGAACTATTGTTACTCATGGCCATCTCCTGTTATTCATTCAGGGGCATCACTGCCCTCTTCGAATTACCTGACTCATGGACTCCGGCCAATGCCGAAGCCCAATAATGAGATTTAATAAATGTCGTACTTGACCATATCTTCGTAACTGTCTTCCCGACGGATTAAGCGATCTTTTCCCTCTTTGTCTATCATCACGACAGCAGAGCGCGGGCGGTTGTTGTAGACCGTCTGGCTTTCGATGGTATAGGCGCCCGCATCCAGAAATGCGACGATATCGCCAATTTGCGTGTTCTTCGGCATCAGGAACTCCTCCCCCTTCACGCCCATATGGAAGTAATCACCGCCGTCACAAAGAGGCCCTGCGAGTTTGATCCACGCGTCATGCGAATCTGTCATTCTGGAAACGTTGTAGACATAGAAGAACCAGTCAAAATGCTGACTGTCTGAAAGCACACTGTATCCGGCATCAACAAACTTCCACTCAACGTGACATTCAACATTGCCGTTAAGGTCATAGTTGGTTTTACGTTTTTCACAGGCGACTTCTGTTAGCAGAACGGCGGCCGAACCGGTAACCTTACGCCCGGGCTCAATACAGATTTCCACATCCGTACGCCACTTATGGACTTCACGAATAACCGCATCAGCAAAATCCTGTGCCGTAATCCCGGCATACATATTGTCTTTAAGCGGATCGCCATTTTCCTCATCATATTTGTAGGGGACAGGAATACCGCCGCCCACGTTGATGAGATCAAATTTAATCCCCAAAACCTCTTCCAGACGTCGAGATTCATCCACCAATACTTTGGTTGCTTTGGCAAAAGGTTCAGATTCAGGAACCTGATCGCCCACATGCATATGTAAACCGCGAAGATGGACATAAGGCATTTCCAGGATCCGCCGACAGGTTTCTTCCGCTTGTTCCAAATCCAATCCCGATTTTGCGTGAAATGCGGTCACCAGCTCTGCATGCGTCGCTGACGGAACGTTTGGTTCCACACGAACGCAAACATTGGCGACTTTTTTCAATTTGCGGGAAATAGCATCAATGTGATCCAGTTCATACAAGCTATCGACGTTGATCAGGTACAGATCGTTAGCAATGGCGTATTCCAGGTCGGCTGGTTTTTTCACTACACCATTAAAGACAATCTGGTCGCCACGAAAGCCGATTTCCAGACATTTACGAACTTCGTACTGTGAATTAGCCTCAGCACAAATTCCTGCATCACGAATCGCCTGAAGCACTCCCATCACTGAGCAGGTTTTGGAGGCAAAAAAGGTTTTGGTATTTTTATGGGCAGCAAACGCCTGCTGGATTTCGTTGATATTACGAATAATCTCTGACTCAGAGAAAACATAGAACGGCGTCGGATACTTGCGTGCCAGAGCATCCAGATCCACGCCATCAAAACACAAGTGACCCTCTTTTTGTTGGAAACGGCGATCGTTTTCTATCACTTGCTCACGTAATTGGTTGTAGTTTTGAATAATCGAATCAGTCATAACATCCTCAGCTTATTTTCATGTAAGAGACCACATTCTCACAATGGATATAGCAACAGGCGTGCCAAAACTTAACTCGATTAAAATCAGTCAGTTACATACATAAAATTATTGTGAATTTTGTCATTTAGCGTGCTATTCATCACAACGACGAAAATTCGTCACTTTTATAATGATGTTATTAAACAAGGAAAAAGGAATTCGGCAATGGCTTCCACTAACGAAGAGTTGGCTGCAGCACTAAAAATGTTCTCCCGATTCTTCGATCTTATCCATCAACCCCTGGCGGTTATTAACGAGCGTGGTGAGTATGTCTATTACAACCAGGAGAGTGCGGATCTTGACGGATACAGCATTGAGCAGGCGCTAGGTAAACATATGCTGGATGTTTATCCGAGCATGAAAGAGACGCAAAGCACCATGCTTTCATCACTGAAGAAAGGTGTGGAATATATCGGTCATTACCAGATTTACTACAACGCTCGAGGTCAGGCGGTGGATTATCAGCATACTACCGCTCCACTCTATTCCAGTGATGGCAGCATGATTGGCGTTATTGAAATTGGCAGGAACATGTCCGGCGTCAGGCGGTTACAGGAACAGGTTGTAGAGCTTAACCATTTGCTGTACGCCGATCGCCATGAAAAACACCACGCAATTATTACTGAGAATCCGGAGATGCTGCGTAATATTGCGAAAGCAAAACGTCTGGCGGCAAGCAATATTCCCGTGACCATCGTTGGTGAGACGGGAACCGGTAAGGAGCTTTTTTCTCGTTTAATCCATCATTGTAGTAAACGCGCCGATAAGCCATTCATTGCTCTTAACTGTGGCGCACTTCCACCGACGCTTATTGAAAGCACTCTTTTTGGTACTGTCCGCGGCGCATACACCGGGGCAGAAAATAGTCAGGGATATCTGGAACTGGCAAACGGCGGTACGCTTTTTCTCGATGAGCTCAACGCCATGCCTGTTGAGATGCAAAGTAAACTATTGCGCTTTTTACAGGATAAAACATTCTGGCGCCTGGGTGGCCAACAACAAATCCACTCAGATGTACGTATTGTAGCAGCAATGAATGAAACACCCGCGCACCTTATCCAGACTGGTAAGCTGCGCGCAGATCTTTTTTACCGGCTGAATGTGGGTATGCTCATCCTTCCCCCTTTACGGAAACGCCCGGAAGATATTGCGCTGCTAGCTAATTATTTCATCGATAAATACCGCAACGACGTACCGCAAGATATTCATGGGCTGAGTGAAGCTGCGCGTATTGCCTTACTTAATCACACCTGGCCCGGCAATGTCAGGATGCTGGAAAATGCTATCGTCCGCAGCATGATCATGCAGGAAAACGACGGGATGCTGAAAAAGATTATCTTTGAAGAAGAGGAGTTAAACTTAGGCGTTGCGGATGTCCCTACCGTCGTCAGCCGCCCCGCACGCACAGAATCAGAGGTGGATGGCTCGCTTGAAACAAGGGTGGCCAGGTTCGAAAAAAGCCTGATTGAAACAGCGCTGAATAGCTGCCAGGGAAATATTGCAGCAGCCGCACGAAGTCTCAATATTTCCCGAACGACATTGCAGTACAAGGTACAAAAATACAGTATTCGTTTCGGCGTAGTGAGTCTTTGATAAAAGCCAGCGACATTATGCCGCTGGCGGTAGCATTAACCTTCGTTGTGCATCTCAAGGTTTTCCGCTTCGTTCTGACGCAACACCGCTTTGGCATCGTCATTACGCAGGGAGTCGAGGAAATCGAGATATTGCTGGTCGACGTCTTTAGTAACGTACACGCCGTTAAACACTGAACATTCAAACTGCTGAATATCCGGGTTTTCCGCGCGGACCGCTTCAATCAGATCGTTCAGATCCTGGAAGATGAGCCCGTCTGCGCCGATTATCTGGCGAATCTCATCCACTTCACGACCATGAGCAATCAGCTCCGTCGCCGTCGGCATATCGATACCATACACGTTCGGGAAGCGAATTTCCGGGGCAGCAGAAGCCAGATACACCTTCTTCGCTCCGGCTTCACGCGCCATCTCGATAATCTGTTCTGAGGTGGTGCCACGTACGATAGAGTCATCCACCAGCAGCACGTTCTTATCACGGAACTCCGCACGGTTGGCGTTCAGCTTACGGCGCACGGATTTACGGCGCAGCTGCTGGCCCGGCATGATAAAGGTACGCCCTACGTAGCGGTTTTTCACAAACCCCTGACGGTACGGCTTCCCGAGGATACGAGCAATTTCCAGCGCGATATCGCAGGAGGTTTCCGGAATCGGGATCACCACGTCAATGTCCAGATCTTCCCACTCACGGGCAATTTTTTCGCCAAGCTTAGTCCCCATATTCACACGGGCACTGTAGACGGAAATCTTGTCGATAAAGGAGTCAGGACGTGCGAAGTAAACATATTCAAACAGGCACGGATTGCTGACCGGGTTATCGGCACACTGGCGGGTAAACAACTGACCTTTTTCGGTGATATACACCGCTTCGCCGGGTGCTACGTCGCGCAGGAATTCAAAGCCCAGCGTATCCAGCGCTACGCTCTCGGACGCCACCATGTACTCGGTACGACCATCGCCGATATCGCGTTTACCCAATACCAACGGGCGGATACCGTTAGGATCGCGGAAGGCAACCATACCGTGGCCGATAATCATCGCCACGCAGGCATAGGCGCCGCGGATCTGGCGGTTGGTTGCGGCAATAGCAGCAAAAATATTGTCGGCTTCCAGCGGATAGTGGCGGAAGTTATCCAGCTCGCTGGCGAAAATATTCAGCAGAATTTCAGAATCTGAAGTGGTATTGATGTGGCGGCGCTTTTCTTCGAACAGCTTTTTACGTAGCTCATGCGCGTTGGTCAGGTTGCCATTATGGGCAAGCGTGATGCCATACGGTGAGTTGACGTAAAAAGGTTGAGCTTCGGAGGCGCTGGAGCTGCCAGCCGTTGGGTAACGCACATGACCGATGCCCATATTGCCCTGCAAACGCTGCATATGGCGCGCTTCAAAAATATCGCTCACCATTCCGTTTGCTTTACGCAAGCGGAAGCAGTTGTTGGCATCAATGGTGATGATGCCTGCGGCATCCTGACCACGATGCTGGAGCACCGTTAACGCGTCATAAATCGACTGGTTTACCGGCATAACACCGGCGATACCGACAATACCGCACATACGTCTTTTCCTCGTTCAGCAACAACCCAAAGTTTATACTTTGGGCAAGAAACTTGACGAGCTTTGCAGATAATCAAAGAACCATCTGATGATGAAACTGAACTGCGGGATCAGCTGCGACTTACTCCAGTCTTCACTTTTCGACAGACCGGTAAAGGTATCGAGAAAGAACAGTATGGCGGCGACGATCAGCGCTCCTCGCAGAGCACCAAAGCAGATCCCCAACACCCTGTCGGTACCCGACAAACCTGTTTTCTCTACCAGTTGGCCTATCACAAAGTTAACGATAGCGCCGACGATAAGTGTCGCGATAAACAGTATCGCGATAGCAATCCCATTTCGAACCAGTTCGTCTTCAAAGCCCGTAAACCAGACAGACAGGTAAGTGTAGTAATGGCTGGCGACAAAGAAAGCACAACCCCAAGTCACCAACGATAATGCTTCACGAACAAAGCCACGGATCAGGCTAACCAGACAGGAAAAACCAATCACCGCGATAATGGCGTAATCAATCCAGACCATAAGTGTCCCACGATTTTACGCCCTGTCGTCCTGTTCGGGGCGCATTCTAACAGAAAAAGAAAACGTTTGCGTAGGGATTTCCTTTCCACGCGTAAATAAAAATGGCGCTGAAAAAATCTTCAACGCCATACCGTTTTATGCCTCTTCGGGCACTGCCGGATAGCGGTGAAAACACCCTATCCGGCCTGAATAAGAGCAGCGCCGAGAACAGCGCAATCCCTTAATTAGGGGTGTACCCCATCACGACGCCACTCAGACCAGAGATCTTCTGCAGCTCGCCCAGCGAGTTCTTTAGCTTATCTTTGGAGGCGTCAGGCCCTACGAGAATACGGGTTATTTTACCCTGCACCGGCGTCGACGGGGAAGTATATACCCGGAAGCCCGCGCCACGAAGTTTACCCACGATCTCATTGACCTTATCCGCATTTTTCAGCGCACCAAGCTGTACAACGTACGCTTTACCAGTCGGCGCTGGCGGTTCCTCAACAGCCGGTTTAGGCGCTGGGGTCGGTGCAGGCGTCGGAGCGACGGCAACAGGCTGCGGCTTCGGTTTGGGCTTCGGCTGCTCTACGGGCGCAGGGACAGGATCTAACTCCGCGCTGTTTGCCGTCGTCAAACGTGACGGATCCAACGATGGCGCGGCAGCATCACCCGCCCGCACCTCTTCTGCCGCCCCTTCCGGCGGCTGGGTCGGCAGCGCCTGCGTTGCCGCAGGCATCATGTCTGGTTCATCGCGATCGCCGGGTTTCGGCACCAGAGGGATCGCCGCAAACTCATCCTGATAATGCTTTTTCTGCCCGTCAAGCAGCCCGGGGAGCACAATCACCCCCAGCGCGACCAGCACAATTGTGCCGACTAATCGATTCTGAAACTTACTCGCCACCGCTTCTCCCCACGTCTATCACTTCCATGACATGTGCGACAGTGTGAAACGATCCACACACCAACACGGTATCTTCTGGCTTCGCCTCAGCGAGTGCTGCAGACCATGCCTGCGCCACGCTGTCATAGGCGTTGCCTTTGCCCAGGTGCTCCAGCAGTTGTTCTGCCGTTGCACCACGCGGCCCTTCCAGGGGCGCACAGTACCAGGCGTCAACCACGCTTTTTAACCAGGCTAACGTACCGGCAATATCTTTATCATGTAGCATACCGATAACCGCAAGTACACGCCCGCTTTTCACTAACTTTTTCAGACGTCCGGTCAAATACTCCGCCGCATGCGGGTTATGGGCGACATCAAAAATCACCCGCGGCGACTCGCTCACAATCTGAAAACGCCCCGGTAAAATCGCTTTTTCGATACCCTCACGAATCGCCTGCTCGCTGACGTTAAGCCCGCTTACGCGCAGCGCGGCCAGCGCGGTAGCGGCGTTAGGTTGTGGAACCTGCGGCAACGGCAGGTGCGACAACGTTCCATGAGCGTCCGTAAACGACCAGTCATTCTCCGTGACCGCATAGCGCCAGTCCACGCCGCAGCGTTGCAAAATCGCCCCGCTCTCTTGCGCGACATCGGCGATGGTGTAAGGCATTTCCGGTTCGCCGACGATAGCCGGTTTCTCTGCGCGGAAAATTCCCGCCTTCTCACGACCGATGCTTTCGCGATCCGGGCCCAGCCAGTCAGTATGGTCAAGTGCAATGCTGGTCACCACAGCGACATCGGCATCAACGATATTGGTCGCATCAAGGCGGCCGCCTAACCCCACTTCCAGAATGACGACATCCAGTTGAGCCTGTTTAAACAGCCAGAGCGCTGATAACGTACCGTATTCAAAGTAGGTCAGAGAAATGTCGCCACGCGCGTCTTCAATCTCAGCAAATGAGGCGGTATGCGCGGATTCCGGCAGTTCACGTCCCTGCACGCGCACGCGTTCCGTGTAGCGCACCAGATGGGGTGAACTGTAAACGCCAACTTTATAACCTGCTGCGGTCAGCACAGATTCCAGCGTACGGCAGGTTGTGCCTTTCCCGTTGGTTCCCGCCACTGTAAAAACAAATGGCGCGGGTTTCAACACACCGAGTTTGCGCGCCACCTGACTGACGCGTTCAAGGCCAAGATCGATGGTTTTACTGTGCAGGTTTTCCAGATAAGAAAGCCACGATGCCAGGGGCGACGCGGCTTGAGGAATACGTTTATTGTCCATGATGGCTGTAGATTCTTTACGTTGAGGAAAGCAAAAGGGCAGCGCCAACCGGCCTGCCCTTTTTTACACGTCGTTTTTCACGTTGCAGATGCGTTGGCTGTACTCGCTCTCCCGAATCACTTACCGGTGTAAGCTCATCGGGATCAACGCTTTTATCGCCTGCCTGCAACCCGAAACCCATAGAGTAAACTATCAGGCCTCTGGTTCCTGCTCGGGAACCGGAGGTACCACCTCGCCTTCACGCGGCTCATCCGGATTCGGCGCAGGCAGATTCATCAGCTTCGCCAGAATGCTTGCCAGTTTCAGGCGCATTTCCGGACGGCGGACGATCATATCGATAGCGCCTTTTTCAATCAGGAACTCGCTGCGCTGGAATCCCGGTGGCAGTTTCTCACGTACGGTTTGCTCGATAACACGCGGACCCGCGAAGCCGATCAGTGCTTTCGGTTCTGCAATGTTGAGATCGCCCAGCATCGCGAAGCTCGCGGAAACACCGCCCATCGTTGGGTCGGTCAGTACAGAAATATACGGTAAACCGCGTTCCTGCATTTTCGCCAGCGCGGCAGAGGTTTTCGCCATCTGCATCAGAGACATCAGCGCTTCCTGCATACGCGCCCCGCCAGAAGCGGAGAAGCAGATCAGCGGACAGTTATCTTCCAGCGCCTGCTCAACGGCGCGGACAAAACGCGCACCGACCACAGAGCCCATGGAGCCGCCCATAAACGCGAACTCGAATGCAGCAGCAACGACCGGCATACCGTGGAGCGTGCCTTTCATCACCACCAGCGCATCTTTCTCACCGGTTTCTTTCTGCGCAGAAGCCAGTCTGTCTTTGTATTTTTTGGAGTCACGAAACTTCAGCACGTCTTTCGGCTCAAGCTCGCTACCCAGTTCCACAAGAGAACCTTCATCTAACAGGCTATGCAGGCGATTGCGCGCCGACATGCGCATATGATGGTCACACTTCGGACAGACCTCAAGATTACGTTCCAGCTCAGCACGGTATAAAACCTGACCGCAGCTATCACACTTGGTCCACACCCCTTCAGGAATGCTTGCCTTGCGGGTGGGAGTAATGTTGCTTTTAATTCGTTCAATCCAGCTCATTGGTGACCTTTCTGCCTGAACCCTAGTCAGCTTTGTTATAAGGGGCGCATAATGCCATTTTTGCCCCTAACAGACCATGAATGTTGCACATTAAAACATAACAGCCCGAAACTTTGGATAAAAAAGTGGTCGAACCGCTGAGTTACTTTCTATTTTGCAGCCCGTGACGCAGCACGTTTATGGCGAATCACTTCAATTACGCCCGGCAATACGGAAAGGACGATAATCGCCACAATCAGTAATTTCAGGTTTTCCTGAACGATCGGCAGATCGCCGAACAGATAGCCTGCATAGGTGAACAGCAATACCCACAGCAGCGCGCCTGCGACGTTATACATCGCAAAATGACGGTAGGACATGTGCCCCATCCCGGCAACAAACGGCGCGAATGTACGCACGATAGGCACGAAACGCGCCAGGATAATCGTTTTGCCGCCATGACGCTCGTAGAACGCATGGGTTTTATCCAGGTAACTGCGACGGAAAATTTTAGAGTTCGGGTTACTGAAAAGTTTTTCACCGAACAACCGGCCAATCGTGTAGTTCACCGCATCGCCGATAATCGCCGCCACAATCATCAACATCACCATCAGATGAACGTTGAGATCGTTAGTTGGCAGCGCAGAAAGCGCACCAGCGACAAACAACAGCGAGTCTCCCGGCAAGAACGGCGTTACCACCAGTCCGGTTTCGCAGAACAGGATCAGAAACAGAATCGCGTATACCCAGATACCGTATTCCGCAACCAGCTCCGCCAGGTGCACATCAATGTGCAAGATAAAATCGATAAGAAAGTAAATCAGGTCCATAGTTTTGCCTTTATACGACTCAAATTAGTCCGCCAGAAATAGCGGGCCCATAGGCGGTTTTGGCAGGTCGAACCGTTCCGGGTAATCTACCGCAACCAGATACAGCCCTTCCGCTTTCGCCGTTGCCGCTGCCAGCGTTCTGTCCTTCGCCGCTAACAGTTCTGCTATCCAGCTCTCCGGCTGGTTGTGGGCGCCTACTTCCATCAGGCTGCCGACAATATTCCTGACCATATGATGTACAAAGGCATTCGCTTTAATATCCACCACCACATATGCACCGAAACGTTCGACGTTAATGTGCATCACGTTGCGCCACGGTGTGCGCGACTGACACTGCACCGCCCGAAACGAGGTAAAATCATTTTCGCCAATCAGACACTGGGCCGCACGATGCATACGCTCAGCGTCCAGCGGTTCATAGTAATGGGTTACCCCTTTACCCAAAACCGCAGGGCGCAACCGATGATTGTAGATGATGTAGCGATAACGGCGAGCCGTGGCGCTAAAACGGGCATGAAAATCATCGGGTACAGCTTTCACCCAGCGTACAGCGATGTCACCAGGTAAATTCGCATTTACCCCCAGTGTCCAGGCCGCATCTTTACGCAGGGCGGTCGTTTCAAAGTGCACAACCTGCCCCGTGCCATGAACACCTGCATCCGTGCGTCCGGCACAAAAGACATTGATACGCTCATTCGCCACCTGAGAGAGCGCTTTTTCCAGTTTTTCCTGAACGCTACGCACTTCGTTCTGGCGCTGCCAGCCATAATATTTGCTGCCGTCATACTCAATACCCAGCGCAATTTTATGGGTTGCAGGCTGTTGCTGGTCAGACATTAGTACAGGTACTCCTGTACCAGTTTTTCCGCAATTTTCACCGCCATCAACGCGCCGCCGAAGCGTACGTTGTCTGCCACAGACCAGAACTGAACCTGCTCCGGCATACCGTAATCGTTATGCACACAGCCAATTGACAGGTGCGGAGTGCCCGAGGCATCGCCAACCTGGGTCGGGAAATCAGTCTCTTCCGACAACACCACGTCCTCACCGCGTGAAAACGCATCACGTGCTTCTTCCGCCGCCAGCGGACGCAGAGCTTCAAAATTCACCATCTGCGCATGGCCATAAAACACGGGCGACTGCACGATGCTGGCGGAGATCAGTAGTCCGTCGTCCTGCATAATTTTGCGCACTTCATCGACAATACGACGCTCTTCCCGCACGCTACCTTCGCGATCTGGCAGCAGCGGCAGCATGTTGAACGCCAACTGACGGCCAAAGAAATCGTCTTCGTCAATCGGGATGCCGTTAAGCAGTTTCGCACTCTGTCCGGCCAACGCATCGACGGCTTTTTTACCGTGAGCGGAAGCCGAAATAATATTGGTCACCGTAATACGTGACAGACCGCCGTCATCAATCAGCGGCTTCAGCGCAGACAGCAGTTGGCTGGTCAGGCTGTCAGGGACCGCAATCACATTACGGTTGCGGTAATCCGCCAGCACGAACGGGTTAACGTCCGGAACCACCAGCGGAACGTCCGGCTCAAGCGCGAACAGGCCACTGCTGTCGATAACCAGACAACCGGCATTGGTCGCTTCTTCGACCCATGCGGCGGTGGCTTCTGCGCCCGCAACGAAAAATGCTAACTGCGCCTGCGTCCAGTCAAAGTCTGCAACGTCCTGCACAATGACCGATTTACCGTTAAAACGCAGATGCTCGCCGGCGCTTTCATTACGCGCCAGCGCATAAATTTCACCGACCGGGAACTGGCGTTCAGCCAGCGTATCGAGCAGGGCTTCGCCTACGGCGCCCGTAGCGCCAAGAATGGCAATATTCCAGCCTTCAGACATGGTGATTTACTCCAGAAATACGTAAGCGTCCCTGTCGTATTATTCGACAGGGAGCATTAAGAAGACATTAATGTGCCGGGTGGTGAACCGCGTTAAAACCCAGCTTACACAGCAAGGCCGCAGCCGTTGCGTCGTCACACATCACGTATAAAGACGACCATTCACGGCGCTCAAGATAATTTTTACGCAGTTTATCAAACTCACCCGGAATTCCAGCGACTTTACGCAGCGGCGCATCATCGCGGCGCACATCATACACTAAATGCGCCAGCCTTTTCAGCGTTGGCTGATCTAACGGGCCATGCAGAGTGATACGACCAAATTCAGGCGCCGGTAACAGGGTATTCAGCGCCACGTGCTGTTCGCGACCAATAAACTTGCTATAGGCCTCAAAGACCTGCGTGGTGCCACGCGCTTTTCCTTCCAGGGTGTACCCGGCAATGTGCGCTGTGCCGATATCGGCTTTCTCCAGCAATGCCACATTGAGATCCGGCTCCCCTTCCCAGACATCCAGTACGACGCTCAGCGACTGACCGGCATTCAATCGGTTCAGCAATGCCGTATTGTCGATAACTGGCCCGCGGCAGGCGTTGATCAGAATGGTGCCCGGCTTCAGTCGGCTAATCAGCGCGTCATCCGCGAGGTGCAACGTCTTGTACGGTCCGTCTTTGAACAGCGGCGTATGGAAAGTCAGCACATCGGCTTGCTCTACCATTTCATCCAGCGAGCAGAAATTGCCTTCGTCACCGCGATCGGCTCGCGGTGGATCGCACAGCAGCGTACGGATCCCCAGCGCTTCCAGGCGCGTCTGCAAACGTCCGCCCACGTTACCCACGCCCACGATGCCCACTGTACGATCGCGTAGCGCAAACCCGTCACGCTCCGCCAGCATCAGCAGTGCGGAAAAGACATACTCAACCACCGCAATCGCGTTACAGCCGGGGGCGGCGGAAAAACCGATCTTCGACTGCGCAAGCCAGGCTTCATCCACATGGTCCGTGCCTGCGGTTGCCGTACCGACAAATTTAACCGGTTTTCCGCTAAGCAGTGATTCATTTACTTTCGTCACCGAGCGCACCATTAAGGCATCCGCATCATCCAGTTCGGCAACGGGAATCGGGCGACCGGGAACCGCTTTGACCTCCCCCAAACGACTGAACAGTTCGCGGGCATAGGGCATATTTTCATCAACGAGGATTTTCACGTCTTTCGCACCTGTTTGAGAACGAGAGTTAACCGGGCAAGTGTGCCATAATCTCGCCGCCAGGCATACTGCGAGACCTGGTCAGCACAGATTTAAGGAACAGAGATGATGCAGCCCATTTCAGGTACGCCCGCTCGCCCTCCCGGCGAAGGCCAAAATGCCCCTTCCGCGGCGGGTGAACAACCGTTATCCACACAACAACGTACCGTGCTGGAGCGACTGATTACCCGTCTGATTTCACTCACCCAACAGCAAAGCGCCGAGGTGTGGGCCGGAATGAAGCACGATCTGGGCGTTAAAAGTGATACGCCGTTGCAGTCACGTCACTTTCCTGCCGCTGAGCAAAACCTTAACCAACGGCTGGGGGTTGCTCAGCAAAATCATGCTAATCGTCAGGTGCTGTCGCAGCTCACTGAATTACTGAGTCAGGGAAATAACCGCCAGGCGGTAAGTGATTTTATCCGTCAGCAGTATGGGCAAACGGCGCTCAGCCAGCTCACGCCTGAGCAGTTGAAGAACGTGCTCACGCTGCTGCAGCAAGGGCAACTTTCGATACCGCAACCGCAGCAGCGCCCGGCCACCGATCGTCCGTTGCTCCCCGCTGAGCACAATACGCTGAACCAGTTGGTTACCAAACTGGCGGCGGCCACGGGAGAATCCGGAAAGATGATCTGGCAGTCGATGCTGGAGCTGTCTGGCGTAAAAAGCGGAGAGCTGATCCCCGCCAAACAATTTACGCATCTGGTCACCTGGCTGCAGGCGCGCCAGACGCTCAGCCTGCAAAGCGCCCCGACGTTGCAAACGCTCCAGGCGGCGCTAAAGCTGCCATTAGAGCCGAATGAGCTGACGGCAATAAAAGAGTACGCGCAGCAGACGTATCAGATCCAACCACAAACGATTCTGACCACGGTGCAGGTGCAGGACTTGCTGAATCAAATCTTCCTGCGCCGCGTGGAACGAGAACGCGAGCTCAGCGATCCGCGTCATCTGCAGCCCATTTACAGCCCGTTCGCACCGATGATTGAAACGGTTAAATCTCTGTCGGCACGACCGGGACTGCTGTTTATTGCGTTGATGATTGCGTTAGCCATTTTCTGGCTGGTCGCTTAACCTTTACGCAGCGTTAGCAGCGTCACAATAATGCCCACCACGGCGGATATCGCCCCGGCAAGGAATACCGAGGGATAACCGTATGCGGTGGCCAGCACCCCGGCGACCGGACCACTTATGCCGTAGGAGATATCCTGAAACGCGGCATAACCGCCCAGCGCTGTACCGCGAACCTGCGCGGGCACTCGCTTCACGACCTCGACGCCCAATGCCGGGAAGATAAGCGAACACCCGGCCCCGGTTAATGCCGCCCCGAGCAGCGCAATCCAGGCCGATGGGGCCTGCCACAGCAGAATCAGTCCTGCGGTTTCCACCAGCAAGGAGACAACGGCGACCTTCACGCCGCCGAACCGGTCTGGCATCCAGCCAAACAGAATGCGCATCAGCACAAACGCCCCACCAAACGCGGTCAGGGTGAACCCCGCCATCGTCCAGCCGTTGCTGACAAAATAGAGTGAAATAAACGTACCGATCACCGCAAAGCCAACTCCCTGCAGCGCCAGGCCCAGGCCTGGTTTCCAGATAAGCCCTACCACGCTCCATAACGAAGGACGTTCTCCTGCATGAGCAGGCACTTTGCGCACGGTGCCGTTGAATGCCCAGGCCAGCAGCGGTAAAACCATCGTCGTCCCCGCCAGCGCCGCAAAACCAAAGTGGCTGTGGATCAACAGGCCCAACGGCGCACCGGCAGCCAGCGCACCGTAAATCGCCATCCCGTTCCACGACATCACCTTACCCGAACGTGTTGGCCCGACCAGCCCAAGTCCCCAGGTCAGCGTCCCGGTGAGCAACTGGCTTTCGCCAAAACCGAGGATCAAACGACCGACGATTAACAACGCAAATTTTACGGGGACAGAAACAGGCAATAGCGCGGCTAAAAGCCACGCCGCGCCCGCCAGCCCACAGGCAAACATCCCCTGTAGCGCCGAACGTTTAGCGCCATATTGATCGGCCAGGCGCCCGGCGTAGCCGCGCGTTAATACCGTTGCCAGAAACTGTACGCCTACGGCGATACCGACCATGGTATTGCCATAGCCGAGCTCCTGGTGCACAAACAGAGGAATGACGGGCAAAGGTAAACCGACCGTCATATAGGTCAGGAAAACCGCAAAAGCGATGCGAAACAGCGAAAAGTTCGCCGAAGGTGTTTTTTCTTGTTGGGTTACAGCTGTCATGCGTTACTCCAAAATGCAGAGTAAGGCGAGGAATGCCCACGCCCCCTCTACCTGACTATCAGGATTAAGGTGCGTTGGATAACGTTAAACGCTTACGCATTATCAAGAGGATAATGTTGAAGCTGGAGTCTGCCTGCGAGGGGCTAAACTTGTCAACCTTGAAATCACTGAACACCACACAAAACAAATGGTTATTCTCTCTAAGAAAAGCACAAACAATGAGGAAAAAGTTGTCAATCAGGAAGACACTCAACGATCAGTTTCGCCAGAATATTTTAGGGACACGGAAATGAAAGCATTTTCGCTTATTGCTCTCATCCTGGTGCTTTGCGGCTGCTCTGCGCCTCATCGGGACAGCACACAAGATGTAAAACAGTTCTATCTCGCGTGGATGTACATCTATACCCAGGATCTGGATACACCTCATGATGCATCCACATTATTGCAACGCTATGTGGCTAAAGACGTTATCAACCGTCTGACGCTGATTGACAGCTTTTACGAGCAGGAAATAATGGATTCTGACTACTTTATGTACGTGCAGGATTACGCCCCTGAATGGATCCCACTGTTACGGGTTGGGGCGGCCCAGCCCTTTCTCGGTGGCGAAAAGGTGGAAGTACAATTAGGTGGACCGACAGGCGAAGCGCCCATGCAGTTGGAAGTGTATACCCGTTGGGAAGAGGGTCGCTGGAAAATTTATCGCGTGCGGGATCTGGGCAATCAATTTGAACAGCCAATCTACAGCGCCGGTGATATTGCGCAAGCCAGGGCATGGTCTGCGGAGATCGCACCGGAGTACGAAAAGATGAAAAAATAAAAAAGGGAGCCATCAGGCTCCCCTTTGCATCTCATTTTGTAGACTTACACTTACAGCTTACGCATGACCAGCGTTGCGTTGGTGCCGCCAAAGCCGAAGCTGTTGGACATCACGGTGGTCAGCGCCTGCTCGGTCGGTTTGGTCACGATGTTCAGACCTGCCGCCTGCTCATCCAGCTCTTCAATGTTGATGCTTGGCGCGATAAAGCCGTGTTCCAGCATCAGCAGAGAGTAGATAGCTTCCTGTACGCCAGCCGCGCCCAGGGAGTGACCGGTCATCGCTTTGGTCGCAGAGATTGCCGGGCTGTTGTCGCCAAACACTTCACGAATTGCGCCAAGCTCTTTCACGTCGCCTACCGGAGTAGAGGTACCGTGGGAGTTCAGGTAGTCGATCGGCGTGTCTACGCCGTGCATCGCCATCTGCATGCAACGTACTGCGCCTTCGCCAGACGGAGCAACCATGTCAGCACCATCGGACGTTGCGCCGTAACCGACGATTTCCGCATAGATATGCGCGCCACGGGCCAGAGCATGTTCCAGTTCTTCGACGACAACCATACCGCCGCCGCCTGCAATAACGAAACCATCACGGTTTGCGTCATAGGTACGGGAAGCTTTGGATGGATCGTCGTTATATTTGGTAGACAGCGCGCCCATTGCGTCGAATTCACACGCCATTTCCCAGCACAGCTCTTCGCCGCCGCCAGCAAAAACGATGTCTTGTTTGCCCAATTGAATTTGTTCTACCGCATTGCCGATGCAGTGCGCAGATGTCGCACAGGCAGAGCTGATGGAGTAGTTTACGCCGTGGATTTTGAACGGCGTTGCGAGGCAGGCTGAAACGCCGGACGCCATCGCTTTGGTGACCACATACGGGCCAACCGCTTTCAGGCCACGCGGGCTACGCATTGCGTCAGCGCCGAATACCTGAAAACGTGGGGAGCCGCCGCCGGAACCTGCAATCAGGCCAACGCGCGGATTATTCTGGTAATCTTCTGCAGCAAGGCCAGCATCAGCCACAGCCTGCTCCATTGAAAGGAATGCATAAATGGATGCGTCGCTCATGAAGCGCACTACTTTGCGGTCAATGAGGCCAGTGGTATCCAGTTTTACGTTGCCCCAAACGTGGCTACGCATGCCGGAGTCCTTCAGCTCCTGAGAGAAAGTGATCCCTGAACGTCCTTCACGCAGAGATGCCAGGACTTCCTGCTGGTTATTACCGATGCTGGAAACGATGCCCAAGCCAGTAATCACTGCACGTTTCATTCAATACCTCTGTAAGTCGCACTATTTTAAAGTTTCGAGTGGCACAATAGCGTACACTTGTACGCCGAACAAGTCCGATCAGCCAATTTATGTGGAAATTTGCGCAGCCAGGCACTCATCGCTAAGATCGGGGCACAGCCTGCCAGACGAGTAACTTACGTGAAACAATACGCTATACAACCTGCCAACCTTGAATTCAACTCTGAGGGTACACCTGTTTCCCGAGATTTTGACGATGTCTATTTTTCTAATGATAACGGGCTGGAAGAGACACGTTACGTCTTTCTCGGCGGTAACCATCTCGCTCAGCGATTCCCGTCACATTCACGCCCCCTCTTCGTGGTGGCAGAAAGTGGGTTTGGCACCGGACTTAACTTCCTCACGCTCTGGCAGGCATTTTCCGAGTTTCGCGATACTCACCCTGACGCTACCCTGGAAAGATTACATTTCATCAGTTTCGAAAAATATCCGCTAACGCGTGAAGATCTTACTTTAGCCCACCAGCACTGGTCAGAACTTGCGCCGTGGGCCTCGGCGCTGCAAGAGCAATGGCCGCTGCCGCTGGCGGGATGTCATCGTCTGCTGCTTGATGAAGGGCGTGTCACACTGGATCTGTGGTTTGGCGATATTAACGAGCTGACCTGCAAACTGGATGATTCTCTTAATCAAAAGGTGGACGCCTGGTTCCTGGACGGTTTCGCGCCGGCAAAAAACCCGGATATGTGGACGCCAACACTGTTTAACGCGATGGCCCGACTGGCTCGTCCCGGCGGTACATTAGCGACCTTCACATCGGCAGGCTTTGTACGTCGGGGGTTGCAGGAAGCCGGGTTTACAATGCAAAAATGCAAAGGCTTTGGCCGCAAGCGCGAAATGCTCTGTGGCGTAATGGAACAGACTCAGGCGCTCCCTTCCTCAGCGCCATGGTTTGCACGTACGGGAACAGATAAACGTGAAGCCGCCATTATTGGCGGGGGGATTGCCAGCGCATTGTTGTCTCTGGCGTTACTGCGCCGTGGCTGGCAGGTCACGCTGTATTGCGCAGACGAAAAACCCGCCGGGGGCGCATCCGGCAATCGCCAGGGCGCGCTCTATCCGCTACTCAGCAAGCATGACGCGGCCATTAATCTGTTTTTCCCCACCGCGTTTACCTTCGCCCGTCGACTGTATGACGCCCTCCCCGTTGAGTTCGCGCATGACTGGTGCGGCGTGACGCAACTGGCATGGGATGAGAAAAGCCAGCAAAAAATCGCGCAGATGCTGTCCCTTGAACTGCCCGATGCGCTCGCCATCGGGGTTGACGCTCAGCAGGTTTTACAAACGACAGGCGTGGAAACCGGATGCGGCGGGATTCAGTATCCGAGCGGAGGATGGTTATACCCGGCGCAGTTAACCGCCGCCGTACTGGACTATGCCGCAACGCTGGGATTACGCACCCGCTATCAACATACGCTGACCTCACTGACACGCCACACGGCAAGCTGGCAATTGCAGTTTGCCAGTGGTGAAACCGCCACTCACGCAGCTGTCGTTCTGGCTAACGGTCATCGAATTAACAGCATTGAGCAGACGCAGTCGCTCCCGGTGTACTCCGTGGGCGGTCAGGTGAGTCATATTCCCACCACGCCTGCGCTTTCAGCGTTGCGTCAGGTGCTGTGCTATGACGGCTACCTCACGCCGCATAACCCGCAAAATCAGCAGCACTGCATTGGCGCCAGCTATCATCGAGGGAGCGAGGAAACCGCATATCGCGAGGACGATCAGCAGCAAAATCGTCAGCGCTTAATCGACTGCTTGCCTAACGCTGCGTGGGCAAAAGAGGTGGACGTTAGTGGCAATGCCGCCCGCTGTGGAGTGCGCTGCGCCACGCGCGATCACATGCCGATGGTCGGCAACGTCGCGGACTATGACGCCACGCTCAGCCAGTATGCCACTCTTGCCGAAGACAAAGCGCACGCCGTAAACGCCCCGGTGTATTCCGATTTGTTTATGCTGGGCGCGCTGGGCTCGCGCGGGTTGTGTACTGCCCCGCTATGTGCAGAAATTCTGGCATCACAAATGAGCGATGAACCTATCCCTATGGATGCCAGCACGCTGGCGGCGCTGAATCCGAATCGGTTGTGGGTCAGGAAGTTATTGAAGGGAAAAGCGGTGAAATAAGATACCCTCTCATCATTGCCTGATGCACTGCGCTTATCAGGCCTACAACTCCCGTCCTTGTAGGCCGGATAAGACGCCTTAGCGTCGCCATCCGGCACAATCCACTGCAATTATTGTTTTGTCGCCTTCTGGAACAACATGTCCCACATCTCTTTCACTAACGCCTGGTCACGCGGCGAGAGTTCGCCTGCGCTGATGGCTTTTGCCAGGCTGCTGGTCACATTGGCGTACAATGCCTCAGCGGAATGGTCCTCGCCAGCGTCCAGTTCAGCCACGGCCAGCGTCAGGTGCCCACGCAAATAGCCACTGGCAAACAACTCATCATCGCTGGCGTGCTCTACCATATCGTCGATTAATGCCAGAATGCGTGATTCAAACTCCGCGATCATCTTCTTTCCTCATTGTAAACGTGGTAGCGGCTTCAGTTGAGCGCTTCGGGCCACGGGAATTGTTCCGCCTTAAGTTCAGGCGTGTGATAATAATTTTGTAACGCGTTAATGAAGCGCGCCGGACGTTCGGGGATGCCCTTATCCAGATACTCCATCACCTGGGCATGAACACGGCGCTGGAATACCACGCGATCCGGTTCAAAGTCCCCTTCCAGGTTGTCGCAACTGACATTAAACGGATATCCCGCCGCCATGCAAAACAGCCAGTCAAACGCCTGCGGCTTCACTTCCACATCTTCAAACTGGCATTGCGTCTTCGCATCGCGTCCATCAGGGCAGTACCAGTAACCAAAATCGACCAGCTCACGACGGGCCTTACCGGCGATGCACCAGTGTGAGATTTCGTGTAGCGCGCTGGCATAATAACCATGCGCAAAAACGATACGGTGATACGGTAATTCCGCATCAGCAGGAAGATAGATCGGTTCGTCGTCGCCTTTAATCAGACGGGTATTAAATTCATCGGCAAAGCAGCCGTTAAAAATCTCAATTAACTGTTCATAGTGATGGGTATTATTCATTAGTTCATCCCCAGCCAGTGGAGAATCTCCTGTCCATGATTATCATAAAGTAGCTTGGCGCTCATCACGGCGGAGACAATAACAATCATTGGCCGTATGAGTTTTTGTCCTTTGCTGAGCACCAGCCGCGAGCCCATCCGTGCGCCAATAAACTGGCCAATGAGCATCACAAATCCGGTCGCCCAAATCACTTTGCCGCCGAGGGCAAACAGCAACAGCCCACCGATATTCGATGTGGCATTTAATACTTTGGCGTGGGCCGTCGATTTCGCCAGGTTATAGCCGCATAACATGACAAAGGCCAGCGCGTAGAACGATCCCGCCGCCGGACCAAAAAAGCCATCGTAAAAGCCAACGCAGCCACCGGCCACCAGCGCGAAAGGCAACCCGTGCAATCGACGCTGACGATCTTCTTCGCCCACTTTCGGCATTAACAGAAAGTAAAGGCCAATACAGATAACCAGAACCGGCAGGATCTGGCGCAGAATATCTGACTGCACGTGCTGAACCAATAGCGCGCCGCTCATTGACCCGATAAACGTCATGAAGATATTGAGCTTCTGATCCGCCAGGTTAACCACGCCCCGACGAATAAAATAGAGGGAAGAAGAGATAGATCCGCCACAGGCCTGCAACTTATTGGTAGCCAGCGCTTGCGCGGGTGGCATGCCGGCCGCCATCAATGCCGGGATGGTGAGTAAACCACCGCCTCCGGCCAGAGAATCAATAAAACCTGCCAGCATCGCCACGAAAAAAAGCACGCCTAACAGCAGTGGCGACACCATAAACACAGAGGCAAAATGATCCATTAGAGTACATGCTCGTCCAGTAGCGCCTGGCAGGAAGGCGGCAACGGGGGCGGTGTCTTCTTCTCAGGCTTGGTGGTTCCAGGTTTTGGAGGTTCGAACCAGCTTTGCAGCTCCGCGCCACAGCCGTCACCCGGTGGCGGTAACGGTTGATCTTCGCACTCAAGACTGTCGGCAGGACAACGTAACCGTACATGCATATGCGCACGATGCTGGAACCATGGCCGCACTTTACGCAACCAGTCCCTGTCGGTACCCGCATCCAGACAAAGTTGCTGCTTAATCGCCGGGTTCACAAAAATACGCGTGACTTCATTATCTTTTGCCGCCAGCCTTATCAGGCTGAAAATCTCCGGCTTCCACAGTGACGGCACGACACGTTTACCGTCCTGTGAGACCAAATCTAACGCCTGCGGTCGCAGCAGTTGCGACTGGGTCCAGCGCGTTTTTGGCAGTTGCAGGAAAATATCGACATCCAGTCCCGTCTGGTGGCTGGCGTGACCGCCATTGAACCGCCCACCGGCTGGCATGCCCATATCGCCGATTAACACCGTGCCCAGCCCCAGATTATTAGCCTGATTACTCAGACGCTGGATAAACATCACCAGGTCCGGATGACCAAAGTAACGACGCTGATCGGTGCGCATCACCTGATAGTGTTCTGACTGTACAGGCAGCGTATCTGCACCAACAATGCAGCCATTGGAAAACGCGCCGATAGACTGCGCGCTACCTGCAACCGGATGGGTAATTTTCTGCCAGGGCGTCGCCGCCAGACAGGCGGTGCTGGCAAACAGAGCCAGCGCCACAAGTGCCGTTTTTTTCATCTCTTACCAGCGTGGAATATCGGTCTTCACGTCCGCATTCTGCGCCCGCTGACGCAGCAGGTGATCCATCAATACGATCGCCAGCATCGCCTCGGCGATCGGCACAGCGCGGATCCCAACACATGGATCGTGACGACCTTTAGTGATCATGTCGACTTCTTCACCGAAGCGGTTAATGGTACGACCTGGAACGGTAATACTGGACGTCGGTTTCAGCGCCATATGAGCAATGATTTGTTGCCCGCTGCTGATCCCACCCAGAATGCCGCCCGCATGGTTACTCTGGAAACCTTCTTTGGTGATTTCATCTCGGTTCTGGCTACCGCGCAGCGCAACAACGTCAAATCCGTCGCCAATCTCAACGCCCTTAACGGCGTTAATGCTCATTAGCGCATGGGCGATGTCGGCATCCAGGCGGTCGAATACCGGTTCGCCGAGACCCGCAGGAACGCCGCTTGCAACAACGGTCACCTTCGCTCCGATGGAGTCACCCTCTTTCTTCAGCCCACGCATCAGTTCGTCCAGCGCGTCGAGTTTATCCGGGTCCGGACAAAAGAACGGGTTAAGTTCCACCTGAGACCAGTCTTTGATCTCCAGCGGAATATCACCCATCTGCGTCAGGCAGCCGCGAATTTCAACGCCGAATTTTTCTGCCAGATACTTTTTGGCAATAGCTCCGGCCGCCACGCGCATCGCCGTTTCACGCGCGGATGAGCGTCCGCCACCACGGTAGTCGCGCAGGCCATATTTCTGCTCATAGGTATAGTCGGCGTGTCCTGGACGAAAAACGTCCTTAATCGCGCCGTAATCCTGTGAACGCTGATCGGTATTTTCAATCAACAGCCCAATGCTGGTGCCGGTGGTAACGCCCTCGAACACGCCGGAGAGGATTTTCACCTGATCCGGCTCACGACGCTGCGTAGTGTAGCGCGATGTGCCCGGACGGCGTCTGTCGAGATCGTGCTGCAGGTCAGCTTCTGTCAGAGAAATGCCCGGCGGAACACCATCGACAATACAACCGAGCGCCAGCCCGTGTGATTCGCCGAAAGTGGTTACGCGAAAGAGTTGCCCAATTGTGTTTCCTGCCATCACGGCTCCGTTATGAGTGTTGTGTATGTGCGCGTGTATTTAGTCTTTATAAATGCTGAAGTGCTCGCGAGCAGCGACTAACTGCTCTTTGGTCAGCATGAATACGCCGTCACCGCCGTTGTCGAACTCCAGCCAGGTGAACGGTACATCCGGATACTGCTCTATCAGATGTACCATGCTGTTTCCGACTTCACAAATCAGAATACCGTTATCTGACAGGTAGTCCGGGGCGTTCCCCAGAATGCGGCGGGTCAGTTTCAGCCCATCGCTGCCGGACGCCAGACCCAGCTCAGGTTCGTGGCGATATTCGTTTGGCAGGTCTGACATATCTTCCGCATCGACATACGGTGGGTTGGTCACAATCAGGTCATACTGGACTTTCAGCAGGTCGCGGAACAGATCGGAGCGGATCGGCGTTACGTGATGGATCAGGCCGTGCTCTTCAATGTTGTGTTCGGTCACCGCGAGCGCGTCCGTGGAAATGTCCACCGCATCGACTTCGGCTTCCGGGAACGCATAGGCGCAGGCAATGGCAATACAGCCGCTGCCGGTACACATATCGAGGATATGCTGCGGCTGCTCATTGATAAGACCCGCAAAGCGATTATTAATAAGTTCGCCAATTGGTGAACGCGGAACCAGCACGCGTTCATCTACATAAAACTCATGCCCGCAGAACCAGGCTTTGTTGGTCAGATAAGCAACGGGAATGCGCTCATTGACGCGGCGAATCACGCGTTCAACAATACGATGGCGCTCGCTGGAAGTCAGACGCGCGGTACGCATATCTTCTGGAATATCCAGCGGCAGATAAAGTGACGGCAGCACCAGCTGTACAGCTTCGTCCCATGGGTTATCCGTGCCATGGCCATACCAGATGTTCGCCGCGCTAAAACGGCTGACCGCCCAACGCAACATGTCCTGAATGGTATGCAGTTCACTCACTGCTTCATCGACGAAAATTTTATCCACGTATTCCTCCAGGGCATGCTCGTATTAAATTCGGCGGCTAGTTTGCCACGAAGACGGCGATAAATCAGCATTCACACAGGGCCTGAGAGCGAAAATTGCGTTTTAAGCGATCGGATGCCCGCCGAGTCGGGTTAAACTAGCGGAAAATAAAAGTTGAGACTCTCGAATGAAAAAGAAAACATCGCTCAGCGAGGAGGATCAGACGCTGTTTCGCCAGCTGATGACCGGTACGCGTAAAATTAAACAGGACACCATTGTTCACCGCCCCCCACGTAAAAAAATTGCCGAGGTTCCGGTTAAAAGGCTGCTACAAGAGCAGGCTGATGCCAGCCACTATTTCTCGGACGAGTTTCAGCCGCTGCTGAATACGGACGGCCCGGTAAGATACCTGCGTGCCGACGTGAGCCATTTCGAACTGAAAAAAATGCGCCGTGGCGATTACTCTCCGGAGCTGTTTCTCGACCTGCATGGGCTGACCCAGCAGCAGGCCAAGCAGGAGTTAGGCGCGCTGATTGCCGCCTGTCGTCGCGAACATGTGTTTTGTGCCTGCGTGATGCATGGCCACGGAAAGCATATTCTTAAGCAGCAAACGCCGCTCTGGCTGGCGCAGCATCCGCACGTGATGGCGTTTCATCAGGCGCCGAAAGAGTACGGTGGTGACGCCGCGCTGCTGGTGCTGATTGAAGTGGAAGAGTGGCTGCCGCCTGAACTTCCGTGATGCAGAAAAACAGAAAGAGCCGCATTTGCGGCTCTTTGATTTTTCGGATGACGGCTGCGCCTTATCCGATTCCAGACTTTTTAAATCGCTTTTGCCATTTTCAGGTTACACGGGCTCATCTGCCAGTTAAAAGTCCCCTTCCCGCTCTCATCAAGCGTAACGCTGGCAATCGCTGATGTGGTAAACATCGGCGGTGTTTCGCCCGGGCAAAGCTCAGACACCAGATATCCCACTAAAGGCAAGTGAGAGATTACCAGTGCCGTGGCGATACCTTCATTGGCCAGAGCCTGTAAATAGGCGCTGACCAGACCGACATCGCCGCAGGGAGTCAACTCCGGCAAAACATCCACACCGGTTGGCAGGTTCATACACTCCCCCACCACATCCAGCGTTTGTTCGGCTCGTAGGAACGGGCTCACCAGAACACGTTCGATATCCACTTTTTGACCTTTCAGCCAGTTCGCCATCAGGCGAGATTCGTCACAACCACAAGAGGTTAAGGGACGAACCGAATCACTGGCGGCATCGAGGGCTGCGTCGCCGTGACGCATGATAAAAACTTGCATATTGCACCGCTTTTGTTAACCAGAATCACCGACACCTTTATCCACAGCCCCTATTGACCGTGGTAACGATGTGGTGGCCGGCATTGTGCCTTATCCATTCACCGAATGAAACGCTGTTTTTTACCTCAACGACGTAAGTATAGTCAATCTCTGTTTACATTTTGAGCGAGACCCATACATTCAGTGCGGATTCATCCTACGTTTGACCTCATGAATTCAGGTCAGTTTCCCCAGTATTCCAGAATTTTTCACCGCGTTCCGCCATCTGCAATAACTGCTCACACGGTGTAAACCGCGAGCCGTATTGCGTGGTCAGCCGTTGCAGAGTCGCAACCACTTCACCCGCGCCGAGAGAATCCATATACCGGAACGGGCCGCCGAGGAATGGCGGAAAACCAATACCAAATACAGCGCCGATGTCGCCATCACGCGCGCTGCGGACTATCTTCTCGTCGAAACAGCGTGCTGCTTCATTGAGCATTAACATGACGCACCGCTCAGCTATCTGCACGGCGGTAAGCCGGCCCTGACCCTGGACGCCAATAAGCGTATAAATTGCAGGGTCGACCTGTTTTTTGCTTTTACGCCCTTTCACTCCATAAAGATAGAAACCCCGACCATTTTTTCTACCTTTGCGATCGTCATTCAAAATTGAAGCAACAACATTTGCAGGCGCGCTAAAACGTTCTCCATATGCAGCCTCAAGCACTGGTATAATTTTAGTGCCCGTATCAATTCCGACCTCATCCAAAAGTTGGATTGGCCCGACCGGAAAACCAAACTTAACCAGCGCGGCGTCAATGGTTTCAACCCGCTCGCCTTCGGTTAGCATACGTATAGCTTCGTTGATGTAAGGCGCTAAAATGCGGTTAACATAAAATCCAGCCTTATCCCTGACCACTATCGGTGTTTTACCCTGTTTTTTCGCCAGCTTAACGGTTGTCGCAATGGTCTGCTCAGAGGTCGTGGCATGCGGGATAACCTCGACCAGCGGCATCTTTTCCACCGGGCTAAAGAAGTGTAAACCAATGACTTGTTCAGGCCTGGCAGCGTTCGCTGCAATATCGCCAATCGGCAAAGAAGAGGTGTTTGAGGCAAAAATGGTATGAGATGCGCAATTCTGCTCAACTTCTGCCACCATCTGTTGTTTTAAGGCCAGATCTTCAAAAACGGCTTCAATAATCAGGTCGCGATGCGCAAAGCCACGGTAGTCGGTTGATCCCGAAATCAGCGCCAACTGTTTATCACGCTCGCTGCCTTTGATATGACGGCGGCGAACCTTCGTTTCAAGCTGTTCCCAGCTGTACTTCAGCGCGTGGTTGATTCCCTTAGCGTTTATGTCTTTGATACGCACCGGTACGCCGCCTTTACAGGCCGTCACGTAAGCAATACCGCCGCCCATCAGACCACCGCCCAAAATGCCTACGCTGTTAAGCGGGCCGGGTTTCGCATCACTTCCCGGATCCTTTTTCACATCGGTGTTGGCAAAAAAGATGTGCCGCAGCGATTGAGACTGAGATGTCATCGCCAGTTCACCAAACGCGCGGGCTTCTGCGTCGTAACCGCTGCTGCTACCTTGCGCCAGACCGGTTTCGATGACCTCAAGGATACGTTCTGTTGCAGGGTAGTTACCTTGCGTTTTTTGCGCCGTCTTTTTACTGGCCATGCGGAATAACAGCGCCCGCCCCAGCGGCCCCGCTAACACACGCTCTCGCACCGGCAGAGTTCGATGAGCGGAACTGTCCTTTTTAGCCAGTTCCACGGCGGCTTCCAGTAAAATGGTATGCGGTACAACTTCGTCCACTAAGCCAACTTTCAGCGCCTGTTTTGCGCGTAATTGTTTTCCGGAGAGGATCATATCCAGCGCGGTACTGACGCCAATCAGACGGGGCAGCCGCTGCGTACCGCCGGAGCCAGGCAGCAGACCAAGCTGCACTTCCGGCAAACCCAGTACGGTTTTAGCATCATCGGTACAAATACGGTTATGGCACGCCAGCGCCATTTCCAGGCCACCGCCGAGGCATGCGCCATGAATCGCGGCGATAACCGGGATCGGCAAGGCATTAATTTCCGCCATAATCTGCTGCCCCTGACGGGCCAGCGTTTCGGCTTCCTGTGCGCTGCGACAGCTACCGATCATGTTGATATCCGCCCCGGCGATGAAGTTATCGGGTTTAGCCGAAATGAACACTACGCCACGCAATGCTTTGTTATCGCGAATTTGTTTCAGAATGGCCCGCACCTGAGAAGCAAACTCCGCCTTCAGGGTATTCATTTTTTCTCCGGGCACATCAATGGTGACAACAGCAACGTTATCCAGACGTACGTTTAGCGTAAAAGCCGATGTCATTTCCATTATTCCGCCTCCAGAACCATTGCCGCACCCAAACCACCTGCAGCACAGGCTGTCACTAAACCAAAACCGCCGCCACGACGTCGTAACTCATGGAGGGTTTGGGTGATCATCCGCGCGCCGGTCGCCGCAAAAGGATGTCCATAGGCAATCGATCCGCCCAGCACGTTAAATTTGCTGTCATCAACCTCGCCAGTGGCATGCGCCCTGCCCAGCACGTCGCGGGCGAAACGTTCGCTGCCCAGCAGTTGAAGATTCGCCAGCGTTTGTGCGGCAAAGGCTTCATGCATATCGATCAGGGTTAAATCTGCCATCGTCAGACCCGCTCTTTCCAGAACAAGCGGCGTTGACCACGCCGGTCCCAGCAGCATGTCCTGCCAGACATCAATGGCGGTAAAGGCAAAACTACGCAAGTATCCCAGCGGCACCAGTCCCAGCTCTTTCGCGCGCGACTCCGTCATCATAATCACGGCGGCTGCGCCGTCAGTTAGCGGGGTACTGTTCGCCGCGGTCACTGTGCCATGCTTGCGGTCAAAGGCCGGACGCAATTTTGCGTAATCGGCCAGCGTAGAGTTGCCGCGAATATTGTTATCTTCTGCAAAAGGATCTTTAAACGGCGGTGCGTAGGTCGTCATCACCTCATCTGCCAGTTTTCCTTCAGCCCACGCCTGAGCGGCACGCTGATGAGAACGATGCGCCAGGGCATCCTGTTGCTCTCGCGTAATACCATAAGTTTTGGCCATTTGCTCGGCCGTATCCCCCATGCGTAAACCGGTAGAATACTCAGCGACGGCTGGCGGCACAGGCATCAGGTCACGTAAGCGCAGTCGGGAGAAAAGTTTAAGACGCTGACCGGTGGTCCGGGCCTTATTGACATCCACCAGCACCCGCGCCAGCTTTTTGCTGACGCCAATCGGCAGAACTGACGACGAGTCCGCACCGCCGGCAATTCCTGCGCGAAT
Organism: Citrobacter sp. Ce006; assembly: GCF_030336535.1. Taxonomy (NCBI): domain Bacteria; kingdom Pseudomonadati; phylum Pseudomonadota; class Gammaproteobacteria; order Enterobacterales; family Enterobacteriaceae; genus Citrobacter; species Citrobacter sp. Ce006. Next base: position 173,869 of record NZ_JAOWDO010000054.1, read on the forward strand.
CGTCCCCGCCATCAGGCTTTCCGCGACATTCGCCACTGCCTGAAAGCTGGTGGCACAGGCCCGGCTTACGCTGTAGGCATCCGTGTGCACATTCATCCCGGTCCCCAGCACAATTTCACGAGCAATATTGGGGGCTTCAGGCATTTGCACCACCTGGCCAAAAACCAGTTGTTCAATCACATCTGCGGGTATTTCGCTGCGCGCCAACAGTTCGCCAACAACCATTTTCCCCAAATCTACGGCGGGAATGCCATGAAATGCGGTTGCCTGACGGGCAAATGGCGTACGCAATCCGCTTACGATGGCGATGCGATCGCCCTGGCGGGTAACCAGCGGTAAAGCCTGACTCATAACACTCCCCTGTAAAAAATAAAATAAGTGGTCTGACCTGATCACAGTCTTAACCAATTTTTTACATTTAGCCAAGCGGAGAGAAAAGAAAGTGGGAGCTAAGACACAGTGAATAATCACTGACAGTTACGAAAAAGCCCTTGCTACCAGGCAGCAAGGGCATTTTTTGAAGGGATTAACGCAGGCCCAACTGGAAAATCAGCGTTTCAGCTTCACAGGCAAAAACAAAGTCGATATCCAGACGCACACCTTCAGACACTTCAGTAAAGGTCGAGGTGATTTGGCAAGGCTCAGATTCCACGCCACGCGCCTTTTCCGTCAGAGCAGCCAGCGTTTCTTCTGCCTCTGCGCGATTCGCGAACACACGGCTGTATGACGCGGTGCAATCGGAGTTGTCCATGATGGTGCCAACATCCATACAGCAGCAAACCGGGGTTTCATCAGCACTGCATTTACTCATTGTAGATTTCCTCTGTATTCGCACCTGAGGTGCCAGATAAACGATGGGGATATTTTACGCTCCCATTATTCGCCTCTCCAGTCGTTAATTGTATGAAATGAGATAAGTGACCGAAATCACACTTAAAAATGATCTAAAACAAAAATCACCCAAACAGGTGAGTGCGCATACCCGCAATTTTGCCAGCTGGATCGCGTTTCCGAGATCAGAATTGAAAATATTTATAAACATACTTGCAACATTTCAGCTGGTCCGACCTATACTCTCGGCACTGGTCTGATTTCTAAGTCGTACCTCAGACCCTACACTTCGCGCTCCTGTTACGGTATGTAACATTGTTTGTATAAAAATAAATCAATGAGGTTATGGTCATGAGCCAGAAAACCCTGTTTACAAAGTCTGCTCTCGCAGTCGCAGTGGCAATTATCTCCACACAGGCCTGGTCTGCAGGCTTTCAGTTAAACGAATTTTCTTCCTCTGGCCTTGGCCGGGCATATTCGGGTGAAGGCGCTATTGCAGATGATGCAGGTAACGCCAGTCGTAACCCGGCACTGATTATGATGTTCGACCGCCCTACTTTTTCTGCGGGTGCGGTGTATATCGATCCAGACGTTAATATTTCCGGTAGATCGCCATACACCGGACGCAGCACCGATGCGGACAACATCGCCCCTACGGCGTGGGTTCCCAATGCTCACTTCGTGATGCCTATTAACGACCAGTTTGGTTGGGGTGCTTCTGTCACGTCAAACTATGGCCTGGCAACCGAATTTAACGACAGCTACATCGTCGGCGAATACGGCGGTAAAACCGACCTTAAAACGGTCAACCTGAACCTGAGCGGAGCCTATCGACTGAATGATAGCTGGAGCTTTGGTGTTGGTTTTAATGCCGTTTACGCCGATGCAAAAATTGAACGTTATTCCGGCGAACAAACTGCTGCATTGCCGAAAGTGGACCAGAAAATTGCCAGCCTGAAGGGTGATGAATGGGGCTACGGATGGAACGCCGGTATTTTGTATGAGCTGGATAAAAATAACCGTTATGGCTTAACGTACCGCTCTGAAGTCAAAATCGACTTTGATGGCGATTATAAAAGTGGTATCCGTACTCAGGCCAACGCGTTACCTGGCGCAGGCACGGCGTTCCCGTGGGGAACAACCAATGCCACAGTCCCAGGTTCTCTGACGCTTAACCTGCCGGAAATGTGGGAACTGTCAGGCTACAACCGTGTAGACCCGCAGTGGGCGATTCACTACAGCATCGCATACACCAGCTGGAGCCAGTTCCAGGAGCTGAAAGCAACCGGCACCAACGGACAGACGCTGTTCTATAAAGAAGAAGGCTTCAAGGATTCTTACCGCATCGCGCTGGGTACCACTTATTACATGGATAAAAGCTGGACCTTCCGCACCGGTATCGCCTATGACGATAGCCCGGTTCCTGCGAGCAAGCGTTCCATCTCCATTCCTGACCAGGACCGCCTGTGGCTGAGTGCGGGTACGACTTACGCATTCAATGATGATGCGTCCATCGACGTTGGCGTCTCTTATATGCACGGTCAGAAAGTGACCGTCAAAGAAGGCCCGTATACTTTCGACTCTGAAGGTAAAGCCTGGTTGTTCGGTACCAACTTCAACTACGCATTCTGATTTTCTTCAGATATAAAAAAGGTGAGCTTTTTAGCTCACCTTTTTATTTTCATCAGTCCTTACTCGGAATCGATCTCTTTTAAATCGTCCTGAATGTCTTTCGCGTTCGGGTTTTCTTCTGGTTTGAGTTTCCCACCGTTCGCAATAAAGTCATGACGCTGGAAGTAAGCCTCACGCACCATGATGTAAGGATCGGAAGACTGACGCAGCAGACCGTCGGAATCGAGCAACTGCGCGCGGGTTTCAATCCCTTCAACCGTCCATTTGCCTATCGACAACGGCCATGTCAGCCAGGACAGTACCGGATACAGCGTATCCACCATGTCGCCGCCATCATCACGCAACGTGAAGCTGCCATAGAATGGAAGCTGCATATACGGTCCGTAACCAACGTCATAATGGCCTAACGTACTACCAAAACGGTGCGGTTCAACGCGCTGTAACTTAGGATTAGCCATACCTGCCACGTCAATAAGGCCGCCCATACCTAACAGAGTATTCAGGAAGAAACGGGTAAAGTGCACCATTCCCTGATAAGGGTCACCTTGCAGGAAGTAGTTAACCATGACGGCCGGCTCTTCAAGGTTGCCGGTAAAGTTACTTAAACCATTACGTGCCGGCTGCGGGACATAATCACGCCAGGCTACGGCTACCGGTCGAACAACGTATGGATCTAAAACATTAAAGTTGAAGTTGTACATGGTGCGGTTGAACCCTTCAAATGGATCCGAACGCCCCTGCTGTTCAGTACCGGAGCTCGCACACCCCACCAAAAGTGTGGTTCCCAGCGCAAGCGCCGACAGGCGAAGCTTCATAAGTGTCTCCCTGTGTATTATGGCTATCGCTGATTGCCATCCATGACGGAACGAGGACGTATCCGCCTGTTTAGATGTGAGCGATTGTAACAGCACGTCAAATGATGTCTATATACCCTGTCTTACTGATTTGATCATAGCCTGGTAATACGCACTCCGCGGCGGTTCTATTCTAGCTAACCCGATAAAAACAAACGTTACCATTTTTGCTATCTCAGACTTTCTCCCGCTGATTTTCGGACAAAAGCCGCTACGCTTTAGCAATACGTGCTAATTCGGGATTCGGCTATGAATGACATTGAGAAAGAAAAGATTGATCGGCACAGCGACGAGCTTCAGGTCGAAAGTGATGAAAAGTTAGAGGGTAAAAAGATTGAGGTCGACGAGGACAGGCTCCCCTCCCGCGCCATGGCGATCCATGAACATATCCGCCAGGATGGGGAGAAAGAGATGGAGCGCGACGCGATGGCGCTATTATGGTCAGCCATCGCTGCAGGGCTGTCGATGGGCGCCTCGCTACTGGCTAAAGGGATTTTTCACGTACAACTGGAAGGCGTACCAGGGGGATTTTTACTGGAGAACCTCGGTTATACCTTCGGCTTTATTATTGTCATTATGGCCCGCCAGCAACTCTTTACCGAAAATACCGTCACCGCCGTACTGCCGGTGATGCAAAACCCAACCCTCGGCAATTTTGGCTTGTTGATGCGCCTGTGGAGCGTGGTTCTGCTGGGTAATATTATTGGCACCGGGGTTGCAGCATGGGCGTTTGAGCATATGCCTATTTTTGATGAAGAGACCCGCGATGCTTTCGTCAAAATTGGTATGGACGTGATGAAAAACAGCCCAACAGAGATGTTTTCTAACGCGATTATTTCTGGCTGGTTAATTGCCACGATGGTGTGGATGTTTCCTGCTGCCGGGGCAGCAAAAATTGTGGTCATTATTCTGATGACCTGGCTGATTGCGTTAGGCGATACCACGCACATCGTGGTCGGTTCGGTGGAAATTCTCTATCTGGTCTTTAATGGCACGCTGCACTGGAGTGATTTTTTCTGGCCCTTCGCGCTACCAACACTCGCCGGAAATATCTGTGGCGGAACGTTTATCTTCGCGCTGATGAGCCATGCGCAGATCCGCAATGATATGAGCAACAAACGCAAGGAAGAAGCCAGGTTGCAAGCAAAGCGTGATGAGCAAAAGCAGAAAAACCAGAAAAAACAGGACTAAATGGTGACTGTTTGAGCAGTCGGGCGGCTTGAGACTTACCGTTGTGAGGAAAAAACGCTATACTCGTGCCGCTTCGTCCCCTTAGTTAAATGGATATAACGAGCCCCTCCTAAGGGCTAGTTGCAGGTTCGATTCCTGCAGGGGACACTCTAAAATTAATGCTTCCTGCTTAAATCCAATCATTTACCAGTCAGTTCATCACAGGGCCTGGCGATAAAACGGCACATTCCTCACTGTTGCAGTCAGATTGTCGGACACTATCGTCTGCTCTGTAGCTATCCGCATCCCCGATTTTCTCAGCCTCAGTACGTCAGCAGCTATACGTTGGCTGCCAAACCAGAAAAGCCCGTCCAGAGCCGTGACATCAAGACCAGATTCCAGAGCCAGCTTCAGTCGTTCACGCGGCGCTTTCACCGCTTTAGCAATCTGCTGATATGGCGCTTCGCTTGAACCTGCAGGGCCAATGCGTCGGATACGATGCGACAGACGGTATTGAAATTCATTCGGGATCCCGTCGAGATTCGCTTTCAGGCTGTAAACACAACCAAAGCGTTTGCCGTTAAAGATGACGTTTTTCTGACTAAGCTGCAGCTCTTCACGCACGCTGGCAATCAGCTGTGGAGTACGCAGTAATAACAAGCGGAAAGGCAGCTCAAAACTGGTCACATAGTCTACATTCAATAAAGCAATACGCAGACGTTCTTGCGGCCCCGCCTTCAATTCGCGACATTCAGTAATAACATCAGCCCACTGGCCCCTAAGGCGGGAACTCTCAGTCGCCTCAGTAAAACTGTATTTTTCAGTCTCATAATCAATACGTTCAGTCACACGGAATTCCCTTCTGGCCACATCTCGGTATCGGTTGCTCACTTTACCAGCGACAAGATTGCTATGTCAGGGATCTTTTCTTAACCCGCCCAATATTTGCTTCATATCATCACACAAAGATGAAGACAACTGACCGATCCGACGCGTTTACCGGATCGGTACAGCGGCGTCATGTCAGACAACAAAACGATTGACCAGCCCCTTCATGGTGACCGACAGATTGTCCAGCCGCTGGCTGTCGCTCGCGGCCTGAGAAACCAGCGCCGCATTTTGCTGAGTAACCTGCTCCATCGGTCGCAGTGCCAGGTTTATTTGGGTTACCCCTTGCGACTGTTCCGTCGCCACACGCGCGATATCCGCAATATATTGCTTCATACTGGTGGTATTGTCCGCCGCCGCTTCCAGCGCGGTAGCAGACGCCGTGACACGCTCAACGCCCTCACTAATTTTGACCATATTCTGCGCAACCAGCTCGCGGATCTGGTTAGCTTCTTTGGCGCAACGTTGCGAAAGATTCCGCACTTCACTGGCCACAACCGCAAATCCCCGGCCCATCTCTCCCGCCCGCGCTGCTTCCACTGCCGCATTCAGCGCCAGCAGGTTAGTCTGAAACGAGATATCATCAATTGAGGTCACAATATTCGATATTTTCTCACTGGAAGCGCGAATATCCCCCATACTCTGGTTCGCCGCACTGGCAACGTTGCTCGCCTGCCGAACTTCTTTTTCCAGCCTGATTGTCAGATGCTCCGCTTCACGGGCATTATCCGCCGTTTGGGTAATCGTCGTTGATAGCTGCTCCATACTGGCCACGGCTTGTACTATTGATGCTGCCTGTTCATCCGTGCGTTGGGCCAGATCCTGATTACCCGCCGTAATACTGCTGCTGGCATCGGACAAAACCACGGAGCCTTGTTTAATCTCCTGTACGATATGCTGAATACTTTCCAGCATGGTGTTATAGGCACGATTAAGTGAGGAAAGCTCATCTTTACCCGGCGTCGCCAGACGTTGAGTCAGATCGCCATTCATACCCGCAATCTTGCGCAGCGTGTCGCTGAATTGGCGATGCATATTGACTGCGATGGCTCCGGCAAAGGTCAATGATGCCAGTAGCGCTAACAAGCTGACGACCATATATATTTGCCAGTTTTTTCGTGCATCCTGTGCAAGTTTTTTCGCATTCGCCAACAGAAGATTCGCCGTCACATTTTCTATCTGCCGCATCACTTCAATACGCTGGGTTTGTACTTTAAACCAGACAGTTGGATCGACATCAAATCCACCGTTGGCGGCATGGCTAAACGCGGTTTCACGAAATGAGAGGGCTTTTGACGCTTCTGCAGATTGTAAGCGATTTTTCAACATGGCCGCCTGTTCCGGCGAGCTCAGGCGCAACGATTGTGCCAGCCAGACGTTCTGTTTACTGACGACATCACTGAGCTGATGTAACTGTCCTTCGGCGAAATGACCGGAGGAAAAGATATTTGATAACAGTGCTCGTTCAATACCTGCTTGTTCTTTCAAATTCAGCAGGTTGTAGTAGGCGGCGAATGCGTTTGCCATTTCGCCAGAATCCGTCAACTGCCCCAACTTGCCGACAAAACTCAGCACATCAGCAATGACGTTGGTGTAAAACTTCACCACATCTGCGGCTGGAAGCCCCAACTGCGTGACATTTTCCCTGATGGTGGCAAGCGAAAGAATGTTTTTCTTAAACGCAGCGACAGAGGTAGCAACATCCCCTTCCGGTAATGCAGTATCGGACAACGAGCGCACGAAAACCTCAATCTCGCGATCGGTCAAAGCCCGTTGTGCATTTAACTCATCTTTGAACGTTTTCCCTGCAGCGCCCAGAAATCCGACACTCATTCCCCGTTCTTTTTGCAGTTCATGCACCACATTTCCGGCACTGCGAGCGAGCGCTGTCAGCTGGGCAATATTCTCCATCTGCCGTTCTGTCTCAATGCGCGTCAATATTCCTGAACCTGCAAACCAACATAACGCCAGTAATAGTGGTTGTAGCGCGATTATTAACTTCATTTTCATCGGCATTCGATAAACCCACCACATGCTACTCCCCTCCATTGTCCATATTTTCATTATGGTTATCGGCGTTAAGAGGCTGCACTTTAAATTTTATCAAGAAGCAAGTGGTTGTTTTATAGATTGAATATCTGCCAAAATAACTCTATTTGATTATAACCGACAATACAAACATCTGTAACACAAAGCCTCATTGAATCTTTATCTCATTTTTTCAATTTATTTAGCATATTATTAAATTTTGAGAAATTGGGTAACTATCAACACGATTCATAAAAAAGAGTCAGCCCCATAACAGTTACAATTGCTGGAGGTAACTGTTGTCACACGGCCATTATCTGGCATCCCGCCGAACGTTGAGGTTATAATCCTTACAACGATTTTTTTGGATTAGAAGCGACAATGACAAAACTTACCCTACAAGAACAGATGCTTAAAGCAGGTCTGGTCAGCAGCAAAAAAATGGCGAAAGTGCAGAGAACGGCTAAGAAATCGCGCGTTCAGGCTCGTGAAGCCAGAGAAGCGGTTGAAGAGAATAAAAAAGCGCAGATCGAGCGTGATAAGCAACTCAGCGAACAACAAAAGCAGGCCGCGTTGTCTAAAGAGTATAAAGCGCAGATCAAACAACTGATTGAAATGAATAAAATCACCATTACCCGTGGCGATATTGGTTACAACTTTACTGACAATAATCTGATCAAAAAAGTCTATGTTGATAAGGTGACCCAGTCTCAGTTGATCAAGGGCCGTCTGGCCATTGCCCGTCTGACGGCTGAAAGTGGTAGCGAGAGCGAATACGCCATCATTCCGGCAGTCGTCGCCGACAAGATTGCCCAGCGCGATGCAAGCTATATCGTGCTTAATTGCGAACTGAGCCAGGAAGCGAAGGATGAAGACGATCCGTATGCTGATTTTGTCATTCCTGATGATCTGATGTGGTAAGCGAAACATCCCAATAATCACCCGGAATTTCATCGCATATTTCGGTGAACGCTAACGCCGCCACCGAAATACTGTCAACGTCTCCTCCTCCCCGATCCTGGCCACTAAAACTTATAGTGTTCTTTGCTCAACCCGTATTTTCTCATGCGTAAATAGAGTTTTTTACGCGGGATTTGTAAATACTCCGCGACTTCATTAATACGCCCCTGATGGATATTTAGCGCTTCAGTAATGATCTGCCGCTCGTACTCTTCAACCCGACGGTCAAGCGGTGTCGGTTCGGGCAGATGCAGCTGCGGATTCGCTGTTTCAGCCAGTGGAAGCAGACCAACGGCAAAAAGCTCGGCGGCATTCGCCAGTTCACGGACATTGCTTAACCACACACGACGCCGCATGCCTTTCAGTAAATCTCCTTCAACCTCGGGCACGGGATGGTTCAGGCGCAGACAGGCTTTCTGCAGATAATGTCGAAACAGCGGCTCAATATCATCCGGGCGCTGTGACAGAGGCTGGCAGCCGATTTGCGTCATCGCAAAACAGTAGTAGAGTTCGGCCACAATCTGATTGGTTGCCGCCAGTTCCACCAGCGATGTAGCGCCAATACCTATCAGGCGAAACGGACGCCGTTCCTGGCTTTGCAGATGTACCAGATGGTGCTGTTGTTCACGCGTCAGGCACTCAATATGGCTCAGGACCAGCGTTCCCCCTTGCGCTTGAGTAATAAGGTCATTCAGTTGCCCCGCATTCTCTAACGTCAATTCCCCACGGATAAACGGCCCTTCGGTATTACGCCCAAGCTGGTGTAAATAACGAGCGCCAGTCATACGCCCCGTTCCCGGCTCGCCATAAAACCAGACGGCAATGTCCGTTTCAGCCAGGTGCTGGAGGCGCTGGCGATACTGATTGACCCAGTCACTGTAGCCAAGCAGTTCAACCTGGAGCTTTTGCTGGCAATAGTGGCGACGAGTAATCACGGATTTTCTTTGGCGCAGCGCATCTTCTACCAACGACAGCAGTTTGCCGGGATCGATCGGCTTTTGCAGAAAATCCCATGCGCCTTTCTTCACGGCCTCTACCGCCATAGGGACGTCGCCATGTCCGGTGATCAATAGGATCGGCAGCTGATTATCATCCTGATGAAACAACGTCATCAAATCAATTCCATTGCAGCCAGGCATGCACACGTCGCTCAGCACAATTCCCGGCCAGTCGGCCTGCAGCCAGTTTCGGGCGTCAAAAGGGTTACTGCATGCGCAGACACGATACCCCTCCTGTTCAAGCAACAGGGTGTAAGCGTCGAGAACATCGGCATCATCATCAATCAGCAGAACAGAATATTCATCACTCAACATCGTTTACATCCGTCAGATTAAATTGCAAAACGACGCAGGCATTATGACCCGGCGTCGAGGCCAGGCGCAGTTCGCCGTCCATTTGCGTCATTAACGATACACAAATCGATAAGCCAATACCGAGACCCACATCCTTACTGGTGGTAAACGGTTTTAACAGTGATGGCAATAACGCCTCTGGCCAGCCGGGACCGTTATCACAGACAAAGACGCACAACTGGCTGCCCTCAGCCTGCCAGTGAACGTCTATGCGCGCGGCAGTCGGACATGCATCCAGTGCATTTGCCAGGACGTTTACCAACACCTGCTGAATACGCACTTCATCACCTGCCACCCACACGCTCCGGTCTGGAAGCGTCAGCGTGCCTTGCTGCGGCTTATGCCGCATAGCCAACAGTTCCCAGGCAGCGCTGAACGTTTGTCGTAGGTCGACCGGATGCAAAGGCGCGCCCGGTTCGGCCCGACGCGCAAACTGACGCAGTGAACGAATAATGGCATCGATGCGGGTAATCAGCCCCTCTGCTTTAGCCAACGTACTTCTGGCCTGAGCGGATTGGCCCTGCTCAATTGCCCTTCCCGCCGTAAACAAGTACATCGACAGCGCATTTAGCGGTTGGTTAATTTCATGCGCCAGCGTGGTCATGGTCTGACCGACCACCGCCAGCTTTGCCGTCTGGATCAGTTCATCCTGCATCGCCCGGAGATCGGACTCAATCTCCTTACGCTCCGTCACTTCTTGCTCCAACTGATTTTTTTGCGCACTCAACTGACCCAGAGTATGGCGCAGCAAGCCTGCAATACGCCCCAGCTCATCGCGCCCATAAACCGGGATAGTAGCATCCGTTCTGCCAAGACCAATTTGCACCACGGCCTGGTTGAGCGCGGTAAAACGCTTCACCAGCCGCGAACGAATGAAGTAGTGGTTAAGCCCCCAGGCAAGAAGTAGCGCGAGCAGCGTAGCCAGCAAAATAAGTCCGCCGCTGACGCGAACAATCTGTTCCAGCCGCTGGTTAAACATCTGCATTTGCTGATGGCTACTTCCCAACTGCGCTTCCAGCAGCGTTCGAAAGCGCCCGAGCGTTGCCTCTCGGGTATGGTTGGCATCAACCAGCGCTTTTTGCGCGGCGACATAATCGCGCATGGTATCGGGCATTTTATTTTTCATCATGCCGATTTCCAGCAGCTCGTCGATAGTTTGCCGCAGGGTTATCGTACTGGGCCAGTCATCGAGGGTACGGATATTTTCATCCGCCGTTTTTTTCAGGTTCTCCAGATAGCGGATGTGATTTTCCACCAACATGCCGTCGTCACTACCCGACTTCAGTTCATTGAGCCTGTCGCGTAAATCATCAACGATCTGATTTTCAATTCTTGCCAGGGTGTAGACCTGCTGCTGCTCGTTTTGCACCTCTCTGGCACGTTTGAGATACAGCGCAGCATCACCATTTTTGGCCTCGATTTGATCCAGCAACGTCCCCTGCTGCCAGGTAAAATCCTGCACCAGCGAATTCAGCTCGGTAGTAAAATCATCATGAAGCCAGTCGATGCGCGCGGAAAGTTCGCTCACTTTTTCACGTACAAGGAACAGGTTGTAGAGCACCCGATCCAGTTCCGCCATCAGCGCCCGGCTGTCTTGCAAAAGCACTGCCAGTTGCTGCTGCTCTGTCGGTTGCAAGCCCCGGCTCAGCACCTCAATCTTATCCAGATGGGAGATTATTTGATTGCGTAGCTGCAACCTTACCGTGGTGTTGGGGGCCAGCAGGAACTCATTCAGTTGATCCACAACCAGGTTGAGATTCCCTTCAATCAAAAAAGCGGAATGCACGCGCGGGAAGTAATCATCAAGCGAATAACGTATCTGCGAGCTTTGCTCATGCCAGGAGTACAAACTGACGCAGCTTACGCTCAGCGTCAGTAATGCGCCGGTAAGGAAAGCGCCCCGCAGGCTGCTGCTGATGCTGAGCTGACGCAGGCGTTGCAGTATCGATCCACCTTTCATTTTAACTCTTCCAGTTTGGAAATCGCCTGACGCTGATTTTTAAGAAACCACAACTGCCACTCCATCATCTGCTGTTCGGCCACGCTTTTATTATCAAATTGCGCAAGCCAGGCCTCATCTTCACTGTTCCTGGCATCTATCGGAACGCTGGTCAGCAGCGCTCTGATTTCGGGTAGTGGGCGTTTCAGGCGCGCTTCGGCACTGTAGAGCGCCCGCCATGCATCTTTCAGTTGCGCGAGTCGAAAACTGATCGCGGTATCAAACATCCGCTGTACCAGCCGTTGTCGCTTAAGGATCAGGCGATAATTAAGCGCTGGCTGGCTCATCAAAATTGCCTGCTGAGCCGCGCGTGGGTTATCAGGCGCGAGCTGAGTAACCGGATATTTTCCCGTGTTCGCATCGGCAAGGATCCGCTGCCCTTCAGGGCTTAACAGATAACGGATAAATCGACGCGCTTCATTGGGGTGCTGGCTGTTCTTAAGAACGGCAACATAAGTAGGCGAAACCGCCGAGCGAGGAAAATAGGTAAAAGCCAGGTGCGGATCGTTTAGCAACAGGTTGGCATAGTTATCAATGACCGGCCCCGCCACGCCCAGACCGCTCTTAATTTTGTCGGCCACGCCAAAACTGCGAGATGAAATCGTCACCAGATTACCGGCACTGGCCAACAGCGTCGCCCAGCCCTCTTCCCATCCTTTTTGCTGCAGCAGCGACTCAACCATCAGGTGGTTGGTATCGGAACGCGACGGGCTACTCATTAACAACGCGTTCTGATATTTAGGTTGCGTTAAATCCCCCCAGTCAGCAGGAGGCGACAAATGACGCGCCGCCAGCGCAGAACGGTTAATTAGCAGACCAAAACCAGATATCGCAACGGCCACGGAGGTAGAACGAATCGAGTCAGGCACCAGCCGCTGGCTTTCCGGCAGTACATTATCGAAGGGCGCCAGCTTCTGATGCTCCTGAAGATGCTGCAACAGCATGGGCGACGAGGTCAGAATCAGATCGACGTTTTCCGCATTGGCAGTATCAAGCAGTTGTTCCAGTGAACTGCTGGTCCGGTTTAACGTACGAATCATCACTGACCCTGGCTCCGTCTGCCAGCGCTGGATAATCCAGGCCGTTGCCCCTGGGGAAAAAGTAGTCGCCATCACCAGTTCTTTCCCCAAAGCCAGACTACTCACCGACAGCGACATAAAACAGAGCAAGATCGCCCAAAAGCGCCCCCGACCCAAAAGTCTGTTTGTGATCCCGTTCATAAATACCAACATGTGCAAAAAATAATATTGAGACAAAACTTACCCGTTTATCACCGCAGGGGGAGAAGAATAAGGTTATTCGTACAATAACCAAACGGAAAGTGACGACATCCGTAAAGAATACCCGAAAATGCGCTCTGAATTTGTTAATATCCGCACACACCGAAGATAAAAATGCCCGTAAAAGAATAGATTTTAAAATCCTTTATTTAAAAAGAGTCAAAATCAGCTACGCAATACACAATTTGTGTCAATAGTGACTCATTTCATCAACTTGAGTTTCTCTGCCATCTATTTCACTCTTCACTGCGAAAAATCCTGATATTCACATCAATATAAATTTAGGTGATGATATGTTATCAATATTTAAGGCAGGGCCAGCGGCAAATAAAGTCCCGGCGGAGAAAGTCCAGGCTACTTATAGCCGATACCGCATGCAGGCATTACTCAGCGTATTTCTTGGCTATCTTGCGTACTATATTGTGCGCAATAACTTCACGCTCTCAACTCCATACCTGAAAGAGCATCTGGATCTCAGTGCTACGCAGATTGGCTTACTTAGCAGTTGCATGCTTATTGCCTATGGGATCAGTAAAGGCATAATGAGCAGTCTGGCAGATAAGGCCAGCCCAAAAGTCTTCATGGCATGCGGCTTGATCCTGTGTGCTATCGTCAACGTAGGCCTGGGGTTCAGTACCGGATTCTGGATTTTTGCCGCTCTGGTCGTTTTCAACGGTTTGTTCCAGGGGATGGGCGTCGGCCCTTCATTTATTACCATCGCTAACTGGTTTCCACGTAAAGAGCGTGGACGCGTTGGCGCATTCTGGAATATCTCACATAACGTTGGCGGAGGTATTGTCGCGCCGATTGTTGGTGCCGCCTTTGCCATTTTGGGGAGCGAACACTGGCAAAGCGCCAGCTATATTGTCCCAGCCGGCGTTGCCGTACTGTTTGCTTTTATTGTACTGCTGCTGGGGAAAGGCTCACCGCGTCAGGAAGGCTTACCGGCACTAGAGCAAATGATGCCGGAAGAAAAAGTCGTATTAAATACCCGACGCGTTGTCGAAGCGCCAGAAAATATGAGCGCCTTCCAGATCTTCTGCACCTATGTCCTGCGCAATAAGAATGCCTGGTATGTTTCACTGGTAGACGTCTTTGTTTATATGGTGCGTTTTGGCATGATTAGCTGGCTGCCAATTTATTTATTAACCGAAAAACATTTCTCGAAAGAACAAATGAGCGTAGCGTTCCTGTTTTTCGAATGGGCGGCAATTCCATCCACATTACTGGCGGGTTGGCTCACTGATAAACTGTTTAAAGGCCGCCGCATGCCGCTGGCTATGATCTGTATGGCGCTGATTTTCGTCTGCCTGATCGGCTACTGGAAAAGTGAATCGTTAGTGATGGTCACTATTTTTGCCGCCATCGTGGGTTGCCTGATTTATGTTCCGCAGTTCCTCGCGTCCGTTCAGACGATGGAAATTGTCCCCAGTTTCGCGGTAGGTTCTGCGGTCGGGTTACGCGGATTCATGAGCTACATTTTTGGCGCATCCCTGGGAACCAGTCTGTTTGGCGTGATGGTCGACAAAATGGGATGGCATGGCGGATTCTATCTGTTGATGGGTGGGATTGTCTGCTGCATCCTGTTCTGCTACCTCTCTCATCGTGGCGCGCTGGAGCTCGAACAACAGCGAAAAAATGCTCAGCAAGAGGAAGCCTCACTCCAGTTGGCAGATGCCCGGTAATCGACGTAGGTTTCACAAAAAAGTGCCAGCGATGCTGGCACTTCAATAACTCAGATAAATATAAGTCGCTCTGTGTGATAATGTATTGCTAATAGTAACATTCCTAATTATCGCTTACCGTAGCCCACCATAAAGCGAATAATCAAACCGCATGCAGGGGCAAGAAAAAGGAATAATCCGGTTACCATTTCGTTACCATTGGTCAACCGCATAGTAAAAACGTAAATTAATGCCGTAAGGATGGCCATACCGAGAAAAGCGCTGATTGACGCCGCTGCGCCCATAACCTGCCAAATATAGCAACTGACGCACAAAATGCTCAGTGCAAGAAAGATCCAGAAATAGAACATAGCGATACCTCCTGTCTGCCATAAACTTAACCTAAGTCCTTACACTCCCTTAACTTTATATTCTAAGATAGTTCCTATCTTCATGCGATTTAAGCAACATCTTAGTTACATATGTCATTCGCCTGCGTACTGTTAACTCTTCAACAGACTGTTATTTAATCTGCATAAAAACAACGAATTATATATAGGTTAATTTTTGTTCTTAATCGCCCTAAAAACATTTACGAATCTTGAGTAATTATTTCTGGCTGACATTAATCTTCGGGTGTACATTGTGCGTCCGATCATTCATGCCCCCTCGTGGTTTTGTCCTGACTCAGTTTTACACTCTTTACAGGAACCAATGTCGTTCATGGCGGCCTAACGATCAGTGCAGAGTGTAAAGCGACTGACAAAGAATCTTCGCGATACATCTATTTCGTATCAACAACAGGTGCTTATGTTCCCCCAATGTAAATTTTCACGCGCGTTTTTGCATCCGCGCTACTGGCTCACATGGTTTGGTGTTGGTGTGCTCTGGTTACTGATACAACTTCCCTATCCCGTATTGTGTTTTCTTGGTACCCGTACAGGAACGCTTGCTCGTCCATTTTTGAAACGCCGTGAATCTATTGCACGTAAAAATCTCGAACTCTGTTTCCCGAATCTGTCGCAAGATGAAAGAGACAAGCTGGTCGATGAGAACTTTCGTTCACTCGGCATGGGACTGCTTGAAACAGGTATGGCCTGGTTCTGGCCGGACCGCCGGGTGCGTAAATGGTTTGACGTAGAAGGGCTCGACAACCTGAAACGCGCCCAATTGCAAAACCGTGGTGTGATGGTTGTAGGCGTACACTTTATGTCGCTCGAGTTAGGTGGTCGCGTAATGGGGCTTTGCCAACCGATGATGGCAACCTATCGCCCGCACAACAATAAGTTGATGGAGTGGATCCAAACCCGCGGTCGTATGCGCTCTAACAAGGCCATGATCGGCAGAAATAATCTGCGTGGTATTGTCGGTGCCCTGAAAAAAGGCGAGGCCGTATGGTTTGCCCCCGATCAGGACTACGGTCGCAAAGGGAGTTCATTCGCCCCGTTCTTCGCAGTCAAAAACGTTGCGACCACTAACGGCACTTACGTATTGTCACGGTTATCGGGCGCAGCAATGCTGACAGTAACCATGGTGAGAAAAGCAGATAACTCCGGTTACCGCCTGTTCATCACCCCGCAAATGGAAGGTTACCCGACAGATGAAAGCCAGGCTGCAGCGTATATGAACAAAATTATCGAAAAAGAGATCATGCGCGCACCCGAGCAGTATCTCTGGATCCACCGCCGCTTCAAAACTCGCCCGATGGGTGAAGCCTCGTTATATATCTAAAAAGAAAGGCCGTAAGGCCTTTCTTTTTTTCTGCGTCTGAATTACTTAACTCCCCACTTGTTCTGGAGTTCAGTCATTCGCTCATTATAGTTACGGGCAATACAGGCTGGCTTGTCCTGCTCTTTCCAGCACTCATTACGCCCTTTCACCCAGCCGCGCTGCTCTGCTTTGAGCGTCGGGTTATTACCCGATTTCACCAGCGCCTGCTTGTAGGCCCCATTTAGCGCCATATCCATAGCTGAGAGCGCAGGGCTCTGGCAGATAGCCTCTTCGATACCGCCTTTTGCTACCGCAGCGCAGGAAAAAGAAGGCCCGTTGCTGGTCGGGTTTTTTGCCCCGGAAAAGTCAATATTGTCTTCAGGCAGGCATACCCCATGCTTTCGATTCGGCCCGCTCCAGGAAATATCCGGATTCCCGTCATCTTTGCGGGAGATAGAAACGGTATTGTTACCGCTTTTTGCTTCCCAATAGTTTTCATTAAAGGCCTTCACCGTCGCCTTCGTGCCATCAATCCAGACATTGCCTTTACCATCACTATTCACACCACCAATACTTGCGCAGCTGAAATTGAATGCCAACGGCGAGGCCGCCATCGACGTCAATGGCGTAAGAACGAGTGCTAACATCATTAATCTGGTCATTTTTAACCTTTTCATTATCTAATTCCGCGAAAAATTAACCGCATTAACATCATGGCGATATGAGAATTCTCCGAGTAACCATTACGTCGCTCAATAGCAATTTATTACCGGCAGAAATTAAACTGTCGCCGAATCACGACACTTGTAAGTTATTAAAATCAAATAAAAAAATGCCTCTTGTCTTGCCTCATTTTTAGGCGTACATTAGCGCCGTCTGGAGCATGAAAGCTCAGAATTCTGAGGTGATGCAGCCAAGCAAACGAGGGGAATTCTCCCTTTCGTTTACGCGTGCATCAGCTCTCTGTCAGGTAAGCATATGTTCATTTAGACGTACCTCAGGTACGCGGAGAGATGAAAAGTGAAATATTTCTTTATGGGCATTTCTTTTATGGTCATCGTTTGGGCCGGTACTTTCGCCCTGATGATCTAAATTAAAAGACGCAGCAAAAAAACAGGAGCCATCAGGCTCCTGTTTGCTTTTGGGGAATCGGGTTGTTAGTCGGTACTTTCAGTAGCCGATTTTGCACCGGCAGGCAGTAAGCCATCGGCGCGAAACATCGCTTTAATACCGCGAATCGCCTGGCGAGTACGGTCGCGGTTTTCAATTAGCGCAAAGCGCACGTGCGTATCGCCATAATCACCAAATCCAATCCCCGGAGAAACGCAGACCTTCGCTTCGTTCAGCAGCTTCTTGGCAAATTCAAGTGACCCCATCCCGGCGTAATGCTCTGGAATTTTCGCCCAAACGTACATCGAGGCTTTTGGCATCTCGACCATCCAACCGGCTTCATGCAGCCCTTTTACCAGTACGTCTCGACGGCGTTTATATTGCTCCGCAATATCCCGTACGCACTGCTGATCGCCTTCCAGCGCGGCGATAGCTGCAACCTGCAACGGCGTAAAGGTTCCGTAATCGTGATAGCTCTTAATTCGTGCCAGCGCGTTGACCAGCGTTTTATTACCCACCATAAAACCGATACGCCAGCCCGCCATGTTGTAGCTTTTCGAAAGGGTGAAAAATTCAACCGCAACATCGCGAGCACCCGGTACCTGCATAATCGACGGCGCTTTCCAGCCATCGTAGACAATATCGGCATAGGCCAGGTCATGAACCACCAGCACGTCATAGCGTTTCGCCAGGGCCACGACTTTTTCGAAGAACTCCAGCTCGACGCACTGCGCAGTCGGGTTAGAAGGGAAACCTAAGATCATCATCTTCGGTTTAGGATAGCTTTCGCGAATCGCGCGCTCCAGCTCATTAAAGAAATCGACGCCGTCGACCAGCGGCACTGAACGTACCTGCGCGCCAGCAATCACCGCACCATAAATATGGATCGGATAGCTCGGGTTCGGTACAAGGACGGTATCACCGTGATCGAGCGTAGCCAACATCAGGTGCGCCAGTCCTTCTTTAGAACCAATCGTCACAATCGCTTCGGATTCCGGATCGATCTCAACGTCATAGCGTTCCTGGTACCAGCGGGAAATCGCCCGACGCAGACGCGGAATGCCGCGCGAGGTGGAATAACCGTGAGTATCCGGGCGCTGCGCCACGGTACACAGTTTTTCAACAATATGAGGAGGCGTGGCCCCATCCGGGTTCCCCATGCTGAAATCGATAATATCTTCGCCGCGCCGACGCGCAGCCATCTTCAGCTCAGCAGTGATGTTAAAAACGTAAGGGGGAAGGCGATCAATACGCGTAAAGCGACGTTCAGGGCGGGAGTCAGCCATAATATCCTCAGATTAACGTTAGCGCCCGGACCGTCCGAGCGACGCTGCCACGATGGTGGCACGTTTAGAAAATAGCCTGAATAATTTCCTTCTGTCGAGAGGCAAAGCAAAATATTTTTTATTAACGAAAAAGAGGAACAACAAGAAAAAATAGGGAAATAACCATTTTCACAGCCCGCTTAAAATTACCATCATTTAACATTTTGTTGTTAACTACATTACTTTGAACGCGGCACTGACAGGACAGGTATTGTAAATACAACAATCATGCAACAATCCCCTTTTAATATTAAGGTTTTTCCTCATTAGACCCAGGTTGCGGGGGGGCTGGTCATCCAGCCTCAGGTTACCTATCATAGAGGTTTAACCCTTGCGCAAGAGTCACCCGTGCACGAAATATTCAATATGCTGCTGGCGGTATTTGACCGGGCAGCGCTGATGCTGTTCTGTCTGTTTTTCCTGATTCGTATCCGCCTGTTTCGCGAACTGTTGCACAAGTCAGCCCACTCCCCAAAAGAGCTGCTCGCCGTTACCGCGATTTTCTCAATGTTTGCCCTGTTCAGTACCTGGTCCGGCGTACCGGTTGAAGGCTCACTGGTTAACGTACGTATTATTGCGGTCATGTCAGGAGGAATTCTGTTCGGTCCGTGGGTCGGCATCATTACGGGCCTCATCGCGGGCACCCATCGCTACCTGATCGACATCGGCGGCGTAACCGCTGTGCCCTGCTTTATCACCAGCATTCTGGCAGGCTGTATTGCCGGGTGGATCAACCGTAAGATCCCCAAAGCGCAGCACTGGCGCGCAGGTATTTTAGGCGGAATGCTGTGCGAATCCCTGACCATGATCCTCGTCGTCGCATGGGCGCCCACCACTGAGCTGGGGCTGGATATTGTCTCGAAAATCGGCATCCCTATGATCCTGGGCAGCGTCTGCATTGGCTTTATCGTCATGCTGGTTCAAAGCGTGGAGGGTGAGAAAGAGGCCAGCGCCGCGAAGCAGGCCAAGCTGGCGCTGGATATCGCCAACAAAACCCTGCCGCTTTTCCGTCAGGTTAACAGCGAGTCGCTCCGCCAGGTGTGCGAAATTATTCGCCATGACATACATGCAGACGCCGTCGCGATTACCAACACCCAGCACGTACTGGCGTACGTTGGCGTGGGTGAACTTAACTACCGCGATAACGATGACTTCGTCAGCCCGACCACCCAGCAGGCGATCAATTACGGAAAAATCATCATTAAAAACAATGATGAAGCGCACCGCACGCCCGAAATACACTCCATGTTGGTGATCCCGCTCTGGGAGAAAGGCGTTGTCACCGGTACGCTAAAAATCTACTACTGCCATGCCCACCAGATAACCTCCTCACTGCAGGAAATGGCGATTGGTCTGTCGCAAATTATCTCGACGCAGCTTGAAGTTTCCAGGGCTGAGCAGCTTCGTGAAATGGCAAATAAGGCAGAACTGCGCGCACTGCAAAGTAAAATAAATCCCCATTTCCTGTTTAACGCCCTGAATGCGATTTCGT
Source organism: Citrobacter sp. Ce006 (assembly GCF_030336535.1). Taxonomy (NCBI): domain Bacteria; kingdom Pseudomonadati; phylum Pseudomonadota; class Gammaproteobacteria; order Enterobacterales; family Enterobacteriaceae; genus Citrobacter; species Citrobacter sp. Ce006. The sequence goes on from NZ_JAOWDO010000054.1 coordinate 194,164, forward strand.
CGTCGGTGCGGCTTAATCCGGACACCGCACGCCAGCTCATTTTTAATTTGTCGCGCTATCTTCGCTATAATATTGAATTAAAAGACGATGAGCAGATAGATATCAAAAAGGAGCTGTATCAAATCAAGGATTACATCGCCATCGAGCAGGCTCGTTTTGGCGACAAGCTGACGGTTATTTATGACATCGACGAAGAGGTAAGCTGTTATATTCCCAGCCTGCTGATTCAGCCGCTGGTAGAGAACGCGATTGTCCATGGGATTCAACCCTGCAAAGGAAAAGGCGTGGTCACTATCAGCGTGGCAGAATGCGGTAACCGGGTAAGGATTGCCGTGCGGGATACGGGCCACGGTATCGATCCAAAAGTCATTGAACGGGTCGAATCCAATGAAATGCCGGGTAATAAAATTGGCCTATTGAATGTGCATCATCGCGTTAAGCTGCTCTACGGCGAGGGCTTACATATCCGCCGTCTGGAGCCAGGCACTGAGATTGCCTTTTACGTGCCTAATCAGCACTCGCCCGCAGCCGCACCGGCCACATTGTTGCTTTAACCAGGAGCGAAGTCGTGAAAGTCATCATTGTTGAAGATGAATTCCTGGCCCAACAGGAACTTAGCTGGCTGATAAAAGAGCACAGCCAGATGGAAATTGTCGGCACATTCGACGACGGCCTGGACGTGCTGAAATATCTCCAGCACAACCGCGTTGACGCCATTTTTCTGGATATCAATATTCCCTCGCTGGATGGCGTGCTGTTGGCGCAAAACATCAGCCAGTTTGCGCACAAGCCTTTTATTGTCTTTATTACCGCGTGGAAAGAGCACGCCGTTGAAGCCTTTGAACTGGAGGCCTTCGACTACATCCTGAAGCCGTATCAGGAATCGCGGATCGTCGGCATGCTGCAAAAGCTGGAAGCCGCCTGGCAACAACAGCAAACGGGAACTTCGCCCATCAGTCCGGTAGCACGCGAAAACGACACGATCAATCTGATCAAAGATGAGCGAATCATCGTGACCCCGATCAACGACATCTACTACGCAGAAGCCCATGAAAAGATGACGTTTGTCTACACCCGACGCGAATCGTACGTGATGCCGATGAACATCACCGAATTTTGCAGCAAATTGCCGGCTTCGCATTTCTTCCGCTGCCACCGCTCGTTCTGCGTGAATCTGAATAAAATTCGCGAGATCGAACCCTGGTTTAACAACACCTACATTTTGCGCTTAAAAGATCTGGAATTTGAAATCCCGGTTAGTCGGAGTAAAGTGAAAGAGTTCAGACAGTTAATGCACTTATAGCGCAGAGAAAGAGCGATGAAAGAACCAGGCCTACCCGCAGACCAACAGTTTTTCGCCGATCTGTTCAGCGGCCTGGTATTAAACCCGCAGCATCTGGGGCGCGTGTGGTTCGCGACCCAACCCACCACATTACCAACCGGAAGTTTATGTATTGACCTTCCGCGCCTCGATATCGTGCTGCGTGGCGAATACAGCAACCTCCTGGAAAAACAGCAGCACAGCCTACCAGAAGGCGACATGCTGTTTATCCCGACGAAAGCGGCAAATCTGCCCGGCAGCGACAAGCCCGTGATGCTGTTGAGCCTGGTGTTTTCTCCGGCCTGGCTAGGACTCTCTTTTTACGATAACCGAACCGCATCGCTGTTACGTCCGCTCCGCCGTATTGAGTTACCCCATCCGCAGCGCGGCGAAGGCGAGGCAATGCTGACCGCATTAACCCATTTAAGCCGCACTCCTCAGGCCCAGGATATCATTCAGCCGCTGGTGCTTAGTCTGCTGCATCTGTGTCGTAGCGTGGTGAATAGCCGCCCTGACACAGAGCGTCCTCGCGCCGAATTTCTCTATCACAGTATGTGTAATTGGGTACAAGATAACTATGCCCAACCGCTGACCCGGGAAAGCGTGGCGCAGTTTTTTAATATCACGCCCAATCACCTGTCAAAAGTGTTTGCCCAGCACGGTACCATGGGATTTGTCGAGTATCTGCGGTGGGTCAGAATGGCGAAGGCGCGCATCATCTTACAGAAATACCATCTGTCGATTAGCGAAGTCGCACAGCGGTGTGGATATCAGGACAGCGATTATTTCTGCCGCCTGTTCCGACGTCAGTTTGGCCTGACGCCGGGAGAGTACGGCGCGCGCTTTCAGTCAGCGCGTTAAGTGAGACAACACCAACAGTGTTAGTCATATCCGTTTGCCTCGTTGTAAAATAGCGGCCTTTAGCCCAATCCTACTGGCTTACTCAATAAAGTGAATATGCGATGAAAAACAGACGTGCACTCTCCCTGATGTGTTTTCAGATGCTGGAATCAGGTGCGGATCGTCAAACCGTGAAAAGAGCCCTTACCTCCCGCCGAGTTAAAGGTCGTCAAGCGGTGGTTCTGCTCTGCAAGCAAGAGATGAAACTGTTAAGAGCCGGGAAACTACCGGGGCACAACGCGCCGCATTGATGATTTCGCTTTCCAGTAGCCTTTATCCCGCCTGCAACCACAGCGCCACAGGCAGGATAGCGCTCTTTCAGTGAAGCTTAAAATGTCAGTTCCGCCTCCAGCAGCGCCAGAATGCTCTCGGCATTTTCAGCGGCGAACAACGACTGGCGGAACTGCTTGTTAACGAGCTTACGCGCCAGCTGCGAGAAGACCTTCACGTGGTTAATGCCTTCGTCGGCACCCAGCGTCAGCATGATCACCAGCTCTACTTCGCCCATCTCAGACTGCCAGTCAACGGGCTGTGCAAGCCGGGCAATGCTGATGCTGGAATGGCGGATCCACTGGGATTTCGTGTGTGGGATAGCCACCCCAAAACCAACGGCGGTAGTGACTATCTCTTCGCGCTGCCAGACATCCTCTTCCAGCTCAAACGGATGTTCAGTTCGCCCGTTAACGCCAAGGTTGCCGCACAGAAACTGAATCACCTGCTCTTTGTTGCTCAGAGATTCACCAACAAAGATATTCTCCAGCGCCAGCAGCGGACGTACATCTTTCTGCGGTGCAAACTGGTTGAGCAGATCTTCAATCTCCTGAGCGCTACGGCACTCGCAGGCCTGCAAAGCGAGTTCGCGGCATGCCTGACCGTCCAACTGACGGAGTTGGCTTTTTACCGCCGGAATACGAGGACTGCTCATACTCAGTTCATCGAGCCCTAAACCCAACAGCAACGGTAAATAACGCCCTTCGCCACCCAGTTCGCCGCAAATGCCGACCCATTTTCCGCGCTCGTGCGCCACGCGAACAATTTGCTGCAGCATACGCAGGAACGACGGCGTAATCGGGTTGTACAGCGGCGAAACGCGCGGATTATTACGATCGACGGCATACAGGTACTGGGTCATGTCGTTTGAACCAATACTGAAGAAATCCACCTCATCGCAGAAATGGTCGATGATGTAACACACCGACGGCACTTCAACCATAATCCCCAATGAAATCGTCGGGGCATGGCGTAAACCGTCCGCTTTCAGCGCCGCCAGCGCTTTTTGCAGTTCACTTTTTACCCATAAAATCTGGTCGAGGCTGTGCACCATCGGGATCATCAGTTGTGCGTTACCGAAGGTCGCCGCCCGTAAAATAGCGCGCAGTTGGGTGCGAAACAGTCCGGCAAACTCTGGATAAATCCGCACCGCGCGGTAGCCCAGGAACGGATTCTCTTCCTGCGGAATATTGAGATAGCGGATATTCTTATCACCACCAATATCCATGGTACGAAAGATAACCGGCTTATCACCCGCAGCCAATAAGACCTGCTGGTAGGCTTCAAACTGTTCCTGCTCGTCGGGGGCGCTGTCGCGGTCCATAAACAGCATTTCAGTACGAAACAGCCCAATTCCTTCCGCGCCGTTGGTAAACGCTCCCGGCGCTTCCAGCGCGGTACCGATATTCGCCGCAACGTCAATACGCTGATTATCTTTGGTCAGCGCGGGCTGGGCGGCATCAAGCGCCTGTCGACGCTGGCATTCATCGGCCAGCTTCTGCGCAATCGCGTAATAACCGCGAACCGCTTCGTCTGGGTTGATGGCCAGCCCCCCACAGCGGGCATCCAGTACCGCATATTGCCCGGTATAGCGGCTAATGGCCTCCAGCGGCAAGCCACTAAGCACCGGAATCGCGGACGCGCGAGCGAGGATCAGGGTATGCGAGGTGCGCCCCGTTTTTTCCAGGATCATGCCAGACAGATGCTGCAAATCGAGGCTTAAAAACTGGCTGGGCGTCAGATCTTCAGCGACCAGAATCGTCGGTTTTTCCAGTACCAGCGCATTGCGCGGGCGTCTTTCAGGCCAGGTGATGTGCAACAACTGTTCGCTGATATCACGGATGTCGCTGACGCGTTCGCGCAGATAATCGCTACCGGAGGCCGATAGCCTGGCGCATACCTGCTCCATATTGACGATAATCGCCGCCCCCAGCCCCAGATGCTGACCCTGCATTAAACGGCGAATATTCCCGGCAAACTCATCATCCTGAATCAGAGACAGATGCGCGCTGAGAATGGTTTTACTCTCGCCGTCGCGCTCGCGCAGCTGTTGATTGAGCTGCTCGGCAAGCGTCGCCAGGCTGTGCTCCAGCCGGGCGTTATCTTCCGCACTCGCCGCTATCGCGCGATAACTTTCCAGATTATCGCTTTGCCAAAGCGTGAGCAAACCGGTCCCCACGCCTCCTGCCAGCACGGTACCGTACAGCAGGTCCGGGTTGAGGCGAATCAGCGAACGCGGCAATGGATGTGCCGCCAGTTCCGCCGGCGTCGGCTGAACGCTGTCGCTGTCAATAAACCGGTGCTGGAGATACTCCTCCAGTGTTCGCCGGGCCTGTTCTTCATCGCGACCGGTAATGGTCAGGCTACAACTGTCGTTAAACAGCGTCCCGGTGCCAATCAGCGCCAGCGAGCTTTTCGCATCCGCCCTCGCATTCTGGCGATGATTAATAAATATCACCTCACTTTGCCACTGGCTGCACTGCTCTTTCAGCTCCCACGCCGGACGCGCATGCAGGCCATTGGGTAACGGGCAAAGAAATTGAATCGTTAACATAACAACTCCTGATTAGCGCGAAATCAGCACCTGAAATCCGTCAGATGAGCCACGGTTTCGCACGTTAGATGTGAAATAAGAGCTGACAACAACTGCTGCGTCTGGATGATGTCACGACAGTCGGCAATCGATGCCGCGCAGTGTCCATGCCGTGTGGCAGGCCCTATGACAACCGTTGGGACCCCCGTGCCGCTGACGTGCACCGCACCGCCGTCGGTGCCGCCGTTACTGAACATGTCGAGCTGCAGGGTAATACCCGCGTCAGCGGCCACGTTTTCAACCCACGTCGTCAGCTTCGGCGGCGCAATCAGTGATTTATCACTCAACACCAGCATCGGGCCTTTACCGAGCTGTCGGTGGTTGGCCGCACTGTAATCAAAGTTTTTGGCCCAGCAGGCCGTATCCAGCACAAACGCCACATCCGGTGCGACCGCGCGTGCTGCGGTTTGTCCTCCGCGCAATCCCACTTCTTCACTGGAACTGGCCACCAACCACACCTCGCAAGGGAGAATGGCGTCATGCCATTCACGCAGCAGCGCCACCAGCAAATAACATCCAAGTCGGTCATCAAAGGCTTTTCCCATGACTCGCTGGTGCGGCAAAACCTGAAAGGTTGTGTCAAAGGTGACGCGATCGCCCGGGCGCACACCGGCCTGCAGTACCTCTTCATAGGACCGCGCGCCAATGTCCACCCGCAGCGCACTGACTTCATTACCGCTGCGCTCTCCGTCAAGCAGACCAGGGATCTTGCTCTCTTCGCGGGTGGTGATCCGCACCGGCTGCAATTGCCTGGCCGCCATACGCACATTTCCCACCGGCAATACATCGATCGCCCCTTCGCTGGAAATACTGCGCACAATAAATCCTACTTCATCCATATGCGCGCAGATCATCACCTTCGGACCGGTTGATTCATTGAGCCGGATCAGCACCGATCCCAGTCCATCGAAGCGCACCTCTTTATTGAGACGATCCGCCTCTTCAAGCAGGATCTGACGCACTTCCTGTTCAGAAGAGGCGATCGCGTCCGCCTCGCTCAGCGCCTTCAGTAGCGACAAATCCATTACGCCTCTCCCGTGTGTAACAATGTTTTCGCCATGGTATAGAGCACCTCGCCGCCGTCTGGCGTAACCAGCACCACATCCTCAATACGCACTCCGCCCTGGCCCGGCAGATAAATACCCGGCTCAACGGTGAGCAACATGCCAGCCGCCAGAGGTGTTGTATCTGTGGGGGAAAAACGTGGGTTTTCATGCACCTCAATACCGATAGCGTGTCCGGTATTGTGACCAAACGCATCGCCATAGCCCGCCTGCATAATGACCCGCCTGGCTGCAGCGTCTACCTCATTGCAACGCGCGCCTGGTCGAATTGCCGCCACCGCGGCACGTTGCGCAGCCAGGACAATCTGATACACGGCAAACAGCGCGCTTTCTTCCGCTGGCTGGTTGGCGTCGGGGATGCGAAAGGTTCGCGTCATATCAGAACAATAGCCCTGATACTGTGCGCCAAAATCCAGCGTAATGAACTCACCTGCCTCGACACGCTTGTCGCTGGCTTTACCGTGCGGCAGAGCGCCGCGCCAGCCGCTGGCGACAATGGTGTCAAAAGAGGCTTTATCTGCGCCGAGCGTACGCATATACCACTCCAGTTCGGCGGCAATTTCGCGCTCACTAAGACCGGGTTGAATAAAGCGGCGTATATGTTCTGCGCTCAGGTCAGCTATCCGGCAGGCTTCGCGGATGCAGGCTATCTCCTGCGCGGTTTTCACCTGTCGAAGCACGTCCGGCACAGCGCTCACCAGTCGGGCATGCAGTTTGCCCGACCAGACCTGCGCGGTATCCCAGCTTACCTGCTCACCTTCGAATCCCACCGTCTGCAGCTTTTCGAGCGCAATAATGTGATTCATCTGCGAATACAGCGTCTGCGTTCCATCGAGTCGATGAATTTGGTAGCCCTGAGTGCGCGTGGCGACATCGGTGTAGTAACGGCCGTCGACCAGGATATGCGCGCTTTCATGGCTGATAAACACAAACCCTGAACTGCTGGAGATCCCCATATGCGGCTGTTTATTCTGCCGCGATGACAGCAGCATCGCGTCGAGATGTTGCTCCGTCAGCCAGTCGCGCAGCGAGACAAGTAAGCTCATGGTTACAATCCTTTTAATCAGAGGCTTTCAATCAGCAACTTGCCTTTGCGGTACATAAGATGGCGCAGGAACACCACCATCAGCGCCGTAATCACCGCGCCTAACAGGATCCCCGCCATATAGACGCCGAGATTAGTGACCAACGGCCATGCCCAGATAGCCGATTCCGGGAACCACTGCACCGCCCCCAGCCAGACGGCAGCCGTCGACCCGACAATGGCGCCAACCATATAGGAAGGAATTGCCGTGATGGGGCTTTCCAGCGCAAACGGGATCGCTCCTTCGCTGATACCCATAAACGCGAGGAACATTGCCGTTTTCCCCTGCGGGTAGAGCTGTGCGCTGAACAAGCGTTTGCCGGTTAAGCGACGGTCAATAAGTGTGGCCAGCCCAAGGCCAATCGGGGGAATGACAATAGCAATAGAGCGCGCGGTTACCGGCAAAACGTGATCGGTGGTAAAGCTGAAGGCGACAAATCCTGCGGCTTTATTAATCGGACCGCCGAGGTCAATCGCCGTTGCCGCGGAAATCCCCATCGCGTACATCAGCGTGCCTTTCTCTCCGGCTGCCGTCAGCAGTGTACGAATTCCGCCGTTAATCCAACCGCCAAACGGCGTAATCACGTAATACATCGCCAACATGACGAATATCGCGGAAAGAATGGGCAGTAAAAAAGTGGTTTTGAACGCCAGCAGGAAATCCGGCAACTGGATTTTTTGATTCATCCACTTCACCAGATACCCGGCGACAATCGAGATAATCAGCGCGCCAATAAAGGTTGACGGAACGGGAGCACTGGTAGCCCATTGCAGCGTTGCGGGGTCAAAATTCAGTATCTGCGTGGGCTGAGTGGACATCAACCCACCGATAAACCCCGCCGGAAACGCCAGCTTGCCGCCGATAGAGTTGGCGACAAATGCGGCAAACATCGGGATAGCAAACCCAAACAGCACGCCGCCAAAAGATTGCGACAGCCAGGCAAACTTCAGTAATGAGAGATTAAAACCGGTGAATTTTCCGCTGTTCAGCGCATCCATGATGCCGGTGTCAGCAGGAATATCGAGCCAGCTATAGGCGATCAGTTGCGAGAAGGCGAGAATGACCCCGCCCATAATTAACGTCGGCACCATGCGCGAAATACCCGACATCACATGTTGCGGAAGTTCGCCCCAGAAGCTATTGCGGGAGGCCGGTGGATTTTTTATTGCCGCTGCCGCACCAGATGCGCCAGGCACAACGGTTGCACTGCGTTTTTTAATGGCCATAAGTAATTCCCTGTCGATGATTATTGTTGTTCAGCGGCAACCATCTCTTCGATCTCTTTAATGATGCCGGCCGCATTTTTTATCGCGTCCTGTAACGTAATTTCGTAGACGTCACGCGACTCAAAACGCTCGTTATCCTCCGGGGTAACGGCAACAGAGTGGATGATTAACGTTGCCTCTGCGATATCCTGCGCCGTCAGTCGATTTTGAATTCCGTCCGCGCCCTGGGTTTCAATTTTTACTTCATAACCCGCTTCAACTGCGGCTTCTTCCAGCGCCTGAGCCGCCATAAAGGTGTGGGCCAGACCCATTGGGCACGCGCAAACGGCAATCAGTTTTTTGCTCATAATCATTTCCTCTTAATAGTTGACGAGTGAAATTATGGTCCGGGGAAAGTAACGACCGTTATCAGACAAATAATGCTTTTACTGGACAAATGATTCCGTCACTCGGAAATGTGACGAAGGTCGGAAAGGCGGTTAGCAGGCATAAAAAAACCGCGTCAGGAGCGCGGTTTTGTGGGAATGCAGGCCGGATGACCGCTAAATGCCATCCGGCATTGGTCTTACAAAATATGGCCCAGCGTCTGGCGCAGATGGGCACCAGAACCAAGCAGGCCCGGGTTATCATGCACGATCAGATACACAGGAATATCCTGTACATAGGCTTTAAAACGCCCTTTATCTTCAAAACCACCGCGGAAACCGGAAGCTTTAAAGAATTCGAGGAAGCGCGGTACGATGCCGCCTGCGATGTACACACCGCCAAACGTGCCCAGCGTCAACGCCAGATCGCCGCCAAAACGCCCCATGATGACGCAAAACAGCGACAGCGCCCGACGACAGTCGATACAGGAATCAGCCAGCGCACGGGCGGTGATATCCTTAGGCTGTAGATTTTCCGGCAGACGCCCGTCTGATTTGACGATGGCGCGATACAGGTTCACCAGCCCCGGGCCGGACAGCACGCGCTCTGCAGAAACGTGACCAATTTCCGCGCGCAGAACCTCAAGGATAATCCCCTCTTCTTCGCTGTTAGGCGCAAAATCCACGTGGCCGCCTTCACCTGGGAGGCTTACCCAGCGTTTATCCACGTGTACCAGATGCGCCACACCGAGCCCGGTTCCTGCGCCATACACAGCAATAGGCTTGCCTTCCACAGGTTCCGCGCCGCCAAACTGGATCAAATGCTCTTTTTTCAGCATCGGGATCGCCATCGACACGGCGGTGAAATCATTAATGATTTCCAGATGGCTGAAGCCCAGATTTTTTTTCATCTCAGCAATAGAGAATGCCCAGGTATGGTTAGTCATTGCCACCCAGTCGCCGGTGATCGGGCAGGCAATGGCAATGCAGCCATCTTCAACGCTGACGCTATGCTCATCCAGGTACACGCGCACCACTGCCTCGAGGCTTGGGTAATCCAGCCCGGAATAGGTTTTTGCCTGCGAAATCTCGCCGCTGGCAATGTCGCACAGAGCAAGACGCGCGTTGGTGCCGCCAACATCACCTACTAAAGCATATTTTGTCATTCTTCCACTGCTCCGCTAAAGTCAGAATAAATCTTTGCCACACTGTAAATTCATGGGGGCATAACAACAACGGCCTGAAGGCTGATGCCCGTGGAAAATCGATCCAGATCACATAATTACTTTATCGTTTCAGCACCATTTGCAGCGATGCGGTTACGCAGGCTGTGCAAACTATGTCTATGACTCTGTTTTAAGGAATAGAAAATGCTCCATCCGCGCGCCAGAACGATGCTCTTGCTATCAACTCCAGCGCTAATCATTGGCATAGCGTCCAGCCTGGTGTTGATCGTTGTGATGAAAGTGGCTTCCGTTTTACAGCAATTTTTGTGGGAGCGCCTACCCGTTAGCATTGGTATTGCCCAGGACTCTGCGCTGTGGATTATCGGTATGCTGACGCTTACGGGGATCATGGTCGGGTTAGTTATTCGCTACAGCCAGGGCCACGCGGGACCGGATCCAGCCTGTGAACCGTTAATTGGTATGCCGGTGCCAACATCAGCAATACCGGGCCTGCTGGTAGCACTCATCCTTGGCCTCGCGGGTGGCGTCAGTCTGGGTCCGGAACACCCGATCATGACCGTGAACATCGCACTGGCGGTGGCGCTCGGCAGCCGCATGTTTCCGCGCATTGCGAAGCTGGACTGGACTATACTTGCCTCTGCCGGCACCATCGGCGCGCTATTTGGCACCCCCGTTGCCGCCGCACTGGTATTTTCGCAAACGCTGAATAGCTCGAACGAAGTGCCCTTGTGGGATCGCCTGTTTGCACCGTTAATGGCCGCCGCTGCGGGTTCACTGACCACCAGCCTGTTTTTTCACCCCCATTTTTCATTACCCATTGCACACTACACGCAGATGCACTTGATGGATATCCTCAGCGGTGCGGTCGTTGCCGCCATCGCCATTGCCGCCGGGATGGTGGCCGTCTGGTGTCTGCCGCGTTTACACCGTTTAATGCATCGATTAAAACACCCGGTTCTGATCCTTGGCGTTGGCGGCTTTATCCTCGGTATTCTGGGCGTTATTGGTGGACCGCTCACCTTGTTTAAAGGGCTGGACGAAATGCAGCAAATGGCGTTCAGCCAGACGCTGGGGACATCGGATTATTTCATGCTCGCCGTGATCAAACTGGCGGCATTGGTGGTTGCAGCTGCGAGCGGTTTTCGCGGCGGGCGAATTTTCCCGGCAGTGTTCGTTGGCGTCGCGCTTGGCCTGATGCTGCACGCCCACGTTGAAGCGGTGCCAGCGGCCATCACGGTCTCCTGCGCGATCCTTGGACTGGTGCTGGTCGTTACCCGTGACGCCTGGCTGAGCCTGTTTATGGCAGCAGTGGTGGTGCCAGACTCCACCCTGCTGCCGCTACTGTGTATCGTCATGCTACCCGCCTGGCTACTGCTGGCGGGCAAACCGATGATGGTCGCCGAGCGTCCGGATAAATAACTATCCTCCGTTACGCGTTTCCAGCGCACGGGTTACCGTGCGCAATAACTCAGGAAGATCGGCTTTCGGTAGCACTACCTCAATTAACGACAATCGTTGCGGACGGGCCAACCGTGCCAGCACTTCTTCCAGCTGTACCGCCTGCTTTACCCGCCAGCATTCGGCCTGACATTCACGACTAAACGCCTGCGGCACCTGCGTCCAGCTCCAGGCGGCGATATCGTTATAACGCTGATTTTCCCCATGTATGGCCCGCTCCACGGTATAGCCATCATTATTGAGCAGCAGAATAACGGGAGACTGGCCGTCCCTGACCATAGAGCCCAGTTCCTGAATGGTGAGCTGCGCCGCGCCATCACCAATAATCAGGATCACCCGGCGCTCGGGGCAGGCAGTTTGCGCACCGAATGCCGCCGGGAGCGCGTAGCCGATAGACCCCCACAGCGGCTGAACCAGCACTTCCGCTCCGCCGGGTAGCGTGAGCGCAGCCGCGCCAAAGGCGGCGGTTCCCTGGTCGACGAGGATAATGTCATTGGGCGCCAGAAACTGCTGCACCGTATGCCAGAAATTTTCCTGCGTCAGAGCCCCCTTCTCAATCTGAATACGTCCTGTGGGCGGGCGTTCTGGCGGTAGTGAAAAGGACATTTCCAGACACAGTTCCCGCAAGGTGGTGACTGCCTGCTCCATTGGGATGTTAAACCATCTGGTTCCAATCCGTGAGGCATGTGGCTGCACCTCAATCGTGCGTTCCTGCGGTAGTTGTTGCGTAAAGCCGGCGGTGAGGGTGTCGACAAATTGTGTGCCGACACACATTATCGTGTCGGCATCTTCTATCGCCTGACGCACATAGTCGCTGCTGGCTCCAGCGCTGTACGTGCCAACAAACGCCGGATGACGCTCATCGAACAGCCCTTTGCCCATCAACAGCGTGGCGTGAGCCATCGGCGTTTCCGCCATCCAGCGTTGCAAAACTGGCTGCAGGCCAAAGCGCAACGCAAGAAAGTCTGCCAGGAGCGCTACGCGCGGGCTATCCAGCAATCGCTCGCGGGCATGATAGCGAAACGCTTCTGCCACACTGCTTTCCGGCTCGCTCAGAGGAACAATCAGAATGTCATCCGGCGGCGTAGCGGGCTGTTTTGCCACATCCGCAGGTAACATCAGATAGCCCGGCCTGCGTTCGATAAGCATTGTTCGCAGCACACGGTCAATCTCATAACAGGCGTTTTGTTCATCCAGCACCGCGCTGGCCGTCGTCACCGCCTGCTGCATACGATAAAAATGCAGAAAATCACCGTCCCCAAGGGTGTGATGCATTAACTCCCCACGACGTTGCGCTCCGCGACAGGGCGCGCCAACAATATGCAAAACTGGAACATATTCCGCATAGCTTCCAGCGATACCGTTAATTGCGCTTAACTCCCCAACGCCAAACGTAGTGAGCAGCGCCCCCACCCCGGATACCCGGGCATAGCCATCCGCAGCATAAGCCGCATTCAACTCGTTCGCACACCCGACCCAACGTACGCTGGGATGTTCAATCACATGGTCAAGAAACTGCAAATTATAATCGCCAGGCACACCAAAGAGATGGCCGACGCCACAGCCTGCCAGCCTGTCCAGCAGATAATCAGCAACGGAATACGGGGTTTGCATGACAGCTATCCTTCTGACGGTAACCTCATGTTGAGTATCGAAGAACTGTGATGACTGTCCAGGAAAGTCGCAGTGAAGGGGTGGAAAGCAAGATGTACAGTTTTCACCCGAAAATTTCATTGTTACCCACCTTGTGTAAACGTATACACTCAGAGATACACGTTATCCGACAGGAGGCTACATGGCTTATCAGGCTGATGAAAATCGTTATCAAACAATGGAGTATCGCCGTTGCGGTCAGAGCGGTCTTAAACTGCCGATTGTCTCTCTGGGCTTGTGGCACAATTTTGGTGATACCACGCAGGTCGAGAACAGTCGGGCGTTGTTACAGCGCGCGTTCGATTTGGGGATCAGCCATTTTGATCTGGCGAATAACTATGGTCCGCCGCCAGGTTCAGCGGAGCGAAATTTTGGTCGCATCCTGCAGGAAGATTTTTTACCGTGGCGGGATGAGCTTATTATCTCCACCAAAGCGGGTTACACCATGTGGGAAGGCCCTTACGGGGACTGGGGCTCACGCAAATACCTGATTGCCAGCCTCGACCAAAGCCTGAAGCGTCTGGGGCTGGAGTATGTCGATATCTTCTACCACCATCGCCCCGACCCTGAAACACCGCTCAGAGAAACCATGCGCGCGTTGGATCATATCGTCCGTCAGGGCAAAGCGCTGTACGTCGGACTGTCTAACTATCCGGCCGATCTTGCAAAGCAAGCGATTGAAATACTCGACGATTTAGGTACGCCCTGCCTCATCCACCAGCCCAAATATTCTATGTTTGAACGTTGGGTCGAAGAGGGATTGCTGTCGCTATTAAAAGAAAAAGGCGTCGGCAGTATCGCCTTTTCACCACTGGCTGGCGGGCAGTTAACCGACCGCTATCTGAACGGTATTCCTGCGGATTCTCGCGCGGCAAGCACCAGCCGTTTTCTGAACCCAGACCAGTTAACCCCACAAAAACTGGAAAAGGTGCGGGCGCTGAACGCGCTGGCAGAGCGACGCGGACAAAAGCTTTCTCAAATGGCGCTCGCGTGGGTGCTCCGGGATGACAACGTCACGTCGGTGCTGATTGGCGCCAGTAAACCGGCGCAAATTGAAGATGCCGTTGGGATGCTGGCAAACCGTCACTTTACGCCTGCAGAGTGCGCGGAGATTGATGCCATCCTGAGTTGATTGAAATAAAGACACATTTATTAACAAAAAGTGCTCTCACTTGCGATTTAAGAGTTGTGGCGATGAAACGGGGCTTTACTGCCCCGTAATATTACCTTAACAGGCCGGCTACGGCTCGATCGTGAAGGAGAGAAAACATGTTCAGGTCACTGATTCTGGCGGCAGTCTTATTGGCTTTTACACCGCTGGCCGCGAACGCCGGCGAAATCACCCTGCTGCCATCCATAAAATTACAAATTGGCGATCGCGATAATTACGGTAACTACTGGGATGGCGGCCGCTGGCGCGACCGGGATTACTGGCACCATAACTATGAGTGGCGCAAAAATCGCTGGTGGCGTCATGACAACGGCTACCATCGTGGCTGGGACAAACGCAAAGCTTATGAGCGCGGTTATCGTGAAGGCTGGAACGATCGCGATGACCACCGAGGTCGTGGGCGCGGCCACAAGCATCATCATTAATGTAACAAAAAGCCAGTATGTAATCCCCTTCCTACAAGGGAGCAATCCCATACTTTGTTGGCAGGTTTAAAAAAAGGGTCCATGTCTTTACAGGGACCCTTTTGCGTCATTCTTACCCAAAAGCCAGTCTTCGCTCACTCGCAGCAAAGCCGCCCAGATTTTCTCAACTTTCCTCATCATTTCACTAATTCGCAAAATCGGAAAAAAAAATTCCGATTTATGGTGCTTTTTTTGAGCTTTACGCCATAAATATTAACATAAATTTAATACTATAAAAGTTGGGGGTGGGCGCTAATGAAAAAACAAGAACGACATAAAGCCATTCGCGTTAAGCTGGTAACTGATAAAAAAGTTTATGTTAGCGAATTAGCAAAGGAATTATCGGTAACAACTCGAACTATTCGTAATGATCTAAACGAGTTATGCCAAAATACTCTATTCTCATTATTTCATGGTGGCGCACAATTAAAAAACACACCTGATGATGAATCCTTATTTGAACAATCGTTTACAAAAACGATATTGAATGGATTTAAAAGCGACAAAGATATTGCGCCTGCGGCAACCCGTTCTACACAAAACAACTATATTGATGAAAGCATTTACATCCTCGGTTCGTTTAACGTTGATATTGTCTCTGAAACAACAACACTACCCCAGGTAGGGCAAACAATACGCGCATCAGCAACCCATTTTTATGCCGGGGGAAAAGGTACAAATCAGGCCGTGGCTGCGGCAAAAATCAATAACAATGTTCACTTAACGGTAAAGTTAGGTGCCGATGAGTTTTCCAAAAAAGCTAAGCGATATTTAACAAACACTGAAATCTCATCATTTTCTTTTTTTGAAAATGAAATGTCATCAACTGGGATTGCTATCGTATGGGTTTCTGGTGCCACCGGAGACAACATGATCAGCATCGATCTTGGGGCCAATGAAACATTTACCCAAGAGGATATTTTGTTGGATATTGATACCATTCGCAATTGCAAGGTATTTTTAACTCAATTAGAAAACAATTTCCCTATAACCCGTTATGCTGTAATGCAGGCAAAACTTGGAAAATCTCTCGTTGTGTTAAACCCAGCGCCGTATGTTTCAGAAATAAAAGAAATATTACATCTAATAGATATTATTACCCCAAATAAAATTGAAGCTGAAGCACTGTCTGGCATCACCATTGTCGATATTTATTCGGCAAAAAATGCTGCCAAAAACATTCATGTTCAAGGCGCAAAATGCGTCATTATCACGTTAGGTAGCGAAGGTTGTCTGATCTTTGATGGCAAAGTTTTTACCCATATACCTGCCTATAAATCAGCTGTCGTCGATACCAGTGGAGCAGGTGATGCCTTTACCGGAGCACTGGCTGCATGTATTGCAAATGGCAAAGGACTCATCCATGCAGCGCAGTATGCTTCTGCGTTTGCCTCGTTGAAAGTTGAACGTAAAGGTGCATCAAACATGCCCAGTAACTCGCTCGTTTATCACCGAATGCAGTAACTATTTAGAGCATCATACCCCCCTACACCTATAGGATAATTAGATGAAAAATAAATTGTTTTATCATGTTATCGGTGCAACTGTCGGATTAACGCTTTCCGCCGCCTTCGCCGCGCCTGCTTTTGCCGCTGATACCCAGACGCATAAACCTAAAGTCGCGCTGGTCATGAAATCGCTAGCAAACGAGTTTTTCCTGACAATGGAGACTGGAGCAAAGGATTATCAGAAAAAAAATGCAGACAAATTTGACTTGATTTCTAACGGAATCAAGAACGAAACGGATACGGCAAATCAAATCCAGATTGTAGAGCAAATGATCGTCTCTAAAGCCGATGCTATCATTATTGCACCATCAGATTCAAAAGCACTCCTGCCGGTAATTAAGAAAGCGATTGATGCAGGAATAATTGTTATTAACATTGATAATAAATTTGATGATGGCGTACTCAAAGATAAAAAATTAAACATTCCTTTTGTTGGTCCAGATAACCAAAAAGGTGCTAAAGATATTGGTGATTATTTAGCGAAACATCTCAAACCGGGCGACCAGGTTGGTATTATCGAAGGTATTCCAACCTCCAGCAATTCTCAGCAACGAACTCTGGGTTTCCAGAATGCAATGGCGCAGGGTGGAATGAAGGTGGTCTCCGTTCAATCCGGTCAATGGGAAATTAACAACGCTAATGCGGTAGCCGCTGCAATGTTAAGCGAATATCCCGATATCAAAGCGTTGCTAGCAGATAACGATAATATGGCATTAGGCGCCGTTTCTGCGATTCGTTCAGCCGGAAAAAAAGGACAGGTTATGGTGGTTGGCTATGACAATATCGAAGCGATTAAACCTATGCTGAATGATGGCCGCGTCTTAGCAACAGCCGATCAATTTGCGTCCCAGCAGGCGGTATTCGGCATTGATGCCGCACTCGACGCGCTAAAAAATGGCAAAAAGCAGAGTGAGTTGTCCAGCAACGTTGAAACGCCAATAAAACTTATTGTTAAACAATAAGCTAATAACAGTACGCCGCTGTGATATTGCAACGACTCAGGTATCACAGCGGCTTACCGGATAGGGTCAGAATATGAAAAGTGGACAAGAGATCCTCGCAATACAGGGAATAGGTAAAACCTATAGTGAACCTGTCCTGGTGGATGTAACGCTAGCATTATATCCAGGAAAAGTATTAGCGTTGACGGGGGAAAACGGTGCTGGAAAAAGTACCTTATCCAAAATCATTGGGGGACTCACCAGCCCAACCGCCGGACAGATGATTTATCAGGGGCAACCTTACGCACCAACAAGCAGGAAAGATGCGGAAAAATTGGGTATTCGCATGGTTATGCAGGAACTCAATTTACTGCCTACGCTGTCGGTGGCAGAGAATCTGTTTCTCGAACAACTCCCTCACCGATTTGGCTGGATTGATCGTAAAAAGTTAGAGCAAATGGCTCACCCCGTCATGGCAATGGTCGGACTACAATCAATCGACCCGAATACTCTGGTGGGTGAATTAGGCATCGGCCATCAACAAATGATTGAAATTGCGAGGAACTTAATTGGTGAAAGCCGGGTGCTTATTCTGGATGAACCAACAGCCATGCTCAGTAGCCGCGAAGTTGAATTATTGTTTAAACAGATAGCGCTATTCAAAGCCCGCGGGGTTTCAATAATTTACATCTCTCACCGGCTGGATGAGCTAGCCATAATTGCAGATGATATTGCTGTTCTGCGAGATGGTCATTTAGTTTGCGTAGACGAGATCAAGCATTTTACCAGCGATCAGATTGTTTCCCTGATGGTCGGACGTGATTTGGAAAGTTCATTTGATTTAAGTGGACGTCGGGCTGGCCGCCCCATAATGAAGGTGGAAAATTTCAAGCGTGGGAAAATCATTCGGGATACTTCGTTTACGTTGCACAGTGGTGAAGTGTTAGGTATTAGCGGTCTGGTTGGCTCTGGTCGAACCGAACTTCTGCGCGCTATTTTTGGCGCAGATAAAATTGACAGCGGTACATTACAGACTGGCGATCCATTAAAACCTATAGCGATTCGCTCTCCTGCAGACGCCATACGGCACGGTATTGCGTTAGTCACAGAAGACCGTAAAGGTGAAGGTCTTTTATTACCTCAATCGGTTGCAGCCAATATTTCGCTGGGCAACAGCGACAAAATAAGTCAACTGTCGGTTGTTAACTCTTTAAGCGAAACGACGTTAGCGAACAAACACATTAAAAGTTTAGGTGTCCGTACGACCAACACTTTACAGGCGGTGGAGAGTTTATCGGGTGGCAACCAGCAAAAAGTGCTGATTAGCCGTTGGCTGGAACGAGATTGCGACGTTGTATTATTTGATGAACCCACTCGCGGTATCGATGTCGGCGCAAAACAAGATATTTACCAATTAATGAATACGCTGACGGCAAAGGGGAAAGGCGTGGTTGTCGTTTCAAGTGACCTTCGCGAACTGATGCTCGTTTGTGATCGTATTGCGGTAATTTCCGATGGAAAGTTAGTGAACACATTTTCGCGGGATGACTGGAGCCAGGATCGAATTTTAGCAGCAGCATTTTCTGCATATCAGCACGTAGAAAAGACTTCCACCGAATAGCCGGGGATAAAAAAATGAAGAATAACTTAGCGACAAAACAAACGGCAGCAGAGAAGGGAAACGCCCAGACGTCATGGACAGGGTTAAGTAGCTACATCGGGCTACTCGGAGCATTATTAGCGATGATCGTGCTCTTTTCATGCCTCAGTACGCATTTCCTGAGCATGAATACTTTTAGTACTATTGCGAATCAAATCCCTGACTTAATCGTTATGTCGGTGGGGATGACATTTATATTAATTATTGCCGGTATCGACCTTTCCGTGGGGTCGCTACTGGCTCTTGCCGCCGCAGTAGTAAGCGTTACTTATTTAAATTTCCAGTGGTCGCCATGGCTAGCTGCCCTCTCTGGTATAGCGCTCGCAACACTGGTAGGGGCGTTAACAGGCTTGATTACTGTAGCCTGGCGTATTCCGGCATTTATCGTCTCTCTCGGGGTGCTGGAAATGGCTCGTGGAGCAGCATACCAGTTGACTGATTCGCGAACGGCTTATATCGGTTCGATTTATGACTACCTGGCCGACCCCATTTTCTTCGGCGTCTCCCCGTCTTTTATTATTGCTATCGTAGTCATTATTGTCGGGCATCTGGTATTAACCCGAACCGTATTTGGCCGCCATTTAATTGGTATTGGTACCAATGAAGAAGCAGTTCGATTATCAGGCATTAATCCCGGACCTTATAAGATCGCTGTATTTGCGCTTATGGGGGGATTATCCGGTCTGGCTTCACTGTTTCAGGTGGCACGTCTTGAGGCCGCTGACCCGAATAGTGGTGTTGGCATGGAGCTACAGGTTATTGCTGCTGTCGTGATTGGTGGCACAAGCTTGATGGGAGGACGAGGTTCAATTATCTGCACTTTTCTTGGCGCCTTAATTATTTCCGTTCTGGCTGCAGGGCTGGCGCAAGTTGGGGCAAGCGAGCCCACAAAACGCTTTATCACAGGAGCGGTTATTATCGTTGCAGTGGTACTGGATACCTACCGTAGCCACCTGAATAAAAAATAAATGCCATGGTTACCCGGTACATCCGGGTAACCATAAGCAAAAGCAAACCCTACTACAAACCGAGCGCGGTTCCCACCAGTAGCCAGATATTGAGTGCCACCACCAACACAACAATCACCCAGCCCAGTTGTTTTACCCAGCGGGTATTTACCAAATCGCCCATCAGTTGACTGTTGCTGGTGAAGATCAGCAGCGGCACCAGTGCCAGCGCAATACCGAAACTAAGCAATACCTGGCTCATCACCAGAATGCGGGTCGGATCCAATCCCATCAAAATCACAATAAATGATGGCATCATGGTAACGGTGCGGCGTACCCATAGCGGAATGTGAAAGCGGATAAATCCTTGCATCACCACCTGCCCCGCCAGCGTACCGACCACGGTAGAAGAGAGCCCCGCAGCCACCAGGCTTAAACCAAACACCGTCGCCGCAGCGTGACTCAACAGCGGTTCAAGGGTCAGATACGCCTGATCGAGATCGGCAATACCGGTATGCCCGCTAAAATGAAATGCTGCGGCAGCCGTCGCCATCATCGCCAGATTGACAAATCCGGCAATCGTCATGGCGATAGCCACATCCCATTTCGTGGCCGCATAGCGCTGTTGACGCGTTCCGCCGTGCAGATGTTGGGTTAAGGAAGAGTGCAGATAAATGACGTGCGGCATGATAGTCGCGCCGAGCACCCCGGCTGCCAGGAACACCGCCTCGGAATTAGGCAGGCTTGGGATCACCATTCCCTTACTAAGCTGCGCGAAGTTCGGTTGCGAAAAAACCAGCTCCACAATGTAAGCCGCAGCCACAAACAGCAGCAGGCCGCCGATGACTTTTTCCAGCGGCTTTTGCCCGCGACGCTGCAGCATCAGAATTAAGAACGTCGCAATCCCGGTGAGCACGGCCCCTTGTAATAAGGAAACGCCGAGGATCAGCTTGAAGCCAATCGCGGCGCCTATAAATTCAGCAAGGTCCGTCGCCATGGCGATAATTTCGGCTTGCACCCAGTAGAACCACACCACCGGGCGAGGATAATGATCGCGAATTTGCTCCGCCAGGTTTTTACCCGTGGCAATACCCAGTTTCGCCGACAGCACCTGGATCAGCATCGCCATCAGGTTTGCCCAGACCACTACCCACAGCAGTTTGTAGCCAAAGCTGGCCCCGGCCTGGATATTGGTGGCAAAGTTACCCGGATCGATATAGCCGATCGCCGCGATGAACGCAGGTCCCATTAATGCGAGCTTCAACTTGCGCGCTGCCCGTCCACTGCTACTCTCAACGCGATCGTTAGTCATTTTAGTGCCTCAGAAACATAGCCTTTGCTATGTTTCAAGCTACGCCTGTTGAGAATGATTATCAAATTCATTTTGATGGGTGAAGTTGATTTCTCTGATAGCGTTTGTCTATGGATCGATAAGGATTCTGGAAAAACCGGTGAAATGTTTAATTATTGTTATGAGATTAGCACAATGACATAACTTTTCACTTCCATACTAAACATAACAGAAGTGTATCACCGATCACTAATTTTGAATCTCGTCACAGGTCCTTATTATAGTGTGTGTTTGATCTCGTTTTCTTTATGGTTGTTACATAGAATGTGCACGAAAACTAAACCTGCCTCATATTTGGAGCAAATATGGACCGTGTTCTTCATTTTGTCCTGGCCCTTGCCGTGGTTGCGGTACTCGCACTGCTGGTAAGCAGTGACCGTAAAAAAATCCGCATTCGTTATGTTATTCAGTTGCTTGTTATTGAAGTGTTACTGGCATGGTTCTTCCTGAACTCTGATGTTGGTCTGGGCTTCGTGAGAGGCTTCTCCGAGATGTTTGAGAAACTTCTCGGATTCGCTAATGAAGGAACAAACTTTGTCTTCGGCAGCATGAACGATAAAGGCCTGGCATTCTTCTTCCTGAAAGTGCTTTGCCCGATCGTCTTCATTTCCGCGCTGATCGGTATTTTGCAGCATATCCGTGTTCTGCCGGTTGTCATCCGCGCAATTGGTTTCCTGTTATCCAAAGTGAACGGTATGGGCAAGCTGGAATCCTTCAACGCCGTCAGCTCGCTGATCCTGGGTCAGTCCGAGAACTTTATCGCCTATAAAGATATTCTCGGCAAAATGTCTCGCAACCGTATGTACACCATGGCTGCAACGGCGATGTCGACCGTTTCCATGTCTATCGTCGGCGCGTACATGACCATGCTGGAGCCGAAGTACGTTGTTGCGGCGCTGGTTCTGAACATGTTCAGCACCTTTATCGTACTGTCGCTTATCAACCCGTACACCGTTGATGCCAGCGAAGAAAATATCCAGATGTCTAACCTGCACGAAGGCCAGAGCTTCTTCGAAATGCTGGGTGAATACATCCTGGCGGGTTTCAAAGTGGCAATTATCGTTGCGGCGATGCTGATTGGTTTCATCGCGCTGATCGCTGCCCTGAACGCCCTGTTCGCGACCGTGACCGGTTGGTTTGGCTACAGCATCTCCTTCCAGGGCATCCTGGGTTACATCTTCTACCCGGTTGCATGGGTAATGGGTGTGCCGTCCAGCGAAGCGCTGCAGGTGGGCAGTATCATGGCAACTAAGCTGGTTTCCAACGAATTCGTTGCGATGATGGACCTGCAGAAAATCGCCTCCACGCTCTCTCCGCGCGCAGAAGGCATCATCTCTGTATTCCTGGTCTCCTTCGCTAACTTCTCTTCTATCGGTATTATCGCCGGTGCGATTAAAGGCCTGAATGAAGAGCAAGGTAACGTGGTTTCCCGCTTTGGTCTGAAGCTGGTGTATGGCTCTACGCTGGTGAGCGTACTGTCTGCATCTATCGCAGCACTGGTGCTGTAAGCGTAAGACAACGTCGTAGTGAAAAGGCCGGGGATTCCCCGGCTTTTTTATGCCTGCTATTTAGCAATCCAAAGAGATACAGGCACAGACTGTGCAAGATACAGAAACAAAAAACCCCCGCTTTTCAGCGAGGGTTTCAATTTTGGTGGAGCTAAGCGGGATCGAACCGCTGACCTCTTGCATGCCATGCAAGCGCTCTCCCAGCTGAGCTATAGCCCCACGATGCTTTTACGTATGTACCAAATTTATTGGGATTAAATTTGGTGGAGCTAAGCGGGATCGAACCGCTGACCTCTTGCATGCCATGCAAGCGCTCTCCCAGCTGAGCTATAGCCCCACAACGTAAAGCTTGTCGAGTTGACGGGCGGCATCATATGAATTCCCTTCGCGTGTGTCAACGGCAAAATTAACTCAAAGAATTCAATCGCTGAAAAAGCAGTCAAATGAAGAACATTGCGTAACAACTCGCATTCAGTAGTTAAACGCGTCACGGTTTCTACTAAAATGGTGCTATAAAATGAGCCACTAATTAACCCCACGACTATTCAGGGAATCGTTATGTTCAAGGAACGGATGACGCCAGAAGAACTTGCTAATCTGACCGGATACAGCCGACAGACCATCAATAAATGGGTGCGCAAGGAGGGTTGGGCTACATCACCAAAACCTGGCGTACAGGGCGGTAAAGCCCGACTGGTTCACGTCACCGAACAAGTTCGTGAATACATTCGCAGCGCTGAGCGTTCAGCCGAAGGTTTATCAGATAACTTATCGTTATCCGGCGATACTTCTATTGAGGCACTGCTGGTTAGACTCGCCAAAGAGATGACGCCGTCAGAACAGAAAATGTTTACGTCTCTGATCCTGCGTGAAGGCATTACGGGTTTATTACAACGCTTAGGGATCCGCGAAAATAAATAATATGAAAAAATTACGCAGCAAAATGACGACCGAAGAACTGGCGGAATGTCTCGGGGTTGCCAAACAAACCGTCAATCGTTGGATCAGGGAACAAAACTGGACCACCGAAAAATTTCCCGGCGTTAAAGGTGGTCGTGCAAGGCTGATTCATATCGACTCCAGCGTCCGCACGTTTCTGCTCAATATTCCGGCTTTTCGCAAAGTCCCTGAGGTTTATCAGGCTGAAGAATCGCTGGCAGAATACACCCCCGTGGTGCGCAGCCACGCCTGTCGCCAGATAATTAGCTTTTTGGACAACATGTCCCCTACGGAACAAGAAAAGTTGTGGCAGTTTATCTCGCGCGAAGGTATTCGTAATTTTCTTGCCCGGTTGGATATTGATGAGTCTGAATAACAGGCAAAAAAAACGGCAGGATGCACTCCTGCCGTTGTTTCATCGGTCTATCGGTCTTACTGCTGGCTTTCACGCTCAGCAATAAATGCCAGCGCTTTATTAATACGCTCAATGCTGCGGGATTTACCAATCGCATGCACCGTGACGTCTAATCCCGGAGACTGACCTGCCCCGGTAACGGCTACGCGCAGCGGCATCCCAACTTTACCCATACCCACTTCCAGCTCATCAGCGGTTGCCTGAATCGCGTGGTGCACGTTTTCTGCCGTCCACTCGCTAATCGCAGCCAGCTTGTCGCGAACCACTTCCAGCGGCTGACGCGCTACCGGACGCAGGTGTTTCTTCGCCGCGTCAGCATCGAACTCAGCAAAGTCTTCGTAGAAATAGCGGCAGCTCTGCGCCATTTCTTTCAGCGTTTTGCAACGCTCGCCCAGCAGTTTAACCAGCTCTGACAGCTGCGGACCAACGCGGGTATCGATATTTTCCTGCTCAATGTGCCATTGCAGATGCGTTGCCACATATTCCGGCGCCAGCGCATTAATGTAGTGATGGTTCAACCACTGCAATTTTTCGGTGTTGAACGCACTGGCAGATTTGCTCACTGCACCAAGGGAGAACAGTTTGATCATCTCTTCACGAGTGAAGATTTCCTGATCGCCGCTGGACCAGCCCAGACGCACCAGATAGTTCAGCAGCGCTTCCGGCAGGTAACCGTCGTCGCGATACTGCATAACGCTGACCGCACCGTGACGTTTGGAGAGTTTTTTACCATCGTCGCCGTTGATCATCGACACGTGCGCGTAAACCGGTACCGGCGCATTCAGCGCTTTCAGGATGTTGATCTGACGTGGAGTATTGTTGATATGGTCTTCACCACGAATGACGTGAGTGATTTCCATATCCCAGTCGTCAACCACAACGCAGAAGTTGTAGGTCGGGGAACCGTCGGTACGGCGGATGATCAGATCGTCCAGCTCCTGGTTGCTGAATTCGATCGGCCCACGGATCTGGTCGTCAAAAATAACGGAACCTTCCTGCGGGTTGGCAAAACGCACCACGCAAGGTTCATCAGCAGCGTGATGTTCGTGGCCGTGGCGGCAGCGGCCGTCGTAACGCGGTTTTTCACCGTTCGCCATTTGCTCTTCGCGCAGCGCGTCCAGACGCTCTTTGGAGCAGTAGCATTTATATGCAGTACCTGCTTCCAGCATCTCATCAATCACAGCGTTGTAGCGATCAAAACGTTTGGTCTGGAAGTACGGGCCTTCATCCCATTCCAGATTCAGCCAGTTCATGCCATCCATAATGGCTTCAATAGCTTCCGGCGTGGAGCGTTCGAGATCGGTGTCTTCAATACGCAGCACAAACTCACCGCCATGGTTACGTGCAAAAAGCCAGGAATAAAGAGCAGTACGCGCACCGCCGACGTGCAGGTAACCTGTCGGGCTTGGCGCGAAGCGAGTTTTGATTTTCATGAAATGGCCTTACGTTTATAAAGATGCCGACAACCGGCAAATCCAGGGAAGATTATCAGGCTCGTATTCTATCACTGTGGTCTGATTCCTCAATGTTGATCGGGTTGGAACATCACGCTTTGCCATTTTCGTATACAAATCATGCCGCATGGATTGTTTTGCGATCGTTTTGTTTAAATTTACGACGAACGAACAATTTCTTTAGAAAATGCGTTGACTCATTTTCAACTCTCCCTATAATGCGACTCCACACAGCGGGGGTGATTAGCTCAGCTGGGAGAGCACCTCCCTTACAAGGAGGGGGTCGGCGGTTCGAACCCGTCATCACCCACCAACTACTTTATGTAGTCTCCGCCGTGTAGAGTAAGAAATTGAGAAGTGGGTGATTAGCTCAGCTGGGAGAGCACCTCCCTTACAAGGAGGGGGTCGGCGGTTCGATCCCGTCATCACCCACCACTTTCTCGCCAGCTGGATTTCTTACGATAAAATTGAAGTACCGAAGTGGGTGATTAGCTCAGCTGGGAGAGCACCTCCCTTACAAGGAGGGGGTCGGCGGTTCGATCCCGTCATCACCCACCACTTCGGGGCGTTAGCTCAGTTGGTAGAGCAGTTGAC
The DNA here is from genome assembly GCF_030336535.1 of Citrobacter sp. Ce006. Lineage (NCBI taxonomy): Bacteria > Pseudomonadati > Pseudomonadota > Gammaproteobacteria > Enterobacterales > Enterobacteriaceae > Citrobacter > Citrobacter sp. Ce006. Next base: position 220,238 of record NZ_JAOWDO010000054.1, read on the forward strand.
TTTTAATCAATTGGTCGCAGGTTCGAATCCTGCACGCCCCACCAATGTAAAAAGGCGCCCTAAAGGCGCCTTTTTGCTATCTGCGATTTATAAGATTCCAACCTGCTTGCCTGATGCGCTGCGCTTATCAGGCCTACAGACAATACCGCACGCGTAGGCCGGATAAGACGTTAGTCGCCATCCGGCACAGTTATCATACCGTCAATGCTGCCACCAGTTTCTCCAGCGCGGGCGTCGCCTGCTGTTGGTCATACACAATATACAAATCCGCCGGAATACGTTCCTCTAATGGTCGGAATACCACACCCGGCCAGCTCATCTGCGCATAACTGTCAGCAATCAACGTAATACCAATCCCCATGCTGATCATCGCCAGCACCGTTTGCGGCTCCCTCACCTCACGAATAATCATCGGTGAAAATCCAGCGCTCAGGCATACGCGCTGCAAAAATGCCCAGTCGGTATGAATGGAGGGCATCGTGACAAAATATTCATTTCTCAACGCCTCCAGAGGAACGAATTCACTGGCGGTAAGAGGATGTTCTTCAGGCATGGCAACCAGAAAAGAGGACTCATGCAAACGCAAACTGGTAAACCCGGGGGAAAGCTCCGTAGCCATCCGCCAAATTCCCGCATCCAGTTCACGGCGTTCCAGCATCGTCATCTGCATCGCGGGCATGTTCTCGCGAAAAAGCACCTCCACGTTGGGATTATCTTTCAGAAAACGCCGCATTACCGGGCGCATTTTTCCCCACATCGCAGTACCGATGACCCCGAGTTCAATTCGCCCTGCCTCACCGCGACCAATCTGCTCCACTCTCGCCAGCGCCTGATTGGCGCTGGATAACAGTCGGCGCGACTCTTCCATCAATATCTTTCCAGCGTGGGTTAACGCTACGCTGCGGGAATGACGGATAAATAGCAAAGTCCCGAGCTGCTGTTCCAGCTCTTTAACATGGGTACTGAGCGGCGGTTGCGACATATTCAGGCGAGCAGCAGCGCGTCCAAAATGCAGTTCTTCTGCAACAGCAAGAAAATAACGCAGTAACTTCAGATCGATGCGGTGCGTGCGTTCCATGGATAATGCGCTCCTGAAATAAGGGTAATGCGCAAAGTTACCATATTGGCTCGCAGAAAATGAAACGACGGGTATCGGAACCCGCCGCTAATGGGACGTTAATGTGCCGGTGATTTCTGTACCCGTCGTTCAGGCTCATGATTGTATTTAAAGAACAATGCAAAGATAACTGCCAGGCCCAGCGCATAGGCGGCAAAGACCAGCCAGATTGTCTGCCAATCTTTAACACCATCAACAGAAAAATAGTCCACCGCTATACCGCTCAGGATTGAACCCACCCATGCGCCAACGCCGTTTACCATCGTCATAAACAGCCCCTGCGCACTGGCGCGAATAGTTGAGCTAACCTCCTGCTCAACAAATACCGACCCTGAAATATTGAAGAAATCAAACGCACAGCCGTAGACAATCATCGACATCAGCAGCAGCACAAAACCAAACGGTGACGGATCGCCAAAGGCAAAAAAGCCAAAGCGCAGCGTCCATGCCAGCATGCTCATCAGCATCACCGTCTTAATGCCAAAGCGTTTGAGGAAGAACGGGATTGTGAGAATAAAGCCTACCTCAGCCATTTGCGAAACCGAAAGCAAAATGGAGGGGTACTTCACCACAAAACTGTCGGCGAATTCTGGGTTACGGGCAAAATCATGCAGGAACGGATTACCAAAGACATTGGTAATTTGCAGCACCGCCCCCAGCATCATCGCAAACAAAAAGAAGATTGCCATCTGCGGTTTTTTAAACAGGACAAAGGCGTCCAGCCCCAGTTTGCTGGCAAGCGTGGCGGACTCTTTTTTCTCGGCAACCGGAATTTTGGGTAATGTAAGAGCGTATAACGCCAGCAGCAATGAAGCACCTGACGCGATATACAGCTGCGCGCTACTCAACTCCAATCCCATCAGGCTGACCGTCCACATCGCCACAATAAAACCTATCGTGCCGAACACACGAATTGGCGGGAACGCAATGACCGGATCCTGACCCGATTGCGCCAGGCACGAGTATGAAACGCTGTTCGATAACGCTATTGTCGGCATATACGCCATCGCGTTAACCAACATCACCCAGAACATTGTCTGGGGATCGGTAACGGTTGTGGCGTATAGCAACACGCCAGCACACACCAGATGGCAGAGCATGTAAGCGCGCTCGGCACGTAGCCATTTATCGGCAATGATACCCATAATGCCCGGCATGATAATCGCCGCCAGCCCTTTCGAACTGTAAACCATACCGACGTTGGCACCGGTAAAATCCAGGGTGTTAATCATGTAAGAACCCAGGGTTACCAGCCAGCTTCCCCAGATGAAATATTGCAAAAACGACATGAGCTTTAAGCGAGATGCGATACCCATTTTTCCGTTCCTTGCCAAAAAAGTAAGACCCCGCAAGCGGGGTCATTTTTTAATTATTCAGGCCAGTTTGCGCAAGAAGCCGCAGATCAGATTGATGAAATTCTGCCGGGACAGTTCCGCTGCCGCCAGCGTCTGTGCGTGAGATAATTTCACATCACCCAGACCTTCCGCCAAATTCGTGATGGCTGCCACCGCAACGACTTTCAGACCGCAGTGGCGCGCAGAGATAACTTCCGGCACCACCGACATCCCCACCACGTCACCACCGATAATTTGCATCATGCGGATTTCTGCCGCGGTTTCAAAGTTCGGTCCCGGATAAGAGACAAAAACCCCTTCACTCAGTGGGAACCCTTCCTCAGCGGCAACGGTTTGCAGGACCGCGCGGTAGTCAGCATCATAGGCATTCGCCAGTGAAAAGAATCGCTCACCAAAACGCTCATCGTTTGGCCCTACCATCGGCGTACCCGGCATCGTATTGATGTGATCGCTAAGCGCAACGAGACTACCTGGTCCGACTTCGGGACGCAAAGAACCTGCGGCATTCGTGCAAAACAGCAGCTCACAGCCCAGCAGCTTCAGCGTACGAATGGCATCCGTCATCACCGTCATGCCCCGCCCTTCATAGAAATGTCCACGTCCTTTCATACAGGCCACCGGTACGCCTGACAGATTTCCCAGCACCAGTTCACCGGCATGACCGTGTACGGTACTCACCGGGAAACCCGGTAGTTTCTCGTAAGAGATGGCCACCGCATCCTCAATTTGATCCGCCAGCGCGCCCAGACCAGAACCAAGGATAAACGCTACACGCGGCGTGAAATCCGGTTTGTAACCACGAATAATATCGGCGCTGTACCATGGGTTTTGCGAGAAAAGAGAGTGGCTCATAAGATGTCCTTAACACTGAGTAATCGAAAATGACGTAGCGTACAGCACAGTTATAGCGAGACTACGCAATCGATTACCAATACCGTTTATCCCGACAACCGATAGTAAATCGGTATCGATGAGGTGCGCTAAATCAGCCTGAAATCACATTATTTTCGAGCCAGAAATGGCACAGGAAAACAGATACATTAAGGTTTGGGATTTTTATGATTAAACTCCACTCGGCCGTATTATTGCTGAAGTTCTGTTCGCTGATGCCGATACTCATGTTTTATGACACGAGGGATCCGTATGACAACTATCAACGTTTCCACCCCAACTGTTCAAAGCAGTAGCGGCGGTGGAAAAGCATCAGCCGGGAATGATATCTCCGCACAGATTGCACAAATCACCCATAAGATAACCAAGCTAACCCAGCAGCTCAAAGATATCCCCAATAGCAGTGGCAGTGTTGAGCAGAAGCGCGAGCAGCAGGAGCTTATTCAGACTCAAATCAAGATGTTACAAGCACAGCTGGCTCAATTGTTGCGCCAGCAGGCCGAGGAGTCACAGCAAAAGCAAAGCGCCGATCAAAGAAAAGCTAGCGGCGTCAACAATGCTACCGACCCACATCGGGTCGATATTTATATCTGATACAAAGGATCGCTAGCACGACCGGCGGTTAATTCACTGGCCTGCATCCGCACCACGTCCCATAACGCCTGAGCCGCGGTCGATAAAGAACGATTTTTACGTCGCGCCAGCATCAGTTGCCGTTCAACCACCGGTGTCAGACGCTTCACCTGCAGATGACTGCCCTGCGGTAAAGGGAGCGCCAGCGCGGGGAGTACGCTAATACCAATTCCCGCCTCAACCATCGGGAACAGCGTGGCCGGGTGACCAATCTCCTGAACAATATTGGCATCAATGGAAAAGTGGGCCAGCGCCGCATCGATCAGCGGCCGACTGCCGGAAGCATAATCCTGTAGCACCAGACGCTCATGGTAGAGATCCTGCCAGTTTACCCATTCCCGCTGGGCTAAAGGATGGTCCTGCCGACACAGCAACAAGAAAGGTTCGGACAGCACGGCTTCACACTGCAAATCAGTCACGGCGCCGGGATCAATCACAATGCCAAAATCGACTTCTCCCTGGCGAATACTTTCCAGTACCCATTGCTGTGGCCGGTCGTGCAGCACAAAATCGATCGCCGGATAAAGCTGATTGCTCTGGGCAATACACTGGGGAATAAGGTGCGCCGAGATAGTCTGACTGGCAGCCACTCTGACCGTCCCGGTTAACTGCGTCCCTACCTGGCCTGCTTCACGCAAGGTGCTGTGCAGTTCGTCCAGAATGCGTTCCAGACGCGCCGCCAACTGATGGCCGGCTTCCGTCAGCACCACTTCCCGCGTCGTTCTGTCCAACAGGCGCACACCCGTCTGCGCTTCAAGCTCTTTAACGCTATGGCTGACCGCCGACTGGCTTAAGCCAATGATATCCCCCGCCCGGCTAAAACTTTTGGCCTGAGCGACGGTAACAAAGATACGCAGCTGACGCAGAGAGTAATTCATCTATTCGATTCATATATGGATGCAATAAATCAATTTTATTTCTCAAACGGAAAAACGCAAAATGTTACTACCGAATTTCAGGAGCTTTTATGAAACTTTTTCGTATCCTTGATCCGTTCACGATAACGCTGATTACGGTTGTTTTGCTGGCGTCCTTTTTCCCGGCCGAGGGTGGCTTTGTGCCTTTCTTTGAAGGCTTAACCACCGCCGCCATTGCCCTGCTGTTTTTTATGCACGGGGCGAAGCTCTCTCGTGAGGCCATTATTGCTGGCGGTAGCCACTGGCGTTTGCATCTGTGGGTGATGTGCAGCACGTTTGTTGTCTTCCCGGTTCTGGGCGTTCTTTTCGCCTGGTGGGCGCCGGTCAACGTTGACCCAATGCTCTACACCGGTTTCCTGTACCTGTGTATTTTGCCCGCCACGGTGCAGTCAGCCATCGCCTTTACGTCGCTGGCAGGCGGTAACGTTGCCGCCGCCGTATGTTCTGCTTCCGCCTCCAGCCTGTTGGGTATTTTTCTTTCGCCGCTTCTGGTCGGGCTGGTGATGAATATGCACGGCGCAGAAGGCAGTCTGGAGCAGGTAGGAAAAATCATGCTGCAGCTGCTGCTGCCGTTTGTGCTAGGTCACCTTTCGCGTCCGTGGATTGGAAACTGGGTAGCACGACATAAAAAATGGATCGCGAAAACGGATCAATCCTCTATTTTGCTGGTGGTGTACTCCGCCTTCAGTGAAGCCGTGGTTAACGGGATCTGGCATAAAGTGGGGGTGGGTTCATTGCTGTTTATCGTGGTGGTCAGCATCATCCTGCTGGCCGTCGTGATTGGTATAAACGTCTTTGTTGCGCGTAAATGCGGCTTCAACAAAGCCGATGAAATCACCATTGTGTTCTGCGGTTCGAAAAAGAGCCTGGCGAACGGGATCCCAATGGCAAATATTCTGTTCCCGACGTCGGTGATTGGGATGATGGTGCTGCCGTTGATGATCTTCCACCAGATACAGCTGATGGCGTGCGCCGTGCTGGCGCGTCGCTACAAGCAGCAGACGGATGCATTACAGGCGCAGCAGAAAAGCCGCGCCGCGAAGGCTTAAAGCGGGCGTTTCAGGGGCTGCACCAGTTGCGTCAGCCCCTCAGTTTTAATCAGCAGCGTGATTTGCATCAGTTCGCCGAGCTTGCCCGGCGGGAACTCATCCTTTCGGGCAAACCACAGCAGATACTCTTCCGGTACATCAATCAGCCGACGACCTTTATACTTGCCAAAGGGCATCACGGTATTGGCGATTTCAACCAGCTGCTCTTTTTCCATCTCAGGCACCCAGCAAGCGGATCATTTCAGCTTCATCGATCACGGCAATCCCAAGCTCCTGCGCTTTCGCCAGTTTCGAGCCCGCCGCTTCACCGGCAATCACCAGATCGGTTTTCTTCGATACGCTGCCCGCCACTTTTGCGCCCAGCTCGGTGAGTCGCGCTTTGGCGTCATCGCGTGACATCAGGCTCAGACTCCCGGTCAGCACCACCGTTTTACCCGCGAAGGGACTGTCGATTTCTTCAGCGTTGATGACCACTGGCGCTGGCCAGTTAATCCCCTGCGCCAGCAGTTGCACGATCACCTCGCGGTTGCTCTCTTCGGCAAAGAAATTAAATACGTGGGTCGCTACCACAATGCCGACATCCGGCACTTTTTGCAGCTCTTCAATAGAGGCTGCTTCCAGCGCCTCGAGGGTGCCGAAATGCGCCGCCAGACCTGCCGCCGTGGCTTCACCGACTTCGCGAATTCCCAGCGCGTAGAGGAAACGGGCAAACGTCGTTGCCTTCGCTTTTTCCAACGCATTCACCACGTTTTGTGCCGATTTCGGCCCCATACGATCAAGACCAGTCAGTTTACCTGCGGTCAGGGTGAAGAGATCCGCTGGGGTATGGACATACTCTTTTTCGACCAGTTGATCGATTATTTTGTCGCCCATACCGTCAACGTCGAGCGCGCGGCGGGAAACAAAGTGCTTCAGCGACTCCTTCCGCTGAGCCCCACAGATTAAACCACCGGTGCAGCGAGTGACCGCTTCGCCTTCGACACGTTCAACGTCAGAGTGACAAACCGGACAATGCTCTGGGAACACAATTTCGCGAGTATCTTCCGGGCGTTCGGAAAGCACGACGTTCACCACCTGCGGGATAACATCACCCGCGCGGCGGATAACGACTTTATCGCCGATACGCAAACCTAACCGCTCGATTTCGTCAGCGTTGTGCAGCGTTGCGTTACTGACGAGCACCCCGGCAACCTGGACCGGCTCAAGGCGGGCAACGGGCGTAATCGCCCCGGTACGTCCGACCTGAAACTCAACATCACGCACAAAGGTCATCTGCTCCTGCGCCGGGAACTTAAAGGCCACCGCCCAACGCGGTGCGCGGGCAACAAAGCCCAGTTGTTCCTGCAACGCCATAGAGTTGACTTTGACAACCACGCCATCGATATCAAATCCCAGCGTTGGTCGGTCTTCTTCAACTTTATGATAGTAAGCGAGTACTTCCTCCGGAGAGTCGCAAAGCATGACCCTGTCGCTTACCGGCAATCCCCACTCTTTAAATTGCAGCAGGCGGCCCAGGTGAGTATCAGGCAGCACGCCGCCTTCCAGCACACCCACGCCATAGCAGAAGAAAGTAAGCGGTCGCTTCGCTGTGATACGCGGATCAAGCTGACGCAATGACCCGGCCGCCGCGTTACGCGGGTTAGCAAAAACTTTGTTACCCGTGCGACGGGCCTCTGCGTTAATTTTTTCAAATCCGGCCTGCGGCAGGAACACTTCACCGCGCACTTCCAGACGCGTCGGAATGTTATCGCCACGCAGTTTTAACGGGATCGCGCGAATGGTGCGCACGTTAGAAGTAATGTCCTCACCCGTGGTGCCATCACCACGCGTTGCGGCACTAACCAGCACACCGTTTTCATACAGGATACTGACCGCCAGCCCGTCCAGCTTCAGCTCACAGCACCAGGTCAGTTTATCGGTACTCTTCAGCCTGTCCTGAACGCGCTTGTTGAAGGCCAGAAAACTCTCTTCATCAAATACGTTATCCAGCGACAGCATTGGCACTTCATGGCGAATCTGGCTAAACGCCGTTAACGGAGCGGCGCCAACGCGCTGGGTTGGCGAGTCGGGGGTAATAAGGTCCGGATGCTGTGCTTCCAGCTCGCGCAGTTCACGCAGCAGGCGATCGTACTCCGCATCAGGAATTTCCGGCGCGTCCATCACATGGTAGAGATACTCATGATGGCGAAGCGTGGTTCGCAGTTCTGTCAGTTGTTGTTCGATTGATTCCATATCGCACCATCAATGATAAAAAACCCCCGACAGGCGGGGGTTTAGCAAGGAGATGTCACGCCAGAGGAAAATCAGGCGTGAGATTCTTTAACTTCGCGGATGCGGTCCTGATACTCGCGCAGTTTCTGCGGCGTCATCATGCGACGTTGATCGTCGAGCACCACACCGCCCACTTCATCGGCAATGTGCTGTGCGGACTGCAGCATCAGCTTAAAGTTTTGCAGCTCGTCCCCGTAGGACGGAACCTGCATAAAAATGGTCACGCCAGGAGTGCTGAAGTCGCCCGTCATTTCTGGGTCAAACGTTCCCGGGTTAACCATATTGGCAAGGCTAAACAGCGACGGACCGCTGCCATCCGGGCTCAAATGGCGATGGAAAATATTCATATCACCAAATTTGAAACCGGCCTGCTGAATGCTGTTGAGCAGCACTTCACCGTTGAGCTCGCTACCGTGATGCGCAGCAACGTTCATAATGATGACCGCTTCTTTACGCTGCGGTTTTTCAGCAACAGGCGCTTCTTCTACTACTGGCTCAGGCTGCGGTTGATGTTCAACGACAGGCTCAGCTGGCTGGAAGGTCTGCGGCGCAGGTTGCGGGGCTTGCTGCACGGGTTGCTGAACCTGCGGCGCAGCGGGTTGATGCTGCATCGGCTGTTGCGCAGGTTGCTGCTGAACAGGCTGATGTTGCACCGGCTGCTGCGGTTGTACAGGCTGCGGCGGCTGCTGAACATGCGGCGGCGGTACCGGCGCTTGTGCAGGCTGCTGCGCGGATTGACGCGGCTGAGCAGACGCATAAGGCGGCTGGTACTGGTGTTGCGGCGACTGAGGAGGAACCCCATGTTCCTGCGCATTACCGGGAGCATGATTCACACGATGAACGCGAACTTCGCCCACGCCTTCGTCTTCCTCGACGTTGTCGTCGAACGAATCCTCGTCTTCACGTTTAGACTTCATGCGTTTCAGTGGGCGATCGCGGAATATAGAAGACCGCTCTTTACGGCTAGTCCAAAAACCATGTACCAGTAAAGCGATTATGGCGATCGCGCCAACAATGATTAATATCAGACGCAAATCCTGCATCATTATATTCTCTGTTGTTCTAACACCTTGCCACCACGGCAAACATTTACTCACTAAGAGTATTTGTCGATTACGCCAAGTGCAAGTGTACTCTTGGCTTTCACAGCATAAAGATGAACAAAATTGTGCTTTTTGCTGTTTTTTCGAACATTTCCGAACAGCTTAACGCTCAACAACCCGGTAAGATACGCAAAGTTTACCAGAGCTTATATAACAAGGAGTATGTCCTGACCATGGTTTCATCATCTGCAGTTGTACCTCGCAGCGGCCTATATTACTTTTCTCAGGGATGGAAGCTCATCACTCAACCGGGTATTCGTCGGTTTGTTATCCTGCCTTTACTGGTGAATATCCTGCTGATGGGCGGCGCATTCTGGTGGTTATTTACACAACTCGATAGCTGGATCCCCGCGCTGATGAGCCACGTCCCTGACTGGCTTCAGTGGCTCAGCTATTTACTGTGGCCGATTGTGACTGTCTCCGTGCTGTTGGTATTCGGCTATCTGTTCTCGACTATTGCTAACTGGATTGCCGCACCGTTTAACGGTCTGCTGGCGGAACAGCTGGAAGCACGCTTAACGGGCGCCACGCCGCCTGACACCGGCGTTCTCGGCATCATGAAAGACGTTCCGCGCATTATGAAACGCGAATGGCAAAAGCTTGCGTGGTATCTCCCGCGCGCCTTCGTGTTGCTGATCCTCTATTTTATTCCAGGCATTGGGCAGACCGTTGCCCCAGTGCTGTGGTTCCTGTTCAGCGCGTGGATGCTGGCCATTCAGTACTGCGATTATCCGTTTGATAACCATAAGGTGCCTTTTAAAGAGATGCGCGTCGCGCTGCGCACACGCAAGGTAACCAATATGCAATTTGGCGCGTTAACCAGTCTGTTCACCATGATTCCGGTGCTCAACCTGTTCATCATGCCGGTCGCGGTTTGTGGCGCCACGGCGATGTGGGTAGACTGCTATCGTGCTAAGCACGCGTTATGGAAGTAATGCAAAAATGTGTAAAAGTGGGCTGGCTTATGCCCGCTCTTATTCCATACTGCTACGCATTATTTCTCATCAGCATATAGATATGCGAATTCCTTACTTCCCCATACTTTCTCAACAGGTATGCTGAAGCGGTATCCCAATTTCATACAGTTAAGGACAGGCCATGAGTAAGATTTTTGAAGATAACTCGCTGACTATCGGTCATACGCCGCTGGTTCGACTGAACCGTATCGGTAACGGACGCATTCTGGCGAAGGTGGAATCACGCAACCCGAGCTTCAGCGTCAAATGCCGTATCGGTGCCAATATGATTTGGGATGCCGAAAAACGTGGTGTGCTGAAACCGGGCGTTGAGCTGGTAGAACCGACCAGCGGTAACACCGGTATTGCACTGGCTTACGTCGCCGCCGCTCGCGGTTACAAACTGACGCTGACCATGCCGGAAACCATGAGCATTGAGCGCCGCAAGCTCTTAAAAGCGCTGGGCGCGAACCTGGTACTGACCGAAGGCGCAAAAGGCATGAAGGGCGCAATCCAGAAAGCGGAAGAAATCGTCGCCAGCGATCCGGAAAAATTCTTGTTGCTGCAGCAGTTCAGCAATCCGGCGAACCCGGAAATCCATGAAAAAACCACCGGCCCGGAAATCTGGGAAGATACCGATGGCCAGGTTGATGTCTTTATTTCCGGCGTAGGTACCGGCGGTACGTTGACTGGCGTGACCCGTTACATTAAAGGCACCAAAGGTAAAACCGACCTGATCACCGTTGCGGTAGAACCTACCGACTCCCCTGTTATCGCCCAGGCCCTGGCGGGTGAAGAACTTAAACCAGGCCCGCATAAAATTCAGGGCATCGGCGCAGGCTTCATTCCTGGTAACCTTGATCTGAAGCTTATCGATAAAGTCGTTGCCATCACCAATGATGAAGCGATTTCTACTGCACGTCGCCTGATGGAAGAAGAAGGTATTCTGGCGGGGATCTCTTCCGGCGCAGCGGTTGCTGCCGCGCTTAAGCTCCAGGAAGATGAAACCTTTACCAATAAGAATATTGTGGTTATCCTACCGTCATCGGGTGAGCGTTATCTGAGCACTGCACTGTTTGCCGATCTCTTCACAGAGAAAGAACTGCAACAGTAATGCCAGCATGTTAAAAACGCGTAAAAAAGCACCCTTTTGGGTGCTTTTTTGTGGCCTGCTTCAAAGTTTCACCTCTCCTGGCATTGATTCAACCCGCCGGAACTGGTATTTAACCAAACTAATTATTTTGATGCGCGAAATTAATCGTTACAGGAAAAGCGCTAGCTGAATCGATTTTATGATTTGGTTCAACTCTTCCTTTCGCGGCATAATGTTTAATGACGAACGAAACGTCAGCGGCAAGAAGTTGCCAGCAACGGATTGCACCGAACTCCTTTTGTGTCGCGTCCAGTTTACGCCGATGCTAACAATACAGGCTAAAGTTGAGCCGCCAGGCTAGACTTTAGTTCCACAACACTAAACCTATAAGTTGGGGAAATATAATGTTCCAGCAAGAAGTTACCATTACCGCTCCGAACGGTCTGCATACTCGCCCTGCTGCTCAGTTTGTTAAAGAAGCAAAAGGCTTTTCTTCTGAAATTACTGTGACTTCCAACGGCAAAAGCGCTAGCGCCAAAAGCCTGTTTAAACTGCAGACTCTGGGCCTGACTCAGGGTACCGTTGTCACCCTGTCCGCAGAAGGTGAAGACGAGCAGAAAGCAGTTGAGCATCTGGTTAAACTGATGGCTGAACTCGAGTAAGTTCAACGAGTTCTTTTAAATATCAGTCACAAGTAAGGTAGGGTTATGATTTCAGGCATTTTAGCATCCCCGGGTATCGCTTTCGGTAAAGCATTGCTGCTGAAAGAAGACGAGATCGTCATTGACCGGAAAAAAATTTCTGCCGACAAGGTTGATCAGGAAGTTGAACGTTTTCTGAGCGGTCGTGCCAAGGCATCTGCGCAACTGGAAGCGATCAAAACTAAAGCTGGTGAAACGTTCGGTGAAGAAAAAGAAGCCATCTTTGAAGGGCATATTATGCTGCTCGAAGATGAGGAGCTGGAGCAGGAAATCATAGCCCTGATTAAAGATAAGCACATGACGGCTGATGCAGCTGCGCATGAAGTTATCGAAGGTCAGGCCACAGCCCTGGAAGAGCTGGATGATGAATACCTGAAAGAACGTGCGGCTGACGTACGTGATATCGGTAAACGCCTGCTGCGTAATATCCTGGGTCTGGCAATTATCGACCTGAGCGCGATTCAGGACGAAGTTATCCTGGTAGCCGCTGACCTGACCCCGTCAGAAACCGCACAGCTGAACCTGAACAAGGTGCTGGGTTTCATTACTGACGCGGGCGGACGTACCTCCCATACCTCTATCATGGCGCGTTCTCTGGAACTGCCTGCCATCGTAGGTACGGGTAGCGTCACCTCTCAGGTGAAAAACGACGACTATCTGATTCTGGATGCCGTAAACAACCAGGTTTACGTCAATCCGACCAACGACGTTATTGAGCAACTGCGTGCCGTTCAGGAGCAGGTTGCTACCGAGAAAGCGGAACTCGCTAAGCTGAAAGATCTGCCGGCTATCACGCTGGACGGACATCAGGTTGAAGTTTGCGCCAACATCGGTACCGTTCGTGACGTTGAAGGCGCTGAGCGTAACGGCGCTGAAGGTGTGGGTCTGTACCGCACCGAATTCCTGTTCATGGACCGTGAATCGCTGCCAACTGAAGAAGAACAGTTTGCTGCGTATAAAGCCGTCGCTGAAGCCTGTGGCTCTCAGGCGGTCATCGTCCGTACCATGGACATCGGCGGCGATAAAGAGCTGCCGTACATGAACTTCCCGAAAGAAGAGAACCCGTTCCTGGGCTGGCGTGCTGTGCGTATCGCCATGGATCGTAAAGAGATCCTGCGTGACCAGGTTCGCGCTATTCTGCGCGCCTCTGCTTTCGGCAAACTGCGCATCATGTTCCCAATGATCATCTCTGTTGAAGAAGTGCGTGCACTGCGCAAAGAGATCGAAATCTACAAACAGGAACTGCGCGACGAAGGTAAAGCATTTGACGAAAGCATTGAGATTGGCGTGATGGTGGAAACACCGGCAGCGGCAACAATTGCGCGTCATTTAGCCAAAGAAGTTGATTTCTTTAGTATCGGCACCAATGATTTAACGCAGTACACCCTGGCAGTTGACCGTGGTAATGATATGATTTCACACCTTTACCAACCGATGTCACCATCTGTACTGACGCTGATCAAGCAAGTTATTGATGCTTCTCATGCGGAAGGCAAATGGACTGGCATGTGTGGTGAGCTTGCAGGCGACGAACGTGCTACACTTCTGTTGCTGGGGATGGGTCTGGACGAATTCTCTATGAGCGCCATTTCTATCCCGCGCATTAAGAAGATTATCCGTAACACGAACTTCGAAGATGCGAAGGTGTTAGCAGAGCAGGCTCTTGCTCAACCGACAACGGACGAGTTAATGACGCTGGTTAACAAGTTCATTGAAGAAAAAACAATCTGCTAATCCACGAGATGCGGCCCAATTTACTGCTTAGGAGAAGATCATGGGTTTGTTCGATAAACTGAAATCTCTGGTTTCTGATGATAAGAAAGACACCGGAACTATTGAGATTGTTGCTCCGCTCTCTGGCGAGATCGTCAACATCGAAGACGTGCCGGATGTAGTTTTTGCTGAAAAAATCGTTGGTGATGGCATCGCTATCAAACCAACCGGTAACAAAATGGTCGCCCCTGTTGATGGCACCATCGGCAAAATCTTTGAAACCAACCACGCTTTCTCTATCGAATCCGACAGCGGCATTGAGCTGTTTGTTCACTTCGGTATTGATACCGTTGAACTGAAAGGCGAAGGCTTTAAACGCATCGCTGAAGAAGGTCAACGCGTGAAAGTGGGCGACCCGGTTATTGAATTCGATCTGCCGCTGCTGGAAGAAAAAGCCAAGTCTACCCTGACTCCGGTTGTTATCTCCAACATGGACGAAATCAAAGAGCTGATCAAACTGTCCGGTAGCGTGACGGTGGGTGAAACTCCGGTTATCCGCATCAAGAAGTAATTCTTGTTGTAGAGAAGAATGGCGCCTGATGGCGCCATTCTTTTATATATATATACCCCGATAACGATTTTTATTTTTTATAGGTCTGAAAAGCGTTAAATTTGTGAGATGACCGGTCGGTAACACGCTTCGCGCATCAGGATTTTCATTCCCTCCGGCCCGCTTTCCAACATCCGTCGTTCCGAATCCGCCACTAACAGTTCACAATCGTAGCCACCCTTAATACCAAACATCGCCCGCGCCACGCAGATATCTTCCAGCGCTGCAGCCCCGCTGGTGTCAAAATGTCCAACCATACGCCCATTCTGGCGAACCACCAGCCGGTAACTTTTCATCGCGCCTCCCCTGCCGGTGGCAGAATTAATTCATCACAACCGCACAGGTTGGTCCACGTCATCACGTCCAGCACCCGCTGTGCGGCGTCGTGCGTCGCGGTCGTCAGCGCTTTACCCAACACAATACCGCTCACCAGCTCAGCACAGAACAAATCGCCAGTCCCCTTCAGATCCGTTTTCACCCGCGGGTGGGCCAGCACCTCAACCGTTTCAGCCGTCACCACCGCAACGTTAATAATCTCTTCGCTATCCCCCGGCGCGCTGGTAATCACCACCCATTTCAGCGTGTCGGTGAGCAGCGATTGTGCCGCCGCGATAGCTTCATCAAGCGTACGACACGGTTTTCCGCTCAGCATTTGTAGCTCAAACACGTTCGGCGTCAGCCCCTGAGCCAGCGGCAACAGGTGCTTGCGATAAGCTTGCGGAATTTCAGCTTTCACATACATGCCGCTGTCCGTATCGCCAATAACCGGATCGACCAAAATGCACAGTGCCGGATGCGTAGCCCGCACCGTTTCCAGCCACTGCGCCAGCAAGGCGATTTGCTCCGCGCTCCCCATATAGCCCGTGGTCACCGCCTTTAGCTCGCGTAAAGCATCACGCTCATTTAAGGCGCGGAGATAACCGCTAAACCAGTCGGGCGGAATAACGCCGCCGTAAAAGGTTTCATAATGCGGGGTATTACTGAACAGCACCGTAGGGACTGCCGTCACGCGTAATCCCTGCGCCTTAATGGCCGGAACAGCGATGCTGTTGCCTACGCTGCCATACACCACCTGTGACTGGACGGCGACGATATCGGTCTGTAACGCCCGATGCTTGTCGTCGAAGAGTACCGACTGAATATCACTCCCCTGCTCCATAAATTTCTCCTCTCGCTGGACAGCGGGCTTACGCCTCACTATTATCGTCATATGCTAAAATTCATTTTGTCATAGGTCAATAATGATCGACGGAAAAACCGCTAGCGAGATTTTTGACAGTATTCGTCAACATGTCGCTACAGGCACGCTGGCAGCGGGCGAAACGTTACCGCCAGTACGTGAACTGGCAACGGCATTAAACGTCAACCGCAATACTGTCGCAGCGGCTTATAAACGCCTGGTCACCTCCGGGTTGGCACAAAGTCTGGGACGCAATGGCACGGTGATCAAAGAAATTTCTGCCCCCGTTGCGCTGGAAGGCGGTGATCCGGATACCCCGCTTATCGATCTTTCCGGCGGTAATCCTGCGCCCTCGCGTCTTCCCGATCTGAGTAGTTATTTCGCGAAGATAAATAAGAATCCGCGGTTGTATGGTGATGCTGCCGTCTCGCCAGGACTTAAAGCATGGGCCGCGCAGTGGATGCAGGATGTAATGCCTTGCAAGGGTGAAATTGATATCACCAGTGGCGCCATTGATGCCATTGAGCGGCTGCTGTGTGCCCATTTACTGCCTGGCGACAGCGTTGCCGTAGAAGATCCGTGCTTTTTGAGTAGCATAAACATGCTGCGCTATGCCGGTTTCTCCGCCAGTCCGGTCAGCGTTGACCGCGAAGGCATGCAGCCAGACATGCTGGAAACCGCGCTTCAGAAAGGCGCGCGGGCGGTGATTCTGACGCCGCGCGCGCACAACCCCACAGGATGCAGTCTGAGCGCATCCCGCGCGGTGCAATTGCAGGAAATCCTGGCTCGCTATCCGCAAACGCTGGTGATTGTCGACGACCACTTTGCGCTGCTGTCCGCTTGCCGCTGGTATCCGGTGATAGCTAAGGAAACCACACACTGGGCGGTTGTCCGCTCGATGTCAAAAACGTTAGGCCCGGATTTACGCCTGGCCATTGTGACCAGCGATCCGCTCACTTCCGGAAAACTGCGTTTACGGCTCAACTCCGGCAGTCAGTGGGTCAGCCATCTGCTCCAGGATTTAGCCTGCGCCTGCCTGAGTGACGAGACGTATCAATATACGCTGGCGCAAACTCAGCAGTTTTACGCTGCCCAGCAACAAAAACTGGCAGCGGCTCTGCGCCAACATGGCATTGATCTGCCCGCCGGTGACGGGCTGAATCTATGGCTACCGCTGGAAAATAACAGCCAGGCGACCGCTTTTGCGTTGGCAAAATCTGGCTGGCTGGTACGTGAAGGCGAAGTGTTTGGCGTCAATACGCCTGCGCACGGCCTGCGCATTACGCTGTCAACCTTAACTGACAGCGACATTAACAAGCTGGCGGCTGATATTCATCAGGCGCTAAAGCGCTAACAGGAGAGAAAAAGTGCGAGTTCATTTTGTTATTCATGAGTCTTTCGAATCTGCTGGCGCGTACCTGCCGTGGGCCGAATCACGCGGCTATACCATCACCTGGTCACGCGTTTACGCCGGAGAAACGGTCCCCGCTAATGCCGATGGCTTCGATATGCTGGTGGTATTTGGCGGCCCGCAGTCACCCCGCACCACGCTGGCAGAGTGCCCATACTTTGACTCTCAGGCCGAGCAGCATCTGATTAACCAGGCGATTTCGGCACGAAAAATCGTGGTGGGGATCTGTTTGGGGTCGCAGTTAATCGGTGAAGCGCTGGGCGCGAAGGTGTGCCAAAGTCCGGAAAAAGAGATAGGTCACTACCCGATCGTCCTCACCGAGGCAGGCCAACAGCATCCGTTATTCAACCATTTCGGCTCACCGCTCACCGTCGGTCACTGGCACAATGACATGCCAGGGTTAACCGACCAGGCGATAATTCTTGCCGCAAGCGAGGGCTGCCCGCGACAAATCGTGCAATACGGTAATTTCATCTATGGTTTTCAGTGCCATATGGAGTTTAACGCCGAAGCGGTAGAAGGATTAATTCAGCACTCTGAGCAAGAACTTGCCGAAGCCAAAGGGAAACGCTTCATCCGCTCTGTGGAAGAGATGCGCGCCTGTGATTACCAGCAGATGAATGAGAAGCTGTGGCAATTCCTTGATAAGCTGGTGGAAAAACGTAACGATTAATCATCCCTGGCCGGATAAAACATTATCCGGCCATCGTGCCAGGCAGTTACCTGATGGCGCTGCGCTTATCAGGCCAACAAGTTAAATTCCCAGCCCCTGATTAAAGTGCTCTTCACCAAAAACGCCGGTCGAAAGGTAGCGATCGCCGCGATCGCAGATGATCGCTACCACCACTGCCCCCGGTGTCGCGCGCGCCACGCGTAACGCGCCCGCTACCGCGCCGCCAGAACTGACACCGCAAAAAATACCTTCACGCACGGCCAGTTCACGCATGGTGTTTTCCGCATCGTTCTGATGAATATCCAGCACCTCATCCACCAGCGAAGCGTTAAAAATACCCGGCATATATTCTACTGGCCAGCGGCGAATGCCAGGAATGCTGCTGCCCTCTTCCGGCTGCAAGCCAACGATAGTGACCGGTTTTTCCTGCTCGCGCAGAAAACGCGACACGCCGGTAATCGTGCCTGTAGTTCCCATACTGGAAACGAAATGCGTGATACGGCCTGATGTCTGCTGCCAGATTTCGGGTCCGGTGGTGGTGTAGTGCGCGTACGGGTTATCAGGATTATTGAACTGATCGAGCAGTTTACCTTCTCCACGCTGCGCCATCTCAAAGGCTAAGTCGCGCGCCCCTTCCATCCCCTGCTCTTTGGTCACCAGAACCAGTTCAGCCCCATAAGCACGCATCGCCGCACGGCGTTCCTGACTCATGTTGTCTGGCATCAGCAGCTTCATGCGGTAACCCTTCAGCGCGGCGATCATTGCCAGCGCAATTCCGGTATTACCGCTGGTCGCCTCAATCAGCACGTCGCCAGGCTTAATTTCTCCGCGTTTTTCCGCTTCGACGATCATCGACAACGCGGCACGGTCTTTCACCGAACCCGCGGGATTATTGCCTTCCAGCTTGACCCAAATTTCACTGCCGTTATCCGGCACCAGACGTTGTAATTTCACCAGAGGCGTATTGCCAATTGTTTGTTCTAATGTGTTCACGTTTTCAGCTCGTAAAAAAGCCCGGTAAGCGTAGCGCCACCGGGCGATAACTATGCAAATTAACCTATCAGGCAGATTGCGCCAGGGCAAGTTCCTCTTCACGCGTTTCAATACGCTGGTCGCCGTTATACAGACGCGCATTTTGCAGTCCAACGAACAAACGTTCGCCGCGGCTCGGGGAATTATCGCCCTGCATGACCACCGTCAACGGTTCGTTATACCACCCCAGTGGTTGCACAACTAATTGGGTGTAGTGTCCTTTCGGGCTGGCTTCCAGCACCTGAACCGGCAATGGCGAATCCAGGCTGGTACGACGGCTGACATCCACTTCCCACGGGCGCAGGAACAGATCCACCGGTCCCTGATAGCCTGGCGTGTAGCCCAACGGCCAGCGATGTGCGCCCACGTGGAACTGTCCACCGCGAATCGTCCCCTGCAGGCGGTTAACCTCACCCATAAATTCCAGGACGAAACGAGTAGCCGGTTCGCGCCATACCTGATCCGGCGCATCGGCCTGTTCGATATGGCCCTGACTCATCACCACCACACGGTCTGCAACTTCCGTCGCTTCTTCCTGATCGTGGGTCACAAACACGCTGGTAAACTTCAGCTCTTCATGCAACTGGCGCAGCCAGCGACGCAGCTCTTTACGCACCTGAGCATCGAGCGCGCCAAACGGCTCGTCGAGCAGCAGGATCTGTGGCTCTACCGCCAGCGCACGCGCCAACGCCACACGCTGCTTTTGCCCGCCGGAAAGCTGTGCCGGGAAACGGTCCGCCAGATGAGCCAACTGAACCATTTCCAGCAGTTTGGTCACTTTTGCTTTGATGGCCGCCGCATTCGGGCGCTCACGCCGTGGCAGGACCGTCAGGCCAAAAGCGATGTTGTCGAAAACGGTCATATGACGAAACAGCGCATAGTGCTGGAACACGAACCCCACCTTACGGTCGCGGGCGTGCAATCGGCTGACGTCGGTACCGTGAAAACGGATATGCCCGCTGGACTGATGCTCCAGTCCGGCAATAATGCGCAGCAGCGTGGTTTTTCCCGAGCCGGATGGCCCCAGCAGCGCGACCATCTGACCTGAAGGAATATCCAGCGAGATATCGTTCAGCACCTGGGTGCGACCAAAAGACTTCTTAATATTGGCAATCTCAATGCTCATGGTTTTCCTCCTGCTGCGCGCGTTTCTCCTGGTTCTCCAGACGCCATTGCAACATGCTCTTCAAAAACAGGGTAATAATCGCCATCAGCGTTAATAGCGCCGCGGCGGTAAAGGAGCCGACCGTGTTGTAGTCCTGCTCCAGTAATTCAATCTGTAGCGGCAGCGACAAGGTTTCACCCCGAATCGAGCCGGAAACCACCGACACCGCGCCAAATTCGCCAATCGCACGCGCGTTGGTCAACACCACGCCGTACAGCAATGCCCAACGAATATTTGGCAGCGTAACGCGTCGGAACATCTGCCAGCCGGACGCGCCCAGCAACACAGCCGCTTCATCTTCATTGCTGCCCTGGCTTAACATCACCGGCACCAGTTCGCGCACCACAAACGGACAGGTCACGAATACCGTCACCAGTACCATCCCCGGCCAGGCAAACATAATTTGCAGGTTGTGCTCATCCAGCCATCCACCAAGCGGACCGTTAGAGCCGTAAAACAGCAGATAGACCAGACCGGCGACCACCGGCGAAACGGCAAATGGAATGTCCAGTAGCGTCAGCAACAGCTGACGGCCGGGGAAGTTGAAGCGAGTCACCAGCCAGGCCAGCAACACACCAAACACCAGGTTCACCGGCACCGCAATCAGCGCAATCAGTACCGTCAGCCAGATGGCATGCAGCATGTCCGGGTCAGCCAGGTTATTTAATACCGGCATCAACCCCTTGCTGAACGCCTGCACGAAGATATAAATCATCGGCACCAGCAAAATAAAGGCGGAGACCAGCATGCCCGTGCCGATCAAAAACCATTTACCCCAGTTGATGCGGGGTGCGCCATAGCGTTTCAATTGGGTAATGTCTGCCATCAGTGACCTACCACGCGTCGACCAAAGCGACTTTGCAGGGTGTTAATTGAAAACAGCAGCAGCAACGACGCCCCGAGGATCACAGAAGCAATCGCGCTGGCGGCTGGGTAGTCAAACTCCTGCAAGCGAACAAAAATCATCAGCGAGGTCACTTCCGTTTTCCATGCGATGTTCCCGGCGATAAAGATAACCGCGCCAAACTCACCGAGGCTTCGGGTAAACGACAGCGCAACGCCCGCCACCAGCGCGGGAGACAACTCCGGCAGCACCACTTTACGAAAGCTCTGCCAGCGGGTGGCGCCGAGCGTTTCCGCCGCCTCTTCATATTCCGGGCCTAACTCTTCCAGAACCGGCTGTACGGTACGCACCACGAACGGAATGCTGGTAAACGCCATCGCCACTGCGATGCCGAGCCAGGTGTAGGTCACCTTAATATCCAGCTTCGCCAGCCACTCGCCGTAGAAACCGTTGACTGAAAACAGCGATGCCAGCGTCAGGCCTGCCACAGCCGTAGGCAGCGCAAACGGCAGATCCATTAACGCATCCAGCAGCGTACGGCCCGGAAAGCGATAGCGGGTTAAGATCCACGCCATCAGCAAGCCAAACACGCCGTTAAAAATCGATGCCACAAACGCTGACAGCAGCGTCACTTTATAAGCCGCTACCACCTGCGGATTGGTAATTACATCCCAGTATTGCGCCCAGCTCATTTGCGCCAATTGCATCACCAGCGCGCTTAGCGGCAGCAGCAATATCAGGCAGACAAACAGTAAGCTGGTGCCCAGGCTTAAGGTAAAGCCGGGCAGCACGCGTCGGGAAGAAACAGCAAACATTTACTTACGCCCCGCCGCCAACAGTTTGTCCAGCTCACCGCCGCTGACAAAGTGCGTTTTCATTACCTCAGGCCACGAGCCAAACTTGTCTTCCACGCGGAACAACTCGGTCTGCGGGAATTTGTCTTTCAGCTTGTCCATCACCTGCGGGTTATTCACCCGGTAGTAGTAATCCGTGATGATGGTCTGCGCCTGCGGGCTGTACAGCCAGTTCAGATACGCCTTTGCCGCTTTTTCAGTACCGTTGGCCTGGACATTTTTATCTACCCAGGCCACCGGGAACTCCGCCAGAATGTTGACCTTCGGCACCACGACTTCGAAGCCCTGGTCTTCATACTGTTTACGGATGTTATTCACTTCCGATTCAAACGTGATCAGCACATCACCCAGACCGCGTTCAACAAAGGTGGTCGTTGCGCCGCGACCACCGGTATCAAACACTTCCACGTTCTTCAGAAACTGGGTCATAAACTGTTCGGTTTTGGCTTTATCGCCCCCATCCGCTTTATCTGCCGCACCCCACGCTGCCAGATAGGTATAACGCGCGTTCCCGGAGGTTTTCGGATTCGGGAAAATCAGCTTCACGTCCGGGCGAACAAGGTCGCTCCATTCGTGGATATTTTTTGGGTTACCCTTACGCACCAAAAACGCCATGGTGGAATAGAATGGCGAACTGTTATTCGGTAGACGGCTTTGCCAGTCGGCGGGGATCAGTTTGCCCTTGTCATGCAGGATCTGTACGTCGGTCACCTGGTTATAGGTCACCACATCGGCTTTCAGTCCCTGCAGAATCGCCAGCGCCTGTTTTGATGACCCGGCATGAGATTGTTTAATCGTCAGTTTGTCACCGCCGTTATCCTTCGCCCATTGCTGTTCGAACGGCGGGTTAAGGGCGGCAAACAGTTCGCGGGAAACATCGTATGAACTGTTCAGCAGTTCCGTTGCCTGCGCCTGACCCACCAGCAACAGCATTGCTGCCAGCGTCAGGGTTCTTTTTTTCAGTAAGTTAACGGCCATTGCGCACCCTTATAAATTAAATGACTTTCTTATGGTCATCATATTTATAACCAGTGCTAAAGGAGTAACGGTTTTATATACCGTTTGATGATTTGAAAGTTGAAAAGAGAATAAGGGGTACCTCCTCCCCAGCACATGGGGAGGAGACCGGCATCAATCAGACGCCGACGCTTACGCTTTCAGGCAAAGTGCTGCCGCCATCAATCACGTTTTGCGTGCCAGTTAAATAACTGGACTCATCCGATGCCAGGAACGCCGCCAGTTCGCCGACCTCAAGCGGGCAGGCCAAACGGCGCATCGGAATAGCTTTCGCCATTTCGACTAATACGGATTCCGGATCCTGCGGATTAGACTGACGAGCGATGTTTTCCGCCATCGGCGTACGAACGTAGCCCGGGCAAATGGCATTCACGCGAATGCCGGACTGCGCGTATTCGACCGCCAGGGATTTGGTCAAACCGATAATTGCGGCTTTCGACAACGCATAAGCCGTTTCGCCCGGATCGGCAACCATATCTCCAGTCACAGATGACATCATCACGATGCGCCCGTCTTTGCGCGCAATCATCTCCGGCAGAACGGCTTTCGTCACGTTCCAGACGCCTTTAATGTTAATATCAATGTGGAAATCGCGATCTTCATCGCTCATATCAAGGAAGTTGCCGAGGCGACAGACGCCCGCATTGTTGACCAGAATATCGATTTTGCCTTCGATTTTCTTCGCGCGTTTTACCGCTTCCGCTACCGACGCAAAATCTCTGACGTCAGCATGAACGGCTGTGCAACGGTGTCCACGCCCAGCCAATTCATCCGCCAGTTTTTCAATCTCATCGGAGATATCCAGCAGGATTAAGTTCGCGCCATGGCGGGCAAACGTTCTGGCAATCCCTTCGCCAATACCCTGAGATGCGCCCGTAATCAATGCTGTTTTGCCCGTGAGTTTTCCCATTTCAATATTCTCCTTTTGAATATGAAGCGTTCACTTCATTCACGCAGAAGATACAGCAATAACAAATTAGTGCTGAGGAATAGCTCACTAAATCAGGTTAATCTCAGGTAAAAAAATCCCCGACGATGCGGGGACCCAACAGCAAACATGTTCTGACTACGTTATCAGAAGATTTACAGCCGTTTTTCCAGCAAATGTGCTCTCATCAACTCCGACGCCATCTGCGCGTCCCCTTTCTTAATATGAAGCAGTATTTCCCTCTGCTTTGTCGCCGTATCAAGAAAATACTGACGATCGTTCGCAGGTAACGACTCCCTTGTTTTCTCAAAATAAGTAATCAGGACATCTGAGAAAACCTGCAGCACTCGATTGCCACTCGCCTGTAGCAAGAGCAAATGAAAATCTCTATCGTGACGATCGGCCACCAGGGGGTTATCCGCATTTTCTTCAATAAGCCTTAGCTCATTTTCAAGTTTGGAGAGCATTGCCGGGAAGATTCTACGCGTTGCCAGAGGGATAATCGCACACTCAATCAGGATCCTTGCCTCTGTAAATTCCGTGATATCAAACCCGGACAAATCAAACTGCATTAACAACTGGTGATTTATATTGTGCTGTTCCAAATTTTTCAAGACGCTACCACGGCGGGGAGAACGTTCAAGCATTCCCATCTGTACCAGCGTACTGAGCGCCTGACGAACTTTATATCTTGATGTATTAAAACGAACAGCAAGTTCAGTTTCAGTTTCAATGCGCCCATCAGCATTGCGGTTAGCATCATCAAGCAGATAATTTTTAATGCTTTCAAACAGTTCGTTTTTGTTATCCATAAACACTCTCTGATTAAAGTGCTGTAAAAATCATGAGTATAAATAATCTAATAAGTTAGATTGCTTAATATACTGTTATGGTAAGATTATAGCCCCTATTATTCAAATTATATCAGGTCATTTGTTAATAAAAAGGAATTAATTATGGTGTTATTCGTAACTCAGTTTGCGATAGTACTGATATGTATCGGTATAGGCGGGCGTTTTGGCGGGATTGGCCTCGGGGCTGCTGGCGGGTTGGGGCTCGCTATCCTGACTTTTGGTTTTGGGCTCCCCCCCGACTCACCTCCTATTACTGTTATTTCTATTATCCTTGCGGTTATCACATGCATCACAATCCTCCAGGCGGCTGGTGGGCTTGATTTATTCGTTACGATGGCAGAACGGATCCTCAGAAAGTGGCCAGGCGCTATCACTTTTCTCGGCCCAGCTGTCGCTTACCTTTTTACTGCTATCTGCGGAACAGGGTATGTTGCCTTTTCCGTTTATCCAGTAATTGCTGAAATTGCAGCAGATGCCAGGGTACGGCCAGAAAGGGCCATGTCTATGTCAGTAATCGCTGCCAATTTTGGGCTCATTGCCAGCCCAGTCAGTGCGGTCGTTACAGGGACAATTGCTGTCCTTGCTGGCTTACATGTCTCTGCTTTAGATATCTTGTTGGTCACCGTTCCCGGAACGTTCCTGGGCTGTATTGTCGGCTGCCTTTTCGTCTTTAAAAGAGGTCATGAGCTTAAAAACGATCCGGAATTCCAACGCAGGGTTGCTGAAGGTGAGTTTGAATCAGTAAAAGCTGAAGAGCGAACCGCCAATATAGTGACAAAAGAAGCGAAGAGAGGATTGCTGATTTTCCTTACCGGTATCATTCTGGTGGTGCTTATGGGTTCAATTCCTGAGTTACGTCCACAGTGGAATAACGGTAGCGGAATGGAACGTATGAGTATCCCAACCACACTGCAAATAGTTATGCTGACAACAGCATGTATTATTATGATGGTGTGTCGAATTTCTCCATCAAAACTAGATTCAGGTTCAGTTTTTAAAGCAGGTCTTGTAGGTGTCGTCGCCATATTTGGTCTGTCATGGATGATGAACTCCTTCTTTGAGGCATGGCACGAATTATTTAACACTGCCTTCCACGGTTTTCAGAATCCCGTATTGTTTGGCATTATTGTTTTTGGCCTTTCTGCTGTAATTTATAGCCCAGCTGCAACTGCTGTAGCGCTACTCCCCGCTGGCGTGTTAATGGGATATCCGGCAGAAACCCTGGTCGCCCTGCTCCCGCTTACTTGTGGATCGTTCATTATTCCTGGAGGGGCACAGATCGGCTGTGTGGCGTTTGATCGAACCGGGACAACTCGAATTGGCAAGTATGTGGTTAATCACAGCTACATGCTACCAGGCCTTGTTACCGTTGTAGCATCAACCCTTTTTTGCTTCCTTTTTTCCAGAATGCTGATGTAGAGCGAGAGAGCTCGTTAATTGTGGTAATCCCTTTTCTTCATGGCATCCCCCTGAACGAGTTCAGAGAGGATGCCCATTACTCATTTTTGAATATCGCCACTGCAGCTTTCCACAGAACGTACTTTACAGAACAACCTGAGCAATTAGATAAGCAAAAATTACCTGAGAGATGACCATGACAAAGCCCGGACGAATATAGCTATGGTTGACAACAAAGCGTCCAATCTTTGTGGTACCTGTTCGGTCAAATGCAACACAACCGATTTGATTTGCTCCCGGTATAATGAAGTCACCACAGGTACAGGCAAAAATAGCAATAAGAAACGGGGCTGGTATACCCAAGGTAACACCAAGTGGCATGATGGCAGCTACCGTCGCCGCAGGACTCATAATGACCAGAGAGAACAAGAATACAACCACACCAAATAGCATTGGAGCGCCATTTACAATGCCACCAAAGACCTTAATCAATTCTGGCTGATAGGCATCAAAAAACGTCGCAGTCATCCATGAAACGCCAAGGATTGCCACCACCCCCATTAAACCAGCACGGAAGACTGAGCCGCTATTCAAGCTACTGCTTGGTACTTTACTGACGATCATAATAAACAAAGCTGCTGTCAACATAATCATCTGTATAACCATTGGGGTTGACAGTCTTTTTCCATCCCAGGAAGGGAGTAACCCTGTAAAAGAACCTAAAATAAGCACCAGTACTACGCCAATCGCAAAGATCACAACGCCTTTTTTAGCGCCGGCCGTAGCAACATATTCTTTTTTCTGCTCAGTATGCATGAACTCATATTCGCCAGCGGCTACTCTCCTCTGAAATTCCGGATCGTCCTCCAGCTCTTTTCCGCGTTTATAAACCGAAAAGCTGGTAACAATAGCAGCCAAAAAGAATGAAGGGAGAGCAATTGTCAGTATTTGCCCAAGAGTAATCCCAGCATATTCATGCAGGATTGCCAGCATCCCCGCGGTTGCCGCACTCATCGGACTGGCTGCAACCGCGACACTGGCCGCAATAACCGTTGCGGACAACGCTCGCTCCGGACGGACCTTTGCTTCAGCAGCAACTTCAGCGACAACCGGATACAAAGAGAAAGCAACGTAAGTAGTGCCACAGAATAGTGTAAATATGGAAGTTAATATTGGGGCAACAAAAGTAATAGCCTGTGGTTTTTTACGCAGTAATTTTTCAGCCACACGCACAAGATAATCAAGTCCTCCAGCGGCCTGTAATACGCTGACAGCGCCAATCACGCAAATAATAATTAACATTGCAGTAATAGATGGTGTGGAGGGTTTAAGTCCAAAGCCCAGAACTAATATTGCAACGCCAAGTCCTCCACCAGCACCAAGCCCCATTCCACCATAACGCCCGCCTATACCAATACAGGCGAGTACAATTAATAATTGTATAAAAAATAAAGCATCCATTTTTCACCTCTAAGCATCTCCCGGATATTGCATCCGGGAGATATTAATTATTATGCTCAGGATTAGTTTAAATATGATTTAGCAACTTCGATCTGTTTTTTAACAGCGTCAGTGCCAGTTCCACCATAAGACATTCTTGATTTAATACATGCTTCGAGAGATATACTCTCATAAATATCATTATCAATCTTATCATCAAATGAATGGAATTCATCCAGGGTAAGTTCTTCCAACATTTTTCTATGTTTTATACAGTAATTAACAGCACTGCCAACAATATGGTGAGCTTCCCTGAAAGGGATTCCTTTACGAACCAGGTAGTCAGCCATATCGGTCGCGTTTGAAAAACCTCTCGCTGCTGCGCTGCGAGTATTCTCTGAGAGAATAACCATTTTTTCGAGCATCGGCGCCATAATTTTCAAACTGGTCTGTAAGGTATCCATAGAGTCATAGACCTGTTCTTTATCCTCACTCATATCAGTATTGTAGGCGAGAGGAATACCTTTCATGATGGTCAGCATCGCCATTAGATTTCCGTACATACGCCCACCTTTACCACGCATTTTTTCGGCCACATCGGGATTTTTCTTCTGTGGCATAATGCTGGAGCCGGTACAGAAATCATCTGAAAGCTCAATAAATTTAAAATCCTGACTTGAGAATAAAACCAGCTCTTCAGACAAACGGGTAAGATGCATAAAACACATAGCCGCTGCAGCAGTGAATTCAACCATATGGTCGCGATCGCTGACAGAATCAATACTATTCTCAGTCGGCTTGTCAAAACCAAGCTCTTGAGCCGTGAAATCACGATCAATGGGAAAAGTTGTACCAGCAAGGGCCGCTGAACCTAAAGGGCATTCCCCCATGCGTTGATAAAGGTCTTCAAAACGGGTCCAGTCACGGCGTAACATCCAATAATATGCCATTATCCAGTGCGACAGAAGAATGGGCTGCCCGGTCTGCAAATGAGTATAACCGGGCATAATCGCATTAATGTTATTTTCAGCTTTGCTGATAATAACTTTTTGCAGATTAACGATATCCTGCTGAATTTCCCGAATAGTTGATCTCATATGCATTTTAGAATCAACAGTCGTTTGGTCATTACGACTTCGGCCTGTATGTAACTTCCCGCCAACAGGACCAATTATTTCTGTCATACGTCTCTCAATCGCCATATGAATATCTTCATCAACGGTATCAAAAACGAACTGCCCTTCCTTAATCTCTTTATCTACTTGTCTTAAGCCAGCAATAATCTTATTCGCTTCATCCTGCGTGATAATTCCCTGACGGCCCAACATAGTGGCATGAGCAATACTCCCCTGAATATCGAAAGGGCAGAGACGTTGTTCCAACATAATTGTCGCGTTATAGGATTCAACCAGTTTATTTGTAGGCATATCAAAGCGCCCACCCCATAATTTTGTAGACATAAAACCTCCAGGGAGTTTTTGTTGCAAAATAGTTAAATAAAAATTCCGTTATTTTTCGGTCATTTTCAGATTACAAGACTGTCATTTTAATTGTCAACAAATGAAGCTATTAAATCAATTTATACATACATTAATTATACTTATTAGCGTGTTTATTTTTATGAATAACGCGAAAAAATCAGATCTTTATCACATTTAAATCATGTTTTATTTCAGATATATTCAGAATTTTTAAAGTAATAAATTATTATTAATAGCTTATTGATTCTAAATAGTGGCATTTAATACTGTTGTTATACGAATAAACTGGCAGGTTAATAGCACTGAACTTGGGGAGAGATTTTCAAGGGACAGCATCAATGCGGGTGCATTATCGACATGGCAGACGTTGTGTGGCTTGGGGAATAGCTATTTTTTACCAGATGGCGCTGACGCCGCCATCTGGCACAAAAATTACAGGCTCAATAAACGATCCAGCGATGGGGCAAAGTAATAGCCACCGGTCACTGGTTTGGTGAAACGCAGCATCGCGTCGCGCTTACCGTCTGTGTCGCCAAACATGCTCAACAGCTGTTGTTCAATGTTGTGCAGGCGGGCGCAATAGGCGCAGAAGTAAAGACCGTGCGTGCCGCTGGCGGTGCCGTATGGCAGGCTCTGGCGCACAATTTTCAGTCCTTTACCGTCTTCCTTCAGATCGACACGGCTCAGGTGAGAGGTGACCGGACGGTCATCACCGTCGATCTCTTCGTTGGCTTCTTTGGTACGACCAATCATCATTTCCTGGTCATGGATACTCATGCGATTAAGCTGCTTCAGGTTATGTTCCCAACGCTGCACAAACACATAGCTGCCGCCAGCATCCACGCCATCTTTGATAACGGCAACTTCACGGCGCGTTTCTTCGCCTGCCGGGTTTTCCGTACCGTCAACAAAGCCGCTGAGATCGCGTTCTTCAACCCAACGGAAACCGTGGATCTCTTCTTTGACTTCAATACAGTCGCCAAATGCTTCCATTGCCGCCTGCGCGACGGAGAAATTCACATCATGACGCAAAGAGAGAATATGGATCAGCACATCATACTGGGTGGCTGGCGCCAGGCCTTTACCGTAAGGGATAAAGTCTTTTAACTCTTCTGCGCCAACGCCGCCGCTCAGCGTACGCCAGGTATTGTTGCCGAAAGCGACAACCGCGCCCAGATGCGCGTCCGGGAACTTAGCTTCGAAGGTCGCCAGCTTATCGGCGAAGATTTTGCTGGCCGCTCGCAGGGCCTCAACATCGCCTTTAACATTGGCTTCAATCCAAATCGCCGCACGGCAATGTTCTGGCAAAATGCCACTCTGAACCTGAGACATTGTTCCTCCTGAAAAAAAGATGCCACGACATCGTGGCATTGTTGGGCGCTATTCTACCTGTTTTTTTAACAAGCTGATTTGTTCAGACGCAAATTAACGCCGCCAGATAATTTTGCTTACTTTCCATGCTTTCAACGTGTCGTCAGACGGCATTAAGCCTTCAGGCCCGCTCCACTCACCAGAAAAGACATAGCTAATATGTTGACTTCCTTCAGCTTTACACTCTACGCCCGCGCTGTCATCTCCGGTTGCTTTCTGACAATTACCGAAAGCTTTAGTGTAAAGGTCACTAAACGGTGTACCCATTTCAACACCCGCGGAGGACGAGATAGCGCTGTCCAATACATCAATTCTGCTGATGGTTCCCTGGCTGCCATTGATGACCATCGCCAGCTTGTCATCTTTCATCGCTTCATAGAAGCGCACCACATTACCGTTTTCGGTCTTCATCCCGCTACGCAGGCGGTAATCACCGTCCAGCGCATCAGCAATGGCTTTTTCATCCAGCGGCGTCGCGCCCGTTAACGCGCCGACGCCCTGCTCAGTGACCTGCGTTGAAGAACCAAACCAGTTCCACGGATTGGCGGCAGACCAGTTTACCGACGACAACGTTGAACACCCGGTCAGTAGCAGCGGCATTGCGCATAAAGTCAAACGCAGTGATTTCATTTCACTTCCTTCCTTATTTATCAACGTTGCTTGGAGTCCGGTTTCAAAGAAAAGTGCCGTCATTCTTTCTCAAAGGAAAAACAGGCGCGCAGGCGTTGATTGGTTAATAGCCAAATCAGCGCGACAATATCCGCTACCAGCAGCGCCAGCCCGACGCCGTTGACCGGATCGCCTGCCAGCCACATCGCCGGCTGCCAGCACAACAGCACCAACTGAGCGAGGATCAGTAATCCGCGCAGCCAGCGCCATATCACCGGAAACGCAAAGCGTCGCCCGCTGAGTAAAAACGCCAGCACCGCGGGAACGCCGGGAAGCAATCCCAACCAGAATGCGTCATGATCGGGATAAAACAGATTCAGCAACGTGTTGCCTTGTTCACGTGAAGAACCGGCAATCACGAACAGAACCCAGGTGCGCGCCTGCAACAGCAGTACGCACCAGAACAGAAAAGGCAGGCGCAGACGCCCATGACCGTCATAGTCGGCCGGATGAAACTCAGTACTCTTCATCTTCGATCAAGCGCTTACCCAGATTGAGTACATCCGCATGCTCATAACCCAGACGCTCATACATGCCCTGTACAACGTCGTTATCGTCACGCACCATGATTTGAATCTTCGGACAACCGCGGGCAATGAGCTTTTTCTCCAGCCGGTTCAGTAGCGCATTGGCGATGCCGCGGCCGCGAAACTCAGGATGCACGCCCAGGTAATAGGCCGAGCCGCGATGCCCGTCGTATCCGCCCATCACCGTACCGACCACCTCGCCGTTCACTTCAGCAACCAGGAACAAGCTGACGTCATGATTTACTTTACGTTCGATGTCCATTTCAGGGTCGTTCCATGGACGCAGCAAATCACAGCGCTCCCAGAGGGTGATCACCTCTTCGAAATCTTCCTGGCGAAAAACGCGTATTTCCATGGTATTGGTTACCTTTTCAGGACGTTAAAAAGCGATTATGGCGCGAACGGCTGATTTAGCCAATATCTGACGCGAAGCGGCGGAAAAAATGGCATAATACGGAATTGTCACGTATTGAAATGAAAAGTAAAACAATTCTTATCCCGATCCGTCGCAACGGACAACGCGATACGATA
The DNA here is from genome assembly GCF_030336535.1 of Citrobacter sp. Ce006. Taxonomy (NCBI): domain Bacteria; kingdom Pseudomonadati; phylum Pseudomonadota; class Gammaproteobacteria; order Enterobacterales; family Enterobacteriaceae; genus Citrobacter; species Citrobacter sp. Ce006. The sequence goes on from NZ_JAOWDO010000054.1 coordinate 252,022, forward strand.
TAACGTTTAGAACCTTTTTTTTACAACTCAGGCCGTATGAGCACTTTTAAACCACTAAAAACACTCACATCGCGCCGCCAGGTGTTGAAAGCCGGGCTGGCCGCCCTGACGCTGTCAGGCATGTCGCAAGCCATCGCTAAAGAAGAAGCGCTTAAGACCAGCAATGGCCACAGCAAACCGAAAGCGAAAAAATCCGGCGCTAAGCGCGTTGTTGTTCTTGATCCGGGTCACGGAGGGATTGATACCGGCGCAATTGGTCGCAATGGCTCGAAGGAAAAGCATGTGGTACTGGCAATTGCCAAAAACGTGCGCTCGATTCTACGCAACCAGGGGATTGATGCACGCCTGACCCGCTCCGGCGATACGTTTATTCCGCTCTACGATCGCGTCGAGATCGCCCATAAACATGGCGCCGATCTGTTCATGTCGATCCACGCCGACGGATTTACCAACCCAAGCGCGGCAGGTGCTTCAGTCTTTGCGTTATCCAATCGCGGCGCCAGTAGCGCCATGGCGAAGTATCTGTCCGATCGTGAAAACCGGGCCGATGAAGTGGCCGGAAAGAAGGCCACCGACAAAGACCATTTGCTGCAGCAGGTGCTGTTCGATCTGGTGCAAACTGACACCATTAAAAATAGCCTGACGTTAGGTTCGCATATTCTTAAGAAGATCAAGCCGGTACACCGTCTGCACAGTCGCAGCACCGAACAGGCCGCCTTCGTGGTGTTAAAATCACCATCAATTCCGTCGGTACTGGTCGAAACCTCGTTCATTACCAACCCGGAAGAAGAACGTCTGCTGGGTACGGCGGCATTTCGCCAGAAAATCGCCACCGCTATCGCCAATGGCATCATCAGCTATTTCCACTGGTTTGATAACCAGAAAGCACACTCGAAGAAACGTTAACCATGAAGCCCGATGCACAGCGCGTAAAACAGTTCCTGCTCAGCCTGCAGGATAATATTTGCCAGCAGTTATCCGCCGTAGATGGCGCTGAGTTTGTTGAAGATAACTGGCAGCGCGAAGCGGGCGGCGGCGGTCGCAGTCGGGTGCTACGTAACGGCGGTATTTTCGAGCAAGCGGGCGTTAACTTCTCCCATGTCCACGGCGAGGCAATGCCGGCCTCGGCTACCGCGCATCGCCCGGAGCTTGCCGGGCGCAGCTTTGAAGCCATGGGCGTCTCACTGGTGGTGCATCCGCAGAATCCCTACATTCCGACCAGTCATGCCAATGTACGGTTCTTTATTGCGGAAAAACCGGGCGCTGAACCGGTCTGGTGGTTTGGCGGCGGCTTTGACTTAACGCCCTACTACGGCTTTGATGAGGATGCGGTTCACTGGCACCGCACGGCGCGGGATCTGTGCCAACCGTTCGGTGATGACGTTTATCCCCGTTACAAGAAGTGGTGCGATGACTACTTCTTCCTCAAGCATCGTAACGAACAGCGCGGCATCGGCGGGTTGTTTTTTGACGATTTGAATACGCCGGATTTCGACCACTGTTTCGCCTTTATGCAGGCGGTAGGACAAGGTTACACCGAGGCGTATCTACCGATCGTCGAACGCCGCAAAGCGATGAGCTGGAGCGAGCGCGAGCGCGATTTCCAGCTCTATCGTCGCGGGCGCTATGTGGAATTTAATCTGGTGTGGGATCGCGGCACGTTATTTGGTTTACAGACCGGCGGGCGTACGGAATCGATTCTGATGTCGATGCCGCCGCTGGTGCGCTGGGAGTATGACTGGCAGCCGGAAGCGAACAGCCCGGAAGCCGCCCTTAGCGAGTTTATACAGGTCCGCGACTGGGTGTAATTGCCTGATAGCCCTACGCTTTTCAGGCTTACAACTACAACGGCACAGCCCCGTAGGCCGGATAAGACGCAAAGCGTCGCATCCGGCACAATAGTGTCATCAAGCCCACTGGCGCATACGCTGATGTAGCGTCAACGACGGTTTCTCCGCAAACAATTGCTGGTAGTCGGTGGCAAACTGCCCCAAATGCCAGAATCCCCACTGCATGGCGGCATCTTTTACCGTCGCGCTTTGCGACCATGGGCTTATCAGCTCGCGACGCACGGCGTTCAAACGAATACGTTTTAACCATGCGTTCGGACCAATTCCGAGTATCGTATGAAAAGCGTTTTGCAGCGTCCGACGGCTGACGTGAAGTTGATTACACAAGTCGAGTACCGTCAGCGGCTCTGACATATTTTCCAGCACATACTCGCGCGCACGCGACAGCAGGCGACGATAGCTCTGATGGCTGATGCTCTCGGCCGTGATTATCGGCTGCGCTTCTTCCAGCATTGTGCCCATCGCCAGCAACAGGTTATCGCCCAGCACTTTGCGTACCGCAGGTTGATGGAGGTTTTCCGGATTCTCGCTAAATGTCGCCAGCGCCTGCTGCACAAAGCCCCATAGCGCAGCTTTATGTTGCTCTTTTACCTCCAGCGCCGACTGGTTACGCAGCATATGCAGCACTCTTTCCGGGTTGTGGAGGAAGTTGGCCTGGCGGGCAATCGCCTCTTGCGAAATAACGACACCCAGAATGGTGTAATCATCCGGTGTACTCAGTTCAAATTCCGTCCCGCCAGGTCGGGTGGCAATTTCAGCGTTACCGAGACACTGGGTGCCAATAAATCCCTGTTCGCCGCGCGTGGCCGGAATACCAAACCAGAAGGAGTTCGGCCAGACAAGACACGACTGACGTAGTGCCAGTCCGGTGTATTCACGGAACACCTGAATATCGTCGAGCAGGATTTCCGTGAACTCGCCATGAAATTTTCCCGGATGCAGCTGGTCGTAGATCTGCTGCCATGCGGTAATCGTCAGCGCATGCTCATACACATCCGTTGTTCGCCGTTGGTGAACGTTGTCCACCTCCACTTTCGGCGTAAGTTTAACGTCTTCGGGTAATGCTTCATGATAAAGATGGTGCAGGTTTGCAGTACGTTTCTTTTTCATGATCTTTTAAGCCGGAAGCTTCAACGAAGCCCCCGGCCCTCCGACAGGTTAGTTTTTTAAGCGATAGCGACTACTGCGTTTACGCAACGCTCCGCCAGAAAAGAGCTGTTCCAGCGCCCTTCTGGCTTCATCAAGTGACCAGCCAAAATGGGCAGCCACTTCCCCTGCCGTCATTCCTTGACGGACCGATGCCAACAGCGTCAGAAGTTGCTCAGAGGACTCAGGCGTCAACGGGGCGTCCTGCGTCTTCTCTGCCTTTACGTCTGCTTTCACTTCTGGCTTCTGTTCTGGTTTCTTCGGCTGGCGCTTAAAACCGCCGATCAGCCACTGGGTGTCATCGTCCGGCCGGCCTATTTCCTTACGGCTGATAACACGGCCCGTACGCGCTGCGGCGGCGCTGCCGGCATCAAGCGCTGCGCGGCACGCCGCCAGATCGCCTTCCACCACCAGCGTCAACCGGCCAGGATCGAGCACTTCGTGGCTAAGCAGACGCACATTCGCGGCTTTCAGCATGGCATCTGCCGCATCCACAGCAGCCACCATGCCATCCACTTCCAGTAATCCCAGTGCATTGATCATCACAACCTCTCTTACGCGCGCTGGACTGGATTACGGGCAATATCCAGAACGGCATCGGCAAAGGCGTTACATGCAGCTTTACAAGCGGCCTGGCTCCCGGTCAAAAACGCGGCCGAGTAGTTAGTTTCTGACGGCGGTGGGACGTAGGTCACCAGTTGTACATCGGCAGATTTCAGCGCAGCATCAATGCCAAATGTCGCTTCCAGCGGCGGCGCCACCAGATACGCCATCGGATCGCCAAGTCGGCATCCTGCGGTAGCCGAAAGATACGACCCGGTACGCGAAACCACATGCGCCAGGAAAGCGGTATCTTCTGCGTCATTCGCCCACTGGAACGCCGCGCCGCTTTCAATATTGGCCACCATCGCGTCCAGACCTGCGCGAACTTCGGCCGGGTTTGGCCCTCCGAGCATAATCAGTACTTCGCCCGAGGTTGGAGAGGGACTGTGCGCCGCGCCGGCATACAGCGAGCGGCCATAAACCACTTCGACCATTGCCTGTTTTGTCGCTTCGTCTGCAGCAATATACGCCACGTCATCAGAATCTGCTGTGATGAGTCCGAGGCTACGTATATGTGGCGGTAATTTAAGTTCACGGGCAAAACCGTCATTTATCGAGGCAATCACGCGCATTGCGGTGACTGAAGGTCTAATCAAATCTAATGCTGGCATGATGCCTCCTTAACGGGTCATATTGATGCCGGATGCTTTTTGCTCCAGCATGCGCTTGGCCAAATCCACAATCACCGCCGCCGCTTCAACCGGTGGCGTACCGCCCTGGTGAATGTTCGAGATACAGGTACGGTCAGCTTCAACGGTCGTCGCCACACGCGGCGAATAGACGGCATAGCAGGAAAGGCTTTCAGACTGGCCAAGGCCCGGACGTTCCCCAACCAGCAAGATCACCGCTTTCGCGCCCAGCAGTTCGCCGATCTGATCTTCGATTTTCACGCGACCATAGCGAACAAAGAATGGCGTCCCAACCTTCAATCCGGCCTGTTTTAAGCCCGACAACAGCGGCGGCAGGATCTCTTCGTAGTTGGCGGTGATAGCATCAGTCGACAGGCCATCAGAGATAATTACCTGTACATCCGGATTCATTACACACTGTGATTTCAGCGCTTCAATGGCTTCCGCACTCAGACGACGCCCCAGATCCGGACGCGTCAGATACAGATTTTTGTCACTGATTTCCGAGCGCACTTCCAGCAGCCCCTGAGCTTTTACCCACTCTTCCGGCACTTCTTTTAAGACCGTATCTTTCGAACGCGAATGGTCGGCAAGGAAACGCAACAACGCCTGAGTACGCGGGCGAGGACCGGCACGGCCGGTACATACGCGCGCTGCGGTGCTACGACGCAGTTCGGTCAACACATCTGCACGATGCGGATCCTCAACGCCAATCCACGCTTTGGCTTCGGCGGAGCCTAAATCCATCGCACAGCTTTCACCAGTCGGCGCGGCGCACTGCGTGGTGCTGCATTTTGCTTGTGCTGACGGCGTCTGAGCCTGAGCCTGCGACTCCCCCATTGATGCCATCACGCTACGTACAATTTCTTCAATCTGCTTTTGATCCATCATGTGTCATCCCCGCGTCATCAAAAGAACAGTGACGGATCGCCCGCCCGTTTGGTCAGGCGACCGTTTGCCATAATGCCCATGGTTTCCAGCCAGCGTTCAAACTCCGGCGACGGCCGTAAATTCAGCAACTGACGGACGGTGGCGGTATCGTGAAACGCGGTGGTCTGATAGTTGAGCATGATGTCGTCACCGAGCGGCATGCCCATGATGTAGTTGCAGCCAGCGGTGGCGAGCAAAATCATCAGGTTTTCGTTGAGGTTCTGGTCAGCATCAGCATGGTTGGTGTAGCAGCAGTCACAGCCCATTGAGATACCGCTCAGCTTGCCCATAAAGTGATCTTCCAGACCCGCGCGAATAATCTGACGGTCGTTGTACAGATACTCCGGCCCGATAAAGCCCACCACGGTGTTCACCAGGAACGGATCGTAGTGGCGCGCCAGCCCGTAGTTACGTGCTTCCATCGTCACCTGATCGGCACCAAAGTTAGCGCCAGCAGAGAGCGCAGACCCTTGCCCGGTTTCGAAGTACAGGCAGTTTTCCCCGGCGATGCGGTTAAACTCAGCCCCTACTGCACGTGCTTCATCCAGCATAGCCAGCTCAACGCCGAACTCTTTTAAGCCTTTCTCGCTGCCGCAGATACTCTGGAAAATCAGCCCGCCCGGCGCGCCGCGACGAATCGCTTCGATCTGGGTGGTAACGTGCGCCAGTACGCAGCCCTGGGTCGGAATGTTGAATTTGTCGATGACGCCGTACACGGTATCCAGTACGCGGCTTAAGTTTTCCACGTCATCCGTTACCGGGTTAACGCCGATCACCGCATCGCCCGCGCCGAAGGACAGCCCTTCGTAGATTTGTGCGGCAATACTCTGCACGTCATCACGGGTATCGTTAGGCTGCAAACGGCAGCTAAAGGTGCCCGGCAAACCAATGGTAGTGTTGGCCTTTTTGATCACCGGCATTTTCTTACCGCCGTAGATCAGATCCGCGTTGGAGCAAATTTTTGCCACGCCTGCGACCACTTCTGACGTTAACCCTTTGCGCATAAACGCAATGTCATCCACGGAGGTTTCATCGCTCAGCACGTACTCGCGCAGTTCGCTGATGCTCCAGTTTTTGATGCGGTTATAGGCCGTTTCGTTGACGTCATCCTGAATCAGACGCGTCACGCAGTCTTCTTCATAGGAAATCACCGGGTTATTGCGGATATCCGCCACCGTCATTTCCGACAGCACCTGCTTGGCCGCCACGCGCTCCTGTGAACTGGTTGCAGCTACCCCTGCCAGCACATCCCCCGAACGCAGTTCGTTGGCTTTTGCCAGCACCTCTTTAACATCCTTAAACTGATAAACATTGCCGAACAATGTGGTCTTTAGTTTCATAAGTCGTTCCCTCAGGAAGGAAATGCGAGTGATTTCACCGTCACCGGCACAACCGATCCGCCAAAAAGAGGCGTACCAATGTCGATATAGTCCCCCGCCCGGACAACCACCTCATCGATGACCGCCAGCGGGTGTTGCTGTAACTGTGGGCGTAACAGCATGCCCAGGGCTTTACCAAAATCCTGCTCGGCTACCACCAGCAGGGGATGCGGATTCGGATAGCGCGCGACAAAAGCCAGCAGCGCATCAATAACCGTTAACAGCGCGGCGTAGCGCACCGGCAGCGAACTGGGCAGCGCCAGCACGTAGGCGTCGGTTTGCGGATCCAGATCGAGTTGCATCAGCGCTTGCTGCCAGGCGGCTACCAAATCAGCCTCATCAACCGGAATCGCCACCGGCAGATTGCGCAGCGGAAGCGCCACACCTTCCAGCCAGATAGTGCTGCCCGAAAGCGACAGCGTATGCGCCCCGGCGCCAATCACCGTGGCACGCACGGTTTGCGCCGGAAACTGCACGTTCATCTCACGCAGGCGCGGATGTTCATGCAGCGCCGTGGCGAGCAGCGGCCCGATGTCGGAAAAACAGAACGGATCGGCTGGTTGGTTGCGGTAGCACTCGCCCACCCCGCCGGACAACGTAATCACTTCCGGTTTCACGCCCGCAGGCAGCAGACCGGTTTGCATCAGTGCCTGCGCCAGCGGTGAAAGCGTGCCGTCAATCACTTCCACAATCAGCGCAGCCATCCGTCGCGCCACCTGAACCAGTTGCGTGGCGTTAAGCGAACGAGCGTCAGTACCAGGGCCAAATACGTCATCAACAATCATTTGCCCCGGCTGATGCGCATGCACCACTCGCCCCTGGCCATCAGTTTCCAGCAATCGTCCGCCGACGTTCAGGCAAGCCGAACCGCTGACCTTTCCGGCATCGAACAAGACGTAGTTCGACGTACCGCCACCGATGTCGATATTCAGTACGCGGCACAACTTCTGCTCTGACAGGGTTTGAGCCCCCGCGCCGTGACCGGCAATCACCGATTCCAGATGCGGACCGGCGCTGGCAACCACGAAGTCCCCCAGCGACTGGGAGAGCGCCATCACCGCCGGTCGCGCATTGCGGGTTTTGGCACTTTCTCCAGTAATGATGATCGCACCGGAATCGACGGCCTCAGGCTTGATACCCGCTGCCTGATACTGGGCGAGGATCAGCGCCTTAAGTTCGGCCTCTTTCAACCCGCCCTGCTTATCAACGGGGGTAAAGAAAACCGGGCTTTGCCAGCTAATTTCGCGTTTGATGAATTCGTAGCGCGGCACCTGCGACACTGCCGCACGGTTAACCAGCTCAAGGCGCGAGAAGATCACCTGAGTGGTGGTGGTGCCGATATCGATACCGACGCTCAGTAGCTGGCGAGTATTCACGATTGCGCCTCCGGGTTGGTTTCTACTTCTGCTGGCACATCTTCATCTTTCGGTACCAATAGCATAGCCACACCAATCGCCGTCACGCCGCCAATCAACTTGCCGACAATCATCGGGAAGATCATCGCGTTCATGTTGGCAGCGGCGAAGCCTAAGTGGTCACCCAATGCAAAGGCCGCGGAGACCGCAAAGGCGCAGTTGATCACTTTGCCGCGGGTATCCATATTCTTCATCATGCCGAACATTGGGATGTTGTTCGCCAGCGTCGCGACCATGCCTGCAGCCGCAATATTATTGATTTTTAACAGATTACCGACGCTCATCAGCGGTTTTTCAAACCAGCGGGTCAGCAGCAGAACCATTGGGTACGCACCGAGCAGTACGCAAGAGATAGACCCGATAACTTCGATGGCGCGCATCACTTCACCCGGCTTGTCGCCCGGTGCCATGAAGATGGGATCAAGACCCGGAATCAGCTCCCAGCCGAGCAGGAACTTAATTACCGCTGCCGCCAGGCCGATGGTGATCAGCGCCACGAGGAATTTCGCGAAGATCTGAAAACCGTTGATCATTTTTTCCGGGATGAATTTCAGTCCCAACGCCACCAGCACGGCCACGATCAGCACCGGGATCATATTCATCAGGATCAGCGCGAAGGTGAACTCCACCGGCTGCCCGTTGATTTCGACGCCGGAGTACATCGCTATCAAACCACCCGCAATACAACCAATCGGAATGGTGACGATACCGGCCAGCACACCCAGCGCCAGATAACGACGGTCAGATGGTTCAATAATCCCCAGCGCAACCGGAATGGAGAACACCAGCGTCGGCCCCATCATCGCCCCGAGGATCAGGCCTGAGTACAGCCACGCCGCAACGTCGCCGCCCGCCAGTTCTTTCGCCAGGAAGAAGCCGCCCATATCGCACGCCAGCAGCGTTCCGGCAAACATCGACGGGTTCGCGCCCAGCATTTCGTACAGCGGAATAATCACCGGCCCGAGCACATGCGCCAGTACCGGCGCCAGCGCGGTCATACCGACCATCGCCAGGCCCAGCGCGCCCATCGCCATAAAACCTTCTTCAAACTGGCCGCCCGACCCCTCAATACTCTTACCGAACTTACCGAGGAAGCGCGCCGAACCGCCGAACTGCGACAGGATCCTGTCCACGGCGGCAATCAGCATAAAGAACATCATGATGTACATGATGATTTCGTTAATTCCCATAGCCCATACTCCCTGTCATTTGTGATTTGTAGGCCGGATAAGACGTTTACGTCGCCTCCGGCATTAACGCCGTGTTATTGCCGGATGGCGGTGCGAGCACCTTATCCGGCCTACAGGCATTACCCGGCAGCCGCGTACAGGTCGATAATCTGTGCCTGCGTGGCGGTGCGTGGGTTACTGCGAATACAAATATCCTCCAGCGCGGCGTGAGCCCATGCGCTGTAATGCTCGGGTTTTGCTCCCACGTCTGAGAGTCGTTTGGTTTGGCCCACTTCGCTAATCAGCTCGCTGACAGCGTTGATGGCATCGCGATCGTCCGACTTCTTGTTGGTTAACGCCCGTCCGATATGGCTGAAGCGCTCACGACACACCAGGCGGTTGAACCCCATTACCGTCGGCAGCAGCATGGCGTTAGCCTGTCCATGCGGGATGTGCAGCGCAGCGCCCGGCTGGTGCGCCATCGCGTGACACAGACCCAGCCCCGCACTGGAAAACGCCATCCCGGCCATACAGGAAGCCAGCAGCATACTTTCCCGCGCCGCCAGATCCTGACCGTAGCCGACGGCCTTCGGCAGCGATTTACCGATCATCGCAATCGCGCCAATCGCCAGGCTGTCGGTAAACGGCGTCGCGTTCAGAGCGCTATACGCTTCAACAGCGTGCGTCAGCGCATCGATCCCGGTCATCGCCGTGACGTGTGCGGGCACACCTTCCGTCAGCGCGGCGTCAAGGATCGCCACATCCGGCATCAGTGTTGCGTGGGCCAGCACTTGTTTGAGTCCAGTCGCGGCGTCGATAATCACCGTGACGTTAGTGGTTTCTGAGCCCGTTCCGGCGGTAGTCGGTACGGCAATCAGCGGCAGACGTGGGCGTAACGTGCTGCGCTCGTCCATGTCAGCCAGCGTCTGGGTGGGGTTGGTCACCAGCAACGCCACTGCCTTTGCGGCATCCAGTACGGAACCGCCGCCGAAGGCCACAACGCCATCGCACTTCGATTCACGCAATTGCGCGACCGCCGCGCAGACGTCCGTAATGCACGGTTCACCCACCGGACATGGCCACAGCGTCATCGCCACGCCCTTCATCGCCAGACTACGCTCCAGTGCGGCGGTCATCCCTGCCTGATGCAGGAAGCTGTCAACCATGACGAACATATGCGTCAGTCCGCGCGTTTGTGCTTCCTGTCCGCAGGTACTGAGCGCTCCCAGTCCACATAACGTAACCGGTGGAACGCTAAACGTTTTTACGCGTTGCAGATTCAGGGTATCGAATGCCTGAAAGAGCGCGGTCTGCAATTCAGCTTGCATAGATTCCTTCCGCTTTTTCTTTTCCGCTATTTGCAATCGCCAGCGGGGTCATAAACAGGCTGTGCTGGGGTAAATGCACCTGCAGTTCCGGGAAACGCTTACGAAACAGTTCATCAACGCCCGGCTGCATACAGGAGCCACCGGCCAACCACAAGTCAGCGATGCCCTGTCCTGCTATATGGTGAGCCACGATCTCCGCCATCTTTTCGTAGACCGGCTTAACCACTGGCCAGATTTCTTTGCCGTTGCTGCGCTTGTACTGCTCGGCTTCCTCCAACTGGATGCGGCGGTTCCCGGCCAGCGTCAGAGAAATATGGTGCCCACCGGTCGCTTCATCGGCGGAATAAGCCACTTTGCCCTGCTTCACAATGGCTATCCCGGTGGTGCCGCCACCGATATCCACCACGCCAGCGTTATCGAGCTGCAACAGATCCGCCACGGCGGTCGGTTCGTCGAGTACATGACTTACTTCAAGCCCGGCAGACTCCAGCACGTTGATCGAAATTCGCGGGTCCGTTCCCGGTGGAAACGAGGTTGCCGCATGGGTAAAGCGGCAACCCAGCTGTTGTTCGAGCGTATCGAGATGGCGACGAACGATGGTCACCGCACCGAAGAAATCCCAGACGATGCCATCGCGCACGACATCGGCCCAGTCCAGGCAAACCGCAACCGGCTGCCCGTCGCTGTCGACAACCATCGACACCACATCACACGTTCCCAAATCCACGCCCAGCCACAGCGGTGAATCGCTCGCAGCAGGCGTCTGGTTACATAGCGTTGCCGCTTTGAGCAGCCTGGGTGTCAGCCAACGTTGTTCGTCGTGCGCCATCTCTTTTACTCCTTATACAATTCTGAAGGCGTCCACCAACACGCAGCGACGCAGACGCACAAACGTACGCGCGCTGGTCACACCTTCCCCGGTTGGCGTGGTAATGGTCATCGTGGTCCAGCCTTCGCCGCCGAGCCCAAGACCGGCAATACACGGTCCGTTCTTGACGAAAATGCTGGTATCAATGGCGTTTGCCATACGGTTCATGTTGTCGATATTGCGCGAGTGCATCGCCGCCGTATGGTGGCAGCCGCCTTCAAGCTTGACCGCCAGTTCGATGGCTTCATCAACGTTGGCGACTCGCACAACCGGCAGAACCGGCATCATCAGTTCGGTGACGGCAAACGGATGCGTCTCTGAGGTTTCGACGAATAACAGTCGGGTTTGATCCGGTACGTTCAGACCAATCGCCGCAGCGATTTTTCCTGCATCGCGGCCTACCCAGTCACGACTGACCGTGCCTTTACCGCGCTCATCGATATTTTTCAGCAGTACCGGCTGCAACTGGTCGGCCTGAGCCGCAGTCAGTTTCACCGCATGCTGGCTTTCCATCAGACGCATCAGTTCATCAGCGACGCTATCGACCACGATCAGCACTTTTTCGTCGGCGCAGATGATGTTGTTGTCAAACGAAGCGCCTTTAACGATCGACTGCGCCGCGCGCGCCAGGTCGGCCGTTTCATCAACCACCACCGGCGGATTACCTGCGCCGGCGGCAATCAGACGTTTATTGGTGTGCTTACGCGCGGCATCCACTACGGCTTCACCGCCGGTCACGACCAGCAGGCCGATACCTGGGTACTTAAACAGACGTTGGGCGGTTTCGATATCCGGGTTGGCAACGGTAACCAGCAGGTTTGCCGGACCGCCTGCGGCAACCACCGCCTGGTTAAGCAGAGTGATAGCGCGCTGAGAGACTTTTTTCGCCGCCGGATGCGGTGCGAAGACCACGCTGTTGCCAGCGGCAATCAGGCTGATGGCATTGTTAATGACGGTAGCGGCCGGGTTGGTGGACGGCGTCACCGAGGCCACCACGCCCCACGGCGCATTTTCAATCAGCGTCAGGCCGTTATCGCCGGTCAGGACCTGTGGAGACAGGCATTCCACCCCCGGCGTGCCGCGCGCCTGCGCCACGTTTTTGGCAAATTTATCTTCAACGCGTCCCATGCCGGTTTCTGTGACGGCAAGTTCCGCTAATTCTCTGGCGTGCTTTTCGCCCGCCTCACGTAGAGCCGTGATAGCCAGTTGGCGCATGGCAACGCTTTTCAGCCCCTGCTGGGCCAGTTTTGCTGCCGCCACTGCGTCATCCAGGGAGGCAAAAACGCCCATTTCTTGAACGGCACTGACCGGTTGGCTGCTGTCTTTCATTTTCAGCAGCACCGCTTTCACTACCTGTTCAATATCCTGTTGATTCATGATTTTCTGCCTTATTTATGGAAGATCACCTGACCACCTGCCACCACTTCATCGACAATGCCAATCACGCACAGATCGACAGGTGATGATTCATTCCGGTGCGCCTGACGGGCTGAGCTTCCGCTGACCAGCAGCACCCACTCTCCGGTTCCCGCCCCGATGCTGTCGATCGCAACAGCACATTGCCCGTCGGGATTTCCCTGGGCGTCAATCATTTCCACCATCAGCAACTTGTCGTGCGCGAGCCCCTGATGGCGTACGGTACAAACAATTTGTCCTGTGACGATTGCCAGTTTCATACGCGCCTCCGTGGCATATTTCAGGTAAAACCTCCCCCTACCCTCCGCAGAAGGTAATGTGAAAAGGAGAGAGGGTGACGCCAGCAATGAAGTCTGTGGCGTCACATGGACGACTTACATGTCGTTGCTGTCGCCTTTAAAGCTGATCGGGAACACTTCTTCCAGATCGCCGTGCGGACGCGGGATCACGTGTACGGAAACCAGCTCACCGATACGCTGTGCAGCTGCAGCACCAGCATCCGTTGCCGCTTTACATGCCGCTACGTCGCCACGGACCATGGCAGTGACCAGACCGCCACCAATCTGCTTCACGCCAACCAGTTTCACGCGTGCCGCTTTAACCATTGCGTCAGAAGCCTCAATCAGTGCAACCAGGCCCCGGGTTTCAATCATTCCTAATGCTTCCATTGTGTTTTCCTCTCATTAAGGGGTCCAGAACGGGACCTATACATACACTTCATCCTTCACACAGCCTCTTTGTTGGCTGCGTTTGCTCACCTCAGTCACTTACTTAAGTAAGCTCCTGAGGTTCCCGCACTTGCCGCCTCGACGCTGCGCGAATGATTTTGTGTATTAACCAGTGTGTGCGAGGCGTTTTCACGACTCACGTCAGTCTGGCGCGGCACTGCTGCCACCAACGCCAGTTCGATAATTTCCTGTACGCTACAGCCGCGAGAAAGGTCATGAAGCGGTGCGGCCAGCCCTTGAATCAACGGACCAACTGCGCGATACCCTCCCAGACGCTGAGCGATTTTGTAGCCAATATTGCCTGCCTCCAGCGACGGGAAGACCATCACATTGGCATTGCCCTTTAACGGACTGGCGGGCGCTTTTTGCGCGGCGACCTCCGGAACAAAGGCGGCATCAAATTGCAGTTCCCCATCCACGATAAGCTGTGGAGCACGCTCACAGACGATCTCGGTCGCCTGCTGTACGTTAGCGACGTTGGGATGGCGAGCGCTGCCATTACTTGAAAACGACAGCATGGCCACGCGCGGCTCTTCACCTGTGATCGCCTGCCATGTCTGCGCGCTGGCAATCGCAATATCCGCAAGCTGTGCGGCGGTGGGCTGCGGCACGACGCTGCAATCGGCAAACCCTAATGACGGCCCGAGGTACTGCGGCAGCATCAGGAAGATTGACGACAGCGTTTTACAGCCCGGTTGTAGCCCAATAATGCGTAACCCGGCGCGCAGCACGTTTGCCGTCGATGACAGATTGCCCGCAATACAAACGTCTGCTTTGCCCGCGCTGACCATTGCCGCGGCGAACATCAGCGGATCGTTGAGTTTTTCCAGCGCATCCGCAGGCGTTTTATCTCCCGCGCGGGCCAGCCAGCGCAGCGCAAATTCTTCGCGCATTGGCAGGTTGCTTTGCGGATCGATAACCTGAATGCCATCCATTGCCACCCGATGACTGAGGGCAAACTGACGCAGCGCAAACGGGCTGGCGACGAGAATGGGATGTGCCAGACCATGCTGGTGCAGGTAATTAGCAGCCTTCAGCACCCGAACATCCAGCGCATCCGGGAACACCACCCGTGCAGGTGAGCGCTGGGCGAGTTGACGAGCACGTTCAATGATCATGGCTTCTCCCCCAGTCGCTGTTGAATTTGGCTAACCGTTAGCGGATGCTTCGCCACGCTCAGAATCATCATCACGTAGACCGTACTGGAAAGGCGGTTGAGCGCCTGCATGATGTCCGGTCGCATAACTTCAAAACTACGAGTGATGAAAACCTGGGCCGCCACCGTCTCCGTTTCTCGGACTTTGGTACGCAGCAGATTAAGCAACGCGCAATCACGTCCGTGGCTGGCCTCAGGCACCAGATGGTCGTGGTCCAGATAGCGCAGCGGCTGATGCGAAAGCCGGTGTAAATCTTCGTCACTTAAACCGACGATAGCTTGTGCTGCCAGCGGCTCATCCATAGCGTCGGCGCGCATAATGTTGCCCAGGCGCGAACGGATATCCGCCAGCCACGGCTGCCACGGTTGCGCCAGCTCTATCTGCAACCACACGGCCAGCGCGATGGTGCTGTCCAGCGCGGCGCGAAATCCCAGGCGCGGATCGCTTTTGGCGACCATCTTGTCCGCCGTCAGATGCGTCAGCGTGTCTGGTTTCTTCACCACCGGTTGATGACACAGTTCGCAACTGGCCTGCGGATGCGTATCGCTGCTGGTTAAGCCATGCACCGGCTGAGGCTGCTGTTCTTCGTCATCAATAAACAAGCTACCCTGCTCGTCAATAAACTTAATGCGCAGATGTCGGCTTTCCAGTAATTCCCGGGCAGACGGCGTCAGGCGAGCGTCAGCGGGGAGATGAATTTCAGCCCCTTCGCTGAGCGTATGATTCGCTCTGAGCCATGCTTCGGTAATGAAATCCTTCATACATCCGCCTTAGCAGGACTGCCAGTTCGCAGGCCAGGCCACATACAGAAACTTCACCGTTGATGGCGTGCCAAATTCGATGCTGGAACCTTTCGGGATAAACATCACATCCCCGGCTTTAGCAATCATAGTTTCGCCTTCGTGACGAACGTGCAGCTCGCCTTCCAGAATCATGTCGATTTCGTCGTAGTTCAGCGTCCATGGGAAAAAAGCGTTATCCCACTGCATGAACCCGGCTGCCATACTGCTACCATCCTGGTCGGTCACCAGGTCGGTTAAACCTACGCAGTGCGGCTGTGCGCCGTCAAAACGACCAAACTTCACGCTGCTGCCGTCGATGACTTTGACACCGCCTTTGCCGGTTACCGAGTTAAAGCTCGGCTGCATTCCGCCTTGCTCCAGCGACTGTTTCTCCTTCATGACTTTGTCCATCAGTTGGGCGACCAGGCTTTCGGTAAACTGCCCTTCCGGTAACTGCGCTATGATGGTTTCGCGAATACGTTGGCTTTCCGTTTTGCCATCATCCACCGCCGCCGGTGCAGCAGCGGCTGCAGTTGGCGCGGATTCATCGCATTCGCTGATGGTGACGCCCAGCAGCTCCGCAACTTCGCGCGCCTCCGGGGTGATGATGCTGGCGCGCAGAACAACCGACATTTCCTGTTCGCCGCGTGCGTGGGCCGCACGAATATCGTTAGCTGTGATGAGTTTTTTCACCTGCCCTTTCCTCCTTTTGGCTGAGCTCAGTCAGATAATCCACCAGGTGCTGCACGCTGCGCGGGTCATGGCTATTGAGCTCAAAAATCGGCTCCTGAAACCCCATCCCGCGAAGTAGTTGTCGCGTTGCGGCGACGTCGGCATCCGGCATGTCCGTTTTGCTGATAACGGCGATTTGTCGTTTACTGGCGCCGATATCCAACAGCCCGGCAGGTAAGCGACTTTCTTTATCATTTGCCGCGTGTATATAAATCAACGTATCGACATCCTGCAGCGTGGTAATTAAGGCGTGATACCAGCGCGGATGGCTGAAATATTCCCCTGGCGTGTCGATATCGCCATTTTCATTAAACTCCACGGCCTGAGTTTTTCTGGCGAGGGAATAATTCCCCTGTAGCGCATTAAAGAGCGTTGTTTTCCCCGCCCCCACCGTACCGACAAACGCAATACGTTTCATCGCCGCCTCTGATTAACTTTTTGTCAGATTGCACAAAGTGAAATTTAATAACCGACCCAGACCGCTTACCGTCTGTAATAACGCTTCCTCTACCGCGCCTACTGAGCCGTAGATAACCAGCGCACCGCTGAATCTATCGAGAAAGCCGATATGTACATCTGCCGCCTTCATGGCTAAATCACCGGCAATCATCGCGGTTTCACCTGGCGTCAGCGTCATGATGCCGATGGCACCCGCTTCGGGAACGCCGATCTTTTTCGCCAGTTCTTCGCCGGGGTGCGCAATGAGATGCGCCAGCGTGACCTGTTTCCCCGGCACAAATTCCTGAATAATGCGTTCTTTTTCCATTGCTCACCGCCTCCTCTAAAACTGCCCTCATCGTGGCAATTTTTTGTCAGAGTAAATAACAAAATTCGGCAACCAGGTTTAAAAGGTGAAGTGGATCACTAAGAAAGGGAAAATAAAAAGGCGCGAGAGAAACCCGCGCCAGAAATAAATTAAAGTGAAATTACAGCGGCTGCGTTTGGGCTTCTACGACCGCCAGCGCCACCATATTAACGATACGACGAACAGAGGCGATCGGCGTTAATACGTGAACCGGTTTCGCAACCCCCATCAGCACGGGGCCAACCGTAACGCCTTCAGAACTGGAAACGCGTAGTAAGTTGTAACTAATACGGGCAGCTTCCATATTCGGCATCACCAGAATATTCGCTGAGCCTTTCAGCGGACTGTCCGGCATACGGTCATTACGGATGCTTTCCACCAGCGCGGCGTCGCCGTGCATTTCGCCGTCAATCATCAACTCTGGCGCACGCGCCTTAATCAGCTCCAGCGCATCGCGCATTTTGCTGGCCGATGGACAGTCAGATGAACCAAAGTTGGAGTGGGACAGCAGCGCCACCCTCGGTTCGATACCAAAGCGACGTACGGTTTCTGCCGCCATCACGGCGATTTCAGCCAGTTGCTCCGGCGTAGGGTCATCGTTGACGTAGGTATCGGCGATAAAGGTGTTACCGCTTGGCAGCAGCAAGGCGTTCATCGCCCCGGCAGTATGCACGCCATCGCGATGACCAAACACCTCTTTCACCACGCTGAAGTGTTCATGGTAGTCGCCAATCGTACCGCAGATCATCGCATCCGCTTCGCCGCGCTGCACCATGATCGCGCCGATCACCGTAGTATTGGCAATCACCGCGCGCTGCGCCTGCTCCTGGGTAATCCCACGGCGTTTCATAATCTGATAGTACTCGCTCCAGTACTCTTTGAAGCGCGGATCGGACTCGTTGTTGACGATTTCAAAATCGACGCCCGCTTTGATCTGCAAACCCAGTTTCTGGATACGCATTTCGATAACGCTCGGACGACCGATCAGGATCGGCTTCGCCAGACCTAACGTGATCAGCTCCTGGGTGGCATGCAGCACACGCGCCTCTTCCCCTTCCGTCAGCACCACGCGCTTCGGCGCTTTGCGTGCCAGGGAGAAAATCGGCTTCATAAACAAGTTGGTTTTGTAGACGAATTCGCTCAGCTTATCGATGTACGCATCAAAGTCGGCAATCGGACGCGTTGCCACACCGGAGTCCATCGCAGCCTTCGCCACCGCAGGGGCTATTTTGACGATCAGACGCGGGTCGAAAGGTTTCGGAATGATGTATTCCGGGCCGAAGCTCAGGTCCTGATCGCCATAAGCAGAGGCCACCACTTCGCTCTGTTCGGCGTGCGCCAACTCAGCAATGGCATGTACCGCAGCCAGTTTCATCTCTTCGTTGATGGCGGTAGCGCCGACATCCAGCGCGCCGCGGAAGATGAACGGGAAGCACAGGACGTTGTTAACCTGGTTCGGGTAGTCAGAACGACCGGTGCAAATGATGGCGTCGGAACGCACCTCTTTTGCCAGCGGCGGCAGGATTTCCGGTTCCGGGTTGGCGAGCGCCAGGATCATTGGCGCACGCGCCATCTTCTTAACCATTTCCTGGGTCAGCACTTTCGGACCGGAGCAACCGAGGAAAATATCTGCGCCGTCAATCACATCATCCAGCGTACGCTTACCGTCATCTACCACCGCATAAGCCGCTTTGGTTTCCGCCATGTTCGGTTCGCGGTCTTTGTAAATCACGCCTTTGGAGTCGCAGACCACAATATTGTGCTTCTGCATCCCGAGCGCCACCAGCAGATTCATACAGGCAATCGCCGCTGCGCCTGCGCCAGACACCACCATGCGCACGTCAGAGATATTTTTCTCAACCACCCGCAGACCGTTCAGAATAGCGGCAGTACTGATGATTGCCGTACCGTGTTGATCATCGTGGAAGACCGGAATATTCATGCGCTCGCGCAGTTTTTGCTCAATGTAGAAGCACTCCGGGGCTTTAATATCTTCGAGGTTAATGCCGCCAAACGTGGGTTCCAGGGCCGCAACCACATTGATAAATTTATCCGGATCGAGTTCATCCACTTCGATGTCGAAAACATCAATCCCGGCGAATTTCTTAAACAGAACGCCTTTGCCTTCCATTACCGGCTTACCGGCCAGCGCGCCAATGTTGCCGAGGCCCAGCACCGCTGTACCGTTGGAAATAACCGCAACCAGGTTGCCGCGCGCGGTATATTTGTAGGCGGCCAGCGGGTCTTTCTCAATTTCCAGACACGGTGCAGCCACGCCCGGCGAGTAGGCCAGCGCCAGATCGCGCTGCGTTGCCAGAGGCTTGGTCGGAGAAACCTGGATTTTACCGGGTACCGGAAACTCGTGGAAATCGAGGGCGCTTTGTTTTAACTGGTCATCCATCTTGTTGTTCCTTTCACGTATCTATCAAAAAAAGTGGCGCGGGTAACCATTCTACTGAGCCGCACATTATCACCCCAGTCAACGGCACAAACTTTGAAGGTCCCCAAACTCTCACCATTCAAAGAAAGAATTTGTTATCAATTTATAACAGCCATGTTACCTGCTTAATCCAGCAATACCATGCTTGTCTGCTATGCTTTTTGCTGACAACGCCCGCAATTTTCCCAAAAGTGTGAATCACAACACGCATCTAACACTTTACTTTTCAAGGAGTATTTCCTATGACCCGTAAAGAGCTTGCCAATGCCATTCGTGCGCTAAGTATGGATGCCGTCCAAAAAGCTAACTCCGGCCACCCTGGAGCACCAATGGGGATGGCCGATATCGCTGAAGTGCTATGGAACGATTTTCTGCGCCATAACCCGACCGATCCTACCTGGTACGATCGTGACCGGTTTATTTTGTCCAATGGCCACGCCTCAATGCTGCTTTACAGCCTGCTGCATCTTTCCGGCTATGACCTGCCGCTCGACGAGTTAAAGAATTTCCGCCAGCTCCATTCGAAGACGCCAGGACACCCGGAAATTGGCTACACGCCGGGAGTGGAAACCACCACCGGCCCGCTGGGCCAGGGTTTAGCCAACGCAGTCGGGATGGCAATTGCCGAACGCACGCTGGCAGCGCAGTTTAACCAGCCGGATCATGAAATTGTCAGCCATTTTACCTACGTATTCATGGGCGATGGCTGTCTGATGGAGGGCATTTCTCACGAAGCGTGCTCGCTGGCGGGCACCCTGGGACTGGGTAAACTCATTGGCTTTTACGATCACAACGGCATCTCGATTGATGGCGAAACCGACGGCTGGTTTACCGACGATACCGCGAAACGCTTTGAGGCCTATCACTGGCATGTGGTGCATGAGATTGACGGTCATGACCCTGAGGCGGTGAAAAAAGCGATTCAGGAAGCGCAGTCTGTTACCGATAAGCCGTCGCTGATTATCTGCCGCACGGTAATTGGTTTTGGTTCACCGAACAAAGCCGGGAAAGAGGAAGCGCACGGCGCAGCGCTGGGCGAAGAAGAAGTGGCGCTGACCCGGCAGAAGCTGGGATGGCATCATCCTGCTTTTGAAATCCCCAAAGAGATTTACCGGGCGTGGGACGCACGCGAGAAAGGCGAAAAAGCGCAACAGGGCTGGAATGAGAAATTCGCGGGGTATCGACAAGCGCATCCGGAGCTAGCGGCAGAGTTTACCCGCCGGATGAGCGGCGGACTGCCGAAGGAGTGGGAAGCAACAACGCAGAAATATATTACCGAGCTGCAGGCCAATCCGGCCAAAATCGCCACCCGTAAGGCCTCGCAAAATACCCTTAACGCCTACGGGCCGATACTACCTGAGCTGCTTGGCGGCTCTGCGGATCTGGCGCCCAGCAATCTGACTATCTGGAAAGGCTCCACTTCTCTTAAAGAGGATCATGCAGGAAATTACATTCACTACGGCGTGCGGGAATTTGGCATGACCGCGATTGCCAACGGTATCGCACACCACGGGGGCTTCGTACCGTACACCGCAACGTTCCTGATGTTTGTTGAATACGCCCGTAATGCTGCGCGCATGGCGGCGCTGATGAAAGCCCGACAAATTATGGTTTATACCCACGACTCGATTGGTCTGGGGGAAGATGGTCCTACGCACCAGGCCGTTGAACAGCTCGCCAGCCTGCGTCTGACGCCTAATTTCAGCACCTGGCGGCCGTGCGATCAGGTTGAGGCGGCGGTAGGCTGGAAGCTGGCGGTCGAACGCCATGACGGGCCAACGGCGCTGATCCTCTCGAGGCAGAATCTGGCGCAGGTTGAACGCACGCCTGAGCAGGTACAGCAAATTGCCCGCGGTGGCTATGTGCTGAAGGATGGCGGTGGTAAGCCGGATGTTATTCTCATTGCTACCGGTTCAGAAATGGAAATCACGCTGCTGGCGGCGGAAAAACTGACCGGCGAAGGTCGTAACGTGCGGGTGGTTTCTCTGCCCTCAACCGATATCTTCGACGCCCAGGATGAGGCGTACCGGGAGTCGGTCTTGCCGGCAAACGTCAGCGCGCGCGTGGCGGTAGAGGCTGGCATTGCCGACTACTGGTACAAATATGTTGGACTGAAAGGGGCGATTGTCGGCATGACGGGTTATGGGGAGTCAGCACCGGCGGACAAGTTGTTCCCATTCTTCGGCTTTACGGTGGATAACATCGTCGACAAAGCGCACAAAGTGCTTAACGCGTGATCCACAGCGTGGGCCAGGCATCTGGCCCATGCCAGTTATCACAGCTAGGCTCCTGGGCGTAGCGCACCAGGCGAAACCGCTGTCCATCATAGCGCCAGCGGGTCTGGATACCGCAATCTGCCATCCCTCGTCCTTTGGCGAGGGTTACCAGCTCCCGCGACTTCTCGTCAAACGTGGCGTTGGTCAACTCCATATCGCGACTTTCCGCATCCGTTTTAAAAGGCAGGCTCAGGCGTACCGCGCGTGAAGTCATAGGGTTAGTGCGTGAAACCACCCACGCCAGATCGATGGTGTTATACGCCCCGGCCTCACAGCCAATCATCAGCAGCGCTTTATCATCCGTCAGGGCCGTAACGCGCATCTCGCGCCGCAGCGGATCGATCGAGCAGCGAATACCGTTGATCCGCCAGTTACCGTAGTCCAGCAGTTCACTGCGCTCCTGCTGTGTGAGAGGCGTTGGCGTTGGATTAATGACCGCCACGCCTTTCAGTGCGGGAGCCGGAGGAACGCTGAGCGGAGGCTCGTCGCCTTTTTCGATCCATGCGGTTTCGCTACCGACCCGTTTTTGTTGGGCGTCGATAAACAGCAGCGCGGCTTTTAGCCCATCCAGTGACAGGGTTTGCGACCCTTTTTGCAGGGTTATCGCCTTCGCGTCCTGTACGGTTTGTAAAAAGGCGCTGATGGTCGCCGGATCGTCGGTCATCAGTTGCCGGGGAGTAATACGCCAGTGTTCGCCGCGAAGCGAGAGCGGCGCGCCATCCAGGAGCAGACGCGGCGCAATATCGCTCTCTTTGACAGTGGATGTTTCCAACCCACCCAGTTCAATACGCAACACGGCGTCGGTATGCGCCCCGGCGCTGCGGCTTAAGGTCATGACCAGGCCGTGATGTTCACCGGTATTGCGCGCCACGCAAAAGTTTTGGTTATTGCACGTTACCTGCCAGTCAGAAAACGCTTGCTGAGCGGGTGCAGCCCACAGCAAACGGACGGGTAGCAACCCGAGCAGGAAAAGCAAAATAACGCGATAGCGCATGGACGGTACAACCCCGAAGTCAAAACACACAGCCTAAGCGGTATCTTCCTTGCGCGACTGATGTGGCTCAATAAGAATCGTCGGATTGGCCGAAAATTTGTAAAGAAATATAAATCCCGTGCATTAATCCATGAGATGCGACGACTGCAAATAGTTCAGTAAAAGCACCGTTTTACCGTCACGGATCTCACCCGTTTTAATCATTTCCAGCGCCTGTGCGAACGGCAGCTCCAGAACCTCAATATCTTCATCTTCCACACCGCCGCCGGCGTTTGCCCGCTGACTGTCGCTGTATTGCGCGATAAAGAAATGGATCAGCTCCGTTACGCCGCCCGGCGACATGTAGAGTTCGAACAGTTTACGCACTTCACCCACTTCATAGCCGGTCTCTTCAATCGCCTCTTTACGAATACACGCTTCCGGTTCGTCGTTATCCAGTAGCCCGGCGCAGGTTTCAATCAGTTGACCATCTTCGTTACCGTTGACCCAGGTGGCGACACGAAACTGGCGGATTAACACCACTGTTTTCTTCTCCGGGTTATACAGCAGGATAGTAGCGCCGTTACCGCGATCGTAAACCTCGCGCTTATGACGAATCACCTCCCCAGTGCTACGGGTCAGGTCATAGGTGATATTGCGCAGGATGAAGTAGTTATCGGAGAGGACTTTATCTTTGATGAGGGTAATTTTTTGCGACATACCGGCTCCACAGCAAGAAGTGAGAAATAATACTACGCCGTGAAACCGGGTTTGTCTTGGAACAATGTAGGCCTGATAAGCAAAGCGCCATCAGGCATGCATGCGGCACATTGCCGGATGGCAACGCTAACGCGTTTTATCCGGCCTACTCGCCGATTAATGAGATTTGACTGATTTTACGCCCAGCCAGTCGACTATCCCCTGGGCAGCATGCCGTCCTTCCGCCATGGCCGTCACCACCAGGTCCGCACCGCGTACCGCGTCGCCACCGGCAAAGATTTTCGGATTACTGGTTTGATATCGGTATGCGCTTTCAACATCGGCAGCAATGCGCCCCCAGTTATCGACCTTAACGCCATGCGACTCCAGCCACGGCATGCCGTGCGGGTGAAAGCCAAACGCCATGATCACCGCATCTGCGGGCATGACAAACTCACTCCCGGCGATGGGAACCGGGCGTCGGCGGCCCTGCGCATCCGGCTCGCCAAGCTGTGTACGTAAAAAACGCACGCCGCTGACTCGCCCATCGGCATGCAACACCAGCTCAACCGGCTGGACGTTAAACTCGAAGTTTGCTCCTTCTTCCCGAGCGTTCTTCACCTCTTTTTTCGAACCGGGCATATTGGCTTCATCACGACGATAGGCGCAGGTCACCTGGCTTGCGCCATGGCGCAGTGCGGTACGCACGCAGTCCATTGCCGTATCGCCTCCGCCCAGTACAACCACGTTTAGTCCGGCGGTGTCGATATACGGCTCGTCAGGCAGCTCTTCCAGCCCCATCACCTGCTTAGTGTTGGCGATCAGGAACGGCAGCGCATCATATACGCCAGGCGCGTCTTCATTCGGCAGATCCGCCTTCATGGAACGATAGGTTCCTACGCCCACGAACACGGCATCGTAATCCTCCAGCAGCGTTTCAAGCGCGACATCCTTACCTACTTCACAGTTCAGTTCGAAATGAATACCCATGGCGCTGAAGATTTCACGACGGCGCGCCAGCAGCGATTTGTCCAGCTTGAAGGCCGGAATGCCGAACGTCAGCAAACCGCCGATTTCAGGATGGCGATCGTACACGGTGGCGCTGATACCGCTGCGCGCCAGCACATCGGCGCAGGCCAGACCCGCCGGGCCTGCGCCGATGATAGCAACCCGCTTGTCCACTTTCTGCACGTGGCTTAAGTCCGGTCGCCATCCTTTGCTCAGGGCACGATCGGAGATGTAACGCTCAATATTACCGATAGTCACCGCGCCCTGTTCGCTACGTACCGTGCATGCTCCTTCGCAAAGCCGGTCCTGTGGACACACGCGCCCGGTCACTTCCGGCAGGCAGTTAGTCTGGTGAGAAAGCTCAACCGCCGCATCGATGTTCCCGGCTTTGACCAGTTCAATCCACTGAGGAATATGGTTATGCAGTGGGCAGGTCCATTCGCAAATACTGTGGTCGCCGCATTTCAGGCAGCGGGATGCTTCCCGTTCCGCCTGCGCCGTACGAAACGGCAAATAGATCTCTTCAAAGCTGGTTTTACGGGCCTCAATCGCCAGCTTATCCGGCTCGCCCCGCGCAGGCGTCGCCTGCATTTGCTCACGTTTGGTGATGACATGTGGAACAAAATCGGTAGCGCTGGCATGCCATGGCTGGCTTTCCAGACTGGCGGTACGCAGCCTGCGCGCTTTTGACAGGCCGGTAAGCGAATTTTCCGTCACCAGCTGTAACGCCTGTGCCGGACAGTTCTCGACGCAGGCAGGTCCCTGTTCGCGTCCCTGACACAAATCACATTTGTGCGCGGTGGCTTTCACCTTCCCTTTGGCTACGGGAGTGAGTACGATCTGCATCGTGCCGAAAGGACAGGCTACAACGCATGATTTACAGCCAATGCACTTTTGCGGATTCACCTGCACGCTGTCGTTATCATGGCTGATTGCCCCGTTCGGGCAACTTCTGGCGCAGGGCGCATCTTCACAGTGGTGGCAGGTCACTGCGCTACGCTGCTGCTGATGTTTAATGACGGTAATTCGGGGCTGGAAATGCCTCTGGCTCAGGACATGCTGCTCGTCGTTGTGAGCCATGACGCAGGCGACCTCACAGGCATGGCATCCCAGGCACTGCTGGCTATTGACCATAATAAAACGATTCATGGCTTCCTTCTTTTTTGGTTGCAAAAACCTTATTCTTTATAAGAGTGTTATTAACCGACACGGAAGGAAGCGGCAATGTTCATTTGCCCAAGAAGCACAACTATTTATCCAGAACCTGTGGCAGATCAATTTATTTCATCGCATATGAAATTGTGTTTCAGTTACCATCCAGTTTCATGGCGTTTTATTAACATTTATCAAATACACCGCATCGTTCAGGCTGTTTTAAGGCGCGACGTGTATTGTGTGAGGATGCACAAGTGACGGTAAAGCGTCCGGTCTCGGCCAGTCTGGCTAAAGCTTTTTTCTACATCGTGCTGTTGTCGATTCTCTCAACGGGTATTGCGTTGCTCACGCTGACCAGCAGCTTGCGCGATGCCGAAGCCATCAACGTTGCTGGCTCATTGCGCATGCAAAGTTATCGTCTGGGTTACGATCTACAAAGCCAAAGCCCACAGCTCAACGCTCACCGCCAGCTTTTTCAGCAGGCGCTAAACTCACCGGCGCTTCAGAACCTGAACGCGTGGTATGTGCCACAAGCGGTAAAAATCCGCTATGGACGTCTGCATGCTAACTGGCTGGAAATGAACGCCCGTCTGATTGATGGCGATTTAAAATGGTACCAGGCCAACATCAACAACTACGTCGATCAAATCGATCTCTTCGTGCTGGCGCTGCAGCATTATGCCGAACGCAAAGTGATGCTGGTTTTTGGAATTTCACTGGCGGGCGGGATCGGCATATTCACCCTCGTCTTCTTTACTTTGCGGCGAATTCGCCAGCAGGTGGTGCGTCCGCTGAATAAGCTGGTGATGGCCAGCCAGCACATCGAACACGGGCAGTTTGATATCCCGCCGCTGGATACCGGTTTGCCCAACGAACTTGGGTTGCTGGGTAAAACCTTTAGCCAGATGTCGAGTGAATTACATAAACTGTACCGCTCGCTGGAAGCTTCGGTCGCTGAGAAAACCCACGATCTCCACGAAGCCAACCGCCGTCTGGAGGTGTTGTATCAGTGTTCCCAGGCATTAAATACCAGTCAGATTGACGTACACTGTTTCCGCCATATTTTACAGATTGTCCGCGAGCATGACGCCGCGTATTTCCTGGAACTCACCGTCGGCGATAACTGGCGGATTAGCGAAGGGACTAAAAGTCCCGAGTTACCAATGCAGATCCTGCCAGTCACCATGCAGGAAACCGTTTACGGGGAACTGCACTGGCAAAGTCCCAACGTCAACGCTTCCACTCCGCTGCTCAACAGCGTCTCCTCAATGCTGGGACGCGGGTTGTACTTCAACCAGGCGCAAAAACATTTCCAGCAGTTGTTGTTAATGGAGGAGCGGGCGACGATTGCACGCGAGCTGCACGACTCGCTGGCGCAGGTGCTCTCTTATTTACGTATTCAGCTCACGCTGTTGAAGCGCTCGATTCCAGAGGATAACGCCCCGGCGCAAAGCATTATGGCGGATTTCTCCCAGGCGCTGAACGATGCCTACCGCCAGTTGCGCGAACTGCTCACCACCTTCCGCCTGACTTTACAGCAGGCCGATCTTCCCTCCGCCCTGCATGAAATGCTGGAAACGCTGCAAAATCAGACCTCGGCTAAACTGACACTGGATTGCCGATTGCCGACGCTGGCGCTGGACGCGCAAATGCAGGTGCATCTGCTGCAGATCGTCCGTGAAGCGGTGTTGAACGCGATTAAGCATGCCAACGCAACCGAAATTGCCGTCAGTTGCGTAACAGCACCCGATGGTAATCATACGGTTTATATCCGCGATAACGGCATCGGCATTGGCGAGCCGCATGAGCCTACGGGGCACTATGGGTTAAATATTATGCGCGAGCGGGCGGAAAGGCTGAGCGGCACGCTGACCTTCTCTCAACCCTCCGGAGGGGGTACGCTGGTGAGTATCAGTTTTCGTTCGGCAGAATCCGACGGTGAACTAACGTAAAGAACCGCAAAGTGCCGTCGGGGCTGGATCCAGGCCTGACGGCGTTGGCACAAAAGGTATGCTGTAAACGGGCATGATAATTTACATTATCTTCTTTTTTTCTCCACGTTTGACCCGTACCTTGCCGCTAAAGTGAAGCAAGTCATACCCATAACGATACGCAGAAACACGAGGTCCCCTTTTAATGGCGAATTTTTTCATCGATCGCCCCATTTTTGCCTGGGTGTTAGCTATCCTGTTGTGCCTGACAGGAGCCCTGGCTATTTTTTCGCTGCCCGTTGAGCAATATCCCGATCTGGCGCCGCCAAACGTGCGGATAACCGCGAACTACCCTGGCGCATCCGCACAAACGCTGGAAAACACCGTCACCCAGGTTATCGAGCAGAACATGACCGGTCTCGATAATCTGATGTATATGTCATCGCAGAGCAGTGGGACAGGCCAGGCATCGGTTACGCTGAGCTTCGTCGCCGGAACCGATCCTGACGAGGCCGTCCAGCAGGTGCAAAACCAGCTACAGTCGGCAATGCGTAAGCTTCCGCAGGCGGTACAGGATCAGGGGGTCACGGTGCGTAAGACCGGGGACACCAATATTCTGACCATCGCCTTCGTCTCCACCGATGGTTCAATGGATAAGCAGGACATCGCTGACTACGTCGCCAGTAATATCCAGGATCCGCTCAGCCGTATAAACGGCGTGGGCGATATTGATGCTTACGGTTCACAATATTCCATGCGAATCTGGCTCGACCCGGCCAAACTTAACAGCTTTCAAATGACCGCCAAAGATGTGACCGACGCTATCGAGTCACAGAATGCGCAGATTGCCGTCGGACAGCTTGGCGGTACACCTTCGGTGGACAAGCAGGCGCTAAATGCAACAATCAACGCCCAGTCGTTGCTGCAGACTCCGGATGAATTCCGCGCGATTACGCTACGCGTCAACCAGGATGGCTCAGAAGTTAAACTGGGCGATGTGGCGACGGTCGAAATGGGCGCGGAAAAGTATGACTACCTCAGCCGCTTCAACGGCAACCCGGCTTCCGGTCTGGGGGTAAAACTGGCCTCCGGCGCTAATGAAATGGCAACGGCGGAGCTGGTTATCGACCGCCTGAACGAGCTTTCGCAGTATTTTCCGCACGGGCTGGAGTACAAGGTAGCGTATGAAACCACCTCCTTTGTCAAAGCCTCAATTATCGACGTGGTGAAAACGCTGCTGGAAGCGATCGCGCTGGTATTCCTCGTGATGTACCTGTTCCTGCAAAACTTCCGCGCCACGCTGATTCCTACCATCGCCGTTCCCGTGGTCCTGATGGGCACCTTCTCGGTGCTTTACGCCTTTGGCTACAGCGTTAACACCCTGACGATGTTTGCAATGGTGCTGGCGATCGGTCTGCTGGTCGATGACGCCATTGTGGTGGTGGAAAACGTCGAGCGTATAATGAGCGAGGAAGGCCTTTCGCCGCGGGAAGCGACGCGGAAATCGATGGGTCAAATCCAGGGCGCGCTGGTCGGTATCGCGATGGTACTGTCGGCGGTGTTTATCCCAATGGCCTTCTTCGGCGGCACCACCGGGGCTATTTACCGCCAGTTCTCGATAACCATCGTCTCCGCGATGGTGCTGTCTGTTCTGGTGGCGATGATCCTCACCCCTGCCCTGTGCGCCACCCTGCTCAAACCGCTGCATAAGGGCGAACATCACGGGCAAACCGGTTTCTTTGGCTGGTTTAACCGCATGTTTAATCGCAACGCCGAACGCTATGAAAAAGGCGTCGCCAGGATCCTGCACCGCAGCCTGCGCTGGATACTGATCTACGGCCTGCTGCTTGGCGGTATGGTTTTCCTGTTTCTGCGCCTGCCAACCTCCTTCCTGCCCCTGGAAGACCGCGGCATGTTTACAACCTCGGTGCAGTTGCCCAGCGGCTCCACGCAGCAACAAACATTGAAAGTGGTTGAGGAGGTGGAGAAGTATTACTTCACCCATGAGAAAGACAACATTACGTCAGTCTTTTCCACGGTCGGCTCCGGCCCTGGCGGGAACGGTCAAAACGTGGCACGTATGTTTGTCCGCTTAAAAGACTGGGATGAGCGCGACACCACGACCGGAACCTCTTTCGCCATCATTGAACGTGCGACCAAAGCCTTTAACAAGATTAAAGAAGCCCGCGTCTTCGCCAGCAGCCCTCCAGCTATCAGCGGCCTCGGAAGCTCTGCCGGTTTCGATATGGAGCTGCAGGATCACGCCGGTGCGGGCCATGATGCGTTAATGGCCGCGCGAGACAAGCTTATCGAACTGGCCGGGAAAGACGCCTCCCTGACCCGCGTTCGTCATAATGGTCTGGACGACAGCCCGCAGTTGCAAATTGATATCGATCAGCGCAAAGCCCAGGCACTGGGCGTTTCCATTGATGATATCAACGACACATTGCAAACGGCCTGGGGCTCCAGCTACGTCAATGACTTTATGGACCGGGGGCGCGTGAAGAAGGTTTACGTGCAGGCGGCGGCAAAATATCGCATGCTTCCGGACGACATCAACCTGTGGTATGTCCGCAACAATAGCGGCGGCATGGTGCCTTTCTCGGCCTTTGCCACGTCGCGCTGGGAAACGGGTTCACCGCGTCTGGAACGCTATAACGGCTACTCTGCCGTCGAGATTGTCGGCGAAGCCGCGCCGGGCGTCAGTACCGGTACGGCAATGGACATAATGGAATCGCTGGTGCGCCAGTTACCGACCGGATTCGGCCTCGAATGGACTGCGATGTCCTATCAGGAACGGCTGTCGGGTTCTCAGGCTCCCGCCCTGTACGCCATTTCTCTGTTGGTGGTATTCCTGTGTCTGGCGGCTCTGTACGAAAGCTGGTCGGTTCCCTTCTCCGTCATGCTGGTGGTGCCGCTGGGGGTCATTGGCGCGCTGCTCGCCACCTGGATGCGCGGCCTGGAAAACGACGTGTACTTCCAGGTCGGGTTACTCACCGTTATCGGCCTTTCGGCGAAGAACGCGATATTGATTGTTGAATTCGCCAATGAAATGAACGAGAAAGGACACGACTTGCTCGACGCCACCCTGCATGCCTGTCGCCAACGCTTACGACCAATTCTGATGACGTCGCTGGCGTTTATCTTTGGGGTGCTGCCGATGACCATCAGCAGTGGCGCAGGTTCCGGTGGTCAACATGCGGTGGGGACGGGCGTAATGGGCGGGATGATTTCAGCCACTATCCTGGCGATTTACTTCGTTCCTCTGTTCTTTGTGCTGGTGCGCAGACGCTTCCCGTTGAAGCCACGCCCAGAATAATCGGACACAAAAAAGGCGACTTACGTTGAGTCGCCTTTTTTTATCCTTTGCAGGATATGAATTTCTTCCAGAAAATTATTTACGAAGCATCACTTCGATAAAGTCTTTCCAGTTCCCCAGTTCACGTTCAATCATAACAACCTCTCTTATTATTATGGGCATTCTACGAAATCATCATCTTTAAAAGAAGGCAATTTAACCGATGGTTGTGATTACTTCCTCCAGTGCTGGGGTATATGTAATCACTATGCGCTAAACCCATAAATTTTATGTGACTTACTGCAATATTTTGAAATATTCATACATCATCTACTACTTTGTCAATTCTGATGGAAAAACAGGCTGATGCAAACAGGCAAATTCTGATTTTCAGTTTCCCGCGAGTTTTGGAACTTTCAGGAATCATTATTCACCATTCAACAACAATGTTATATTTTTCTATAACGATTCGATGACAATATGTATTATTCATAGTTATAGAATACGAGAATAAATATTCAATTTATGTCAATAAGGATTCAAATGATTACCCTCTACGGCATTAAGAATTGCGACACGATTAAAAAGGCCAGACGCTGGCTCGAAGACAATGGGGTCGAATACCGCTTTCATGATTATCGCGTCGACGGCCTGGACAATGCGCTATTGCACTCTTTTATTAGCGAATTAGGCTGGGAGCCATTGCTCAATACGCGTGGAACCACCTGGCGTAAACTGGATGAAGCCACACGCAGTAAAATCACAGATGCCTCCTCTGCCGCCGCGTTGATGATTGAAATGCCAGCAATTATCAAACGCCCATTGCTCTGCGCGCCGGGTAAGCCTATGCTGCTTGGTTTCAGTGAATCCAGTTATACTCTGTTTTTTAATGAGGTGTAGTCTATGTCGTGCCCGGTTATTGAGCTGACACAGCAGCTTATTCGCCGTCCTTCCCTGAGCCCGGATGATGCCGGGTGCCAGGCGTTAATGATTGAACGCCTGCGCGCGGTAGGTTTTACCGTTGAGCGTATGGATTTTGGTGACACACAGAATTTTTGGGCATGGCGCGGTAAAGGTGAGACTCTGGCATTTGCCGGTCACACTGACGTAGTGCCTGCCGGCGATGTTGATCGTTGGATTAACCCCCCGTTCGAACCGACCATTCGCGATGGCATGTTGTTCGGGCGTGGCGCAGCGGATATGAAAGGTTCGCTGGCGGCGATGGTCGTGGCCGCAGAGCGTTTTGTTGCCCAGCATCCAAACCATCAGGGTCGTCTGGCGTTTTTGATAACGTCCGACGAGGAAGCCAGCGCTAAAAACGGCACCGTGAAGGTAGTTGAAGCGCTGATGGCGCGTAATGAGCGACTGGATTATTGTCTGGTTGGCGAGCCGTCCAGTACGGAGATCGTTGGCGACGTGGTGAAAAATGGACGTCGTGGTTCACTGACCTGCAACCTAACCATTCACGGTGTGCAGGGCCACGTAGCCTATCCGCATCTGGCCGATAACCCGGTACACCGCGCGGCGCCAATGCTCAACGAACTGGTGGCGATTGAGTGGGATCAGGGTAACGAATTCTTCCCGGCGACCAGCATGCAGATTGCCAATATTCAGGCAGGTACCGGCAGCAACAACGTTATCCCCGGCGAACTGTTTATCCAGTTCAACTTCCGTTTCAGCACTGAGCTGACCGATGAGATGATTAAAGCACGGGTTCACGCGCTGTTGGAGAAACATCAGCTCCGTTATACCGTCGACTGGTGGCTTTCCGGTCAGCCTTTCCTGACAGAACGCGGTAAACTGGTTGATGCGGTGGTGAACGCCATTGAGCACTATAATGAGATTAAACCGCAGTTACTGACTACAGGCGGGACGTCCGACGGGCGTTTTATTGCTCGCATGGGGGCGCAGGTAGTAGAACTTGGGCCGGTCAACGCCACTATTCATAAAATTAATGAATGTGTTAATGCCGCCGACCTGCAGCTGCTTGCCCGAATGTATCAACGTATCATGGAACAACTCGTCGCCTGATGAGTGTTCCTGTAAGAGGAAATGAGCATGGATTGGCTGGCAAAGTACTGGTGGATTCTGGTGTTGGTGTTTTTGGTAGGCGTACTGCTGAACGTGATTAAAGATCTCAAGCGCGTCGACCACAAGAAATTTCTTGCGAATAAGCCGGAACTTCCCCCGCATCGTGACTTTAACGATAAATGGGATGACGACGACGATTGGCCGAATAAGGATCAACCGAAGAAATAATTTGTAGGCCGGATAACACATATCACATTGCTATCCGGCACTATCACTGACTGTCATGCCGGATGGCGGCTTCGCCTTATCCGGCCTACAGGTTAAATCATCTCAATCACATCATCATCGTGAGGCTTACCACCGCTCAGCGCTTCATCAAAGTAGTGCTTCGGTACGGTAAAACGCAAATGATCGAGCGCAAACTGCATGCTGCGTTCATCAATGGCGTGCCCCAGATTTTCAACGATATCCAGCGTCACATCCCCACCGGCGCGAATTAACGCCTCCTGCGCGGCAACGGCGTGAGATAACTCAATCACCCGGTCTTCACCGCCGTGAATCAAGTGCACCGTAGTCGCAGTGGTTGCCGTCTCCGGTAAAGTGGCATAGCGACCATTGAAGGCAATGACCCGCGACGCCAGCCCCGGCTCGGCTTTGATGCTCTCAAGCGACATAATAGAACCCTGAGAAAAACCAATCAGCGCGGTAGCCTGCGGTGAAACGCCGCTTTGCTTCTGCCAGTAACGCACTGTTTCGATAAACACCGGCATAATCGCGTCAATACGCGCCTGACGGTTCTCTTCCGTTACGCCCTGCACCGAAAACCACTGACGTCCAGAAGTTGTACCGTAAGGCTCTGCCCCGCCAATGCTAACGATTAGCGCATCCGGAAACAGCGGCGCAAACCAGGAGCCAATTTCCCCCATGGCAACCGGGTTATCGCCGACGCCATGAAACAGCAACAATAGCTGTTGAGCGGGTTTATCGGGACTTTGAACAACAAAATGGTCATGTTTCATGGCGATCTCCTTAACTGATGAGAATCATTCTACGCCGCTTAACCGCAATGACCATGCCAGGAAATTGAAGAAGTTAGTGAAAAAATTGCCATTGCATAATGCGATTATGTAGCCGCTGTTCACGTTCAGCGTCCAGCTGTTTTAAGGCCTGCGCAGCCTCAGCTCGCTGAACCGCCAGCAGCGCTTTGCGACCTGAGATCTTCAGCCGTTGGCATAATTCGGCGTCGCTGTGTTTAGCCTGTAAACGCCCGCGAAGCGCCGGAAGAGGCAGTTCGCTGTGCTCAAGCAGACGACTCAGACAGCCCAGCGATGTCAGCAATGGTCGATGCGCGAAGGCAAACCCAGCCAGCTCAGCCCAGTCATCCTCATTAAGCGTAGCCTCTTTCAGCGGGGTCAGCGGAATGTGCTCTCCATTCCACTGCGCAAGGATTTCCGCATCCCTGCGCAGGCGCTGGTGTTCCCGCCGGGCAAGGCGTTTACCCGCTTCGCTGATGGGAAGTATCGCCATAGCGGTGTAACAGCCGCTGCTGGCTTCCCGATGATTGCCCATCCTTACCAGCACAAAACCGCAGCGTTGCCAGAAACGCCATAGTTCAGCCGTATAACCAAAGCTGACGGACAGATAATCACACTGCATGGAATAACGCAGGGCCTGCATAATCAACTGCTGCCCGATACCTTCTCGCTGGCGCGCGGGGTGAACCGCAATTCGGCTAACCCGTCGCCCGACAAGCGTCGCCGCCAACGGGTCACCGCCATGCGCCGCCAGTGACTGTGCAACCAGATTGCCTCTTGGTCGGCGATATCCGGCCCAGACGGCCTGGCTTAATTCTGCAGTTAATCCCCCCTCATCGACCAGCCAGACGGCTCCCGCCACCGAGTCAGCAGCCGAAGCCTGAAGGAAATGCTGCCCCGGCGCATCCATCATCCGCCGCAGGTCCAGTGGCGAGGTGCGATAATGCGCCCCGGAAAGCAGTTGATATACCGCTAACGGCAGCGCCGGGTTTGTATGCCAGGCGCGTTGCTCAAACGCCGAGAAGTGCAAATCCCCCAATGGGGTATGCGTGAACGTTTCATCACCAAACACCAGCGCATCGCTGACGATTTGCTCCAGCGGACATCCCTGCGCCCAGCGTACGGGTTGTTGCAACTCATAGCGTCGAAGAGTGGGGAAGCAGGCGCAGAATTTCAGCAAGAAGCCTCTGCCAGTCCCCTCGTAGCCCTGAACGGTGGTGGTTAACAGTGTACGAGGAAAACGCGCCACCAGTTGGTGCAGCAGCGGCGCGGGGATCGCGGCGGCTTCATCTACAATCAGCCAGTCTGCGGTTGCAGAACTGCTTAACAGCGCATCCGGGGCCATGAAGCGGTAACGCTCTGCGGCAAATTGCGCCAGCACATCGGTTGCCGCTTTGGCAGGCGCGGTAACAATCGCTGTCCCGTTGATACGTGCTATCAGTTGCCCCGCCAGCGCGGATTTGCCCCGGCCACGTGCGGCAGTGACCGCAACCACGCCGGGAGGCATCTCCAGCAACTGCGCTAAAATCAGCGCCTGTTCAGGCTGAGGTTCACCGGTTGCCGCGTGCCAGTCTGCACGAACAGGAAAACCTGGGCTGGATGCAGGCAGATGCTGTTGCCAGTGCAGAGCCTGCCCGTCACAGGAAATTACCCGTTTAACGTGTTCAACAAAGTACGGTGTTGAGATAGGTTCAGCGCAGTCGCCCCAGCGCAGTGAATCCGCGTCCGGATAGGTCTGCCAGCTATGCCAGGGTGGAGTCAGCAAAACCAGCCAGCTTCCGGCAATCAGCGTTCCGCTTAAGGCGGCAAATGCCGCAGCGTCAAATCCCTGCCCTGCGTCAAAAACCGCATGACGGAACTCGCGCCCTAGTAACGTTTGCAGCGCCTGCGGCGTGCAGTTCGGCTCAGCAGGGGCTTGCGCCCCTACCCATAGCCAGTCGCCGGTTAACATGTTGCGTAGCGCTAATGCCCGCTCCTGACACCAGTTCCCTTCGCCGCTGATAATCAGCAGACGACGGATCCCTTCGCGGCTCATCTGTTCGGTTAACGCGCTCAGCGCCGTGATATCAGACATCCCTGCCTCTGTATCTTAAATGCCTTTACCAAAAGTATTACATTGTCCCGGATCACCGCTGTCAAAACCGCGTTTGAACCAGGTAAAACGCTGCTCGGAAGTACCATGGGTAAAGCTGTCCGGCACAACGCGTCCTTGTCCCTGCTGCTGCAGGCGATCGTCGCCAATGGCCTGAGCGGCGTTCAGCGCTTCTTCCAGGTCACCGGACTCCAGCACGCCCTGCTGCTGCATACTGTGGCCCCAGACGCCGGCAAAGCAGTCCGCCTGCAGTTCCATACGCACGGAAAGACGATTTACCTCAGCCTGTGAGGCATTCTGCTGCATCTGGCGAACTTTCGGTTCAATACCCAGCAGTTTCTGCACATGGTGACCCACTTCATGGGCGATAACATAACCCTGAGCAAAATCACCATCGGCGCCCAGTTTGTTTTTCATGTCATCATAGAATGAGAGGTCGATATATACCGTGCCATCTGCCGGGCAATAAAACGGTCCCATCACGGACTGGCCCGCGCCGCAGCCGGTTCGCGTTGCTCCGCGATACATCACCAGCTTCGGTTGTTGGTAGGTCCGCCCCATTTTTTCAAACTGCTGTCCCCAGGTATCTTCCGTGGTGGCCAAAATTACCGAGGTAAATTTCGCTGCTTCATCATCATTTGGGCTGATGGAGTGTGATGATTGCTGTTGGGAAACAGGCTGACCGGTCATTAATCCGGTGAGATCCACGCCATAATAACCTGCGACAAGCACCACGATTAGCAGGATGATGCCGCCTTTACCACTGGGCAAACGAAAACCAGGGCCGCCCATAGAGGGGCCACCGCCGGAGCTGTTTCGTCTGTCTTCCACATTGTCACTTTCACGACGCCCTTGCCAGCGCATAATCACCTCAACTTTTTATTCATTATGATGATGATCGTAGGCGGTTCGGAACAGGATTACCATAAGAAACAGTAATCAAAATCAGCGGGATTGATGAGCCGGAGAGCGATCGCCGGCTCAGAGGGAGGATTAGTCTAACTTCACACCCAGACGATGCGCGACGGCTTCATAGGCTTCGATCAGCCCGCCCAGGCTCTGGCGGAAGCGATCTTTGTCCATTTTATCCAGCGTTTCTTTGTCCCACAGACGACTGCCGTCCGGTGAAAACTCATCGCCCAGAACCACTTCACCTTTATACAAACCGAACTCAAGTTTGAAGTCGACCAGAATCAGACCCGCATCATCAAACATCTTTTTCAGCACGTCGTTGGCTTTGTAGGTCAGCTCTTTCATACGCGCCAGATTCTCTTTGCTCACCCAACCAAAAGTTTCGCAATAGGAATCGTTAATCATTGGATCGTGCATAGCATCGTTTTTCAGGAACAGATCAAACAGCGGCGGATTCAGTTCAATACCTTCCTCAACGCCTAAACGCTTAACCAGTGAGCCTGCCGCGCGGTTACGTACCACACATTCAACCGGTACCATCTCCAGTTTTTTCACCAGACATTCAGTATCGGAAAGCAGTCGCTCCATCTGGGTAGGAATGCCCGCTTCTTGCAGTTTAGTCATA
Source organism: Citrobacter sp. Ce006 (assembly GCF_030336535.1). Classification (NCBI taxonomy): domain Bacteria; kingdom Pseudomonadati; phylum Pseudomonadota; class Gammaproteobacteria; order Enterobacterales; family Enterobacteriaceae; genus Citrobacter; species Citrobacter sp. Ce006. Next base: position 289,433 of record NZ_JAOWDO010000054.1, read on the forward strand.
ATGAAATGGTTGAACTTGTTGTTCACCATGCCTTTACGGTCAAACTGTTCAATGCGCGCGCCATCCCCTGCTGACGTATCATTGCGGAATTCGAGCACCAACAGGTCCGGGTTTTCCGTGCTGTATACGGTCTTCGCTTTACCACGATACAACTCAGCTTGCTTTTGCATCTTTATTACTCCTGGGTGTGAATTAACGATAAATATTGCGTTTTTCTGCCGACGCACACGTTTGCGTATCATATCAGAAAAAAAGGGCTGGAGTTATCCAGCCCTTTATTTTTACTTACTGAACGCGGCCTGGAAGACGGCGACCAGCGCGTCGTTCTGGCTTTGCGTCAGGGTATGCCCCTTCGGATCGATAAACTGCAAACTACTGCGGTTGTCTAAATCACCGACCTGCAGTTTGTAGTCGCCGGATACCAGACCCGGATCGCTTGCGCCCAACTCCTGCCAGTTGCTATCGGACAGTGGTTTGTAGGTGACGGCGATGCTGCCCTGAGAGCGGGTGCTGTCGGTCACTTTCATCCCCACTTTCTCAAGCGCTGCCGGCAGACGCTGCCATACCACGTTGAACGGTCCACGTACCACCAGCATCGGTAAACCGGTGTCATCGGCGGCGCTCTGAACATCCATGGTGGCTGCCGAGCGGTTTTGCGCGGCATTCGCGGCGTCGGTGGCGTTCTTATCCAGACCAGCAGAGATAACGTTCATCATCTCAGCGCTGTAACGCTGCATTGATGCCGCATCGGCTACGGGTTTACCCGCCTGCTCGAGGTTAATCAGTTTCACCGTTACCGCTTGCTGATAGCCCTGCGGTTTAACCGAGATTTGATAACGTCCACGGTACTGCTCGTCTTCATCCAGACGGTTCCAGTTAACCCAATCGGTGGTCAAAGTCTGACTGGCATCATCACGTTTGGTGATCGTGTAGTTTTTAGACTGAATGACGCTAACGACCTGTGGCCACAACGTGTTTCCACGACCATTTTCCACCAGCAACGTCGACGTATCACCCGCGATCTGAGTGCGAGCGCCGGTGACCAGTGCTAACGGCTGAGCCGGTGGGCGAATGTCCAGCGCTTTACCCACGGCACCGCTGCCGTTGGTTACCGGGATATTATAGTCACCCGACATAACCGGCAGAATCATTCCGGCTGGAGCGTGAAGCTCAGCAAGCGGTGCGGCCTCCAGATAGGATTCATCACCGCTCACCTGGCGCTTATAACGCGAGTCAGAACTACAGGCCGCGAGCAACATAACAAGCGAAACACCCGCAACCTTGGCCAGGCGCGACTTTTGTACTGAGTAAGCCATCAAATCTCCCTAAACTTTACAGCAAACCGGCATGCTTAAGCGCCGCTTTGACGATTTCACGAGCATTGTCCGTGATTGGCGTCATCGGCAGACGTAGCGTATCGGTCGCCACAAGTCCCAACTCCTTACACGCCCATTTCACTGGGATAGGATTGGGTTCGACAAATAGTTTGTTGTGTAACGGCATCAGACGCTGGTTAATCACCCGCGCCTCGGCAAAGTGCCCGGCTGCCGCCAGTTTGCACATTTCAGCCATGTCACGCGCCGCAACGTTAGACGTTACGGAAATCACGCCATGACCACCGAGCTGCATAAAATCCAGTCCGGTTGCGTCATCACCGCTGAGCAGAATGAAGTCGTCTGGAACCAGCTCTTTGATCTGGTGAACGCGACTTAAGTTCCCCGTGGCCTCTTTAATAGCGATAATATTTTTTACTTTCGCCAGGCGACCAACGGTTTCCGGCAGCATATCGCAGCCGGTACGGGACGGCACATTATACAGAATTTGCGGCAGGTCAGTATGTTCAGCGATGGCTTTGAAATGCTGGAACAAACCTTCCTGGGTTGGGCGGTTGTAGTAAGGCGTCACCGTCAGGCAGCCGACAACACCACTGTCGTTGAAACGCTGCGTCAGACTAATGGCTTCCGCGGTCGCATTGGCGCCGGTTCCGGCTATTACCGGAATACGCCCGTCGGCCAACTCCAAGGTCATCATCACCACATCGCCATGCTCATCATGACTCAGGGTGGCAGACTCACCGGTGGTGCCAACCGAAACGATCGCCGAGGTGCCGCTGGCGACATGATAATCAATCAGTTTTTTCAGGCTCGACCGGCAGACTTTACCTTTCTCATCCATCGGCGTAACAAGCGCGACAATACTTCCCGTGAACATGGGCCATCCTCTGTGCAAACAAGTGTCTCAATGGTACGTTTGGTACGACAATAAAAGCAAGCGACCAGAGCCGTTCTGATTGTTGTATGCATGTTTTTTTTATGCTTTCCTTATGATTACCTCACCGCTCAAAGGAAGAACAGGTTTGACATCGTCATCGCAACACTATCTGGTCATTACTGCGCTGGGTGCTGACCGCCCAGGAATTGTGAACACCATCACGCGTCATGTCAGCAGTTGCGGCTGTAATATCGAAGACAGCCGGTTGGCCATGCTGGGTGACGAGTTCACGTTTATCATGTTGCTGTCGGGCACCTGGAATGCCATCACCCTGATTGAATCAACCTTACCATTGAAAGGTGCAGAGCTGGATTTACTGATCGTGATGAAGCGCACGACCGCGCGCCCCCGTCCGGCGATGCCCGCGACGGTATGGGTTCAAGTCGATGTCCCTGATTCTCCACATTTGATTGAACGCTTTACCGCCCTGTTTGACAGCCACCAAATGAATATTGCGGAACTGGTGTCACGCACGCAACCGGCTGAGAACGGAAAGGCGGCACAGCTGTTTATTCAAATCACCGCACATAGTCCTGCGTCACATGATGCGGCAAATATTGAAGATGCGTTTAAAGCACTCTGTACAGAACTCAATGCGCAAGGCAGTATTAACGTCGTCAATTACTCACAGCATGATGAACAGGATGGAGTTAAGTAATGAACCCACTGAAAGCCGGTGATATCGCACCGAAATTTAGCTTGCCGGATCAAGACGGAGAACAAGTAAATTTAACCGACTTCCAGGGACAGCGTGTTCTGGTTTATTTTTACCCAAAAGCCATGACACCCGGCTGTACCGTTCAGGCCTGCGGCCTGCGCGATAACATGGATGAGTTAAAAAAAGTAGGTGTTGAAGTGCTGGGAATCAGCACCGATAAACCAGAGAAGCTTTCCCGATTCGCGGAAAAAGAAGTCCTTAACTTCACGCTCTTGTCCGACGAAGATCATCAGGTTTGCGAGCAGTTCGGCGTCTGGGGTGAGAAATCGTTTATGGGCAAAACCTACGATGGCATCCACCGCATCAGCTTCCTGATTGATGCTGAAGGGAAAATTGAGCATGTGTTTGATGACTTCAAAACCAGTAACCACCACGATGTGGTAATGAACTGGCTGAAAGAGAACGCTTGATTTACGTTTTGCCGGATAAAGCCTGATGGCGACGCTACGCGTCTTATCAGGCCTGTTTCCCCGCAACCCCGCAGGCCGGATAAGGCATTTACGCCGCTATCCGGCATCAACCTCGTTTATTCAAACGTCCCTTTTACGCAGGCTTTTTTCTCCCTGACCAAGGCTTTTCCCTTCGCCCACAGGTGATGAACCTCCAGCGCGTCGTTGAGCACCAGAATGTCTGCATCACATCCCACCGCCAGACGCCCCTTATGCTCCAGTCCCAAAAACTCTGCGACCGTACGCGTCAGCGGACACAGCGCCTGCTCCAGCGGTATGGCATGAACCTTCACCAACTGGCGCACCGTTTCTGCCAGCGATTCAAACCCTGCGACACCGATGCCGGTGAGGTTACCGTACTCATCAAATTCCGGCTGGCTGCCGTTGCCGTCTGAGCTCAGCGTAATACGCGACAGCGGCACGTTCTGGCTAAGCGCCGTGGCGATTGCCGTGGCCGGGTCGACGGGCTCATCAATACTGCTGGTAATGTCGATATAACCGCCTTTGCGGGCATACTCCAACGCCGCCTGGAACAACGGTTGTGCACGATTAACGTGGGTCGGCAGCAGTTTGGTAATCGGCACATCGCAACAGTCGAGGATCTGGTACAACGGCTCCAGCATGCGCGGGCTGTCGCCCATATGGAAGACGCTGATTCCCGGTTTTCGTCCTAACAATCCACCCACGCGAGCTTGCGCCGCCATGTTTGCCAGCGCCGAAGAGTCCGGAGCGGAAGAACGGTGGTCCGAAACCGCGCATTTCACGCCAATAATTTTATCGATCAGCGCCACGTCGCGATCGATGCTGCCGGTAATAGTCGGGGAAGGTAGAGAATACGCCCCGGTCAGCATCCACGCGCTAATGCCTTCAAATTCCAGCGCGCGGGTTTTCGCCAGCAGCGATTCCGGGTGACGGGTAATACCATCAGTACCCAGTAATCCCACCACCGAGGTGACGCCAGCTTCAACCAGCCGCGACAAGCGCACTTCCGGCGTGCGGGTGTGCGGCCCCGCTTCTCCACCGCCGCCAATCAGATGGACGTGTTGATCGATAAACCCCGGACACACAATCGCGCCGTCAAGATTGATGCACGTGCAGCCGGGAAAATCTTCAGGGGAAATCAACGGCGCGATGGCAACAATTTTGCTGCCGGACACCAGTATGTCCTGGCGCCCTAAATCTTCCGGCGCGTACACGTGTCCCTGCTGGAACAACGTCAAATTAAGAATGGAACAATTCATAACCTTCCTTGTCAGGCAATAACCTGCATAACCCAAATAGAGAGCAGCGCATTAATTACGCATACCGCAATAATCAGCGGGTAGTAACGGGGATGAACCCCCGCGGTCCCCAGACAGCGTCCCACATTTTGCACCGGATTGCCCATCAGGTAGATAGCCGATAACAATACCGTGGCATCATGTCCCGAAAGCGTACCGGCGACAACCAGGCTGGCGCAAACGCCGACGCCGCCTCCCATACTCATCACCGCCGCCAGCAGCACGGTGGCAGATTCCCCCGGCAAGCCCCACAGCGCCATAACCGGCTCACATACCCGCCCGACAACTTCGAGCAGCCCTGTCACCTTCAGCGCCTGAATAATTACAAACGCCATCACCACGTTAGGCAACAGGCTGGTCGTTGCAATAGTAAATCCGCGCCGTGCGCCATCGATAAACATATCCATGACGTTTTTACGTACCTGCGTTGTCATCTCACGCCTCCTGCTGCATACGGCGATTTTCCAGCTGCGCAATCCATAAACGCAGCAGGTTCGCACCCACAAATTTGAAGACAAGGATCACCGCAAGCGGCGTAATTACCGGAACGGTAACCACCGTAAACAGCGCAGCGCCAGAGGAAAAATAGTTGGTAATACAAGCGCTGCCGCTGGTTTGCCAGCAGGCAAAAATGGCACGTTCCTGTTCAGTGATAATGCCCTCTTCCGCCATTTCTTTGGTCATCCCGGCGGCGGCATCGGTATTTTGCAAATTCGCAATCAACGCCAGCGAACAAATCCCTGGAATACCGAGTAACGGGCGCAAGACAGGCGTCATCAGCTGTTGCGCCGCACGTAAACCTCCCAGCCCTTCAGTGACGGAAATTATCCCGAGCGAAAAAATGACGGAAGGCGCAAGCTCAAGCGCGAATAAGAAGCCATCTTTGGCGCCCATACCGCCCGCGCCGCGAAAAGAGACTGCCGTGTCGCCCGCCGCATTAATCTGCCCAAATGCGCCGTTGAGGACGGTGAAGTCAAAGACCCGCCACCATTCGGTACTTTTCGCAAACATGCCGGAAAAAAGAATAATCGTAATAAAAAAAGCGAGATAACCGCCCCATCCCACCTTTTGCTGCGTGTGTGTGTTGTGACCCATTTTGTTCTCCAGTTGGCCTTATTCCTTGTGTGACTAAAAGACATCACGCAGGTCAAGTTAAAGACAAATGCGGAGAAAAACGACAGCCGAGGAGAATATTCAGAAAGTGTGGATAGAGGTCCGACAAGTTCAGCTCCGGCGACATTGCATCGCCAGAGCATGCGGATTAGGGTTCATCAACGGCCTGACCATCCGGCCAGGCATGCATTACCGCTTTGATTAACGTTGCCAGAGGAATCGCAAAGAATACGCCCCAGAATCCCCACAGGCCGCCGAAGATCACCACCGACAGAATAATCACCAGCGGATGCAGATTTACCGCCTCGGAGAACAGCACCGGCACCAACAGATTACCGTCCAACGCCTGGATAATCAGGTACACGGCAAAACAGCTCCAGAACTCGGTGCCAAGGCCAAACTGGAACAGCGCCACACCGACTACCGGAATCGTCACGACAAAAGCGCCGATATACGGGATCAGCACAGAGAACCCTACCAGCACCGCCAGTAGCAGCGAATAGTTGAGACCAAACAGTAGAAAGCCTAGCCAGGTCGCCACGCCGACCACCACCATTTCCAGCACCTTTCCGCGGATATAGTTGGTGATTTGCTGATTCATCTCTTTCCATACCTGCCCCGCCAGCCCGCGATTACGCGGCAGCACCCGGCGCACGGCGTTCAGCATCTGTCCTTTATCTTTGATCAGAAAGAACACCATCAATGGGACGAGAACCAGGTAAACCGCCAGCGTCAGCAAACCGACCAGTGAGGCCAGCGAATATTTCACCACCGAATCACCCATGGTGAGCATTCGCGAGCGCATATTCTCCGCCATCGCATCAATAATGCCCGCATCCATCAGCGCCGGATAACGTCGTGGCAAGGTGGCGGCAAAATCAGACAATTTATTGAGCATGCCGGGCATATCGCGGATCAGGTAGATCCCCTGCTGCCATGCAACGGGCATCACCACAAACGCCATCAGCAGCAAAATACCGACAAACACCACCAGCACGATCGATGTTGCCCAACGCCGTGAACAACCTATATGTTCCAGCCGTACGGTCGGCCATTCAAGCAGGTAAGCCAGCACAATGGCGACCAACAGCGGCGCCAGAAGACCGCTAAAGAAGAACAGGATGCCAAAACCGGCAACCAGAATAATCAGCAAGGCGATGGCTTCGGGGTCGCTAAAGCGGCGGCGATACCATTGCATCAACATTTCGAGCATAAAACCCTTCCATGAACCCAATAGCGGGATTGCGATCCCGAATTGTATCGAAATGTCACAAAAAAGACTTCGCTTTTTATGGCTGATTACGCAAAGTGAAAAGACATTTTTCCTGGGTGTTCATCGTCAGGTTTCGCAGTTACACTCCCTAAGCTTGCGGAGTGTGAACGATACTTCACGGCATTGGTCAAATGGCTATCTCAAAAAAGAATACAGGACAGAGGTTATGTTCAGGCAGTTGAAAAAAAACCTGGTTGCTACCCTCATTGCCGCACTGACCATCGGTCAGGTCGCGCCCGCATTTGCTGATACTGCGGACACCCTGCCTGATATGGGAACCTCGGCAGGGAGCACGCTTTCCATAGGACAGGAAATGCAGATGGGCGATTATTACGTACGCCAGCTGCGCGGCAGTGCGCCATTAATTAACGATCCGTTGCTCACCCAATACATTAATGCGCTGGGGATGCGTCTGGTCTCGCACGCCGACTCGGTAAAAACGCCCTTCACCTTCTTTTTGATTAACAACGATGAAATCAACGCCTTTGCTTTCTTTGGCGGCAACGTTGTCCTGCACTCCGCGTTATTCCGCTATTCCGATAACGAAAGCCAGCTGGCATCGGTTATGGCGCACGAAATTTCCCACGTTACGCAGCGTCACCTGGCGCGTGCTATGGAAGATCAGAAACGCAGCGCGCCGCTAACGTGGGTCGGTGCGTTAGGCTCCATTTTATTAGCGATGGCCAGCCCCCAGGCGGGTATGGCGGCGCTGACCGGTACGCTGGCGGGTACGCGCCAGGGAATGATCAGCTTTACGCAGCAAAACGAACAGGAAGCGGATCGCATCGGTATTCAGGTACTGCAACGCTCGGGATTCGATCCCCAGGCCATGCCGACGTTCCTGGGAAAACTGCTCGATCAGGCCCGTTACTCTTCGCGTCCACCGGAAATTTTGCTGACCCACCCCCTGCCAGAAAGCCGTCTGTCGGATGCCCGTAACCGCGCCAACCAAATGCGCCCGGTGGTCGTCCAGTCATCAGAAGATTTTTATCTGGCTAAGGCGCGAACCCTGGGCATGTACAATTCTGGTCGCAACCAACTGACCGACGACCTGCTGAGTAACTGGTCGAAAGGCAACGTGCGTGAGCAACGTGCGGCGCAGTATGGTCGGGCATTGCAGGCAATGGAAGCCAGTAAATACGACGAGGCGCGTAAAGCGCTGCAACCGCTGCTGGCGGCAGATCCAAACAATGCCTGGTATCTCGACCTGGCTACGGATATCGATCTCGGTCAGAAGAAAACCAGCGACGCTATTAATCGGTTGAAAAACGCCCGCGACCTGCGCACTAACCCGGTACTGCAGCTCAACCTGGCGAATGCGTATTTACAAGGAGGACAAGCCAAAGAGGCGGCAACCATCCTGAATCGCTATACGTTTAACCATAAGGACGATCCCAACGGCTGGGATCTGTTAGCGCAAACGGAAGCCAACCTGAACAACCGCGATCAGGAACTGGCGGCGCGCGCCGAAGGGTATGCCCTTGCAGGGCGTCTGGATCAGGCGATTTCGATGCTCAGCAGCGCAAGCTCTCAGGTGAAACTGGGTAGCCAGCAGCAGGCCAGATACGATGCCCGTATTGACCAGCTACGCCAGTTGCAAGAGCGCTTTAAACCGTACACGAAAATGTAACAGGAAGAAAAATGTCAGACGCGATCAAAATCTACCATAACCCACGCTGCTCCAAGAGCCGCGAAACGCTGGAATTACTGAAGTCCAACGGCGTGGACCCGGAGGTGGTGTTGTATCTGGAAACGCCGGCTGATGCCGCAACCCTGCGTGAACTGCTGCAGATGCTCAGCATGTCCAGCGCACGTGAACTGATGCGCCAGAAAGAGGATCTCTATAAATCGCTTAACCTGGCGGACAAAAATCTGAGTGAAGATGCGCTAATTCAGGCAATGGTGGAAAACCCGAAACTGATGGAGCGCCCAATTGTGGTCGCCAAAGGCCAGGCGCGGATTGGTCGTCCGCCAGAGCAGGTACTGGAAATCATCGGTTAACCTGCAACCTGCCGCAGTCTTTTCGGCTGCGGCGCTTACAGCTTCAGTATCTCTTTTACGAACGGAATGGTGAGTTTGCGCTGGGCGGTGATCGATGCGTGATCTAACTGATCCAACGTCATAAACAGCGTACGCATTTCCCGATCCAGACGCTTAAGCAGAAAGCGTCCCACATCTTCCGGCAGTTCAAATCCACGAAGTCTGGCGCGTAATTGCAACGCCTGCAGCTTATCTTCATCGGAAAGCGGCTGCAGCTTGTAGATTTGTCCCCAGTCCAGGCGCGAGGCGAGATCCGGCAACCCCAGATTCAGCTGTCTTGGCGGGCGATCGCCGGTGATCAGCAGGCGCGTTTTCCCCGACTCCAGGATGCGGTTGTAGAGATCAAAGATCGCCATTTCCCACAGCGAATCCCCGGCCACACATTCGATGTTATCGATGCATACCAGCGATAAATGCTCCATCCCGTCGAGCACTTCAGGGACAAACCAGGTGCGTTTATCGAGCGGCACGTAACCTACTGCATCACCGCGCGCGGACAGTTCCGCACAGGCTGCATGCAGCAAATGACTACGGCCAGCGCCTTCGCGCGACCAGAGATAAATATACCCGCTATGTTCCTGACGCAGCACGTTTTGCAGTGCAGCCAGTAAAGAGGAGTTATCCCCCGGCCAGAAACTTGCAAAAGTTTCGTCGTCAGGAAGATAAAGTGGCAAAGAGAGCTGTGCCGGTGTGTTCAGAGATACCTCAACCCAGGATTTCATAAAATCGCGTTGAGTTTAACACAGAAATACGTCGTGATAGAACCGGGCAGCACCGCCGCCCGGTCAGAGATTTACTGTTGCGGACTGTCGGCATCTTCTGCGTCAAGCACGACTTCTTCCGGGCGCAGCAGGCTGATAACTTTGAAAATCAGGCTCAGGCAGACGCCAACAATGGTCGCCAGCGCCATGCCTTTCAGCTCTGCGGCGCCAATGTGAACTTTCGCGCCACTTACGCCGATGATCAAAATAACCGAGGTCAGGATCAGGTTTTGCGCTTTGTTGTAGTCAACTTTCGACTCGATCAATACGCGAATACCGGAAGCGCCAATCACGCCGTACAGCAGCAGTGATACGCCCCCCATGACAGGCAGTGGGATGATTTGGATCGCCGCCGCCAGTTTACCCACGCAGGAGAGCAGAATGGCAAAAATCGCCGCGCCGCCGATAACCCAGGTACTGTAAACGCGGGTAATCGCCATTACGCCAATATTTTCGCCGTACGTGGTGTTCGGCGTTGAGCCGAAGAAACCGGAGATAACCGTAGACAGACCGTTAGCAAACATAGAACGATGCAGGCCTGGGTCGCGAATCAAATCTTTTTTCACGATATTCGCCGTTACTACCAGGTGCCCGACGTGTTCAGCGATGACCACCAGCGCTGCTGGCAGGATGGTCAGAATGGCAACCCATTCAAAGCGCGGCGTATAGAACGTTGGCAGCGCGAACCAGTGGGCCTGCGCAATCGGCGTAGTGTCCACGACGCCCATCACGAAAGAGAGCGCATAACCGGCCAGTACCCCAATCAGAATCGGGATAATCGCCATAAAACCGCGGAACAGTACGGAGCCAAATACCGTAACCGCCAGCGTCACCATCGAGATGATGATGGTTTTTGAATCCGGTAATTGCCCCTCAGCAGGCAGTAACCCCGCCATGCCCGCAGCGACGCCAGCCAGCTCCAGACCGATAACAGCAACGATTGCGCCCATCGCCGCAGGCGGGAACATCACATCCAGCCAGCCGGTACCTGCTTTCTTAACGATGAAAGAAACCAGGCAGAACAGGACGCCGCACATAATGAAACCACCCAGTGCCACTTCATATCCTAACGGCAGCAGCAGCAGTACCGGGGAAATAAATGCAAAGCTGGACCCCAGATAGGCTGGAATTTTTCCTTTACAAATAAAGAGATACAGCAATGTACCAATGCCGTTAAACAGCAAAACGGTAGCCGGGTTGATGTGGAACAGGACTGGCACCAGTACCGTTGCGCCAAACATGGCGAACAGGTGCTGCAAACTAAGCGGGATTGTCTGTAAAAGCGGCGGTCTTTCACTCACCCCGATAGCACGGCGCGTCATAGTGTTTTCCTCTGAGTGTTGTTTGTTATTCGCATTGGGTTGTTATATTCAAAAAAAAGCCGACTCTTAAAGTCGGCTTCTTTTCACTTATTCGTTTACTTGGTACCAAAAATCTTATCGCCGGCATCACCAAGCCCCGGAATAATGTATCCGTGCTCGTTCAGTCCCTGATCGATGGAGGCCGTGTACAGCTCAACATCCGGGTGCGCTTTTTCCAGTGCCGCGATACCTTCTGGTGCCGCAACCAGGACCAGCACCTTAATGCTGGTGCAGCCTGCGTTTTTCAGCAGGTCGATGGTAGCGATAACGGAACCGCCGGTCGCCAGCATCGGGTCAACGATCAGCGCCATACGCTCATCGATGTTAGAAACCAGCTTCTGGAAATACGGAACCGGCTCCAGCGTCTCTTCATTGCGGTACATACCGACCACGCTGATACGCGCGCTTGGAACGTTTTCCAGAACGCCTTCCATCATGCCCAGGCCCGCACGCAGGATTGGCACAACGGTGATTTTCTTACCTTTAATTTGGTCAACTTCAACCGGGCCATTCCAGCCTTCAATGGTCACCTTTTCGGTTTCCAGACCTGCGGTTGCTTCATAAGTCAGCAGGCTGCCAACTTCCGAGGCGAGTTCACGAAAGCGTTTAGTGCTGATGTCGTTTTCACGCATCAGTCCCAGCTTGTGTTTGACGAGTGGGTGTTTGACTTCCACGATCTTCATACTCTTCTCCTTTCCTCAGACGAGTGGCAACCACAAAAAAAATCGCCGGATTATACCGCTTTTAGTCTCTGTCGCAACACTGCATGCGCTTGATATGGATCAACCAAAGTCATTTACGTCTGGATGATGAGTATAAAACAAGCCCCGCACTCATGGCGGGGCTTGTTATCAATGCTATGAATTTTAAAGGTATTCAGCATTGGTCTGGATGACGTTTTGATACCATGAAAAAGATTTTTTCTGGGAGCGAGTTAATGTCCCGCTACCGTCATTATTTTTATCAACGTAGATAAACCCGTAGCGTTTTTTCATTTCCCCCGTCCCGGCCGAGACTAAATCAATACAGCCCCACGGGGTATATCCCATCAAATCCACGCCATCTTCCACCACCGCTTTTTTCATCTCACGTATGTGAGCGGCAAGGTAGTCGATACGGTACTGGTCGTTCACCGCACCATCGTTCTCACGCACGTCGATGGCGCCAAATCCATTCTCCACAATAAATAGCGGCAACTGATAATGATCCCAGAACCAGTTCAGCGAATAGCGCAGACCGACGGGATCAATCTGCCAGCCCCAGTCCGATTTCTGTACGTACGGGTTGGAAACCAGGCTTTTCGACTCGTCGTAATCCAGCTCAGGGTTGTCCGCCGTTGCCTGCGTCGCGAAGGACATATAGTAGCTAAAGCCGATGTAATCCACGCAGCCATCGGTCAACGCCTGACGGTCTTCCTCGGTGATATCCAGCTCAAAACCGCGTCGGGCAAAGTAGTTGAGAAGATGCTGCGGGTATTTGCCGCGCACATGGACGTCGGTAAACCAGTAACGGCGGTGCATGGCGTTCATCGCCATCATCATATCGTCCGGCGCGCAGGTCAGCGGATAGATAGGACACATGGCGATCATGCACCCTATCTGCAATTCCGGGTTAATCTCACGTGCGGCCTTTACCGCCAACGCGCTTGCCACCAGTTCATAGTGCGCCGCCTGGTACATGACCGGCTCGCGGTCTTCACCGGGCTGGTATTTCAGACCAGAGTTAGTAAAGGGCGCGAAATCTTCGTGATAATTTGCCTGGTTGTTAATCTCATTAAACGTCATCCAGTACTTTACTTTGTGCTGGTAACGAGTGAAAACCACCCTGGCAAAACGGACAAAGAAATCGATAAGCTTACGGTTGCGCCAGCCGCCATATTCCGTCACCAGATGGTAAGGCATCTCGAAATGCGACAACGTAATCACCGGCTCAATGCCATATTTCAGGCATTCGTCAAACAGGTCATCATAGAACTGCAGGCCAGCTTCATTGGGTTGCGCTTCGTCGCCTAAGGGGAAAATACGCGTCCAGGCGATAGAGGTGCGAAAACATTTAAATCCCATTTCGGCAAACAGCTTAATGTCGTCTTTATAGCGATGATAAAAATCGATGGCGTCATGGTTAGGGTAGTTTTTACCGGCGATCACACCGTCGGTGATTTCTCGCGCCACGCCGTGCGCCCCCGCCGTCATGACATCGGCAACGCTGACGCCTTTTCCACCCGCCTGCCAGCCACCTTCCAGTTGATGAGCGGCTACGGCACCACCCCACATGAAATCTGCTTTAAATCCTGACATACCCTTCCCCTATCGTGATGACTCTGCGCAAAACGCTGTAGATGAGGTCCGCAACAGAAAACAGAAACCGGTTTCAGTACGATACTGTGCATTCGGCTGGCAGGTTTCAAGCACAAGACTGTACCCGGTTTCATTTTCGTGGCGCAGTTCAAACAAATAGATAAATGATTGTAAAATGCTGAAAAAATCAGCAGATAAAACTTGATGCAGAGCAGGCTCGCAAACGTTTGCTTTCCCTGTTAGAATTGCGCCGAATTTAACTTTTACTGCAAGTAAACATGTGGGGAAGCAGGCAGTGACCGATAAAACCTCTCTTAGCTACAAAGATGCCGGTGTTGATATTGATGCAGGTAATGCTCTGGTTGATCGAATCAAAGGCGTAGTAAAGAAAACTCGTCGTCCGGAAGTTATGGGTGGTCTGGGTGGCTTCGGTGCGCTGTGCGCATTGCCGCAAAAATATCGTGAACCAGTACTGGTTTCCGGCACTGATGGCGTTGGCACAAAACTGCGTCTGGCGATGGATCTGAAACGCCACGACACTATCGGTATTGACCTCGTCGCAATGTGCGTCAACGACCTCGTCGTTCAGGGCGCTGAGCCGCTGTTTTTCCTCGACTACTATGCGACCGGCAAACTGGATGTGGATACCGCAGCCAGCGTCATTAACGGTATTGCCGAAGGTTGTCTGCAGTCTGGCTGCGCGCTGGTTGGCGGGGAAACGGCTGAAATGCCGGGGATGTACCACGGCGAAGATTACGACGTGGCAGGCTTCTGCGTTGGCGTCGTCGAGAAATCAGAGATTATCGACGGTTCAAAAGTGGCTGACGGCGACGTATTGATTGCGCTCGGCTCCAGCGGCCCGCACTCCAACGGTTACTCTCTGGTGCGTAAAATTGTTGAAGTCAGCGGTTGTGACCCGGAAACCACCGAGCTTGAAGGCAAGTCGCTGGCCGATCACTTGCTGGCCCCGACCCGCATTTACGTAAAATCCATTCTGGAACTGATTGAGAAGGTTGATGTGCATGCCATCGCCCACCTGACCGGCGGCGGCTTCTGGGAAAATATTCCACGCGTTCTTCCGGACAACACGCAGGCGGTGATCGACGAATCGTCATGGCAGTGGCCAGCTGTTTTCAACTGGCTGCAAACGGCGGGTAACGTCAGCCAGCATGAGATGTATCGCACCTTTAACTGCGGCGTAGGTATGGTAATCGCCCTGCCAGCTCCGGAAGTGGACAAAGCCCTTGCTTTGCTCAATGAGAAAGGTGAAAACGCATGGAAAATCGGTATCATCAAAGCTTCTGATTCCGAACAGCGTGTGGTCATTGAATGAAAAACATTGTGGTGCTCATTTCCGGCAACGGAAGCAATTTGCAGGCGATAATAGACGCCTGCGAACAGAAAAAAATCAATGGCACCATACGTGCAGTATTCAGTAACAAGGCCGATGCGTTCGGCCTTGAGCGCGCACGCGAAGCGAATATTCCGGCGCACTCGCTGGAAGCCGCCCAGTTTGCCAGTCGCGAAGCATTCGACCGCCAGCTGATTCAAGAGATTGACGCCTATGCGCCCGATGTCGTCGTGTTGGCCGGTTATATGCGCATTCTCAGCCCGGCGTTTGTCGCTCACTATTCTGAGCGATTGCTGAATATCCATCCGTCTTTATTGCCGAAATATCCCGGCCTGCACACGCACCGTCAGGTTCTGGAAAACGGTGATGAAGAGCATGGAACTTCCGTCCATTTTGTCACCGATGAACTGGACGGCGGACCGGTTATTCTCCAGGCCAAGGTTCCGGTATTTGAAGGCGACAGCGAAGATGATGTCACGGCCCGGGTCCAGGCCCAGGAACATACCATTTACCCACTGGTAGTAAGCTGGTTTACCGATGGTCGCCTGAAGATGCGTGATAACGCAGCATGGCTGGACGGCGTTCGTCTGCCGCCACAAGGCTACGCCGCCGACGAATAATAAAAACCAGCCTGTAAGCCGGATCTCACCATCCGGTCTACAGGCATGATTACCTTTTCCGGTTAACATCTCCGGTATTCATCTACGCTCCCCCTTTCTCTTTGCTATCAGACGGTTTATTGTCATATTTTTCTGGCACAGTTGGACATCTGAGAGCAATGCTCGCCATAATAAATCGGTAGTGTCCCGTGAATGAAACGGAGTAAAAGTGGTAATGGGTCAGGAAAAGCTATACATCGAGAAAGAACTCAGTTGGTTAGCGTTCAATGAACGTGTACTCCAGGAAGCTGCTGATAAGTCAAACCCGTTGATCGAACGGATGCGTTTCTTAGGCATCTATTCCAATAACCTCGACGAGTTTTACAAGGTTCGTTTTGCCGAACTGAAGCGCCGAATCATTATTAGCGAAGAACAGGGTTCAAACTCTCACTCCCGCCATCTGTTAGGCAAAATCCAGGCCCGCGTATTAAAAGCCGATCAGGAATTCGACGGCCTGTACAACGAGTTGCTGCTGGAGATGGCGCGCAACCAGATTTTCTTAATCAACGAACGTCAGCTATCGGTTAATCAACAGAGCTGGTTACGCCATTACTTTAAGCAATATCTTCGCCAGCATATTACGCCGATCCTGATTAACCGCGAGACGGATTTAGTTCAGTTCCTGAAAGATGACTACACCTATCTGGCGGTAGAAATTATTCGCGGTGATTCGATCCGCTACGCGCTGCTGGAAATCCCTTCCGACAAGGTTCCACGCTTTGTGAATCTGCCGCCGGAAACCCCGCGGCGTCGCAAACCGATGATCCTGCTGGACAACATCTTACGCTACTGCCTGGACGACATTTTCAAAGGGTTCTTTGATTACGATGCGCTAAACGCTTATTCGATGAAAATGACCCGCGACGCCGAATACGATTTGGTGCACGAGATGGAATCGAGCCTGATGGAGCTGATGTCATCCAGCCTGAAACAGCGTCTGACCGCAGAGCCTGTACGTTTTGTCTATCAGCGCGACATGCCCAATGCGCTGGTCGAGGTGCTGCGTGAAAAACTGACGATTTCTCGCTACGACTCAATTGTTCCCGGCGGGCGCTACCATAACTTCAAAGACTTTATTAACTTCCCCAACGTTGGCAAAGCTAACCTGGTGAACAAACCACTTCCTCGTTTACGCCATATCTGGTTCGACAACGAGAAGTTTCGCAACGGATTTGATGCAATCCGCGAGCGCGATGTGCTGCTGTATTACCCGTATCACACCTTTGAACATGTTCTTGAGCTGTTGCGTCAGGCCTCTTTCGACCCGAGCGTGTTGGCGATAAAGATCAACATCTACCGTGTGGCAAAAGACTCGCGCATCATCGACGCGATGATCCATGCAGCGCATAACAGTAAAAAAGTCACCGTAGTGGTGGAATTGCAGGCGCGCTTTGATGAAGAAGCCAACATTCATTGGGCCAAGCGTCTGACCGAAGCGGGTGTTCACGTCATTTTCTCCGCGCCGGGCCTGAAAATTCACGCCAAGCTGTTCCTTATCTCGCGTAAAGAAGGTGACGAGGTGGTGCGCTACGCCCACATCGGTACCGGGAACTTCAATGAAAAAACGGCGCGCCTGTATACTGACTATTCTTTGCTGACCGCCGATTCGCGCATTACCAACGAAGTGCGTCGGGTGTTCAACTTTATCGAGAACCCGTATCGTCCGGTGACGTTCGATTATCTGCTGGTTTCTCCACAGAACTCACGCCGTCTGCTGTACGCGATGATCGACAAAGAAATCGCCAACGCACAGCAAGGGCGGCCTTCCGGTATTACGCTAAAACTTAACAATCTGGTCGATAAAGGCCTCGTTGACCGCCTGTATGCGGCGTCCTGCTCGGGCGTGCCGGTTAATTTGCTGATCCGCGGTATGTGCTCCCTGATCCCGAATCTGGAAGGCATCAGTGATAATATTCGCGTGATAAGCATCGTTGACCGCTACCTTGAACACGACCGGGTTTATATCTTCGAAAACGGCGGCGACAAGCAGGTATATCTCTCCTCCGCAGACTGGATGACCAGGAATATCGACTATCGCATCGAAGTCGCCACGCCGCTGCTGGACCCGCGTCTTAAGCAGCGTGTGCTGGATATTATCGATATCCTGTTCAGCGACACGGTGAAGGCTCGCTTCATCGATAAAGAACTCAGTAATCGCTACGTACCGCGCGGAAATCGCCGTAAGGTTCAGTCACAATTGGCGATTTACGACTACATCAAATCACTCGAGCAACCTGACTAAAGATATGCCAATACACGACAAGACTCCGCGACCGCAGGAATTTGCTGCGGTCGACCTTGGTTCAAACAGTTTCCATATGGTCATTGCCCGTGTGGTTGATGGCGCTATGCAAATTATCGGACGCCTGAAACAACGCGTTCATCTGGCTGATGGTCTCGGCGAAGACAACAAGCTGAGCGAAGAGGCAATGGAGCGCGGATTAAGCTGTCTGTCGCTGTTCGCCGAACGCCTGCAGGGCTTTCCCCCATCAAGCGTATGCATCGTGGGTACCCATACTTTGCGTCAGGCGCTGAATGCGACCGATTTTCTCAAGCGCGCAGAAAAAGTCATCCCCTACCCGATTGAGATTATTTCCGGTAATGAAGAAGCCCGACTGATTTTTATGGGTGTAGAGCACACCCAGCCGGAAAAAGGTCGCAAGCTGGTTATCGATATTGGCGGTGGCTCAACAGAACTGGTGATCGGCGAAGATTTCGAACCCAAACTGGTCGAAAGCCGTCGTATGGGCTGCGTCAGTTTTGCCCAGATGTATTTCCCGGGCGGCGTTATCAGTCGGGAAAACTTCCAGCGTGCCCGCATGGCGGCAGCGCAAAAGCTCGAAACCTTAACCTGGCAGTTTCGCATTCAGGGCTGGAACGTTGCGATGGGCGCATCGGGTACGATTAAAGCGGCACATGAAGTGCTGCTGGAGATGGGCGAGAAAGATGGTTTCATCACTCCCGAACGCCTGGACAAACTGACATCCGAAGTACTGAAACATGCGTCATTCGAAGCCCTCAGCCTGCCAGGGCTGTCAGAAGAGCGAAAAGCGGTGTTTGTGCCCGGGCTTGCGATTCTGTGCGGCGTTTTTGACGCGCTGGCTATCCGCGAACTTCGCCTTTCTGATGGCGCGCTACGTGAAGGCGTACTGTACGAGATGGAAGGACGTTTTCGCCACCAGGACGTTCGCAGCCGTACCGCCAGCAGTCTGGCGAACCAGTACAACATCGACAGTGAACAGGCCCGGCGCGTACTGGAAACGACGATGCAAATGTACGATCAGTGGCATACGCAGCAGCCAAAACTGGCCAATCCGCAACTGGAAGCGTTACTGCGCTGGGCGGCGATGCTGCATGAGGTTGGGCTGAACATCAACCACAGCGGTTTACATCGCCACTCTGCTTATATCCTGCAAAACAGTGATTTGCCGGGCTTTAATCAGGAACAACAGCTGATGATGGCAACCTTAGTTCGTTATCATCGCAAAGCGGTGAAGCTGGATGATTTGCCCCGCTTTACGCTGTTCAAGAAAAAACAGTTTCTACCGTTAATTCAGCTGTTACGCCTGGGCGTGCTGCTGAATAATCAGCGTCAGGCAACCACCACGCCACCGACGCTGACCCTGATTACCGACGACAACCACTGGACTTTACGCTTCCCGCATGACTGGTTCAGCCAGAATGCGCTGGTGCTGCTCGATCTGGAAAAAGAGCAGCAATACTGGGAAGCCGTAACCGGCTGGCGTCTCAAAATTGAAGAAGAAAGCTCACCCGATATCGCCGCATAAGCTCTCAGCAGGTGCCAGTTCTTCTGGCACCTTTTCTTCCAGCGTTTCGTGCAGCGGTTGCGGTTTACCAATCAGATACCCCTGCATGTAGTCAATCCCCAGCGAAATCACCGCACTGCGTATTTCCTCGCTTTCGACGTACTCCGCAACCACCAGCATTCTTTTCATTCGCGCCAGGTGGCAAATGGACGCCACAATTTGGTAGTCGAGGCTGTTCGAAACGATATTGCGAATAAAGCTGCCGTCAATTTTTAGAATATCGGCATTCACATTCTTCAGCCGCGCATAGCTGGCATAACCGGTACCAAAATCATCAATCGCAATCTGACATCCCAATGATTGCAACTGCAGCAACGTTGCCTGCGCCTGTTCCGCATTGGTTAAGGCATTGCTTTCCGTGACCTCAAAAATCAGCTGCCACGCCTCGACTTTGTACTTAGCCAGTAGCTGGTTGATGTCATGCGGAAGTCGGGCGCGGCATACCGACGTAGGTGATAAGTTAATCGCAAATCGACGGGCGGGCATTTTTTCCCGATTCTGCGCCATAAATTTCAGCGTATTTTCAATCACCCACAGATCGATGCTGGAGGACAAACCAAACTCATGCGCTACCGGCAAGAAGTTATCAGGGGCGATAGTCTCCCCGTCGTCCCCCTGAAGACGCAGCAGGATTTCATGATAAACATCGCCGCGTACGCCAGAAATCGGCTGCGCCATCAGGAAAAAGCGATTGTGCTCCAGCGCCTGCTGCAGGCGATTCATCATCGCAACCTTATCTTTCAGGTCACGTTGCAGGTGCATCACGCCCCGTCGCTGCAAATTCTCTGGCGCATTGGTCGCCAGAGAAAGCTCGGCGATGGTGCTTAGCTCTCCCAGTAACAAATAGATGTGGTTAACAGGAGAACGGACATAGCAAAAACTGATCCCCACCTGCGGCTGTAACGGCATGCCATCCCAGATAAAACGAAACTGCTTGATATGCCTGTCCAGCGCTTCAATGCGCTCCTGATGCGATTCGGTGTTAAAACGCAAAACTAAATCATTACCCGATAACTGATAGACATGCTCATCTTGTTCCAGCATCGGCGTTACCCACTGGGCGAGTTTTTGCTTGTACTGGATACGCAGCATAATGCCGTAATTTTTCACCAGCAGTTCCATGCCCGGAACACTCAAAAAGCAGAGCACTGACCATGGCGCTTTTTTCAAATCCCGGTTCAACGCGCGCAAATTCGGAATATGCACCATGGGATCAAAGAAGGCCAGACGATGGTTGCGCCGGGTAACAAACCGTTGGCGCGTTGCCAGTACGGCAATGAAATTTACGATGAAGGAGAAAACCAGGTAACTTGATGAGGTAATGGCAAGCTGGGTATCGTAGCCCGAATACCAAGGCATATAGCGTTGATAATAATGTATCGCGGTAATAAGTACGACCGCCCATATCAACGAAATAAATCTATAACCGTAACGCATAGCTCCCCATAGCATCACGGGCAGCAACAATGACAGGGTATAATTCGTACTAAATATTGAGCTTTGCTCATTTAACGGCATGCACAACATTGCCATCAGCACGGTCAATATAATCAGCCAGACAGCAAACTCAGTTTTGGTGACTTTGGTATCAAACTGCTGCTTTAACTGAGAAAAATAGCCTCTCACATGCAAAGGGTTACGGATCGTTCGAATAATAAAATAGCACAGTGGAACCCCAACCAGATTCCCGACCAGCATGGCCTGATAGTTGATCAACGTACCAGTATTAAAGGGCATAACGCCCACCATACCCGATTTGCTCTCATAGACGCCCACAAACGCGGCAAACTGGAAGAGTATCAAAAACAGCGTCGCTGGGCAGAAGACCTGCCAAAACATGCGCTGGAACATCAGGTGGGAATCGCCGTGGGAAACATTGTTTCGTCGGGGAGAAAATACCTTATACCCTCCCCAACTAAGCACGATGGTAACAATAAAGTGCGAAATTATTGAGAGTGTTTCAAATAGCCCAACCTGCGGATATTTGTACCAAATAATGGAAATGATAATTCCGGGTAATGCAGCCCAACCAAAAAACAACATCAGGCTAATCATCAGCGCTAAAGGCAGATAGAAAAGAATTACGGTCCCGGTACTAATATGGGCATAGGTGTTGGCAGTGCTCAATACAGGCAACAGTAATGAAGGCAAGATGAGAGGTAACGCCCACCATTTATCTCTAATACCAATATAATTTTTATTCAGTTTCATAGATGCTCAGTAGAATCCCGCACATCCTGCAGGGGGTATTCAGACAGGCATCCCACCTGACGTTAAAACGATAAAGTAAAATACATCACAATGATTCATCAATTTTAGTTGGCAGCAAAGGGGGATGCTTGATACACATCAAAAAAAAAGTCTCTCATTAATCAATTATTACTCTTTTCATGGTTTTTTATCGTTATCTCATTATTCATGCAAATAATAATATTAATTTCCATAACATAAATGGATAAAACCACTGAGGCAATTTTACATAACGAAGAATTGACCATTCCCTCACAGTATGCCTTAATGTAAGTATCGCCCTCAGTTGGGTACATTACAAGGAACCTTTTGTGAGCCAGGTTACCAGCCTACGCAAACGACACCGATTTAACAGTCGCATGATCCGGATCGTACTGCTTATCAGCTTTCTCTTCTTCTTCGGACGCTTCGTCTACTCCGCCATAGGTGCGTGGCACCACCACCAGAACAAAAAAGAATCTCAGCAGATAACTCAGCCCCAACAGGCATCTCCTGCTCAAACCGACGTGCGCTGATCGCTCGTACCTGTGATATCCCCAGCATTAAGATTCCTTACCGGATGGCTAATCGTCTGACATTTAACCATCCGGTAAGGGATTTGCGTGATGAAACTTCATACACTTCCCCCACCACCCTCGCTGTATTATCGGATAATCGACCGTATTTTTCGCACAAATACACAATCTTTTCATCCCACTTCACCGCACCATTCGCGCTTATTTTTTACGTTCCGGTTTACTGGATATAAAAAAGACACACAGTGCTCAAATAGACGCTAATTAATATCGCCAGAAAATATCACAGGCGAAAACATTAATATTTTGCATGAAATTAAATGCTTATTTGAATTGTTACCATTATTAAATTGTACAGGGTAATACCATGAGTGGTTTTTCATTATTTCCGAAAATAAGAAGCGGTGTTGAATGGATTGCCGGGCACAGCGATGCGGTTATTCAATTCGGCTGGAATATCGTTGCCGCCGTGATTTTACTGTTTGTCGGTAAATTTGTCTCTCGTCTGCTTTCCCGTGGCCTGGAAAAGTTACTGTTAAAACGTAAAGTTGACCGGACCATTATCCAGTTTTTCACCGCGCTGGTACGTTACATCACCCTCGCTTTTTCCGTTGTCGCCGCGTTGGGGCGCGTCGGTATTGAAACCTCTTCCATTATTGCCGTCATTGGGGCCGCCGGACTGGCTATTGGTCTCGCGCTACAAGGATCGCTTTCCAACTTTGCCGCAGGCGTATTATTGGTCTCTTTGCGTCCTTTCCGCGCCGGAGAAGTCGTGCAGATTGGCGCAGTCACCGGAACGGTAGAAAAGGTGCACATTTTCTCCACTACCCTGCTCACCGCTGACAGCAAAGAAGTGGTGATTCCAAACGGTAAGATCATTGCGGATAACATCATTAACTATTCCCGCCACCCGTTTCGCCGTATCGACCTGGTGATTGGCGTGGGATATCAGAGCCGGATCGCAGATGTTAAGCGCGTGATTAACCATATCATCGAGCAGGACAGCCGCATCGATAAGCAACGTGGGGTAACCGTTCGTCTGGGCGAACTGGGCGCTTCAGCGTTGAATTTTTACGTCCGCGTATGGGTACCCAACATCGAATACTGGAATACCTATTACGATCTGCTGGAAAACATTAAAGAGGCCCTGGACGACAACCACATTGCCCTGCCGTATCCGCAGATGGATATACGCGTAGAGAACGTGGCACCCCAATCTCAGCCCCAGCTACAGCTGGTCGATTAGTATCCCACGCTATAACATTCGCCAGACGCGCTTGCTGGCATACGGGCAATAAAAAACCCTCTGTAAACAGAGGGTTTTTGCATACTACCGGTTCAGAAACCGCGAACAGAGAGGGATATTATTCCCACTCAATCGTTGCTGGCGGCTTACCGCTGATGTCATACACCACGCGGGAAATACCGTTCACCTCGTTGATGATGCGGTTGGATACGCGGCCTAAGAAGTCATACGGCAGGTGCGCCCAGTGCGCGGTCATAAAGTCGATGGTTTCAACAGCACGCAGGGAAACAACCCAATCGTACTTACGGCCATCACCCATAACGCCAACGGAACGCACCGGCAGGAATACGGTGAACGCCTGGCTCACTTTGTTGTACAGGTCAGCTTTGTGCAGCTCTTCAATGAAGATAGCATCCGCGCGACGCAGCAGGTCGCAGTACTCTTTCTTCACTTCGCCCAGCACGCGTACGCCCAGACCTGGCCCCGGGAACGGGTGACGGTAGAGCATGTCATACGGCAGGCCCAGCTCCAGGCCAATCTTACGCACTTCGTCTTTGAACAGCTCACGCAGCGGCTCTACCAGACCCATCTTCATCTCTTTCGGCAAACCACCCACGTTGTGGTGAGATTTGATGACGTGCGCTTTACCGGTCGCGGAAGCTGCGGATTCGATCACGTCCGGATAGATGGTGCCCTGCGCCAGCCACTTAACGTCTTCCAGCTTCAGCGCTTCTTCGTCGAATACTTCCACGAATACGCGGCCGATGATTTTACGTTTAGCTTCTGGATCGTTCTCGCCTTTCAGCGCGTCCAGGAAACGCTTTTCGCCTTCAACGTGAACGATATTCAGGCCGAAGTGGTCGCCGAACATATCCATAACCTGCTGTGCTTCATTCAAACGCAGCAGACCGTTGTCAACGAATACGCAGGTCAGGTTTTTGCCAATCGCACGGTGCAGCAGCATCGCGGTAACGGAGGAGTCAACGCCGCCGGACAGACCGAGGATCACTTTATCATTGCCAACCTGCTCGCGAATGCGGGCAACGGCGTCATCGATAATTTTTGCCGGCGTCCACAGCGCTTCACACTGGCAGATGTCACGTACAAAACGCTCCAGCATGCGCATGCCCTGACGGGTGTGGGTCACTTCCGGGTGGAACTGCACGCCGTAGAAACGTTTTTCCTCGTGCGCCATGATGGCGAACGGGCAGTTGTCGGTGCTGGCAACGGTCACGAAACCTTCCGGAATGGCGGTTACTTTGTCGCCGTGGCTCATCCACACGTCCAGCAGCGGTTTGCCGTCTGCGGTCAGAGAGTCTTCAATACCGCGGACAAGCGCGCTATCGGTCTGAACTTCAACCTGCGCATAGCCGAATTCACGTTCGTTAGAACCTTCAACATGACCACCGAGCTGCATTGCCATAGTCTGCATGCCATAGCACACGCCGAACACCGGCACGCCCGCATTGAAAACGTATTCCGGCGCGCGCGGGCTGTTTTCTTCGGTGGTGCTTTCCGGACCACCGGAAAGAATGATACCGCTTGGGTTGAATTCGCGAATTTGTGCTTCCGTAACATCCCATGCCCACAGTTCACAGTAGACGCCCAGTTCACGTACGCGACGAGCAACCAACTGAGTGTACTGCGATCCAAAATCAAGGATGAGAATGCGATGTTTATGAATATTGTCTGTCATTGACGCTAATTCCGAGGCAAGTGAAACAAATTCGCCCGGCATAAAGCCGGGCGCGGAAACTTATCAGGAGCCCATGCGGTAGTTAGGGGACTCTTTGGTGATGGTCACATCGTGAACGTGACTTTCCTGGATACCCGCACCGCTGATGCGTACAAACTCTGCTTTCGTTCGCAGCGCGTCGATAGTACCACAGCCGGTCAGACCCATACAGGAGCGCAGGCCCCCCATCTGCTGGTGAATGATCTCTTTCAGGCGACCTTTATAGGCAACGCGACCTTCGATGCCTTCCGGAACCAGTTTGTCAGCAGCGTTGTCGCTCTGGAAGTAACGGTCGGAAGAACCTTTGGACATCGCGCCCAGAGAGCCCATCCCACGGTATGATTTGTAAGAACGGCCCTGATACAGTTCGATTTCGCCCGGAGATTCTTCGGTGCCCGCCAGCATGGAGCCAACCATCACTGCGGCAGCGCCTGCGGCAATCGCTTTCGCGATGTCGCCGGAGAAACGAATACCGCCATCGGCGATAACCGGAATACCAGTACCTTCCAACGCTTCAACGGCGTCAGAAACGGCGGTGATCTGCGGTACACCTACGCCGGTAACAATACGGGTAGTACAAATAGAGCCTGGGCCGATACCGACTTTAACTGCGCTGCAGCCGGCTTCCGCCAGCGCGCGTGCGCCTGCGCCGGTTGCAACGTTACCGCCGATAATCTGCAGATCCGGGTATTTAGCACGGGTTTCACGGATACGCTGCAGCACGCCTTCAGAATGACCGTGAGAGGAGTCAATCAGCAGTACATCAACGCCAGCGGCAACCAGCGCGTCAACGCGCTCTTCATTACCTGCGCCCGCACCCACAGCAGCGCCAACGCGCAGACGACCATGCTCGTCTTTACAGGCGTTAGGTTTACGTTCTGCTTTCTGGAAATCTTTAACGGTGATCATGCCGAGCAGGTGGAAGCTGTCATCAACTACCAGCGCTTTCTCAACGCGTTTTTCATGCATTTTGGCAAAGACAACATCGCGCGCTTCGCCTTCACGAACGGTCACCAGACGCTCTTTCGGCGTCATGTAAACGCTAACCGGCTGGTTCAGGTCAGTCACAAAACGCACGTCACGACCGGTGATAATGCCAACCAGTTCGTTATCTTCAGTCACAACCGGATAGCCTGCAAAACCATTACGCTCGGTCAGTTCTTTCACTTCGCGCAGGGTAGTGGTTGGCAGTACGGTCTGTGGGTCAGTTACCACGCCAGATTCGTGTTTCTTCACGCGACGGACTTCTTCCGCCTGGCGCTCGATGGACATGTTTTTGTGGATAAAACCGATGCCGCCTTCCTGGGCCAGGGCAATTGCCAGGCGCGCTTCCGTCACGGTGTCCATTGCTGCGGAGAGCATAGGAATGTTCAGGCGAATGGTTTTCGTCAACTGGGTGCTGAGGTCAGCAGTATTCGGCAGAACGGTAGAATGAGCGGGAACGAGGAGGACGTCGTCAAACGTCAGGGCTTCTTTTGCGATACGTAGCATGGGCAATATCTCACCTGGGAGGTTATTAAATATTGCCGCGGCATTATACAGAGCGTAACCGATTGCATCCACACTTTTTTGCAAAAAAACCTTGCGCTCCTCTGTGAGCATGTTACTTTCGACTGAATAACTTGCTGATTTAGAATTTGATCCCGCTCACATGTTATCCTCTCAGACCACCTCAATTTTTACCGTAAGCCGCCTGAACCAGACGGTTCGTTTGCTGCTTGAGCAGGAAATGGGACAAGTGTGGATCAGCGGTGAAATCTCGAATTTCACCCAGCCGTCCTCCGGTCACTGGTATTTCACGCTCAAAGATGACACCGCTCAGGTGCGCTGCGCGATGTTTCGCAACAGCAACCGCCGGGTAACGTTCCGCCCACAGCACGGGCAGCAGGTGCTGGTACGCGCCAATATAACGTTGTACGAACCGCGCGGCGACTACCAGATAATTGTTGAGAGCATGCAGCCCGCGGGCGAAGGTTTGCTGCAACAAAAATATGAGCAACTGAAGGCTAAACTGCAGGCTGAAGGACTATTCGATCAGCAATACAAGCAATCTCTACCTTCCCCAGCCCACTGCGTTGGAGTGATTACCTCGAAAACCGGGGCTGCGCTGCACGATATTCTCCATGTGCTGAAGCGTCGTGATCCATCCTTGCCCGTTATTATCTACCCGACTGCGGTACAGGGCGACGATGCGCCAGGGCAGATCGTTCGCGCCATTGAACTGGCGAATGCGCGGGGTGAGTGTGACGTGCTGATCGTTGGGCGCGGCGGCGGCTCGCTGGAGGATTTATGGAGTTTCAACGACGAACGCGTGGCACGGGCGATTTTTGCCAGCGGCATTCCGGTAGTTAGCGCCGTCGGCCACGAAACCGACGTTACCATTGCCGATTTTATTGCAGATTTACGAGCGCCTACGCCATCAGCAGCGGCAGAAATTGTCAGCCGCAACCAGCAGGAGTTGTTGCGTCAGATCCAGTCCGCTCAGCAGCGTCTGGGCATGGCGATGGACTACTACCTCGCCAACCGCAGCCGTCGTTTCACGCAGATGTACCATCGCCTGCAACAGCAGCATCCGCAGCTGCGTCTGGCGCGCCAGCAAACGGCGCTGGAACGGCTGCGTCAGCGGATGGGATTTGCGCTTGAGAACAAGATTAAGCAGGCCAATCAACGCCAGCAGCGCATGCTGCAGCGTCTGAATCAACAAAATCCGCAGCCACGTATTTATCGTGCGCAAACGCGTATTCAGCAACTGGAATACCGTTTAGCAGAGAATATCCGCGCACGTTTAAGTGAACAGCGCGAGCGGTTTGGCAACGCAGTTACCCATCTTGAAGCAGTCAGCCCACTGGCGACCCTGGCGCGTGGCTACAGCGTCTCCACCACCACGGGCGGCGGCGTATTGAAAAAGGTCAAACAGGTCAGTGCCGGCGACGTTATCACTACCCGGCTTGCCGATGGCTGGGTTGAGAGCGAGGTCACGACCGTAACCCCGCAGAAAAAAACACGCTCCCGCAAAACGAGTCAGCCCGACTGAATTTGGGCTGATTCGCTTCGCAGCGTCTTAACAACTTTCACTCACGCGCATTTACCAGGCACACCTGTCGATAAATGGATGACGTAGAGGTTGTCGTACGTTTCTGCCCGTTACTCAAGTTAAGCGCCTGTCGAGCATGAGTCGCCTCATCCTGATCGACCGCCCACCAGTAGTTATCCACCCCGGTAATCGGCCAACCGTACAGCGTCCCCACCGCGCCATTTTGGTTATCGTTGTACAACGTCAGCAACTGGTTATACAGCGGTTGACGCTGTGCGTCACATCCGGTAATCCCGGTTTTATCCAGATTCGAGGCGCTTACCGATGACCAGAGTTCTCCATTCGCACCATAGCTGGTATTACTGGAAGATACTTCCGCCGCCAACAATGGGCGGCTAAATATGACGCCGTCGCTGGTGGTGGCCGTTTCGGGCATATGGCCCCAGTAATTCGCCTTAGCAGAGTTGGGGCTGGTAATTACGGTAAAAATAGCATCCAGAGAGGCTTTAAGCGTGGTGTTATTCGTCACCGTCGCTGTGAGCGTAGTTTTCAGCCCCGAACTGAGATCCTGTCGCAGGTTAAACGTTGCGGTACCGTTAGCGCCCGTCAGACCGCTAAAGATCGCGGTGTTAGTAGCCAACTTAGCGGTCTGCGCAGAAGGCGTTAGCTCGTCCAGCGTTAAATCATCCGCCCCGCCGCTGGTAATGACGTTGCCAACGCGCGACAACGCATTGCTGCGTGAAATCGTGAAATACACGTCCGGCATCACATTGCCGTCAGTGTCTGTCACCGTTACGGTCAGCGGGATTGTCTCTCCTTTTTTCACCTGCGCTGCCAACCTCTCAGCGTTGAGAGCCGTCGACGTCAGCGTAATTGCCCCAGGCATAGGATGCGGATCTACCAGGCAAACCAGCGCCTGTTTGTCGCTTGTGCTCCTGGTGGAAACCGCACCGGTTTTCAGTTGCATGCTCTGCCAGGAGGTTCCGGCTTTATCCGTCACCCACCAGCCATAACTTGCATGAGATACCGGCCAGCCATACAGCGTTTCGATTTCGCCGCCGGGATGCTCATCGTAGAGTGATTTCAGTTCACTTAACGTCGGCTGCCAGGCTTCGCCGCAGGTGGATTTGCTTGCCAGCCCTGCGCCGTTATGGTCATACAGCGGCCACAGTTCGTTACCTACCGTGGAGCTAAACGTGGTGTCTTCTGCGGAAACTTCCGCCGCCAGTAATGGTCGCTGAAAGCTCACGCCGCTGCTGTCGGTAACGGTCTCGGGCATATGCCCCCAGTATTGCGCTTTGTCGGTATCAGGGCTGGTCACCACGGTGAATATCGCCTCCACAGTAGAGGCCGGGTTAGGGTATGTGTCCAGCGTTGCCGTAATCGTCGTTTTCAGCCCCATCGCGTCGTCCTGGCGCAGGCTTAAGGTTGCCGTGCCGTCCGCTCCGGTCACCCCACTCCAGGTGCTGGTATTGCTGGTCAACACCGTCTCGGCTGTCGCAGGGGCTATCCCCTGAAGAACCAGATCGTCCGTCGCACCTTTACCATCCGTCGTTTTCACCGAACCGCTACGCGAAATGCCATTACTACGAGAGAGCGTAAAGGATGCATTCGCTGCGGGGTTGCCATTGGTATCTTTCACGGTGACAGTGAACGGAATTTCCTCGCCTTTTTTAACCTTCGCAATGCGGGTTTCGCTGTCAGCAAGGCTCGACGTCAACGCAATGGTCGCGGGCAATGGGGCATGCGGATCCACAAGGCATATCTGCGCGCCGGTCGTCCCGACAGAAGTGGTCGAACTTTTCCCGCCCGTATCCAGCCGCATATACTGGTATGCCCCGGTTTTTGACACGCGATCCACAGCCAGCCAGAACTTGCCTGCTGACACCGGCCAGCCATAATTCGTACCAATAGCGCCTATAGGGTCGTCAGCGTACAGTGTTTGCAGATCGCTAAACAGCGGCTGATATTCTGCGTCACAACCAGTAGCGCCCGCTTTTTGGGTATTTGAAATGGTGACCAGCGCCCAGCTTTCGTTATTGTACGTATAGGAGTACGTAAACGACGTTTCGGTCGCCAGAAGTGGACGTTTAAATCTAACCCCAGCGCTGTTGGTGACCGTTTCCGGCATATGCCCCCAGTATTTCGCTTTATCGCTGTCCGGGCTGGTAAGTACAGTGTATATCACATCCAAATTGCTGGAAGTCACCAGATCGTCGGGAAGTTCTGCCACAATGGCGGTTTTCAGGCCGCTGCTATTATCCTGGGCTACCTCAAACTGGGCTTGGCCATTCTCATCCGTCACACCATACCAGTAATAGTTGCAGCGGGTAGTCGCACAGTTAAACGCCATTGAACCCGCTTCAGGCGTGAGCGCTGTCAGCAACATATTGCTTTCGTTACCATCCTGAACGAACCCAGCCCGGTTTAACGACGAGGTGCGCCTCAGACGAATAGTGGTATCAGGTGCAGGATTTCCTGAACCGTCGGTCACGGTGACGGCCAACGGTACGATTTCTCCCTTTCTCACAACCGCAGCGCCTTTTTCCGCATTCATGGCGCTCGACGTGAGCGCTATCGACAATACCCTTTTTTTACTCAAGCACAGCTGCGCCGTGGCAGTATTCGTGTTGGTAGCAAGCTTTGAGTTATCACTGAGCCGGAGGTACTGAAACAGGTTTGTCGCGTGCGCGCTGTCCGGCACGCTATTACCTGCTCCCCAGTATTTACCCGTTGTCACCGGCAGGCCGAAGGTCGAGGAGAGCGTGCCATTTGGGTAATCGTTATACAGCGTCTGAAGTTGCTCCAGCGTCGGCAGCCCCAGCCTGTCGCACGGGCTGGCGGACTGCTGATAAAGCTGCGGATAACTATTCCACGTATACCAGGTTTCATGATTTTCCAGAAAGCCCGAGGTATTGGTCGTGGCAGAAAGCTCGGCGCGCAGCAAGGGGCGATTAAACTCGACGCCCTTGCTGTTGACGAAGGTTTCCGGCATATGGCCCCACAGATTGGCTTTGTCGCTGTCGGGGCTGGTAATGACGGTAAAGATGGCATCTTTACTGTCGGTCAGATTGCTGCCGTCCATCGTTGTGGCGTTGAGGGTGGTTTTCAGCCCTGCGGTGATATCTTGCGAAAGCGTAAAGGTTACCATCCCCTGCGGGTCGGTTTGTACGTACAAATATTTTGCGCTGGTATCCATCAGGAACGTCGCCGGCCCTGACGGCATCACGTTATGGAGCGTAATATCACCTCCGGAGGCATTCCCGGAACGCATAGTTGATTCGCTGCGGCTCAATTTCACCAACGCGTTAGCCATCGGCTGGCCGGCCGTATTTTTTACCGTCACGGTGGCGGCGATTTGCTCGCCTTTTTTCACCTTAGCGATCCCGGTTGTTTCATCCTGTCCGGCAAATGTAAGCGTCAGGCTACCAGCCGTATCCCGGGGTGAAACAAGACAAGTCTGCATGTGGTGAATCGAGGTACTGGTTGTCGGGGTGACATCGCCGCTACTCAGCAGGTTAACGAACATGTAATCTGCAGCCCCCCCAGCCGTTGACGGCAGAGCGTAATCTCCCGCCCACCAGTACTGGCTGGCACTGACATTTCCCGCACTGCTCATTGGCCAGCCGTTACGGCTGTGCATCGCCCCGTCGGGCCAGGTGGCGTAGAGCGCCTGAAGATTACTGGCAGTCGGCAGAAAGTTACGCCCACAGCCGCCGCCCCCCCCATTCCAGGCATCGCTGACGGTGATCATGCCCCAGGTTTCGCCCGTATCGTAGCTGCCGTTGGTGATAATCACCGTTTTCCCCGGCATGTTGCTAAACTCACTGGATAACAGCGGGCGCTTATACACGACGCCATCACGATCGGTGAGTGTTTCCGCCATGTGCCCCCAGTAGCTCGCTTTCTCTGTATCCGGACTGGTCACTACGCTAAAGACGACCGGCAGCGTCTGCTCTGTTGCAGAACTGGTATGCTCAAGCGACGCCAGCAGCGGCGTTTTAAAGCCTGCGCCACTGTCCTGGTTAATGTCCAGCGTCAGCGTTCCGTTCTCATTGGTCGCGGAGTAATACTCAACGCCACTGCTACGACTCTCGCTATGATTAATTTGTATCGCAGCCGCAGTGGAGGTGTTTACCACCTGGTACTTACGCCCGATGCTATCACCGCGTTTAAAGATAACCGGCGTATTGCCAACCGGATTCCCCTCATCATCCAGAGTGGTAATCACTACTGGGATAGTTTCGCCAACTTTGGCTTTAGCAAAACCGTCGTCGGCATGGTATAGCGAGGATGTCAGCGTGAGCCTGGTTGCCACTTTCTGCGCTGTTTGCAAGCAGGAGAAATAGAGTTTTTCATTCCATAACATTGAGCTTATGTTGCCATCGCCCAGATCGAGCGATTTCACATAACGGTTTTCCGTTGAGCGGCTGATATCAGCAGTGCTGTTCTGGTAGTTTTTCCCTTCGACAGACCAGCCCTGCTGAGTATTGATGGCTCCGCCAGGGAAGGCTGCGTACAACGACTGCAGGTCGGCCAGCGCGGGCACAAATCCCACCCCGCAGGCGTTCTTTATCCCCTCAAAATCAACAGTGGCCCAGATTTCATTGTTTTCTGTGTTGTTGCCAACGGCAATCCCGCTGGCAATTTCTGTGACCAGTTGTGGTCGCTTAAATACTTTGCCATTAGCTGCTGACACCGTTTCTGGCATATGGCCCCACATTTTGGCTTTATTACTGTCGGGGCTGGTGACGACGGTGAATATCGTGTCAACGCTGGCGCTGACACTGGCGTTTTGATATAGCGCTGCGGTAACCGCCACTTTGGTGCCATGCGTATCCGGGCGGGTGACGTTGATGATTTTACTGCCATCGGCTCCCGTCAGGCCGCCCACTTTGGTTGCCGTATCGTTGATTGAGTTTCCGTCGATCACGACCGGAGAAACGATACCGTCGCCGCTGCCCGCAATATGCTTATCGTTCTGCCGGGTATAACCATCACCGCGCGACAGTACAAACGGTGCATCAGGGATCGGCGTGCCGCTGGCATCTTTCACCGTGACCTTCAGCTGTAACGTATCGCCCTTTTTCACCTTTAGCGCATGTTCGTTATTACCCTCATACCACAGCGACGAATCGACCGGTTCGATAGTAATAGAAGCGGCTACCGGATTGTCGCTGGCAAGGCAGGTGACATAATCCGATGCATTGTTACTGGAAAACTCGCTGCCGCTGGAAAGCGCGATGAGTTTCCACGACGTCGCTGTGGCAAACGTCGAAGACCAATAGTTAATCAGGGTTGGCCAGCCGTGGGTGTTGTGAATCGCCCCACCGCTGTTGGCGTCATACAACGCCTTAAGCTGATCGATACGCGGCAATCGGTTGACCGCACAGCCGCCGACGTCCGTATTACTCACCGCATCGCTATGAGTGACGCGCGCCCAGCTTTCGTTCGCTTCCTTCTGGGTGCGGGTAGCGCTAACCTCTGCCGCAAGCTTTGGACGCTCAAATACCGCATCACCCACCGTCAGGGTATCGGGCATATGTCCCCACATCGATGCCTGAGCGGTATCCGGGCTGGTGGGGACGGTAAATTTCACGCTGCGGCTGAGCGGCGTGGAGATGAGTGAGTTCATCGGCACAATAGAGAGCTGAGTCTGCAGTCCAACGCCCTGCGGTTGTTCGATAGTCAGGGTGGCACTCCCCTGACTATCGGTAGTGCCCTGATACGTCATCGACGCCTGAGAAGGACCGTATGCCGTACCCGCTATAACAAGCGCACCGTCGGTGGCATCAGTAAAGCCGGTGGTGACGTTATCGCGATTGCGCCCATAAGCCATGGTAACTGTAAACGCCGCGTTGGGGACCGTAAGCCCGTTGAGCGCATTAATTGAGCGCACCGTCAGTGTTATCTGCTCGCCCACTTTGGCTGTCGTCTGGCGCAGGGCAAAATCGCCGTTCATCGCCACGTCAAGTTGAGTGACTAACTCATTGCCCGAGCAGGAGAGATAGTTCGGCTCACTACCGCTGAACAAATCGTCAGCACCGGTAGCCAGATTGACGTGCGCCGTCTGCTCGTCGCTGGTGTCCGCCGCCAGATAGCTGTGGCTGGCGGTTGGCCAGCCGTGCTCGCTTTGCATCTCGTTATCAGGATGCGCATTATAGAGCGAGTCCAGCGACAGTTGCCCTGGCACCTGTCCACTGCCGCACTGGTTTTCACCCGCCGTAACGGAGTTGAACGTCGCCCAGTTTTCATTGTTTTCCTGCGTGGAGCCCGTTTTGTGCGTGGCTTCTGCTGCCAGCAGCGGACGCTTATACAAATTGCCCGCCTCCACTACGCCCTGCATATGCCCCCACATGTTTGCCGCGCTGACATCCGGACTGGTGAGAACGGTAAAGATCACGTTTTGCGTTGCCTGCGTGCTGCCGTCAAACAGCACCACGCGCAACGGCGTTAAGACGCCAGTACCTGAATCATGTTTGATCTCCAGCGAAGCCTGACCGTTCGCGTCGGTAACGCCCTGATAGTGATGGGTATCACCGGCCATCAGGCCTTCACCTGCAATGGTAACCGGATGATCCTCCCAACTGGCGGAATAGTAAGCGGTATTGCGTGCCTGCTCGTTGCCAAGGTACAGATTGAAATAGCGATACGGCAGCGGCTTGCCGGTGAGTTCGTCGGTTACCGTGATTTGCATCATGACCGCCTCCCCTACCTTTACCCTCGCGGCGCTCAGGCTACTGTCGTAGCTGTCTGTACTCAGCACCAGCTTTGGCTTTACCGCCGGTGCGGCCTTATCTACGCAACTGACCAGGGAGTTCACCGTATCCGCTTCCTGCACCACGCTGCTGGAGCGCATATTGACGCCATAATGGTACATGCTCAGCGAACTTTCCGTGGCGGACCAGTATTCATCGTCCCCGGCGACAGGCCAGCCAAGAGTAGTCGCCAGGTCGCCTCGTGCAGTTTTTAACCCGATAAGCTGGCGCGCATCCGGCAGAATGTCACAGTGCTCATCCGCCCCTTTCCAGTTAAACAGCGCCCAGCTTTCATTATCGGCATTCACCGTCGTACTTTCACCCTCCACCTCAGCGGCGAGCGCGGGTCGGGTAAAGGTGTAGGTTTCACCTTCCACCTCAGCGCTGGAGCTTTCCGCCATATGACCCCACATCGCCGCTTTATCGCTGTCCGGGCTGCTGAGAGTGGTGAAAATAACATCTACGCTATCGGCAAGCGATGTCGCTCCTACGGCTTTTACCGTTAGCGTGGTTTTTACGCCAGGGCTATTGTCCTGGGTGACCGTCACCGTAGCATTGCCACTGGCATCGGTTGTGCCGTGAAATTCGGTGGCGATCGTGGTGAGTTCAGTATCTCCTACATGTACAGGATTGGTGTTGTTGACCGCATTTTGTCGGTTGAAAGCATCACTTCGGGTAATGATAAAAGCCGTATTCGCCGCAGGTTCACCATCACAGGTCCTAGTGCTCACAGTCAGAGTGATGCTATCGCCAGCTTTACCCTTTGCCGCCTTTAGCGTTTCATTGAAAT
Organism: Citrobacter sp. Ce006; assembly: GCF_030336535.1. Classification (NCBI taxonomy): domain Bacteria; kingdom Pseudomonadati; phylum Pseudomonadota; class Gammaproteobacteria; order Enterobacterales; family Enterobacteriaceae; genus Citrobacter; species Citrobacter sp. Ce006. The sequence goes on from NZ_JAOWDO010000054.1 coordinate 325,161, forward strand.
GGTCTGCGCTCACCGCCACCGGTTTGCCCGCAGCCGCGGCGATATCTACTGCAAATTTTTGCTCGAGTAACGTCACCGCATTGTTATAGGGGACACCGGTACGAGTCAGCAGCCAGAGTGGTGGTATCTCCGTTGTGGTATCAAGCTGCGGCCAGACCACCAGATGACGCCCCGCCATATTTTGCGCGCAGAAGCTGAGATTCGCGGACGGTTGTGGACTGAGCGGCTCGTCGGGCGTGGCGGCATCAGCCCATACCAGAGAGACACCCGGCGCACGATCGCTTTGCCAGACCAGCGGCGGCTCGGCAAAAATGTCACCTTCGGTGTCGTGCGGGTTACTGAGGATCAGTGCGCTGCCGCTGTCATCGGTACTGAACTGGTTTGGCCTCGCGGTATTCGCCACGGCATTGGCTTGATCCACACTAAGTTGCACGCTTCCCTGATACACCGGAATGGCGACACTGTCGGCCTGCGGTTTCGTACCGTTAATCGCCGACGTAACGCCGACAGGCTCCTGCCATGTATGACTCAAATTTGTGGCATTTGCAGACAAGCCGCTGATAAATAACAGCGGCAGCAGGAAACGATGCAGTGATTTCAGGTTACCGGACATATCCCATCCTAACGCCTGTCTGATAATTGGATTTTCAACACGCTTTGCTTAGCGTCCTGCTAAGAAAAGCGCACGGAAAACGCCGCTCCCCTGGAGAGCGACGTACGGTGCGAATTATTTGTTCTTGTACTTGATCGACAGGCCATACCCCTGAACGCCATCGTCGCCTGCGTTCGGGAAGATCGAGGTTCTGGCTTCGGCATTGGTCTCTGGAATAAGCAAATCGCCGTTCTGAACCGAAGAGTCGCCTCCCGCCGTTCCCAGTTGCAAACTGGTGCCTGTAAAGACCCACTGATAGTCGTACTGATTGGTAACCACCAGTTCCCCCGTGTCGTAAGTGCCGTTTTTGTTGGCATCTTTCCACAACTGAGCAACGTAGGTGTGACCGGTATGCAGCTTGGTACTGCTGTTTTTCAGCAGGTTGACAGAGGCATTCTCAGAGTCGTAGATAGCCACGGCAATAGAATCATCCACCACCGGACCTTCCGGGATGTCATCATCATCCGCACCACCACCCGAGCCAGTAGAAAGATCGTTTAACGTCAAGAGTTCAGCAACGTTGGGGTCACCGGTAGTCGTCGTTGGCGTGATGCGAATACCAATGTAATAGTCTGCATCCGATTCCTGGAGGGTATAGGAGTCCTTCCCGGCACTACCGCTTATCACGGTAGCTTCAGAACCATCCTGTTGTTTCGAACGAATCCAGACCACCGTGGCTTTGGTTGCGGTATTGCTGACATCGAGATCGCCCTGCTCATCGCCAATCGCCCAGTTTACCGTGACCTTATCGCCAATATGGAACTGCTTATCACCCTCGCCGTTGACGACACGCTCACCCCGGTCAATGCTAACCGTTACGTGGTTTTTATCTGCTTCCGCGACTTTTTCCGCCGAGCGGGTGATCCACGGTACCGTCCCCTGAATCGTGCCGGTATTGCCGCTGAACTGCCACGTATCGGAACCGGCACCTTGCAGTTTTCCTTCTTTCGCTGCTATCGCCGATGGAATTGAGCAGTAGCCTGCCACCACCAGCGCCAGTGCGACCTTACTCAGCCGCCGTTTTAACAATGCCTGCATTAAGACTCTCCTTTTCTTTAAAATTCAGCGACTCGCGCCGACGCTATTTCTGGTTGTAGGCCACACGTAATCCATACCCCTGCACGCCATCCTGCTCGTCGGCGCCAAACTTCTGCGCCGCTTCTTTATTGCTGGCTGGCAGAACCAGGTCCTCATTGCTGGTGTTCGTTTGCGCCCCGGTATGCCCGTTGGTACTCTGCCCGGTAAACTCCCATTGGTAGTCATACTGGGCCATCTCTTCTTCTGTAAGCTGTTCCGACATCTGGAACACGCCATCACTGTTAGCATCGCGCCAAAGCCGGAATCGATAGGTGTTATTCACAACAGGGTGCTTATCTTCTTTGTCGATCAGATTGACTGGGCTGGAAGTTTTCGATTGATAGATGAGGGGGTTCAGCGCTGAAAGCGATTCACCAACAAAGGTAATGTCGACATAGTTGCTGTCGCCGTAAGCATCCTCTTTAGCCTTCCAGCGGAAAGTGCCGGGAAGCGTGCTGGAGAGCGTAACGGTTCCCGCTGCTTTATCTCGGCTGGCAATGAATACACAGGGGGTTTCCGTGGTACATGGCGTCGCCGCTAGCGTAACTTTTTTATCATTGCTGTCGTACAGCTCAGGCGTCATGGCCTCATCGACCAGTTCATCACCGTTGCGATCGGTGGTGTCGCCCCAGGAATCGGTCAGCAGCAAGTCCATTACTACACCGTCCACACCATCGGCCTGCGCGCTGGCGCCATGACTGTGATCGCTACGATCGGCATCAGCGATGTTATCGACGATCAGCTCGATTTTACGATCCTGCTGGACGGTAATTTCCACCACGCCGGAGTTCTGCTTATTGCCCTTTTCATCCTCCAGCGTCATGCGCACCTTCCAGGTGTTCATTGCCGTTCTCTGGTCGTCGGTATCAGCATTCACCCACGCCGGCAGCACTAAATTCCAGCGATTATTATTTCCCTCGGTCAAGGCATCCGCTTTTATCACCGGCATCACTAACGTCCGGCTGGCATTATTTTTCGCCTGCCAGGAGGCAGAAATAATCTTGTAATGGTGATTAATCATCGCATTGACGGTCCACTTGCATTTTTCCAGACCAACCGCAGCTTCAGGCGTGTCTTCAATCACGCATTCAGGGTGCTCATTGGTTGAATCGGCCTTCAGCCAAAGTGCGACGTCTAACGGATCTTTCTCACGGTATTCCAGAACGATGAAGTTGTTACGCTCTACAAAATCATGACGACTGCCCATCAGCGAATGCTGTGCTTTGACGTTTTCCGGGTCGAGCTGTGCTGCCAGCGGGGTACCAAGCTGATATGTGACCGTGGCATTGACGTTGAGATCGGTGTTGTCCCCGGTTCCGGCTTTATAGTCCGCCCCCAACGTCACCATAGGTACAGGCGTATAGTTGAGACCTACGGTCACGGCATGCGGATTTTTTTGTAAATTATCGGTGCCAAATAACGCCACCTCGTCGCCATAGTACTGCTCATAAATGACTTTGCCGCCCAACTGCGGATAAAATGGCAGCCAGCTTTCTGCCCTAATATCCCAACCGCGCGCCGGGCGCTCCTCGTAAAAATCAAAATCTGCAGAATCTTTCCAGTCGGAAAGAGGATGGTAATAATTTCCGGAAAGTTTTAAATAATCAGTCCAGGCTTCGGTCCCCAGACCTAAGCGGCGGTGTCCACGGGTGAAGTCATAGTCATAAAACAGGTTACCGCCCAGCAGCCAGCTCGCGATATTCTGGCGTACACCGAAGCCTAAATTACCAATAGTACGCTCTTCTTTACGTTGGGCGGAGAATTGACTAAAGAGTACGGTACTTTCGTTGTCATACCAGGGAACAAAATAATCCAGCGAACTACCTTCAAGGTCTCCCCCTTCGCCCACGGAGAGACTGGTACGCACCTTGCCATAAGGCGACATTGCGCCCTCAAGGTATGACTGTGCTGATGAAGTGATTTGGTTTTGCAGATAGCTACGCGCCTGGGATTCCAGCGCTTCCGGCGTCAGATTTTCAAATCCCTGCGTCGCTGAGTTGGTAATGTAATCAGCGCCTTTTTCTTTAAATGATTGCCCCTTATTTTCTTGTTCTTCTTTTTCTGCGGCATCACTGGCCAGATCGGGTAGTGCGGAGAGGGTAATATTATTTTCAGAGACAGGGACGCTTATATCGGCCTCAGCGCTTACCACGCCAGACACCAATAATAAAAAGAATAAGCGTGCTCCTGACACCATAGATTATCCCTGTGTTAAAGCTTTCCTCACACAGAAAGATTATATCTACGATCTAGACCAAACTATAATTTAGCCACCTAAATATATTCCTAAAAACAGGTATTCATTTGAATTACGCGTTACTTATTTGTTTAATAGATATCGAAAGAGAATTAATATTCTCTTTCGTATGTTTATTTCAACTAAATAGAACAACTAATATAATTAATTACTAATAGAATAGATAACACGTTTTTTTGAAATAAGGCCATGACCGTGCTGGCAGAAATAATCGACTGCGCCACAGGCTTTGAGCACCTGCAGCGGCTGATTACACTCCGGACAGTGCGCTTCTAACTGAATATCTTTATTACAGTTATCACAGTGTGCCATACCGTTTTGCGGCTCCAGTTCTGCATGACAATCCGGGCAAATAATAGACATAGCGACTCCAGTACAGGGATCCATTACTGCGTAGAGTTTATCACGCTGCGTTTAATGCCGCCCGCGTAACTGCTGTAACGTTAACAGGTACTCCACTTCCTCCAGCCTGCGCTGCGTCGTGCGACTCACTTCCTGTGGGCTGCGTTCAAACAGACTGTGCTCGCCCAGAATATGCTCCGCCAGACAATGGGCATAAATGCTACCGGGAAGGCGCCAGCATCGCACAACATTACCCTCAATCAGTTCGAGCACATCCTCGGCACCTCGACGGTCATGGCTGATGATACGGCCGTCGCGCAGATAAAGGCGCAGGCCTTTTTGTCCACCAGCAGGCCCTGCGTATTTATTCAGCCAGATATCCAGCGGTATACCGCTAATCTGTCCCTGCAGATGTGCCTCTCCTTCCGCCGTGGTCAGGTCGCCTTCTACGATATCGCGTCCCAGACGGTCTTTAGCGCTCATCACCTGCAAGCTCATGCTGTCATTGCCGCCCAGATAACGCGCTGTTTCACGCAGCATTGCCAGTACATGCGTGCCAATGTCCAGAATCACACCGTCCGGATGACGGAGTTCACGCGTATCCGGCTCACCGGTGGCAAAGTTGAGCGCGATGGGTTCACCAGCAGCGTTAAACCCGCTCGGTTCCTGTAAGAAGCCTTCGATTTTAACAACGTCCGAAAAGTGAGAGACCAGTGCCGGTTGTGGATTATCGCCCTGCCACTGCGCGCCGAGTTTACCCAACGCCAGCCGCATTGCGCCATTGCGCGCCATCCAGTGGTCGAGCGCCAGCACGCGGTCGGCAGCACCGGGTTGAGCCAGCAGCATTTTCAGTTTTTCAATTTGGGAAAGCGTGGCGACAATAGGCTTTTCGACCACGATACGTGCAATGGGCGCGGCCAGCGCCTGTTCAAGCACATCAAGGTGGTGCAGGGATGCGGTGGTGATAAACAGGGTATCAAGCGGTGTGGCAAGAAGTTCAGCGAGTGACGCGCAGCGTGCCACGTCTGCAAACTGCTTTACGGGTTGGACATCAAAACCCACGCAGCGGAGTGAATCACCGAACATATGACGTAATGCGGGCAAGTATGCCGTTTCAACAACTGCGCCAAGCCCAACAAACCCTAACAACATGTTCTCACCTCAAAAATTGAATGGCCGGGACATAACGTCTGCCCCGGCACAATCGAGGTGTTATCAGGCGCTAGTTGCCGGTTTAGATTGCGTATTCTCCAGCATGCGACGAATCGGAACAATGAGGACGATCAGTACCGCGGCGCAGATCAGCAGCGCAATCGAGCAGCGAGCGAAGAGATCCGGCAGCATATCCAGTTGGTCAGCCTTCACATGGCCGCCAATCAAACCTGCGGCCAGGTTACCCAGCGCACTGGCGCAGAACCACAGGCCCATCATCTGCCCACGCATTCTTTCCGGAGCCAGCAGCGTCATTGTCGCCAGACCGATCGGACTCAGGCACAGCTCACCAAGCGTCAGCATCAGGATGCTGCCCACCAGCCAGAATGGAGAAACGCCTGCACCGCCGTTACTGAGAACGTTTTGCGCCGCCAGCATCATCAGGCCAAAGCCTGCCGCCGCGCAGAGAATGCCAATAACGAACTTGGTAATGCTGCTCGGGCGAATGTTCATGCTCGCCAGTTTCGGCCATGCCCAGCTAAATACCGGCGCCAGCAGGATGATAAACAGCGCGTTTATCGACTGGAACCACACCGCCGGGATTTCAAAATCACCGATCATACGGTTAGTGTAGTCGTTGGCAAACAGGTTGAACGAGGTCGGTTTCTGCTCAAACGCGGACCAGAAGAACGCGGCGGAAACCAGCAGGATAAAGCAGACCAGCAGTCTGGCGCGCTCTTTGCGGTTCAGACCGGCAAAGATGAACAGGTAGATAAAGTAGAGTGCAACGGAGGCGGCAATCACGTATACCAGCATGCTGGCAACCGCGACCGGATTAATGACAATCACGCCCTGCGCAATCAGCGTAACAATAACTGCCACACCGACGGCCAGCGCCAGCAGCCACGCGCCCACGCAGTTACGTTTCACAACCGGGCTGTTCCAGGTGGAGTCGAGTCCCACCTCGCTGTCGTAGCGTTTCATCGATGGAACGGCAAATACGCGGAAAATGATCAGCGCCACCAACATTCCGATACCACCGATGCCAAAGCCCCAGTGCCAGCCGTGGGTTTTAATCAGCCAACCGGAGATCAGCGGCGCGATAAACGACCCCATGTTGATGCCCATGTAGAACAGCGAGAACCCGCCGTCGCGACGCGCATCGCCTTTTTTATACAGCGTGCCAACCATGACCGAAATACAGGTCTTGAACAGACCGGAACCGAGCACGATAAACATCAGGCCGATAAAGAACAGGTTGTTACCCATAATGGCCGAGAGCGCAATCGACAGGTGGCCGAGCGCAATCAGAATGGAACCGTACCACACCGCTTTCTGTTGGCCGAGCCAGTTATCCGCCAGCCAGCCACCCGGCAGTGCGGCAAGATACATCGTACCGGCAAAGATACCCACAATCGCCGAGGCGTTTTCACGAGCCAGCCCCATGCCGCCGTCATAGACGGTTGCCGCCATAAACAGGATCAGTAACGGGCGAATGCCATAAAACGAGAAGCGCTCCCACATCTCTGTGAAAAACAGCGAGCCGAGCGGATAAGGATGGCCGAAGAAAGTTCGGCTTTCTTTTTGATTAACAGAGGATTGCATAATTCTCCCGAAAGTTATGTCGTCGTGCGTATAAACACCGCGATGTACGCCAGCCAGTTACGTATCTGACCGATTTTTTACATGCGGCGAAAAGTTATTTAACCATTTGATAACCTAAGGCTAGTTTTGTCTAGTACCAGCCCCCGGACTTTAAGATGAAAACTCGACAAATGTCTACTTTCTTAGATTTAAACTTGGTAAAAAACGAATAGTAATTGACATCGCACGGGTTGAGGCAGGCGATGGATTAGCGAAAAAAAACCCGCGACAGGCGCGGGTTTTTATCAGCATCAGCAACGGTTACTTGCTTTTTTTAATGTGCTTAATCAAACGCTTACGCTTACGCATCTGAGTCGGGGTCAGCGTATTGCGTTTGTTCGCAAACGGGTTTTCCCCCTCTTTGAACTGAATACGGATCGGCGTGCCCATCACGTCCAAAGATTTACGGAAATAGTTCATCAGATAGCGTTTGTAGGAATCCGGCAGGTCTTTGACCTGGTTACCGTGGATCACCACGATTGGCGGGTTATAACCACCGGCGTGAGCATATTTCAGCTTCACACGACGACCACGGACCAGCGGCGGCTGATGATCTTCTACCGCCATAGTCATGATGCGCGTCAGCATCGCGGTGCTGACGCGACGGGTGGAGCTGTCATACGCTTCGCGGACCGATTCAAACAGATTCCCCACACCGCTGCCGTGCAGCGCAGAGATAAAGTGTACGCGCGCAAAATCAATAAAGCCCAGACGGAAGTCCAGCGTCTCTTTGACCTGCTCTTTCACTTCCTGCGTCAGGCCATCCCACTTGTTGACCACGATAACAAGTGAGCGCCCACTATTGAGGATAAAGCCCAGCAGTGACAGGTCCTGATCGGAAATACCTTCGCGCGCGTCAATCACCAGCATCACCACGTTGGCATCTTCAATCGCCTGCAGCGTTTTGATAACGGAGAATTTTTCTACCGCTTCGGTAATTTTGCCGCGCTTACGCACGCCCGCGGTATCGATGAGCACATATTCGCGCTCATCGCGCTGCATCGGAATATAAATACTGTCACGCGTCGTCCCAGGCATGTCGTAAACCACTACGCGGTCTTCGCCGAGAATACGGTTAGTAAGCGTGGACTTACCTACGTTCGGTCGACCCACAATCGCCAGTTTGATCGGCAGATCCTGCGGGTTGAAGTCGTCCTCAGGCTCTTCTTCGCCGTTTTCTTCGGCTTCCAGTTGCGCCCAATATTCTGCGTCTTCATCCACGTCTTCCTGAGGGGCAACGTCATCCATCCACGGCAGCAGAACATGCTCCAGCAGGCTGAGGACGCCACGGCCATGGGATGCCGCGATCGGATAAATTTCCCCCAGACCCAACGAGTAGAAATCGACAACCGCCTGGTCAGGATCGAGTCCGTCAGTTTTGTTGGCGACCAGGAACGTCGGTTTCTGGCGAGAACGCAGATGTTTCGCAATAGCTTCATCCGCAGGCATCAGGCCAGCACGCGCATCCACCATGAACAGCACAACGTCCGCTTCTTCAATAGCCAACAGCGACTGTTCCGCCATACGAGTTTCAACACCGTCTTCGGTGCCATCAATACCGCCGGTATCAATACAGATAAACTCGCGGCCTTCAATTTCCGCACGACCGTACTTACGGTCACGAGTCAGACCCGGGAAATCCGCAACCAGCGCATCTCGGGTGCGAGTTAGACGGTTAAATAACGTGGATTTGCCAACGTTAGGGCGCCCGACAAGCGCGACCACAGGTACCATGTTTAAAGCCTCATTTAAAAAATCATCAGACAACGGGCACATTTTGCGCCGTTGTTAAAAACAGTAAAACGGCCCCTGCACCAGGAGCCGTTTTTCAAAGCGAGCGGCCGGGACGATTAACGCGTAATAGAGTACAGCGTACCGTCTTTCGCCTGGATCAGCAGTTTACCATCAGCAGAGACCGGCTCGGTCAGGAAACCAGAGCTGTCAACTTTCTGCTGGGCAACAAAACGGCCATCGTCAACGTTAATCCAGTGCAGGTAGCCTTCGCTATCACCGACGACCAGATTGCCATTATACAATACCGGGGACGTCAGCAGACGGTGCAGCAGATCGCTTTGCGTCCACAGCGTCACGCCGCCGTCGGTGGTCAGTGCCAGTACGCGGTCGTTCTGGTCAACCAGGTAGATACGGTTGCCGTCGACGATAAAATCATTCACCGAGCCCAGTTCACGTTTCCACATAATCTGGCCGCTGCGCAGATCCAGCGCCGTCAGGTTACCATTATAAGCCAGCGCATAAACAACGCCATTGACGATAACCGGCGTGGTATCAACGTCACTGAGACGATCGATTTCCGTTGGACCTGTCGCCTGAGAAATACGTTGCTGCCAAATCATCTGGCCCTGCTGCATCAGCACTGCGCTCACGCGACCGTTATCACCGCCGACAATAGCTGCGCCAAAGGCGGTCGCTGGGGCAGATTCGCCGCGCAGTGACAGAGAAGGCATGTCGAGGTTAACGGTCCATTTGATAGCACCATCAGCTTCGTTCAAGGCCTGCAACTGACCGTTGCTGGTGTGGATTAATACCACGCCATCGCTCACAACAGGGCGAGACAGCGCTTCACCGGCAACTTTCGTCTGCCACGCAGTGGTCCCGTCGCTGGTATTCAACGCATAAACCTGTGCTTTTTCGCTGCCAATGTAAACATGTCCGCCGGACACGGTTACACCGCCAGAAAGCTGTGCAGATGCGCGGGAGAACCAGCCGTCTTTCTCACCCAGATTAACAGACCAGACTTCTTTGCCGTCGTCCGCATTCAACGCCTTAACGACACCGGCGCGATCGGCTGCATAGACAACGTTATCCGCCAGCGCAGGATGAAGATTGGAATAGAAATCACCAATACCGTTGCCTACGGAGGTGCTCCAGTCCGTAGACGGAGTAAACTGGTTCTCAACCACCGGTAATGGGGACATCTTAACGACATCTTCTTCGCCACTAAACAGTGAACAGCCGCTCAATAGGGTAACGGAAAGCAGCCCTGGCAGAAGTAATTTACGCAATTGCATCGGGTCCCTCTCAGATGGACAAATTATTGATTTTCATCTGCATCATTTCGCTCAGAGCAGGAGAGGCATCGCTTTTCACGCCCGCTTCCCATGCGCTACGCGCACCTTGTTTGTCGCCTTTGCTCAGCAACGCTTCACCGCGCAGATCGGCAACAATGGCCGTCCAGCCTTCACCTTTAATGGTGTCGAGCGTTTTCAGCGCGGTATCGGCTTGTTTAAGCTGAACCTGAACACGAGCCAGACGCAGGTTGATCACCGCTTTGAGGTTTTCATCGCTGGTTGCAGCTAAGCCTTGTTGCAGTTGGCTTGCGGCTTTCTCAAGTTCATTTTGGTCAACAAACTGCTGCGCCAGTTCCAGAGAAGCTAACGCGCCGTAGGTATTTTTGTTTTCTGCGGCAAATTTCTCTGCAGCAGGAAGACTGTCCGGTTTACCCGCGCTAACCGCAGTCACCGTATTTTGATACGCCAGGGAAGCAGAGCGTGCGGACTCCGTCTGATGGCTGGTCCAGTAACGCCAGCCAACCAGCGCGCCAACCCCTAAAATGATCCCAACAGCCAGCGCTTTGCCATTTTCAGCAAAGAAGCGTTTTACCGCATCAACCTGGTCGTTTTCGTTCTCGTAAATTTCCACGCTGTCCTTCTCCTTAGCCCAGTAGAGTGCGCAAATGCGCGGCAACGCTATCCTGCGCTACTGCCGTTTGCTCACCAGAGCGCAAATCCTTCACTACAACAGTACCGTCAGCCACTTCGGACTCGCCCAGTACCAGTGCAACGCGGGCGCCCCACTTATCGGCGCGGGCAAACTGTTTCTTAAAGTTGCCGCCGCCGTGGTTGGTCATTAGTTTCACACCTGGAACTTCATCGCGCAGACGTTCTGCAAGCCGCATTGCCGCCGACTGCGTGTCCGTCCCCGAAGCGACCAGGTATATATCGACAACAGGGGAGGCAATAAATTCCGGATTAACTGCCTGAACTAACAAAACAAGACGTTCCAGACCCATGGCAAAGCCCACGGCCGGGGTTGCACGACCGCCAAGTTGCTCAACCAGACCGTCGTAACGCCCACCGGCGCACACGGTACCCTGAGAGCCCAGGCTACTGGTGACCCACTCAAATACGGTGCGGTTGTAGTAATCAAGACCACGAACCAGGCGCTGATTGACGGTATAGGCAATACCTGCGGACTCCAGCAGTTTGCACAGACCCGCGAAGTGCTCGCGAGAGTCGTCATCCAGATAGTCGCCGAGTGCAGGCGCGTCGTTGAGCAGCGCCTGTACTTCCGGGTTTTTGGAGTCGAGAACGCGCAGCGGGTTGGTGTACATACGACGCTTGCAGTCTTCGTCCAGTTTCTCTTTGTGCAGTTCCAGGTAGGCGACCAGCGCATCACGGTAGTTTGCGCGGGCTTCAAGCGAACCGATTGAGTTCAGCTCCAGGCTGACATGCTGAGAAATACCCAGCGCGCGCCACCAGCGAGCAGTCAGCATGATCAGTTCCGCATCGATATCCGGGCCTTGCAGGCCAAACACTTCGACACCCAACTGATGGAATTGACGATAGCGTCCCTTCTGCGGACGTTCGTGGCGGAACATCGGCCCGATATACCACAGACGCTGTTCCTGATTGTACAGGAGACCATGTTCGATGCCGGCGCGTACGCAGCCCGCAGTCCCTTCAGGACGCAACGTCAGGCTGTCGCCATTACGGTCCTCAAAGGTATACATCTCTTTTTCAACCACGTCGGTGACTTCACCGATCGCGCGTTTGAATAACGGGGTCTGCTCTACAATCGGCAAGCGGATTTCACTGTAACCGTAGCTACCGAGCACGTTTTTGAGAGTGCCTTCAATGCGCTGCCAGATGGCGGTTTCGCCAGGCAGATAATCGTTCATGCCGCGAATGGCTTGAATGTTTTTTGCCACGTTTATTCTCTTTATGAATATAAAAATGAACCCTCAGCGCTAACCCGAACAATACGGGCGCCATGCGGGTTCAATCATACACGGGAAGCACGCCGCTTCCCATCACGTTGTTATTTTTCAAGCTGCTGCACGTCGATACGACGCGCTTCGTCCAGGATGCTTGCTTTAGCGCGAATGCGGGTTTCAAGCTGCGTAATCATGTCGTCGTTATCGATTCTGTCCTTACGCACGCCGTCTTCATACAGACCGCTTTTCTTGTTACCGCCCGTCACGCCCAGCGTAGAAACCAGCGCTTCCCCAGGACCGTTTACCACGCAACCAATGATCGAAACGTCCATTGGCGTAATGATATCTTCCAGACGTTGCTCCAGCGCGTTAACCGTACCGATAACGTCAAACTCCTGTCGCGAACAGGTTGGGCAAGCGATGAAGTTGATCCCGCGCGCGCGAATGCGCAACGATTTCAGAATATCGAAGCCTACTTTGATCTCTTCCACCGGATCGGCCGCCAGAGAAACACGCAGCGTGTCGCCGATCCCTTCAGATAACAGCAGGCCAAGGCCGATGGCGGACTTCACCGAACCGCTACGCAGGCCACCGGCTTCGGTGATCCCAAGATGCAGCGGTTGATCGATCTGTTTCGCCAGCAGGCGATAGGATTCAACGGCGAGGAAAACGTCAGACGCTTTAACGCTGACTTTGAATTGATCGAAGTTCAGACGATCGAGGTGATCTACGTGGCGCATAGCGGATTCCAGCAGCGCCTGCGGCGTAGGTTCACCGTATTTTTCCTGCAGATCTTTTTCCAGCGATCCGGCGTTGACGCCGATGCGGATAGGAATATTTTTATCACGAGCGCAGTCCACTACCATGCGAATACGCTCTTCATTACCGATATTGCCAGGGTTAATACGCAGACAATCAACGCCGTATTCCGCCACCTTCAGCGCGATACGATAGTCGAAATGAATATCGGCAACCAGCGGGACGTTAACCTGCTGTTTGATAAGCTTGAACGCTTCTGCGGCATCCATTGTCGGTACAGAGACACGAACAATATCTGCGCCTACGCGTTCCAGCGCTTTGATCTGATTAACCGTCGCTTCCACATCCGTGGTGCGCGTATTGGTCATCGACTGTACGGCGATGGGCGCGCCATCGCCGATCGGCACGTTCCCAACGTAAATGCGTGTCGATTTTCTACGTTGAATTGGAGCCTGGTTATGCATTAAAAAATCTCCCGCATTGCCGTCTGTTACTGAGCCGGTGATTGTTCGGCATTAACGGTCAGACGCGCAACCTGGTTAGTTCTGATAAAACGACTCAGATCGACAGGTTTACCCTGGAACTGAATCTGCACTGCCGCCGGAGCGCCAATTTTCAGTTTGTACGGCGCCTGACCGGTCAGGTTCAGATTGCCGTCTTTACGCTGCATCCCGCTGAACAGTTTTTTACCGGTCGCATCGGTGACTTCCAGCCAGCAATCGGCGGTAAAGTTCATCACCAGCGCGTTAGGATCGGCAGCTGGCGTCGTCACGCCAGCCTGATCGGTCGGCAGCGGTGCTGCGGTTGCGGTATCGACGTTAGCCTGAGAAGGCGCCACAACGGCGTTCTGCTGCGCATCAGCGGCAGGTGCCGGGGTCGCCGCATCTGCCGTAGGCGCTGCGTCCGCCACTGCACCATCGTCCGGTGCCGGAGTCGCCTCCTGGCCCGCTGCGGCGCTGGTATCTAACGGTACGTTCTGCGCACCCTCTTTACCGGCATTCAGCTCAGCGGAGGATTGATCGGCCATGGTGGTGATCTCTTCCTGCTGCGCTTTATGGTTTTGCCACCACCAGGCGCCTGTCAGCCCAACAACGACAAACAGTACCAGCCAGGTAAAGGTCATTAACCAGCCGTCGCGTTTCTTACGACGCTTACCGAGCGAGAAGCTCTGCATCGGCGCGACTTTGGCAGGACGAATCGGAGCCTGTTTTTCCAGCCCTGGCAACAGTTCTTCTTCAGGAATATGCACCAGACGCGCATAAGAACGGATGTACCCGCGCAGGAATGTTGAAGCGAGATCGGCTGGCGCCTTATCTTCTTCAATATCGCGTACCGTGGAGACCTTCAGGCAAAGTCGCTCCGCGACTGCCTGCTGGCTGAATCCGAGTTGTTCACGGGCATTGCGCAGACGAACGCCGGTGGATAGTGCTTCATTTTTGTCGTGCGTGGCTTCAGTATTCATTCGCTACAGCTGCGTAAATTTGGGTTCTGATGCCGGCGAGCCACAATGCTCACCCACACCGCGAAACATCTGGTCAGTTAACCTTCGTCAGACAGTATAAAACGGTCAGACTATCAATGACAAAACAGCGTAAGCCTGAGGGCTAAACGCTTGTTGCGCCGTTACATACTGCCTTAAAGTCGACAAAAACGCACCGTTATTATTGACCTGACGACGACAACAAAAAACCTCATATGGCTTACATTACACTACGGTACATGAATTGTACCGTAGTGCACTCAACATCAAACGGTCTTAATGTCGATAGCGTCGCCCTGCATACGCTTACGCAGAGTACGCTTGGTACGGTCGATAACGTCGCCCGCCAGCTGACCGCAGGCAGCATCGATGTCATCGCCACGTGTTTTACGCACGATGGTAGTAAAACCATAGCTCATCAACACTTTGGAGAAACGATCGATACGGCTGTTAGAGCTACGACCATACGGCGCGCCCGGGAACGGGTTCCACGGGATCAGGTTAATTTTACACGGCGTATCTTTCAGCAGCTCGGCCAACTGATGCGCGTGTTCAGTGCCATCATTGATGTGATCTAACATCACATACTCAATGGTCACACGTCCCTGGTTAGCGTTGGATTTCTCCAGATAACGACGAACCGCACCAAGGAATGTTTCGATATTGTACTTTTTATTGATAGGTACAATTTCGTCACGAATTTCATCGTTCGGCGCATGCAGAGAAATTGCCAGCGCGACGTCAATCATATCGCCCAGCTTATCCAGCGCAGGGACCACGCCTGACGTGGAGAGCGTGACGCGGCGCTTGGACAGCCCGAAACCGAAGTCATCCAGCATGATTTCCATCGCCGGCACCACGTTAGTCAGGTTGAGCAGCGGCTCGCCCATCCCCATCATTACCACGTTGGTAATAGGACGCACGCCCGTAGCCTTCACCGCCCCGACGATTTTCGCCGCGCGCCAGACCTGACCAATGATCTCCGATACCCGCAGGTTACGGTTGAAGCCCTGTTGCGCCGTAGAGCAGAATTTACACTCTAATGCACAACCGACCTGTGAAGAAACACACAGGGTCGCGCGATCGTCTTCCGGGATATACACCGTTTCAACGCGCTGATCGCCAACTGCAATGGCCCATTTGATCGTACCGTCAGAAGAACGCTGCTCTTCCACCACTTCCGGGGCGCGAATTTCAGCCACTTCTTTCAGCTTGTTACGCAGCACCTTATTGATGTCAGTCATGTCATCAAAGTTATCGCTGCAATAGTGGTACATCCACTTCATGACCTGATCGGCACGAAACGGTTTTTCGCCCATCTCTTTGAAGAATTCGCGCATTTGCTGACGGTTCAGATCCAGCAGGTTAATTTTTCCATTTTTATTTGGAACCGCAGGAATGACGACTTCAGAGGTGTTAACTAATTCAGACATAATTTTTTCCGGCCTCGTTGTTACACGTTATGGCCCGTGGAGGGTTAAAAAGAAACGCCCCGGCAAGCGATCTGCTCTTCCGGGGCGTTGCATTGTACAAAGTCTGGCGCAGGGATGCCACGTTTGCACGAAGCATTAGCGAAAATAATATGTAAAGGAAGATCGTAGGCCTGATAAGACGCATCAGCGGCGCCATCAGGCAAAGCAGAGCCGGATGCGCAAACGCTTATCCGGCCTACAGGACGAGCTTATCAGCGAGTGCGCGGGCAAACCTCGCCTTCACCAAAGAAATAGGCGATTTCGCGCGCTGCAGATTCAACGGAATCAGAACCGTGAGTACCGTTCTCGGTGAAGCTGTCAGCGTAGTCTGCGCGCAGAGTACCCGCCAACGCATTTGCCGGGTTGGTTGCGCCGAGCAGGTCGCGGTGACGCTGTACGGCATTTTCGCTTTCCAGAACAGAAACAACGATCGGACCGGAAGTCATGAATTCAACCAGACCGTCAAAGAATGGCTTGCCGTCATGCTCAGCATAGAAGCCGCGCGCCTGCTCAACGGTCAGGTGCAGCATTTTAGTACCGACAATTTTGAACCCTGCTGCTTCAAAGCGCGCAAAGATGCTGCCAATAACGTTTTTTGCCACCGCGTTTGGTTTGATGATGGAAAAAGTACGTTCAATAGCCATGATTACCTCTGAAAAAGATGTTTTGTTGTGGTTTACCTGGCGCGGATTATAAAGAGCATCCCGGCAATTGACTATTGATGAAGGTAACATTTCTTTAAAATAAGATGAATTTTAGCAACAAACAGTCACCAACTGATCTACTGCATCGAAAATCTCACCGTCGCCACCTGCCCGGCGTCATCCATCACCAGCAGTTGATAATCCCCTTTCGTCGCCAGCCGTAGCGTAAGATGTTGTCCGCGTTCATCCAGCCTTTCGCCATTAAGAAACCACCAGCGCTCACCTGACCCGCCGATGGTTCGTACCGGCAATGAGGCTTGTGCAGAACCGGGTAAACGCCTCACAATCGCGCCATCACGCACCCCTGTCAACTGCAACGGCAGCGAATCGTCCTGCCCCAGCGGCGGACACGTGGCAGAAACCGGCGGTAATCTCGCCCTACGGCGCTCTGACTCCGGCAGCCATGACTCCAGCGGTAAAGGCCAGACGATTAATGTTTGTTCGCGCGCCTGCGGGCAATCTGCCGCCACACGTTTGCCTTCTTCGTCCAGCCAGACGGGGAAACGAATGCCACTCACGCCCTCCTGCTCGGGTAATAGCAACGTTGGCGGCTGGCTGCCGTCCAGTAGCCAGGTTGCCAGACGACGTCGACAGTTGCTGTCACCGGGCGCAAGAGATTGCCCACCAGGCCAGCACACCACGCCACGGCTAACGGATACCGGACGCGGATCTTCCGGCTGATTTGTCCCGCGAGAGAGCAGAAGATTATTGACCTGATTAAGCAGCGGCACGGCACTGGCAAATCCAAACTGGCCCACAACTGGCGTTCCGTCTGGTCTGCCAGTCCAGATACCGATCACATAACGAGCGTTAACACCAATCGCCCACGCATCGCGATAGCCATAGCTGGTGCCCGTTTTCCACGCCAGCGGGACCACTCTGCTCAAAGCGTTATCCGGTAGCGGTTGCGCTTCATCGGCCATAATACGGCGAATAATCCACGCCGCGCCCGCCGACATCAACGGACGTTCAAGCAGTGGGTCGCCCGGCTGCAGACGCAGTTTTCCCGCTTTTCCCTGCCGAGCAAAGGCGCTGTAGGCTGCGGCTATATCTTCCAGCCTTGCCCCCGCGCCGCCTAAAATCAGCGACAGATTCGGCGCTGCCCCTGCGGGCAGATACAGCGGTAAGCCAACGTTACGTAACGATGCGGCAAAACGCTTCGGGCCATAGGCTTCGAGTACCTGCACGGCGGGTAAATTCAACGACCTTACCAGCGCTTCGCTCATACTCACCGGTCCATGAAAACCGCTGTCAAAATTCCCTGGTCGATAGTCCCCGGTTCGCCGAGGTACATCCTGCAACAACGAAGCAGGATGAATGAGTCCGTCATCCAGCGCCAGACCATATACAAACGGCTTTAGCACCGAGCCCGGCGAACGGATCGCATTCACCATATCCACATGACCAAAGCGGGAGTCGTCATTCATATCTACCGACCCCACCCAGCCACGCACGCTCATATCGGTGTGATCGACCACAATCATCGCCAGCGAACTGCGTGCAGGTAAGCGCCCCTTCCAGTTTTGCGCCAGCTCTTCCAGTTGGCGCTGCAACCCGGCGTCAAGGGTGGTCACGATTTTATCGCTTCGGCTTTTTCCCAGCATCATGCGCGAGAATAACGGCGCTAACTGCGGCATTTGTCTGGGCGCCAACCAGACCGGTTCTTCGCGCGACTCCTGTACCTGTCTGGCAGGCCAAATGCCCTGCGTCGCCATACGTTCGAGCACTTTATTGCGCGCCGCTTGCGCGCGATCCGGCCAACGGTCCGGGCGCAGACGACTCGGCGCCTGGGGCAGCACCGCCAGCAGCGCAGCATCGGAATAACTCAATTGCGCGGGCGATTTGCCAAGATAGGCCCAGCTTGCCGCCCCCACGCCCTGCAGCGTACCGCCAAATGGCGCACGGTTAAGATACAGCGTCAGGATGTCGCGCTTGGAGAGGTGCCATTCCAGCTGCAATGCGCGCCAGAGCTGGCGGAACTTGCCGCCGAAGGTTCGCGGATGGGGATCGAGTAATCGTGCTACCTGCATGGTGAGCGTACTGCCGCCCGAAACCACACGCCCAGAGGAGAGGTCCTGCCACGCTGCGCGCAGCACGGAAAACGGATTGACGCCGGGATGTTTCCAGAACCAGCGGTCTTCGTAGTTAATTAACGCCTCAAGGTAGCGAGGCGATACCTCATCAGTAGCCACCGGATAACGCCAGATACCGTCCGCATCGGCGAAGCGCCACAGCGGCGTACCATCATGCGCCACCACGACCCGTGCCGGATCGACTTCGTGCAGCGGCAGCGGCCAGATTTTATCTGCCGCCCAAACCGCCGCCAGAAACAATAGCGCAACGGCTGCCACCCAGAGCCAGCAGCCGCGTTTACCCAACCCGCGCATCATTTACGGTCTGACAATCAAAAGTCCCTCTGTCGCACCGGTCGCGCGCCACTGCGGAACATACATTGATTCCACCTGCGGGACAGGAACCTGGTAGGTCCCCGGCGTTACCGCCCGCGCCAGATACACCAGCGTAACCGGTTGTCCTTCATTGACCGCCACCGCGGCAACAAAGCGATCGTCACGGAATTCAACGTGCTGGATATCCGCTTGTTGCATCTGATTGAGCAGATTCGCTACTTCGCTACCGCTATCCTGCAGGCTGGCGCTGCCGTTGGCCAGATTCTGGTTTTCCAGCTCCAGGCCGGCTGGCAGTAGATCGACCACCAGCGCATCCGGTACATTCTGGCTGGCTTTCACCTCCAGCCAGACCAGCACCAGCTCGCCGCTGCGCAGAGAATCCAGCGATTTACTGTTTCCGTCGAGCCCCAGGATTTGACGCTCAATATGCAAAACGTTGCTGGCAGGCGTCGGTGAGGTTTGCGGGTAACCGCTCACATCCAGACGCAGCCACAGTGGCAAATTACCGGTATTGGTGACGCTCAGCGTAGACAACGCATCGGCATCCAGATTCCGCGTCTGTGATTTCTCCCCGGCTAACGGTTGTTCAGAGAGTGACGTTTGCGCCTGCCATGTGCCTGGCAAGTCCTGTAACGTACGCGCGGCAAGGAACAGCGCATTATTTTCCTGAGTAGAGAGCCAGCGCTGCCCAAAGGCCTGTTCTGACAAGGTGTTCAGCAAGGTATTCTGCACGTCAGGTTTGAGTTTGTTCTCTTCCAGCAAGGCCAGCATCAGCGCGTTGTCGCGTAGCTGACTGCCGTAATCCGCCATCCACTGCTGCGCGTCGCGACGTGGTGTATTCAGCGCCAGGGTCAACGCCTGTTCACTGCGGTTGGCATCGCCCATGTTTTTCAGCGCGATCCCCAGTTGCAACAGCGGTAAACCGGAAGCGGCCTGTGCACGGTGCTCCCAGATCTCACGCAGCGCGCCGAGCGGGGCTTTCTGCTGACGAGCCAGCACCAGCGCGGCGTAGGCCTGTACGGCAAATCGGCTTGCAGATGCGTCGTCGGTATAGCGAATCGACATCATGCCCGGATCCTGCAAATAGCGCAGCAGCCGCTCGTTACCCCGGTTAATCACCTCCGCCGGGACGCTGTAGCCCTGTTCATTCGCTCGCACGAGGAAATCCATCACATACGCGGTCAGCCAGTACTCTTCCGATCCGTTTTTATCCCACAGCGCAAGACCGCCGTTATCACGCTGCATTTGCAGTAAACGAGAAATACCAATGTCTACTGCCGCACGGCGTTTTTCATCGCTATCACCCGCGATACCTAACGCCTTCAGCTGCGCGGCGTTGGTATATAAAGAAGGGAACAACCCGCTCGCCGTTTGCTCGAGGCAACCGTAAGGGTAGGCTTTCAGTTCGCGGATGTAGCGCGCCAGATTCAGCGGCGGCTTACCGCTAAACAGCAATTGCCCCTGCATCGTCGCTGGGGAGAAATTGGTCAGTTCTTCGACCGGAAGCTGCCAGGTTGCCCCCGGCTGAAGTGCGACGCCGTTATTCACGGTTTGCGCCGGGAATGCCGGTCGCACGCCAATCTTCCACTGTTTATGCTGCACAGGCAGCGTTTCACCCGGTAAAGTCAGACCGCTAATTTCTGCCTGAATTTCACCATCGCCAAAACCCTCCTGCGCGCGCACCGGAATAAACAGCGTAGTCCGTACGCCTGGCGCCAGATTCACCGGGGCGGGATCTTGCCCCATGAGTTCCAGCAGACCGCTGGCCGCGAGCTTAATATTCAGCGTTTGTGGTTTGTCAGTCAGGTTGGTCACATCCAGCGTCAGACGCGAGGTATCGCCCCCTGCCAGAAAGCGCGGCATGTTCAGTTCAGCAATCACCGGCGCGGCGACAATCACTTTGCTTTCGCTGCTGCCAAAGTCATCCGCCGTCCAGGCTTGCGCCATTACCCGCAGCTCGCCGTTGAAATCACCAATCGGTAACGTCACCGTACCTTCGCCCTGCTCGTTAAGCGTAACCGGCAGCGCCTGTTGCGCCACAATATTGACGTGATTGACCGGTGGCTTACCGCCGCGTTTTAATTCATCGCCATCACCACCAAAGCGCAGCGCCGCCAGGCGCCCTTGCCCTTCGATCACCTGGCCGTAAATATCATAAATATCTGCGCCATAGCGTTTTTGCCCGAAAAACGCCTGCCACGGATCCGGCGTGGCGTAGTCGGTAATGTTCAACACCCCGCTGTCGACGGCTGAGACCAGCACATTAACCTGCTTTGGCACCTCGCCATTTTTAACGCTGGCTTTAATCTTGACGGTCAACGGCTGATTTGGCCGTATTTTCGCCGGGCTTTCCAGGGCCAGCGCCAGACGACGGTTTTCATCGCCTAGCGGTAAATGTAGTAAGCCGACCGCCCGTTTTGGCGTTGCCGAACGGGACTTGTCGCCAGGACGAACCACCAGCGCACTGAGATACAAATCGTGGCGATTCCAGGCTTTATCGACCGGGATGGAGATATCGAGACCATCCGCCGGTACGTCTATTTCTTGCCACCACAGCGGGCCTTCGCTGGATTCCACCATTGCATAACCTTTGCCAGCAGCGGGAGCGGCAACGTGTAGCTTCATGGTATCACCAGGACGATAGCTGGGTTTATCAAGTTTCAGGGTCACGCGATCGGGACGCACTGCCCCACTGCCGTCGCTGTTATCCTGCCAGCTATAACCCGCCCAGAAGCGTACGCTGCTCACCGCATCATTCGGGGCTTTGACTTCCAGACGATAGGCACCCCACTCAACCGGAAAGCTGACTTTACCGGTCTCATCCGCTTTAAGATCCAGTGTCTGCTCACCCTCAACAAGATCCTTTTGATCGAACTGTGATTGCCAGCCCTCGCCTTCAGACCAGTTCCAGTAATAATCACGACGTTCACGGATCAAACGCACCTGCAAGCCGGACACCGCTCTTTTATCGCCTTGCGCATCGGCATACACAATATCGAAAGCAGCGTTGCTGTCTTCATCGACAATAGGCTGATTCACGGTGGTATCGGTGCGGTAATCATAAACGGCTTTTGCCGCAAACTGCGGGCGAATACCCGGCAGTGTGTCCGCAGGCCAGATGGCTTGTTCAGCCCTACGCGTTACCGGACGGCCACCTGATTCCAGCAGGCTGGCTTGCAGGATCACCTGTAACGGAGAATGTGTCTCCTGCCATTGGCTGTTGGTAGTCACTTCGCCGCGACCGTGATCATCCAGCGTCAACTGCACTTCATCGAGACTGCGGGAAAGGTTTTCTTCGGCAATATTACCAAACTGGAACCCTGGTAATGCCTGCACCGCTTCGCGCAGCGGGCGCAGGAAAAGCTGCCCTTGCAGGGCATTGCCGTTAGCGGGCGCGCCGTACAGGTAGTAGCCCACTACCGAGAACTTCACTTCATCAGTTGGCGCTACCGGCATTTTGCTGGCGGTGAGATTGAGCGCCATCCGCTCCGGCATAAAATCTTCAACGTGGAAATCCCACATCCGCGACTGGTTGTCGCCTGTATTGGCACGAATATGCCACATACCGGTTGGCGCGCTGCTGTCCAGCGGCCAGCTAAAGCGGTACAGGCCGTTCTCCGGCTGGCTAACTACCGAGCGTAAGACCTGTCCGTCGGGCTTAACGACTTCCAGCTTCACTGGCTGGTCGGGTAACGTTTTACCGTCGCTGTCACGCAGTAATCCGTTGAGGATCACCGTCTCGCCAGGCCGATAGAGGTCACGGGGACCAAACATAAAGAACTGTTTGCTGTATCCCGGCGCACCGGCAATATCAAACTCAGCCAGGTCCAACGCCGGAAGCTTCAGATCCAGCAGCGTGGTTTGTCCGTCTTTGCGGGCCAACAATAAGGCCGCGTCTTTATCGGTCTTAAGCGTTACATGACCCTGGGTGTCGCTGGTTGCCTGCGCCAGCGTCTGCCCTTTTTCGTTGAGTAACGTGACCTCAATACCCTGCTGCGCGGCGCCGTTTTCCAGACTCTGCGTAAAGACATCCAGTTGATTGTGGTAACGGTGCGCAGACACACCAATATCGCTGAGCGTGAACAGCGTAGCGGCATTGCTGTAGTTGTATTGTCCAGCCTGATTCATCACTGCGATGTAAACGCCCGCTTGCTGCAACGGCTTGATATCGCTCAGCGGCAGCAGCAACTTCTCACGGGTGTTACGCGCCGGATTGAGGTCAAAGCGTCCGGTATAAACCAGTTCAGCCATTTTCAGCAGATTGTCGGACTCCCAGTTTGCCAACGAATTGCGGTATTCCCACTGGCTGACAAACGCGCCGAGCGACTCAGGCTTCACGCGAAAGAAGTTCACATCCACGCTATTAACGTTAAGAGCCATAACCGGCAGCCCTTCAATCACTTTTCCCGGCAGCAGCGAGCCACGACTGGCGAACCCTACGCTTGGCTGAACGTCACGGGTGGTAATGTTTTTTTCATAATCTATAGAGAACGTCGCTTTATTCAGCGCCAACAAATCACGCTCAATAGTCACCACCAGTTCCCGGTTGGGTTCGAGATGGCGTAAGCGTAGCTCTTTCAGATTTGGCGCCAGCTCCCAGGCACCATCCACTTTGCCGCTTTTTTTATCAACAACGTGCACTACGCGGGAAAAATCTTGTTCTGGATCGAGGGGAATGGAGAAGGTCAACACGAGCGTTGCCGCACCGTCGAGCTGGACCTCTGAGGCATCCAGCAGCGTCAGCGACTTGCCCTGGCTTTGCTGCATCAGCTTTTGTAATTGGGCCTTGTCTTTTACTGGCGCAGTCTGGGAAGCTGGCGAGTCAGGTTTCGCAGCCGTCGGTGATTTTTCATTATTATTATCGCACCCAACCAGTGCCAGCATCAGCATGCAGGCCGCTACGCGTAAATGTTTCATTTTTCATCCCTGGCCGCAGTGGCCCGTTAGCTACGTAGAACAACTATTATGCGTTAGTTTTCAGGCTGTGGAAGCCAGTAAATGAACAACGTTGTCCTAATTTTCGTGATTAATGTGGATTCGCCTGACAAATCAGCCTCTTTTACTTGTCGCTTTGTACTAAACGTCCGACAATTTGCCAAAACCTGGTAAAAATGGAGATGCCTATGACCACCGCCTTCTTTGTCGCTGCCGACTGGCTTGCCGAACACATTGACGACCCGGAAATACAAATTCTTGATGCCCGGATGGCACCTCCAGGACAGGAAGATCGCGATGTTGGCGAGGAGTATCGTGCGGGCCATATTCCTGGCGCAGTCTTTTTTGATATTGAAGCGCTTTCCGACCATACGTCACCGCTACCGCATATGATGCCGCGCCCGGAAGCCTTTGCTGTAGCTATGCGTGAGCTGGGCGTTGATCAGGATAAACATCTGATTGTCTACGATGACGGAAATCTGTTTTCCGCTCCACGCGCATGGTGGATGCTGCGGACTTTTGGCGTCGAGAATGTCTCCATTCTGGCGGGCGGTCTGGCAGGCTGGCAGCGTGATGAGCTAATGCTCCAGGAAGGAGATGAGGATTTACCTGAAGGTGAATTTAACGTGGCATTTACGCCTGAAGCCGTCGTGCGCGTCACTGATGTGCTGCTGGCCAGTCATGAAAAAACGGCGCAGATCGTCGATGCCCGTCCGGCTGCGCGTTTTAATGCTGAAGTTGACGAGCCGCGTCCAGGCCTGAAACGTGGTCATGTGCCCGGTGCGCTTAACGTACCGTGGACAGAGCTGGTTCGTGACGGTGAACTGAAAACCACCGACGAACTGGATGCTATTTTCTTCAGCCACGGCGTAAGCTTTGACCGCCCCATTATCGCCAGCTGCGGCTCTGGCGTAACGGCTGCTGTCGTGGTACTGGCGCTTGCCACGCTGGGCGTTTCTAACGTCGCATTGTATGACGGCGCATGGAGCGAATGGGGAGCGCGGAGTGATTTACCGGTAGAACCGAAATTATAAAGCTGGAAAAGCCGGATAGCGCTTCGCTCATCCGGCCTACAATTTAGATAATCCGGTTCTGTTTAAAGTCGCGCAGGAAACCACCCCAGCGGCGCTCATAGAACGGGGCGATGTGCTCAGTGATAAAGTGGCTGACGCCCTTCTCGCCTTTCTTCACCTGGCAAATATCAATCGGTTCATCGCCCGGCAATGTGTCGGTTGCGACGCTGCCCGCAGCGTGGATGATCTCTTCAATATCCCCTTCCGCTTCAATACCAATCAGCAGATTCGGCTGGGCTTCCGCGTTTTCTTTGATTGAGCAGAGAAACGCGCGTTTTACCGGCTTGATGGTTTTAAACAGCGTGGTCAGCGAGTCGATCATCTGCGCCGGAGGTTCGGCGACTTCAGAGAGGATCAGCGATTCACCGCCTTCGAGTACTTCCTGGGTGCTCAGCGGATTACCCTCTTCCCCCATCAGCAGGCTTACCTCACGCGGCATAAATTCTTTGCCGGTCGGCAGTTTCGCGTTGAGAAACAGCGTTTCGCCGAGCGTCATTTCAAACAACGTACGCACCGGCATCACGACAAACGCTTGTTCATCTTCCACCGCCTGTTGCAGGGCTTCCAGAGAGGTGAAGAACGGGATCACGGTCGTGCCGTCTTCTTTCTCCCAGTGCTGCAGATCGAGGGCGCTGTCTTCAACCACCGCCTCACCTTCAGCGGCGGTACCCGGTACCCAGACGGTGGATTCCAGTAAAGTACGGAAAAATGCCGGACGATGCGCAGGCTCTGTCGCCGCTTGCTCCAGCAATGTTTCTAGTTCATTTTTTGATTCGGACATAAGTATCACAAATTGGATGAATACATGTAGGCCGGATAAGCGTAGCGCCATCCGGCAATACAGTCATGAATTAGGCAGTCAGCAGATTCGCGATAGTGCGCACACCCAGACCAGTTGCACCCGCAGACCACTGCTCAACCGGCGCTTTGCGATAGGTCGCAGAGCAGTCGATGTGCAACCAGCCCTGCTGGTAGTTTTCCACGAAATGGGACAGGAAGCCCGCCGCGGTGCTTGCGCCAGCCGGGTAAGCCGCACTGCCGGTGTTGTTCAGTTCAGCAAAGTTAGACGGCAACTGGCTTCGGTGGAACTCTGCCAGCGGCAGACGCCAGAACGGTTCGTTTTCTTGCGCCGCACTGGCCAGCAGGCGAGCAGCCAGCTGATCATCAAAGCTAAACAGCGCGTGGTAATCGTTACCCAACGCTGTTTTCGCCGCGCCGGTCAGCGTGGCGGCATCAATGATCAGATCCGGTTTCTGCGCGCTGGCGTCGATCAGGCCATCGGCCAGCACCAGGCGTCCTTCGGCATCGGTATTCATCACTTCAACTTTTTTACCGTTGCGATAGTGAATAATATCGCCGAGCTTAAAAGCGTTGCCGCTGATCAGGTTATCCGCGCAGCATAGATACAGCTTCACGCGCTTGTTCAGACCACGGGTGATGGCAAACGCCAGCGCGCCGGTGACCGTTGCCGCACCGCCCATGTCGGACTTCATTGAGTCCATAAATGCGCTTTGCTTGATGCTGTAACCGCCGGAATCAAAGGTAATTCCCTTGCCAACCAGACAGGCATAAACCGGGGCTTCCTTGTCGCCAGTCGGGTTGTAATCCAGCGCCAGCAGCACCGGCGGACGTTCGGAGCCACGACCCACGGTATGCAGTCCCATGTAGTTCTGCTCACGCAGATCTTCGCCTTTGGTGATCCGGTAAGAGACGTTATCACAAGCCACGCCACACAGCAGGTCGACCGCGCGTTGCGCCAGTTGTTCCGGGCCCAGCTCTTCTGCCGGGGCGTTAATGGTATCGCGCACCCAGTCAATAATCTTCAGACGGCTATCCAGCTCTTTGCGCTGCGCTTCGTCCAGGGCGGCCCACTCTACTTTGCGGGTGCCTTTTGGTCCCTTGTAACCCTGCCAGAACGCCCAGCTACGTTCGGTATCCCAGCCTTCACCGTCCAGTTGAACGTGTTTAATGCCCAGGCCGTCGATTTTACGCGCGGCACGCTGGATAAGGCCGAGGTCATCTTTTCCGTTCAGGTGCAGGGTAATGCCGTCATTATTAATGCTGTATGTCGCCTTTTCACCCCAGCGGGCATCGGCGGGTTGCGTGGAAAGCGTAATTTTCATGGCTTCTGTCATTTTATTTATCCTTATTTTCGCGCATACAGGAAAACGGGCCACCCGTGGGCAGCCCGTTGACTTATTCGGCTTCGTCCAGCCAGACCAGCAAAATGGCCTCAAGGATTTTTTCGTTCGATGCCTGCGGATCATCATCGAACTCTTCCAGGTCACAGATCCATTGATGCAGATCGGTGAAACGAACGGTCTTGGGATCGAGGTCGGGGAACGCGTCATACAGCGCCTCGCCGATCTCGCGGCTATCGGTCCACTTCAGTCCCATACTACCCTCTGTTAATGCTCACGCGCATGATTGATTGTGTAACGTGGGATTTCGACCACTAAATCGTCCTCGGTTACCCGCGCCTGACAGCTTAAACGGCTCTCCGGCTCCAGTCCCCAGGCTTTATCCAGCATGTCGTCTTCTTCTTCCGTACTTTCCGGCAAAGAATCAAAACCTTCACGTACGATGCAGTGGCAGGTTGTGCAGGCACAGGATTTTTCACAGGCGTGTTCAATCTCGATACCGTTACGCAGGGCAACGTCAAGAATGGTTTCGCCGGTCTCAGCTTCCAGAACTGCGCCATCGGGACAGAGATCCTGATGAGGCAAAATAACAATCTTTGGCATATTAAACCTCGTCCACGGAATGGCCTTTCAGCGCGCTACGGACAGATTTGTCCATGCGGCGAGCGGCGAATTCCTGGGTTTGTTTGTCTACGTTTTTAATGGCTTGTTCTATCGCGTCAACATCGTCACCCTGTGCAACCTCGCTCAAGTGCGCGGCGGCGGTGTCGATAGCCTGACGTTCTGCGGCGCTTAACAGCGCGGCATCAGCGTTCAGCGCACCGGATAAACTTTCCAGTACGCGTGCCGCTTCGACTTTCTGTTCTGCCAGCATACGGGCTTTAACGTCCTGCTCGGCAAAACTCATCGAATCCTGAATCATGGAGGCGATTTCACTGTCGGTCAGACCGTAGGACGGTTTAACCTGAATTGAGGACTCAACGCCGGTGGATTTCTCCATAGCGGTGACGCTCAGCAGCCCATCAGCATCTACCTGGAAGGTCACGCGGATATGCGCACCGCCTGCCGGCAATGCCGGGATGCCGCGCAGCGCAAAACGCGCCAGTGAACGGCAGTCCTGCACCAGCTCACGTTCGCCCTGCATCACGTGAATGGACATCGCGGTTTGGCCATCTTTAAAGGTGGTAAAGTCCTGCGCGCGCGCCACCGGGATAGTGGTGTTACGCGGGATCACTTTCTCCACCAGTCCGCCCATGGTTTCCAGCCCCAGGGACAGCGGGATAACGTCCAGCAGCAGCATTTCGCTGTCCGGTTTATTTCCGACCAGAATATCGGCCTGGATTGCCGCACCGATAGCGACCACTTTGTCCGGGTCGATAGAGGTCAGCGGCGTACGGCCAAAAAACTCACCGACGCGTTCACGTACCAATGGCACGCGCGTTGAACCACCGACCATCACCACTTCCAGCACATCCTGCGGCTCTACGCCCGCATCTTTCAGCGCGCGTCGGCAGGCCAGCAGCGTACGCTTGACCAGTGCGGAAATAAGTTCATTGAAGGTTTCACGGGTGATTTCACCCTGCCATCCTGCCACGTTAACCGTTACAGAATCAGCGTCGCTAAGCGCGATTTTCGCTGCAATCGCGGCATCCAGCAGTTCGCGCTGTACGCGGTTATCGCTGCGATCGGCCATGCCCGCCTGCTCGCGAATGTAATCGGCCAGCAGATGGTCAAAATCGTCGCCGCCCAGCGCGGAATCGCCGCCGGTCGCCAGCACTTCGAACACACCGCGACTCAGGCGCAGAATGGAAATGTCAAACGTACCGCCGCCAAGGTCATAGACCGCGATCACGCCTTCCTGACCGGAGTCCAGGCCATACGCGATCGCCGCAGCGGTCGGTTCGTTCAACAAACGCAATACGTGCAGGCCCGCCAGACGCGCGGCGTCTTTGGTTCCCTGACGCTGCGCATCGTCAAAGTAAGCCGGAACGGTGATTACCACGCCGTCCAGCTCGCCAGACAGCGCTTCGGTTGCCCGTGCGGCCAATGCTTTCAGAATATCAGCGGAGACACGCACCGGGTTAAGCAAACCGGCTGCGGTTTCAATCATCGGCAAACCGTTTTCGCTCGCGTGGAACGTATAAGGCAGATGCGGGTAACGCGCCTGAATATCCGCCAGAGAGCGGCCCATCATGCGTTTTACCGAGCTGACGGTGTTGGCCGTATCCAGCGCGGCATTGGCGCGGGCATCGTAACCGACAGAGTAGCCCTGCTGCTGATAGTGAACCACTGACGGCAACAGGTGGCGACCTTGATGGTCTGCCAGCGTTTCGGCCTGGCCGCTGCGTACGGTCGCAACCAGGGAGTTGGTGGTGCCTAAATCGATACCTACCGCCAGACGACGCTGGTGCGGCGCGGCGCTCAGACCAGGCTCACTAATTTGTAATAAGGCCATTTTCGCTTCCGGAAATTAAAAATCGAGCAGTTTTTCTTCGAGTTGTTCTGCACTGCTTCGCAGTTTATCGAGAAAACGCAGCTTACGCACGGTATCTGCCGCGACGTCCCACGTCTCGCTATCCAGCTGTTCCACCATCAGTTGATGGCGAACGTTATACATTTCGCTGACGCGTTGCATAAACGCATCTAAACGTTGACTGTCTTTTGCCTGTTCAATTTCATCCAGCTCTTCACGCAGCTCAAGTTGCTCCATCAGGAACGCGGTATCGCGCACCGTGTGCTGCTCGCTGCGGATGTCAAAGCCGTGTAAGGACAATAAGTATTCGGCGCGCATCAAAGGATGACGCAGCGTTTGCCAGGCCTGGTTGATAGTGGCGGACTGCGAAACCGCAGCAAGTTGTTCCGCCTGGGAACCGCTGGCGAATTTATCAGGATGATACTGACGTTGTAGATCCTGAAAACGTAGGCTCAGCGCCTGAGTATCGAGCTGATAACGGGCCGGTAAGCCAAAGAGGGTGAAGTAGTCCATAACATTCTCAGGGCATCGATTCTCTGTTGTTCGATGAGGCAAAACCAGAGAGTCAGGTAAAACAAACCCCACGCGCAGGCGACCACGGTGGGGTTATCAGTAAGCGCGTTACACGTGGAAGCTTTCGCCGCATCCACATTCGTCTTTCACGTTTGGGTTAGTGAACTTAAACCCTTCGTTCAGACCTTCTTTGACGAAGTCTAACTGCGTACCGTCGAGGAATTGCAGGCTCTTACCGTCGATCACGACTTTTACGCCTTTGTCTTCAAACACGGTATCTTCAGCCGCCGGCTCGTCAACAAATTCCAGTACATAAGCCATACCTGAGCAGCCGGAGGTTCTCACGCCCAGACGCAGACCAAACCCTTTACCGCGGTTTGCCAGGAAGGTATTTACACGCGCTGCTGCACTGTCGCTTAAGGTAATCGACATAATAAAACCTCAACTCTTAATTATTTTGCTTCACGTTTGCTTTTGTAATCCGCAATCGCGGCTTTAATCGCGTCTTCAGCCAGAATAGAGCAGTGAATTTTCACCGGTGGCAGTTCAAGTTCGTCGGCAATATCGGTGTTTTTAATCGCCTGTGCTTCATCCAGAGATTTCCCTTTTACCCATTCGGTAACCAGAGAGCTGGAGGCAATAGCGGAACCGCAGCCGTAAGTCTTGAAACGCGCGTCTTCAATGATACCCTCATTGTTGACTTTGATCTGCAACTTCATCACGTCGCCACAGGCCGGTGCACCCACCATGCCGCTGCCCACGTTCTCGTCGCTGTTGTCAAAAGAACCCACGTTACGTGGATTCTCGTAATGATCGATTACTTTTTCGCTGTAAGCCATGATGAATTCTCCTTATCGGTACCGATTAGTGATGTGACCATTCAATGCTGTTCAGATCCACGCCCTGTTTGAACATTTCCCACAGCGGAGAAAGGTCGCGCAGGCGGCCGATGGAGTTGCGAACCAGATTGATGGCGTAGTCAATCTCTTCTTCGGTAGTGAAACGACCTAAAGAGAAACGAATTGAGCTGTGTGCCAGCTCGTCGGTCATCCCCAGCGCGCGCAGCACGTAGGATGGCTCCAGGCTTGCAGAAGTACATGCAGAACCGGAGGATACAGCCAGGTCTTTCAGCGCCATAATCAGCGACTCGCCTTCAACAAAGTTGAAGCTGACGTTGAGAATGTTCGGTGCGCCCTGCTCGAGGTCACCATTGAGGTACACCTCTTCCATATCTTTCACGCCGTTCCACAGACGGTTACGCAGACTGCGCAGGCGCGCCATCTCGGTTTCCATCTCTTCTTTAGCGATACGGTAAGCTTCACCCATACCGACGATCTGGTGCACAGGCAGCGTACCGGAACGCATGCCGCGCTCGTGACCGCCGCCGTGCATCTGCGCTTCAATACGAATACGCGGTTTACGACGAACGTACAGCGCACCGATACCTTTCGGACCATAGATTTTGTGGCCGGAGAAAGACATCAGGTCAACTTTCAGTTGGCTCAGATCGATAGGCAGTTTGCCCACGCTCTGGGTTGCATCAACGTGATAGATAATGCCGCGCGCACGGCACATTTCGCCGATAGTCGCGATATCCTGCACCACGCCGATTTCGTTGTTCACGTGCATGATGGACACGAGGATAGTGTCGTCACGCATTGTCGCTTCAAGTTCTTTCAGGTCAATAATGCCGTTACGCTGCGGGGCGAGGTAGGTGACTTCGAACCCTTCGCGCTCCAGCTGACGACAGGTATCCAGCACGGCTTTGTGTTCGGTTTTGCTGGTGATGATGTGCTTGCCTTTTTTCTGATAAAAGTTGGCTGCACCTTTAATCGCCAGGTTATCGGATTCAGTCGCACCGGAAGTAAAGACGATCTCACGCGGGTCAGCGCCCACGAGGTCGGCAATCTGGTTACGGGCGATATCTACCGCCTCTTCAGCCTGCCAGCCGAAACGGTGTGAACGAGACGCTGGGTTACCAAAGTTTCCGTCCAGGGTCAGACACTGCATCATTTTCTCGGCAACACGCGGGTCCACCGGCGTGGTTGCGGAGTAGTCGAGATAGATCGGTAATTTCATTGCTCTATAAACTCCGTACATCGCTTCAATGCAAGGAATCAGGCAACCGGCTGGATGTACGACCGAGTTAACGGGGCGTCGAACGCCCCGGCCTGATTCTAATATCTTATTATCTTTGCCCTAAATAGTTCGTGTTGCAGCAAGGCGGCAAACTTGAGAGTGCCCAGGAGCTTACATCAAGTAAGTGACTGGGGCGAGCAAGTGCGGCCAACGCAGTTGCGGCACGAAATATAACGGGCAAATTATGCGCGTAACTTAACGTCGATCGCGTCTTGAGCACGATTAGTGCGTGGAGCGTCATGCGTGTGCTGGCGACCAGACACATCCAGGACTTCCTGATTATTAACCAGCTCGCCCAACGTAATGTTGTTGAGGAAGCCGGTCAGACGATCGCTCAGATCGCGCCACAGCGCGTGGGTCAGGCACTTATCGCCGCCCTGACAACCGCCTTTACCCTGGCAACGGGTCGCATCTACAGACTCGTCAACAGCGCTAATCACTTCACCTACTGCGATGCTGCCGGCATCTTTACCCAGCAAGTACCCGCCGCCTGGTCCACGAACGCTGGAAACCAGACCGTTTTTACGCAAACGGGAAAACAGCTGCTCCAGATATGACAGGGAAATTCCCTGACGTTCAGAAATATCAGCCAACGGTACCGGGCCCGTTTCGGAGTTGAGCGCAACGTCCAACATTGCGGTCACGGCATAACGCCCTTTTGATGTCAGTCTCATGTCTTACTTAGCCTCAAACTCGCCCCTGCCCGGGGTTTTTTATTGTAAAATGGGGGTATTGCATAGCAGGGGCAAGTCTGACATTCCCGACTAAATCAGTCAACTATTTACTTGACTAATTTAGTCAGGTATTTGACGTTCCGTGCGCCATTAGTACAGTTACTTGCTTTTATTCTGCTGCTCGATTGAAGCTAAAATCCCACGCAGGATGTTCAGTTCCTGGCTCTCAGGTCGCGCGCGCGTGAACAGACGACGCAGTTTGTTCATCACCTGCCCCGGGTGCCCTTCGCGGATAAACCCGGTCGACAACAGCGTTTGTTCCAGATGACCGTAAAAACGCTCTAAATCATCAACCAGCGGATACTCTGCTTCTTCGTAATCTGCGGTCTTGTCGCTTTCCTGCGTTGCCAGCCAGGCCATGCGCACTTCATAAGAGATGACCTGCACCGCCATCGCCAGGTTGAGCGAACTGTATTCAGGGTTCGCGGCAATGGCGACATGATAATGGCACTTCTGCAGCTCTTCGTTGGTCAGGCCAACGCGTTCACGGCCAAACACCAGCGCCACCGGCGAATTCGTTGCTTCAGAGACGCTTTTTAAACCGCATTCACGCGGATCCAGCATCGGCCACGGCAGCGTACGCGAGCGCGCACTGGTGCCTACAACCAGACTGCAACCCGCCAACGCTTCGTCGAGAGTATCGACGATCTGCGCGCTGCCGATCACATCGCTGGCGCCTGCCGCCAGGGCGATGGCCTGGGAATCCGGTTTAACCAGTGGATTTACCAGCCACAGATTGGTTAAACCCATGGTTTTCATTGCGCGGGCCACAGAGCCCATGTTGCCAGTGTGAGAGGTTTCCACCAGCACGATTCGAATATTTTGCAGCATTGTATTTCTTCGGCTAAAGATTATTCGGGCATATTATCATAAAACGAAGACATATTCCGAACTCGCTGCTATACTCTGCGCCGTTTTCCCGTTCTTTAACATCCAGTGAGAGAGACCGATGCATCCGATGCTGACCATCGCCGTGCGCGCAGCGCGCAAGGCGGGTAATGTAATTGCCAAACACTACGAAACACCAGACTCAGTAGAAACCAGCCAGAAAGGCAGCAATGATTTCGTGACTAACGTCGATAAAGCCGCTGAAGCGATTATTATCGAAACTATTCGAAAATCTTACCCTCAGCACACCATCATCACCGAAGAAAGCGGTGAGCACGCTGGTGAAGATCAGGATGTTCAATGGGTTATCGATCCACTGGATGGCACCACCAACTTCGTAAAACGTCTGCCGCACTTCGCGGTTTCCATCGCAGTACGCATTAAAGGCCGTACTGAAGTCGCCGTTGTTTACGATCCAATGCGTAACGAACTGTTCACCGCAACTCGCGGCCAGGGCGCACAGCTTAACGGCTACCGTCTGCGTGGCAGCACCGCCCGCGATCTGGACGGCACCATCATCGCTACCGGTTTCCCGTTCAAAGCGAAACAGCACGCCGCTTCTTACATGAAAATTCTTGGCAAGATGTTTACCGAGTGCGCTGACTTCCGCCGCACGGGTTCTGCTGCGCTGGATCTGGCTTACGTTGCCGCTGCGCGCGTTGACGGTTACTTCGAAATCGGCCTGAAACCATGGGATTTCGCCGCAGGCGAGCTGATTGCTCGTGAAGCTGGCGCACTGGTTTGCGACTTCACCGGCGGTCATAACTACCTGGCGACCGGTAACATCGTTGCAGGCAACCCGCGCGTAGTGAAAGCCATGCTGGCGAACATGCGTGACGAACTGAGCGACGCGCTGAAGCGTTAATCTGCTGTGGTGCCGGATACGACGCTCTCGCGTCTTATCCGGCCAATAATTCATACCATACCGCTCTGTAACCTAAAACGGTCTTATCCCCCGCCCCACCGGCACCGCGCTCATCCACATCACTACCGCAGCAGCAATCAGCACCGCACCACCGGCTAACGCCAGCGTCGTCCAGCCAATCTGTCGCCATAGCACAGGCGCTTTATGCCCGCTAAGTCTTACCGCCAGCGAGCGGAAACTGTGCACCAGAAGAGCCAGTGACGTAATCGTCAAAGAGGTTCCTGCCGCCATCGCCAGCGCCGACGCCATGCCCCAGCTAAAAACGCCAACCACTTTACTAAACAGTAAGACCATGATTGCCCCCGAGCACGGACGCATTCCCATTGATAAAACGATCATCAGCCGGGCGCGCCAGTCATCACCGCTTTGCAGCTGTTCAGGATCGGGCAAATGCTGATGTCCACAGCCGCAACCTTCGTGATGCACATGATGCGGCGTGAAGGCGGTGAATTTCGGGCGACGCAGCAGCTGGCGCAATTTCTTCAGCGCACGTACGCACAATAAAACGCCCAACACGCCAACCAGCGCATAACTCCCTTTCTCCAGCCAGAAACTACTCATATGTAACTGTCGCGCAGGCAACTGCAAGACGGTGAGCACGATAACGACCAGACCAATAGCGACCAGTCCTTGTAATAAAGACGACGCCAGCGTCAGGCCGATACTTGATTTGAGTTTCGACGGGTGCGTCGCAAGCCAGGTGGTAATTACGACTTTTCCATGCCCCGGCCCCAGCGCATGCAGGACGCCGTAGAGAAAACTAAACAGCAGCAGCGATCCCCCAGCCTGGGCCGGCCTGGCGGCAACCGCTTTGAGCAAACCGCTCATCTGCTGATTAACGTCGCGCTGCCAGACGATACTTTGCATCATCACCTGCGGCCAGGTCTGCCATAGCCACAGCACGCCGCCTGCTGCCAGCAGTAAAAACACCGCCAGCGGCCATAGCATGAGCCAGCGACGTCTGGCTGCACGTTGTTGAGAAACTACTGACATTGCAGCGTTACCGTCTGTGCAAACTGTTTACCCAACTCCATATCCTCCGGCGGTGCATCTTCTTTATCCAGCGACTGCGCAAAGCTCAGCGTTTGTTCATTCGGCGTCGGCGTATGTACTGAAATACGGCATTTCTGGCTTATGACCTGTCCCAGCCTGGCGTCGCTGTCTTTGTCATAACTCATATCAACGTAGTAGGTCGGGTCGAAGGTTGAAATGGTATATTTTTGTCCACTCAGCGGCTGAGCTTCAGCCAACGGCAAAACGAACGTCAGCACCGCCTGGTGTTCCTCACGCTCCATACCATATTCCGTCGGCCTGTTTTTAAACTTTACCTTTTGCCCGTCGTGCCACACTTCGGTGAAATAGTGCTGACCGAGAACGTTGGCCATCACTTCCGCCGCCAGTTTTTTCCAGATCTCATCACCAGGTTTGGCATTCCCCGCATCATAAAGCAGATCCGCCGAGGTAATTTCATCCATCGTCCAGCGCATTTTAAGCGCGACGAACCGATCATTCGCGCTCACTATTTCGGTTTTCAGATGGATAAAGCTGTGGGGATGCGCGCCTGCGCCAAAGGACAGGAGAGCGAGAAACAACGTGACAATGATACGTTTAACGCCTTGCATGAGTTCTCCACGGAAAAAATCGACACCGCCACAAATAATGAAGCTGGGTTTGGCGAAAGAGTGTTGAGGATACCATTGAACGAAAAAATGTTGAGTCCCCTTTTCCGGTATCGATTCAGTTCTCAATTTCGATAATTTCTTCTTCGACAAATCCCGTCCAACTACCTTATCTGGGTCACGACTTAAGTTAAATGATAATAAAATGTTAATTTATAGTTTCATTTTAATATTTTATTAACACTAAATTTGAATGGCTGAATGTAAAACCATGCAAAATTAACTTAAATTTAACCATTTAATTTCCAAATATTAACAATAATGGGCATGGATCACATTCAGGAAACTCATGATTCATTCCCTCTTCCATTCGTTGTTAACTTCACGGCGTGACATGTCCTGCCCCCTACGAAAGGTACAACTATGAAATTCAAACTCGCATTACTCAGTGCAACCCTGGTTTCTGCATGCATGTTGTCCGGCACGTCCTTTGCGGCGGAAAAATATGAAATTGCTGTGGTTGCCAAGGTCACCGGGATTCCGTGGTTTAACCGGATGGAAACCGGCGTTAATGAAGCAGCAAAAAAACTGGATGTGAATGCTTATCAGACCGGGCCTTCCACGCCGGATCCAGCGCAACAGGTGAAAGTCATTGAGGATCTGATCGCCAAAAACGTCAATGCGATCATCGTGGTACCGAATGATGCCAAGGTTCTTGAGCCGGTACTAAAAAAAGCACGCGATAAAGGCATCGTGGTGCTGACGCACGAATCCCCGGATGAGCAAATTGGCCAGTGGGATATCGAAACCATCGACAGTGAAAAATACGCCCAGGCCAACGTCGATGAGTTAGCGAAAAACATGGGTGGTAAGGGCGGGTACGCTATCTATGTCGGTTCGCTGACGGTGCCGCTGCATAACGCGTGGGCGGATTATGCAATTAAGTACCAGAAAGAAAAATATCCGGAAATGTTCGAGGTCACTTCACGTCTGCCGGTCGCGGAAAGCATCGATAAATCCTACGCCACGACGCTGGACCTGATGAAAACCTATCCGCAGATGAAAGGCATTATCGGCTTCGGCTCGCTGGGTCCAATCGGTGCGGGTCAGGCTGTGCAGAAAAAACGCGCCAAAGATAAAATCGCCGTCGTCGGGATCGCTATGCCAGCACAGGCTGCGCCTTACCTGATGCGTGGTGATATCAAAAAAGCGCTGCTGTGGGATCCAAAAGATGCGGGCTACGCGCTGGTCACGGTTGCCGATCAGCTGTTACAGGGTAAAGCAGTGAACGCCGATCTGAGTATTGATGGTTTAGGGAAAGCCGATATCGACACGGAGAAGAAAGTGATCCGCTTTAACAAGATCCTCGAAGTCACCAAAGACAACGCACAATCACTTGGTTTCTAAGGCTTTAGCCGACACCAGGGAACCTTAACGCCGGCCGTCTGGTCGGCGCTATCAACCAAATTAACACTCAGCGTCCGCCTGGACGCTCGCAGGGGTATTGTCCATGACAGACACCACCGCATTTATCACTCTTGAGAATATCAGCAAACAATTCCCGGGCGTGCTGGCGCTGGATAACGTGAATCTGACGCTGAGAAAAGGCGAAGTTCACTGTCTGGCGGGTCAAAACGGCTGTGGTAAAAGCACCATTAT
This sequence comes from Citrobacter sp. Ce006, assembly GCF_030336535.1. Classification (NCBI taxonomy): domain Bacteria; kingdom Pseudomonadati; phylum Pseudomonadota; class Gammaproteobacteria; order Enterobacterales; family Enterobacteriaceae; genus Citrobacter; species Citrobacter sp. Ce006. The sequence continues at coordinate 363,161 of NZ_JAOWDO010000054.1, forward strand.
TAAAGTGATCTCCGGGGTTTATCATCCGGAAAAAGGCGCGCAGATTTTACTCGACGGCAAATTGTTCCATCACCTGACGCCGCAGCTCTCCTCCCATTATGGAATTCAGGTTATTTATCAGGACCTGTCGTTGTTTCCCAACTTTAGCGTCGCGGAAAATATCGCCGTCAACCGCTATCTGCCCGGGGGCGATATCTGGGTACGTCGTGGCGCCATGAAACAGCAGGCACTGGCAGCCATGAAGCGTATCGGGGTGAACATTGATCCCGATAAAAAAGTTGAAAAACTCTCGATTGCTGACCGCCAGCTGGTCGCCATTTGCCGGGCGATTGCCGCCGATGCGCGTCTGGTGATTATGGACGAGCCCACCGCCTCGCTAACCCGTCAGGAGGTTAATGGCCTGCTGCGGGTTGTTAACGAACTGAAAGCTGCCGGAATTTGCGTCGTGTTTGTCAGCCATCGTCTGGATGAGGTGATGGAAGTGGCAGACCGCATCAGCGTGATGCGCGACGGCAAACTGGTAGGCACTTACCCTGCCAGCGACCTCGACAGCCACGAGCTGGCCTTCCTGATGACCGGACAACGCTTTCACTACAGTCCACTGCCACAAAGGCCCACAATTGAGCAAGAACCTCTGCTGGAGCTGCGCAATCTGAGCCGCAGAGGCAAATACCAAAACATTAATCTGTCGCTGCACGGCGGCGAGATTGTCTCCATTGTTGGTTTGCTGGGCGCCGGGCGCACCGAGCTTTGTCTGAGCCTGTTTGGCATGACCCACCCGGAAAGCGGCGAGATTCGTATTAACGGCCAGCCGGTTACTCTGCGCAATAACCATGACGCCATCAAACACGGGATCGGCTATGTCTCCGAAGATCGTCTGACACAGGGGCTGATCATGGAGCAGTCGATCTATGACAACACCATCGTCACGGTGTTTGATCAACTGCATACCGGCAGCGGCCTGCTCGATCATCGTAAAGCGCAAAAGCTGGTCGCCGACTTGATCCGCGAACTGAATATCAAAGTGTCCGATCCGCACCTGCCGGTCAAAACCCTTTCCGGCGGTAATGCCCAGCGTATCGCCATTGCCAAATGGGTGGCGACCAATCCCCGCATCCTGATCCTCGACTCCCCTACCGTAGGCGTGGATATCGCCAACAAAGAGGGAATTTACCAGATAGCCCGCGATCTGGCGGAACAAGGTATGGCGGTGCTGATGATTTGCGATGAAATCCCGGAAGCGTATTACAACAGCCACCGCGTGCTGGTGATGCGTCGCGGCAGGCTGGTGGCGGAATTTAATCCTCATCAATGCCGTGAAGAGGAGATTGCTGAAGTGGTCGAGGTAATCAATGAATAAGATGCATCTCTCCCGATTAATCGGGCAACACGAATTCTGGCTGGGCCTGCTGGTCGTAGCCCTGGCCGTTGGGCTGAGTATCAGCACCGATGAGTTCTTGTCTTTGGGGAATCTGACGGATGTGGCCACCAGCTACGCGATTCTCGGCATCCTTGCCTGTGGGCTGTTTGTGGTGCTGATTTCCGGCGGGATCGACATCTCATTTCCGGCGATGACCGCGATAGCCCAATATGCAATGGCCAGTTGGGTTATCGGCCACGGCGGCAACTTCGCGCTGGCGTTAATCATCGCCATTGCGGTAGGTCTGCTGCTTGGACTGATTAACGGCTTCCTGGTCTACTGGCTGCGCGTTCCGGCAATCATCATTACCATCGCCACGCTGAACGTCTACTACGGTCTGCTGGTTTACGCCACTAAAGGTACCTGGCTGTACGGCTTCCCGGACTGGTTTATGAACGGCATTAACTGGTTCTCGTTCACCGCGGCGGATGGCTACGACTACGGTCTGACCCTGCCCCTGCTGTGCCTGGCGGCGGTGATCATCTTTACTGCCGTGCTGATGAACTATACCCGACTTGGCCGTCAGGTTTACGCCATGGGCGGCAACCGCGACGCGGCCTCGCGCCTGGGGCTGAATCTGCTGAAGCTGCATTTCTACGTCTATGGCTACATGGGCATTCTGGCAGGCGTTGCCGCCGTGGTTCAGGCGCAAATTACCCAGTCAGTTGCACCCAATTCGCTGCTCGGCTTTGAGCTGACGGTGCTGGCGGCGGTAGTGCTCGGTGGAACCAGCATGAGTGGCGGACGCGGTACGTTGACCGGAACCCTGCTCGGCGTGGTTCTGCTGGCCTTCTTACAAAATGGGCTGACGCTGCTCAGCGTCTCTTCTTACTGGCACACCGTGTTTAGCGGCGCCATTATCCTGGTCAGCATTAGCGCCACGGCCTGGAACGAAAAACGCAAACTGGCAAGGGAGCTTTGAGATGAAAACAATCGCCAGATTTTTACCCGGTGATGCCATCATTCGTCTGCAATGCGTCATTATAGTGGTCGTCGCTTTAGTCTTCTCGGCCCTGCTCGGCAGCCGTTTTTTCAGCGTCGCTAACTTCCAGTCGATTGGCTCGCAACTGCCAATCCTCGGCATGCTGGCCCTCGGGATGGGCATGACTATGCTGACCGGCGGCATTAACCTGTCGATTATTGCCGGGGCAAATGCCTGCTCGCTGGTGATGGCGGCGATAATCGTCACCCATCCAGATAACCCGCTGTTTCTGGTGCTGGCGCTTTTGGCAGGCGCAGCCGTGGCGGTGGCTATCGGCACGCTCAACGGCGCGCTGATTGCCTGGGTCGGGGTCTCGCCTATTCTCGCCACGCTCGGCACGATGACGCTTATCTCCGGGCTGAATATTCTGCTTTCCAACGGGACGGTGATTTCCGGCTTCCCGACCGCCATTCAATATCTTGGTAACGCCACGATTGCCGGTATTCCGGTGGCGCTACTGCTCTTTTTCCTGGTGGCAATCCTGCTGTGGGTACTGCTGGAGCACACCACGCTTGGACGCAGCCTGTATCTCGTCGGTTCCAATGAACAGGCAACCCGCTACAGCGGCGTAAATACCGTACGGGTACAAATTTCCGTGTACGTGATTTCCGCCCTGCTCGGCTGGGTCGCCGCCATTCTGATGATGGCAAAATTCAACTCGGCAAAAGCCGGATACGGGGAATCCTACCTGCTGGTCACCATCCTCGCTTCCGTGCTCGGCGGAATCAATCCGGATGGCGGCTTCGGGCGCATTGTCGGCCTGGTGCTGGCGCTGATTGTGCTGCAAATGCTGGAAAGCGGCCTTAACTTGCTGGGGGTCAGCAGCTATCTGACGATGGCGCTGTGGGGCGCGGTGCTGATCCTCTTTATCGCATTACAGAATCGTAAAGCCTGATTTCAGGAGAAAAAATTATGGCAAGTTACTTTATTGGTGTGGATGTCGGAACCGGAAGCGCCCGTGCTGGCGTGTTTGATCTCAACGGCAGAATGGTCGGTCAGGCCAGTCGGGCCATCGAGATTTACCGTCCGCAGGCCGATTTTGTTGAGCAGTCTTCCGATAACATCTGGCAGGCGGTGTGTAACGCGGTTCGCGATGCGATTAACCAGTCGGATATCAATCCAATCCAGGTGAAAGGTCTGGGCTTTGACGCGACCTGTTCACTGGTGGTGCTGGATAAAGAAGGCAAGCCGCTGACCATCAGTCCGTCCGGGCGCAGCGAACAGAACATCATAGTGTGGATGGATCACCGCGCCATTACCCAGGCCGAACGCATCAACGCCATGCATCATCGGGTGCTGGACTACGTTGGCGGTATTATCTCCCCAGAAATGCAAACGCCCAAGCTGCTGTGGCTGAAGCAGCATATGCCCAATACCTGGGCTAATGCGGGCTACTATTTTGACCTGCCCGATTTCCTGACCTGGCGCGCAACGGGTGATGACACGCGTTCACTGTGCTCGACGGTGTGTAAATGGACCTATATGGGCCATGAAGACAAATGGGATGCCAGCTATTTCCGCCAGATTGGTCTGGAAGATCTGCTGGAGCACGATGCGGCCAAAATTGGTCGCTACGTGAAAACCATGGGCGAACCGCTCGGTCACGGGCTGTCAGCACGCGCCGCCAGCGAAATGGGGCTGATTCCGGGGACCGCAGTCAGCGTTTCGATCATCGATGCCCACGCCGGTACGCTCGGCACGCTCGGGGCAAGCGGCGTTTCCGGCGAGGTGGCGGATTTTGACCGTCGTGTCGCGCTGATTGGCGGCACTTCCACCGGACACATGGCGATTTCCAAAGAGCCGCGTTTTATCGGCGGCGTCTGGGGTCCTTACTACTCAGCGGTGCTGCCGGAATACTGGCTCAACGAAGGCGGGCAGTCGGCTACCGGGGCGTTAATCGACCACGTTATACAGTCGCATCCTTGCTACGAAACTTTGCTGGCGCAAGCTAAGTCTCAGGGGCAGACCATTTATGAAGTGCTGAATGTACTGCTGCGTAAAATGGCCGGTGAGCCGGAAGATATCGCATTTCTAACCCGCGACATGCACATCCTGCCCTATTTCCACGGCAACCGTTCACCGCGCGCCAACCCAACGCTCACGGGAGCAATCACCGGACTGAAGCTGTCGCGTACGCCGGAGGATATGGCCCTACAGTATCTTGCGACCATCCAGGCTATTGCGCTCGGAACCCGTCATATCATTGAAACGATGAATCAAAGCGGCTACACCATCGATACGATTATGGCCAGCGGCGGCGGGACGAAAAACCCGATCTTCGTTCAGGAACATGCCAACGCCACCGGCTGCGCGATGCTGCTGCCTGAAGAGAGCGAAGCCATGCTGCTGGGTGGAGCCATGATGGGAACTATCGCCGCGGGCGTATTCGATACCTTCCCGGAAGCGATGTCAGCGATGAGCCGGATTGGTAAAACGGTTACCCCGCAGACTAATCGCATTAAGCAGTACTACGATCGCAAATATCGGGTATTCCACGAGATGTATCAGGATCATATGAAATACCGCCAGTTGATGCAGGAGGACGTATGAGTAACTCCTGGTCCCAGGCCACCGGCGTATTTCAGCTCTATAGCGATGCCCTGGCGGGTCTGGGGCAGCATCTGACTGAACCAGTCTGGCAGTCGCTGATGGCGGAGTTGCGCGGTTGCCGGGGCAAAATCGTCGTCACTGGCGTCGGTACCTCCGGCATTGCGGCACGTAAAGTCGCGCATATGCTTGCGTGCGTGGAACGTCCCGCGATTTACCTCAACGCGACGGACGCGGCGCATGGCGATCTCGGTTTTTTACGCGCCGACGACCTGGTCATTATGCTGTCGCGCGGGGGTAATTCAGACGAACTCACCCGGCTGCTGCCCGGGCTGGCAGCGAGAAATGTGCCAATCCTGAGCGTGACTGAAAACGCCGATTCAGCCATTGCCAACGCGTCGAGGCTGGTGATTTCCACCGGCGTCCAGCGTGAGGCCGACCCGCTGAACATGTTAGCCACCACCTCAATTTTACTGGTGCTGGCTATCTTTGACGCCGCCTGCGCCTGCCTGATGAGCGAAAGCGGTTACTCAAAGGAGACATTACTGGCTGTGCATCCCGGCGGCGATGTGGGATTAACGTTGAGCCGTGGGCAAGCGTGATGGAGAACATGTAATTCCGGCTCAGGGTTCCGTTCACCTCAGCGCTCTGACTTTCAGCTATATCCTTTTTGCTGTTCAAACATGTTCAAATAAAAATACAGATGGTCAGGCGTGGCTGGTCCGGCTGAAAATTGCCGACGTGTTTCCGTAAGGCCGGGAGAGCCAGCATGGATGCTGGCTCAGGGCGCGCTTTACAGGGACGTTACATCGCGCCCGGCCCGGTAGCCTGGAGGAATAAGCGGAGGGCACCGCGGAGCGGCAATTTTCCCGCCGGGAGCCGGGATTGTTAAGGGTGCGCGATAGCACCCTTAACACGTTCACTGGCGTTCAGTGTACAGAAAAGCGATGAACATGAGGTGAACGGAACCTTTCTCTAAAAAAGCATATTCATTATGCTCCGCCAACCTATGTTGATCCTCAAGCGTTAACATAACGCCATTGCGCAAAATGCCGGTTTTTTTATATCTAAACAAAAGATAAAACAGTGAAAAAGCGGATTAACGCGCTGCGTTCCACTACCGCTATCTGTTCCGCACGTTAAAAATTCTGTGACGCTCCCCAGCATTCCTGGTGGAAAGCATTCCATTCTCAAAATCTATGAGCAAACTTTAGCTATTCTTATCAAACATACTCACGGGAGGCCCTACAGATGATGTCAACGCTTGCTCCACCATCTGTACTTTCCGTTCCCCAGCGCCGTTGCCAGGTGCTGCTGACCCTTTTCCTGCCGGGACAAATCGCGACTGCGCAAACCTTCAGCAGCCTCAACGGCGTGGATGATGCCACTGTTCAGGAAGATATTATTGGCGCAGGGCTTGAAATCCAGCGCTATCATCGACTCGCCATTACCACCGCGCTCAATGGCGGCTATGCGATCGAAGGGACCCCGCTAAATCAGCGTCTGTGTCTGTTGCAGTGGCTGCGCCGCGGCCTGCGGATCTGCCCAACTTTTATCGCTCAGCATTTCACGCCCACTTTAAAAATGGCGCTAAAACAACAAGGTATCGCACGTACGCTGTATGACGACACCAATCTGCATGCGCTCATTAATCTGTGTTCCCGCCGCTTGCAGAAGCCGTTTGAGTCCCGTGACATCCATTTCCTGCGCCTGTATTTACAATATTGCCTGCTGCAGCATAATGCGGGGAACACGCCGGAGTTTAATCCGCTCCAGCAACGCTGGGCGCAATCCTGCGCGGAGTACGCTCTGGCTGAGGAGATTGCCCGTCACTGGCAACGTCACGTCATGCAGAGTGCGCCGCTGGGCGAATCGCTGTTTATGGCGTTGTTGTTCTCAATGATCCGCATCCCCGACCCGATTCGCGATAATCACCAGCAGGATCGCCGCCTGCGCCTTGCTATTGCACGGCTGGTGCTGCGTTTTCGCGAATACGGCAATGTGCGCTTCAGCGATGAGCAAGGGCTGAACGATCAGCTGTATATTCATCTTGCTCAGGCACTTAACCGCAGCATGTTTGCTATCGGCATTGATAACACGTTGCCGGAGGAGTTCAGCCGACTTTATCCCCGGTTAGTTCGAACTACCCGCGAGGCGATACACGGTTTCGAAGCGGAATACGATGTCCAGTTTTCAGAAGAAGAGATCGGCCTGGTCGCCGTTATTTTCGGCGCCTGGCTGATGCAGGAGAAGGATTTGCACGAAAAGCAGATTATCCTGCTGACCGGTAGTAACGAACAACTTGAAGCGCATATAGAGCAACAGCTGCGCGAACTGACGCTGCTGCCGCTCAACGTAAAACATATGCCGATGCAGGACTTTCAAAAAGAGGGGTCGCCGCGCGGTGTAACGCTGATTATTACGCCGTACACCACGCCGCTGCCGCTGTTTTCACCCCCATTGATTCATGCGGATCTGGCGCTTACGCCGCATCAGCAGCAGCAGATCCGCAAAATCCTCGAATCATAACGTCGCAGGCTGCGCCACTACTTTCGGGCGCAGAACGATTGCCGGGAGCGCCACCAGCGCCATCACCCAGAATACGCCGCTGCCCAGATTCTGGTACAAATAACCCGCGAAAACGGTCATGATGGCGATACTGCCGCCCATCGCCACCGCGGAATACACCGCCTGCAAACGAATCACTTCGCTCCCCTGGCGTGTCGCGATATAGCGCATTGCCGCCAGGTGGCAGACGGTAAAGGTTCCACAATGGAGGATTTGCACCACGATAAGCCACGGCAGATCGGTGCTCCAGCCCATCAATCCCCAACGCGCCACGCCGCAAACGGCGGAAAGCAGCAGCAGATCGCGAGCGCTGAAGCGGCGGAACAGCTTGTGGCTGAGCGCGAAAATAATCACTTCCGCCACCACGCCTAATGACCATAAATAGCCCACCGCCGAAGCGGAGTATCCGGCAGACTGCCAGTAGATGGCGCTAAAACCGTAATAAGCGGCATGCGCGCCTTGCAACAAACTCACGCAGGCAAGAAAACGCCAGCTTTGGGTTATCAGCGCGCGCCAGGCAGGCCATCCAGCGCTCTCCTGCTGACGGTTTTCACCCGCTGGCTGCACGCTCGGGCGAATCATCATACCCAACAGCATCGAGGCGGCGCCAAGCGATAGCAGGACCAGGATCACCCGATAGTCGAACAGGCTCACCAGTTTGCCGGTCAGCGCGGAGCCGATCACAAAGGCCACGGATCCCCATAGTCGCACCCGACCGTAGTCCATGGTTATCTGTTTTTGCCAGGTGTTGGCCAGCGCGTCAGTCAGCGGTACCAGCGGTGAGAAAAACAGGTTGAAGCCGACCATCACCACCATCAGCCATGCCACGTTGGTTCCCGCCCAGAAGGCCAGCGCAAACACCAGCGTCAACAGAGCCAGAATACGTAAAGCTGAGATCAGCCGGGAGGGATCGCTCACGCGCGGCGCAATCAGCAAACTACCGAGAAAACGGGCAATCAGCCCCGCTCCGAGCAGTAAACCGATGGTCTCCGGCGTCAGCCCCCCCCCTTCGAGCCAGACGCTCCAGAAAGGCAGAAAGATACCGTAGCTAAAGAAGTAGGTGAAATAACCGAGCGCCAGCCAGCGCGTGGAATGCAAAGCCATGAATCCCTCCCGTTTGGAGGCGATAGTCTGGCGACAAACGCAGGCTGGCGCAAGAGAGCATTAACAGGCAGATAACATGATTTTTGCCCTATTCAACGCAAATTTGCATCGCAAAATGGCAGCGTTCTCCCTGCGCTAAAACCTGCAATCCCGGCTGCCCCTGCATGTTGTGGGCATTCACCGGATGCGTTTGCGGCTCCAGGCACAGGAACTCCTCACCCGACATTCTGAACAGCATCAACCACGGAGTTTGCGCTAAAATCGTGACTCTCATCACATCTCGCTGAATAACGGCCCGCCCACTCCAGCCTGAATAGCCGACGTTTAGCCAGCTATCCTCACCGTATTGCGCATGCATGAAATCCGCCGCTGACGGGATATCTCGTTGCCATTCCAGCGGCAGATGCTGCTCACCCTCCGGCCAGTAGCCGCTGCTGGAAAACTGCGCCGTGCTGTGCTTATCAAAGACGAAAAACGGATGGAACCCACAGCCATAAATCATTGGCCGCTCACCGCAGTGGGTGAGCGTCAACGAGGCGTGCAGGCTCGAGGTTTCCAGTTGATAGCAAAGCTGCGCCGTATAGTCATAACCGCAGGGATGCCAACTGCGCAACTGCAGCAGACAACCGCTTTGGGTGACGGTGATAACCTGCCAGCGTTGCAGCCAACCGTCACCGTGCAGGAAAAAGGTGTCGTCTGCGCCATGTTGAGGTAATACGATCTCTTCACCGCGCAGCATAAAACGATTTCCCGCCACCCGATTCGCGACCGGCAGCATCGGGAACAGGCCACCGTCACCGGGCTGCTGACCATGACCTTCGCGTAAAATTGCCTGTTGATGTTGTAACGAAACCAGACTTAATAGCGAACCACCCTGCGAGTCTACGCACATCTGCAGATGTGCGTTTTGTAGCGTCAGAAGCCTCTCCATTAGCGGGCGCTTCGTTGTTGGGTTGATGCGCCAACCTTCGTATGCCGCGCCGCCAGCTGTTCTTCCAGCGCTTCCAGCGTCACGCCTTTGGTTTCCGGTACATTACGCAGAACATAGATAAAGCCCATCGCACAAATCACACCGTACAGCAGGAAGCTTCCCGACGCGCCCAGACTCGCATTGAGCAGCGGGAAGGTATAGGTCAGCAGGAAGCAGGCAATCCACAGCGCCAGCGTACCCAACGACATTGCCAGCCCACGGACGCGGTTAGGGAAAATTTCAGACAGCAGCACCCAGGTCACCGGGGCCAGCGTCAGGGCATAAATAGCGATCGCCGCCAGCACCAAAACCAGAACCGGCCAGCCCATAATGCCCAACCCGTACGCCCCGGCAATCAGTATATAGATAACCGTTAATCCTGACGCACCGAACAACATCAGTTTACGACGACCAATTTTGTCCACTAACGGCAGAGCGGCCAGGGTAAAGACCAGGTTGATGATCCCTGTCGCCACGATCGATTTTAACGTACCGTTAATATCAAATCCGGCAGAGGCGAAGATCTCCTGCGCATAGTTGAAAATAACGTTGATCCCACACCACTGCTGGAACACTGCCAGCACCATGCCAATAATCACGATCGGTTTGATCTGCGGATGTAACAGCGTTGACCACGCGACCTTGTGATTATCTTTTTGCAGCGTATGTTCAATCTCTTTCAGCGTTTGCCCGGCATATTGCGCCGAACCAATGCGCTGGAGCATGGCACGAGCACGATCGACCTTGCCCGCTTTCACCAGCCAGCGCGGCGATTCAGGGACAAAAAACATCAGCACCAGGAAAATTACCGCGGGCACTAATTCAGCGCCAAACATCCAGCGCCAGCCCGTCTGACCGTTCCAACTTTCAACAATTGCTTGCTGCGTAGCGCCTGTAGCAACAGGTTCGGCAATCATCAGGTTGATAAGCTGCGCCGCCAGTACGCCAATGACGATGGTGAGCTGGTTAACGGCAACGAAGCGACCACGTTTTTCAGCCGGGCTAACCTCGGCGATATACAGCGGGCTTAGTGCGGACGCCAGACCGATCCCCACGCCGCCAACGATGCGGTAAACAATAAACATGTCGAAATTACTGGCGACGGCGGTTCCCCAGGCGGAGGCGCTAAAGAGGATCGCCGAGAGAATCAGCGGCATCTTTCGGCCAAACTTATCGGCGCACCAACCTGAAATCAACGCGCCAAAGATACAACCGACCAAAGCCGAACTCATCGCCCAGCCCGATTGCGCCGGATCGGTAATCGAGAAATAAGCTTCATAGAAGGGTTTTGCCCCGCCGATCACCACCCAGTCATAGCCAAACAGTAAACCACCGCAGGCCGCAACCAGGCAGATAGTCCAGACGTAACCAATCTTTAAATGTGTCTGCGCGTTATTCATTATGATTCCTCTTTCAGGGAAACGCAGGGGACAGTAGGTTTCGGGTGAGGTTGGCCCCACCCGTTTCGGGTGTTACTGGAAAAGCCTTACGTTAATGGCGTGACGCAGCAGCAATGCCTTGTCATGCGCCGGATTGCGTTGCAGGAGTGCGTCAAGTTCGCGCTGACAAGCGGCACTATTTCCCAACCCCAGATGCCCGAGCGCATTGATAAACAGGCAGTGTTGCTGGTGTTTTGCTTGTGCTGAGGTATCCAGCACCACCAGATCGGGTAGCGAGACGGCAAAGAAATCGACATCCGGGACGTTGTCGCGATGCGACTCTACCCATTGCAGGAAGCTATTGAACAGCGCGTCCGCCTCTGCGTTATCGCCAAGTTTTCTCTGCGCCATCCCCTGCCAGAAGAGATAGTCCACAGGCTGGTCGTTGTAGTAACGTCCGGCATCCAGTGAGCTACCCCCGCGCGTCGCGCGGGAGAAGTAGCGCTGGGATTCCTCGAAATGCCCCTGCAGTTGCGCGCAATGCCCCAGCAAATACCAGATGTCATTATCCGTTTGTCCGGGTAAACGCCCCTCTCCAAAGTTTTGCGGGTAATGCAACGCTTGTTGCAACTGCGCGATGGCGGTTTGCAGGTCACCAGACTGAACGGCAGCCAGTGCGCGATGCATCTGATTCAGCAAATATTGCCCGGTGGCTTTACCTTCACCGCCTTCCCACGGATGGAACTCGCGCTCACGTAAAACTGCCGCAGCATCGTCGTAGCGCCCCAATCCATTCCACAGACTGAGCAGTTCTACCGTCAGGTCGTCACGATGGAAGACAATCTCTTTGCTGGCTTCCAGCCGCTGCAGACGCTGCTCAGCGGGTTGCGCCATCAGCTTCTTGAGATAGTCGAGTTCAAACAAGAAACGGGCATTGTGAGGCTCCAGCGCCACGGCCTGCGACAGATACTGCATCGCCTGCTGCGCATCGTGCAGCTTGTTCCAGGCATAGATCCCCAGTAAACGGTGCACCGGCGCGAAATCCGCTTCCTGCGCAAGCGTAAACTGCCAGCAGGAAACCGCTTCGGCATAGCGCCGTTTGCTGTACCAGAAACAGCCGAGTAAATAGCGGGCAAAAGCGCTCTTTTCGAGGTTTTGCAGCATCTGCACTTCATCCAGCGTGTTGGGGAAACGTACGCGGTTTTGCAGGCATTCACGGGCACGTTCGATGAACGGTTGTGGATTGTCGCTCAGCGAGGCACGCCACAGCATCGGCAGCGTTTCCTGGCTGTCGAGCAGTTCCAGCACGCCTCGGGCAGCATCTTTTTGCCCCAAAGAGGTCAGCCAGCCTGCCAGTTCACACGCATTGGTACCGCGCCGCCCGGTAATCGAGATCAACGCAAGCGCTGTTGCCTCATCCTGGCAAATGGCCCAGCGCGCATAGTGCAGGGTATAGCTCAGCGGATAATCAACCAGCTGCTGGCGAATGTAGTCCAGAGCTTGCGCATTGCGATCAAGCTTCGCCAGCGCCAGCGCTTTCAGCCCCATTGCCAGGTTGTTACTGCCGTTAAATCGCAGGCTCTGCTCGACCTTTTCCAACGCGCCAGCGTAGTCCTGGCGCTTCATCGCCAGACGCGCTAACGACCAGAAAGCCGCATCCCGACAGTTGCCGCTCCAACTGGCCTTATAATAATTATCCCAGGCGCTGTCATCGTCGCCCTGACGTTCCTGTGCGGCGGCCAGTAGCATGCTCGCCTCGCCATCACGCGGGTTTTTATTGAGCTTATGCGCCCGTTCCAGCGCCTTGCCCGCACAATGCGCCGCCAACGCCCAGTCAGCGCGGTTTAGCGCCAGCGTCCCCAGGGCCACATTATTGCGGTAATCCAGCGGATCAACGTCCAGCGCGCGACGATAATAATCTTCAGCATAGCGGCTGGCGTGGTTATATTGCTCAAGATGCTGACCAATAAAATAGAGCTCATCGGTATTGGAAAGCGCTTCTGGCAGCGCTGGCGCGACGGCCGCCGAAGGCAGCGGTAACTCTTGCGCAATGTGCTCTTCATACTGTAAAAGCGTAGCGCCATCAGCGCCAGTGACGGTCATCGTCACCCGGGCATCGCCATTGTCTGACACCTCAGCCAACCAGCTCTGCCCCGGCTCAAGAGTGAGGGTATTTTCATAGAACGGCTGCCCGTGTGCGGCAAGCGTAACCTGAACATCGCGTAACGGCGCAATCGCATAAACGCCCACTGAAAGCTGGCCAGGCTCACGCACCAGACGAAGCGCCAACTGCGTGCTGGCGTTTTGCACCATTCCCAGCTCGCTGTAAGGCAGGAAGTTTTGCACGAAGACTTTCTCTTCGTAAGGCGCAAGCCAGGTGAAGTCCGGTTGGTTATCGGTAAAGACCCCGGTCATCAGTTCGATATACGGACCGTTGTCATCGGTGAGATTACGATCCCAGGCGACGCCAAAGTCGCCATGCCCCCAGGTCCACTGTTTTTTCCCCGGCGAAACATGGTGATCGGCCACATGCAGCAACCCACCGCGCTCGCCGTGATGCCAGGCGCCAACAAAATCATAATCTGATTTTTCAGCCATATAGGAGGTCGGCACGGGTACGTTTTTGTAGCGCGAGATATCCACGCCAGCCGAGTAGTCCACTTTGTAGTAGGTGCCGGTGGCGATGGGAAATGCAGAGACATCGCGCTTACCGTGGTCGAATACCGCCGTCACATCCGGTGGGAACACGCTCTGGTGATCGTCGCCGCCCTTCACCGCCGGGTTCGCCCACCATAAGAAGTGGCGCGGGGTAGCGTTACCGTTAAATACCTTCCCGGTTATCTCGATCAACGCGCGATCCGGATACAGCGTGAATCCGGTCATGACCTGTAAACCGCGCATAGGCTCTACCTCGCCCATCCACACGGTGTATTCGCCCTGCTCCCCCTGCTGCTGCGTAAAATCCACCGGCATAAAGGTGGTTGGGCGATGATGTTGCGGCCAGTTAAACTCAATGCCGCCGGAGATCCACGGCCCAAGCAGACCGACCAGCGCGGGTTTCACCACTTCGTTGTAGTAGACGAAGTCGCGCTGCTGCACTTTGTCATACGCGCGATGAATGCGTCCGCCTAATTCCGGCAACAGCATGATGCGAATAAAGTCATTCTCCATCCACACCGCCTGATAGTCGCGCATTTCACGTTTGCCGGTCAGCGTATCAATCACGCCGTAGGGATAAACCGCCCCAGAAGATCCCTGATAAACCCGTTTTTCCAGAAACATTGGGTTGGCATCTTCTTCACCCGCCGTCCACGTTGGGAGGGTGATCGTTTCCTGCCAGACTTTAACTGAACCGTACATGCCGCTCTCCACTCAATAAACAAAAGTAAAAATTCAACTTGACGCTATTCTGCGGCAGTTAAGTGGCGTTAAAATGCGCAATGCTCACGCAATATAGTTAAGGGAGTTAAGTAAATGCAGCGTTCGGGGTTCAACAACGCCAGGGTACGTCAGGCGAATAAACAGATTTTTCTGTCACATCTGTGGCGGGAAAAGCAGCTCAGCAAGTCACAGCTGGCGCAGCTCACCGGCCTGTCGATCCCGGCGGTTAGCAATATCCTCGAAGAGCTGATGGATGAAGGGAGAATCAGCCATTCGCGAGAAACCTTAAGCCAGCGTGGTTTGAGCAGCGGCAGTTATCATTTGCCAGAAAAAGGCGCCTGGACGCTGTGTATCAACGTCACCCCCACCAGCATCACCAGTCAACTGGCGGACGCGCGGCTGGTTGCCGTCGGTGACTGGCAGCATGAAGTCATCAACCCCGAGTCGCCAAAAGCGCTGCTGACAGCATTGGCGGCGCACTGGCGGGAATACCGTCGACAATTTCCTGATGTCACGATTAATCTGGCGCTTGGCGTTCACGGTCAGGTTGATCCGATAACCGGCGCATCAAAAACCATGCCTCAGGCCCCGTGGAAAACACCGGTGGAGATAAAGTATCTGCTGGAGGAGATGCTCGGCGTACAGGTCCGGCTGGACAATGACTGCGTGATGCTGGCACTGGCGGAAAAATGGCAAAACCCGGCGGCTAATGGTGATTTTTGCGTGATTAACGTTGATTACGGTATTGGTTCATCGTTTGTGATTAACGATAACATCTGGCGCGGCAGTCTGTACGGCAGCGGTCAGATTGGGCATACCATCATTCATCCCGATGGGGTCGCCTGTGACTGTGGCCGTTATGGCTGTCTGGAAACGGTAGCGTCCTTGAGCGCATTGAAAAAACAGGCCCGCGTGTGGATGAAATCGCAGCCGTCATCCCTTTACGACCCGGAAACGCTCACCACCGACCAGCTTATTGCTGCCTGGCAGAACGGTGATGTACGCATTCAGGCCTGGGCCGAACATGCCGCTAGCGCCATCGGGCTGAGTTTATATAACTTTTTGAATATACTGAACATTAATCAAATATGGTTGTATGGCCGTAGCTGCGCGTTTGGCGATAGCTGGCTTAATACGCTGGTGCAGCAAACCGGGTTTAACCCGTTCGATCACGGCGATAACCCGCGTGCCAGAGCGACTCAGATAAGCTTCGGTCAGCTTAACCGCGCCCAGCAACTAATGGGGATTGGCTATCTGTATGTCGAGTCACAGCTTAGCGAGCTATAGCCATTACTCCGTCAGGCTCACCGCTAAACGTTCATGTACCGTGGCGAACAAATCGGTCAATGCCGGTTTGATTGGCCCTTTTTTCCACGCCATCAGCAGGGCAATGGTCGGGACATCGCCCACACCAGGGCGAAAAACCACCTGTCCGGTATTAAAATTATTCATATAACCGGGTATCAAAGTCCCCTCCAACCCAGACCAATGCGCAGAAAGCAATCTGGTTTAACTCACAGGATGGCGTGATTATCGGGGCAGTTACGTTGAATCAGGGTCGAGAAATACGTTTATTGAGAAAATGGATTCAGGCAAAGAAAAAGCCGCCAGCGGCGGCTTTAGCGATGAAACAATCTTACTTAAGTGAATATAGCTGCCGGATAAGGTGTTTACCCCGCCATCCGGCAATCCGTATTACTTACGCGTAGACCGGGAAGCGTGCGCAGATATCCAGCACTTTACCTTTGACGCGCTCGATAACGGCTTCGTCATTGATGTTGTCCAGAACGTCACACATCCAGCCAGCCAGCTCTTTCACTTCCGCTTCTTTGAAGCCACGGCGAGTCACAGCCGGGGAACCGATACGGATACCGGAGGTCACAAACGGGCTCTTCGGATCGTTCGGCACGCTGTTTTTGTTAACGGTGATGTTAGCGCGACCCAGTGCGGCGTCAGCTTCTTTACCGGTCAGGTTTTTATCAACCAGATCCAGCAGGAACAGGTGGTTTTCAGTACCGCCAGAAACCACTTTGTAGCCACGGTTCAGGAACACTTCCACCATCGCTTTGGCGTTTTTGGCAACCTGCTGCTGGTAAACCTTGAACTCAGGCTCCATCGCTTCTTTCAGCGCCACGGCTTTCGCCGCGATCACGTGCATCAGTGGGCCGCCCTGCGCGCTTGGGAACACGGCAGAGTTCAGTTTTTTGTACAGCTCTTCGTCACCGCCTTTCGCCAGGATCAGGCCGCCGCGCGGACCCGCCAGGGTTTTGTGAGTGGTGGTGGTCACAACGTGTGCGTGTGGAACCGGGTTCGGATAAACGTCTGCGGCAATCAGGCCGGCAACGTGCGCCATGTCAACGAACAGATATGCGCCGATGCTGTCAGCGATTTCACGCATTTTTGCCCAGTCAACAACACCGGAGTATGCAGAGAAGCCACCGATGATCATCTTCGGTTTGTGCTCTTTGGCCTGCTTAGCCATGTCTTCGTAGTCAATTTTACCGGACTCATCAATACCGTAAGGGATGATGTTGTACAGTTTGCCGGAGAAGTTAACCGGGGAGCCGTGAGTCAGGTGGCCGCCTTGTGCCAGGTTCATACCCAGAACGGTATCGCCCGGTTGCAGCAGAGCAGTGTACACGGCAAAGTTAGCCTGAGAGCCGGAGTGCGGCTGGACGTTGGCGTAGTCAGCGCCAAACAGCTCTTTTGCACGATCGATAGCCAGTTGCTCAACGATATCAACGTACTCGCAACCGCCGTAGTAGCGCTTGCCCGGATAACCTTCAGCGTATTTGTTGGTCAGCTGAGAACCCTGCGCCTGCATAACACGCGGGCTGGTGTAGTTTTCGGAGGCGATCAGTTCGATGTGCTCTTCCTGACGTACTTTTTCCTGCTCCATAGCCTGCCACAGTTCGGCATCATAATCGGCAATGTTCATTTCACGCTTTAACATCCGCATCTCCTGACTCAGCTAACAAGTAAATTTTGGCCTGAAAAGGCAGTCTTCCAGGACTTCGGCCAACAGTATAACCGAATCATTCTTCGATAACAGGTCTTGACAAAGGATTTTACGCAAACGATTACCTTCACGGCACACAAGGCTTTGGAGAACAAAGGTCTGCTGAATTTCAACGGATTTCTTTTCAGGTTTGTGATGCAGATTTTTCACGATGTAACCTTTACAACGCAAAGTTACAAAGAACCATTTACAATGCAGGGGTATTTTTTATAAGATGTATTTGACATACATCATTAAAGTCTCAGATAAAGGAAGACCGTATGCTTGACGCACAAACCATCGCTACAGTGAAAGCCACCATTCCCCTGCTGGTTGAAACAGGCCCGAAGCTGACCGCCCATTTCTACGATCGCATGTTTACGCATAACCCAGAACTGAAAGAAATCTTCAACATGAGTAACCAGCGTAATGGCGATCAGCGTGAAGCGTTGTTTAATGCCATTGCCGCGTATGCCAGCAATATCGAAAACCTGGCGGCGTTGTTGCCAGCCGTTGAGAAAATCGCGCAAAAACATACCAGCTTCCAGATTAAACCGGAGCAGTACAACATCGTGGGTGGCCATTTGCTGGCAACGCTGGACGAAATGTTCAGCCCAGGTCAGGAAGTTCTGGATGCGTGGGGCAAAGCATACGGCGTGCTGGCGAACGTTTTCATCAACCGTGAAGCGCAAATCTACAGCGAAAATGCCAATAAAAATGGCGGCTGGGAAGGTACCCGTCCTTTCCGCATCGTGGCAAAAACCCCGCGTAGTGCACTCATCACCAGCTTTGAGTTTGAACCTGTCGACGGTGGCGCAGTGGCTGAATATCATCCGGGGCAATACCTGGGCGTCTGGCTGAAGCCAGAGGGTTTCCCGCATCAGGAAATTCGTCAGTACTCACTGACCCGCAAACCCGATGGCAAAGGCTATCGAATTGCCGTGAAGCGTGAAGACGGTGGTCAGGTTTCCACCTGGCTGCACAACCATGCAAATGTTGGCGACGTTGTTCACTTAGCTGCACCTGCGGGCGATTTCTTTATGAATGTCGCGACCGATACTCCTGTGTCTTTGATTTCCGCAGGCGTGGGCCAGACCCCGATGCTGGCGATGCTGGATACGCTGGCAAAAGCGCATCATACGGCGCAGGTTAACTGGTTCCACGCGGCAGAAAATGGCGATGTACACGCCTTCGCCGATGAAGTGAATGAACTGGGCAAAACGCTGCCACGCTTTAGCGCACACACCTGGTATCGTGAGCCAACCGAAGCCGATCGCGCGAAAGGTGCGTTTGATAGCGTTGGTCTGATGGATTTGAACAAACTGGAAGGCGCAATCAGCGATCCGGCGATGCAGTTTTATCTGTGCGGTCCGGTTGGCTTTATGCAGTTCGCCGCGAAGCAGTTGGTCGGTCTGGGCGTGAAAAACGAGAACATTCATTACGAATGTTTCGGCCCGCATAAAGTGTTGTAATGTATTACGCGAGCAGGCCGGATAAGGCGTTTACGCCGCCATCCGGCAACCACTCTGCCTGATGCGCTACGCTTATCAGGCCTACAAATGAACGGCGCGGCTTAGATTGCCGCGTCGTCTTCTTCGCCGGTACGGATACGAATAACACGCGCCACATCGAAGACAAAAATCTTACCGTCACCGATCTTACCGGTCTGGGCAGTACGAATAATAGTGTCAACGCAGGTATCGACGATGTCGTCGGTGACCACAATTTCAATTTTTACCTTCGGCAGAAAATCCACCATATATTCCGCACCACGGTACAACTCGGTATGGCCTTTCTGACGGCCAAACCCTTTGACTTCTGTTACAGTCATACCGGTAATGCCGACTTCTGCCAGCGCTTCGCGGACGTCGTCCAGCTTGAAGGGTTTAATAATCGCATCAATCTTTTTCATGGTTTTCCTGTCGTTTTTATCGCGTAACCGGTTGCTCACCGTATCATAAATCAGTCGTATTTACGGTGCTACTCTTTAAAGTCGTTTGCATCCAGCTCATGTCGAGAAAGCAATTTATAGAATTCGGTGCGGTTGCGCCCCGCCATTCGCGCTGCATGGGTCACATTGCCCTTGGTGATTTGCAGCAGCTTACGCAGGTAATTGAGCTCAAACTGGTTACGCGCTTCAACAAAGGTCGGCAGCGCGGTGTTCTCCCCTTCCAGCGCCTGCTCCACCAGCGCGTCGCTGATTACCGGCGAAGAGGTCAACGCCACGCACTGCTCAATCACGTTAACCAACTGACGCACGTTGCCCGGCCAGCTTGCGGTCATTAACCGTTTCATAGCATCGGTCGAAAAGGCGCGCACGAACGGTTTGTGCCGTTCAGCAGACTGACGCAGCAGATGGTTTGCCAGCAGCGGAATATCTTCCGTACGCTCGGCCAGCGCCGGGATCTTCAGGCTCACCACGTTGAGGCGATAGTACAAGTCCTCGCGAAACTCACCTCGCGCCATCGCTTTGGGTAAATCACGGTGAGTCGCGGACACGATCCGCACATCAATGTCGATATCGCGGTTACTGCCCAGCGGTCGGACTTTTCGCTCTTGCAATACGCGCAGCAATTTAACCTGCAACGGCGCGGGCATATCGCCAATCTCATCGAGAAACAGCGTCCCACCCTCCGCGGCCTGAAACAGCCCTTCACGATTGCTCACCGCACCGGTAAAAGCGCCGCGCGCATGACCAAACAGTTCGGACTCGAGCAGTTGTTCCGGCAACGCACCGCAGTTAATGGCAATAAAAGGCTTGTGGTTACGCGGGCTGGCGTTGTGAATGGCCTGGGCAAACACTTCTTTCCCGGTGCCGCTTTGGCCGTTGATCAGTACGCTTACGTCCGATTGCGCTACCATACGCGCCTGTTCCAGTAGGCGCAGCATCAGCGGACTGCGGGTGACGATGGACTCACGCCAGCTGTCATCAGCGGCAGGCGCAGACTGTTCCAGCGCCCCGTCGATCGCGTGGTACAACGCGTCTTTATCGACCGGCTTGGTGAGAAAGCTGAACACCCCTTGCTGCGTCGCCGCCACGGCGTCAGGGATGGAGCCGTGCGCGGTGAGGATAATAACCGGCATTCCTGGCTGAACTTTCTGGATTTCAGTAAACAGCTGCATGCCATCCATTTCATCCATACGCAGATCGCTAATAACCAGATCCACTTTTTCACGGTTCAGCACTCGTAACCCTTCCTGCCCACTTTCCGCGGTCACGACGCTATAACCTTCGCTGGTCAGTCGCATTCCAAGTAATTTCAACAGGCCTGGATCGTCATCCACCAGCAGCAGATGCGCGGGCTTACGGCTTATCATGGCGTGACCTCATCAGCAGACGGCGCTGCGCTTTCCTCGTTATCAGGCAGGGTGAGTTTATCGTTCCCGTGCGACGCATCGGGGTTATAGCTACCAGCAGGTTTGCGCGTGGAAAGCTGGCGTTCAATATCGGTCAGATTCTCCAGCTTGCGGGTCGTGAGATCGAGCTGGGACTGCAAATGCTGTTGCTGTTCACGCAGCGTATCAAGATCGCTGTCTGACGCTTGCTGCAGCTTGCTGTAGCGCATACGCTCTTCGGCAAGCTGCAACTGCAACGTCTGGCTGCTGCGCCAGACCTGATACAGCGGGCGAACCTGTGGCGGAATTTGCGGGCTTAATGCGTCGAGGCGCGTAACAGCCTCCCGTCTTTCAGGTGGTGTAATATTGGCGTTATCGAGCAGGATCCCGCGCCTGAAAGCCCCCTGCCAGGTATCTGGCACCATCATACTGGCTTCACTGCGCGCCTGTACCGGCATCAGGCGATTGGCGCAATCCATCGCCCGCAGCCAGTACAGCGGATTGGTGTCTGTGGGCTGACCAGACAGCGACCAGATATCGCTACAGTCGGTTGCCAGGTAGTCCGCCAGTTGATGAGGCGGAATTTTCTCCTGCGAGGGGTCGCCGATAATATGATTCACCGCGTTCGGAACGCAACCTACCAGCGCCAGGCACGGCAGGCTTGCGAGGATGACGCGGCGGAAAAAATGTCGTTTAAGCATTCGGACAACAACGTATGGCATACTCACCAGACTTAGGTTTATTTTAGTGATTTTTCGCAGCAGATAGCGGCAATTCTATGCGAAAACAAACATTTTGCGCATGGTCATCAACCAGATACAGTTTGCCCCGCATACGGCGGATGCAATCTCTGGCAATGCTCAGCCCCAACCCGCTTCCTTTTACCGCCCCTTTTCGCTGATGGCTACCCTGGAAAAAAGGCTCGAAGATCATGGCCTGTTCTGCTTCTGGAATCGGCGTGCCGGTATTCATTACATCAATGTATACCATTGAGCCATGCAAACTGCTGCGGATCCAAATGTTACCGGATTCAGCGCCGTAGTGCACCGCATTGGAATAAAGATTGTCCAGTACGCTCATTAATAGCATCGGTTCTGCCAGACAGGCGTTCACCGCAAGCGCAACATCAGTATGTATCATTTTGGCGCGAGCGGGCAGGCTGTGCGCAGAAACAACGCTTTCCACCAGCGGCGCGATTTCCACACTTTCAAGCTCAACCTCGTCATCCGCCAGCTTGCGGTTGTAATCAAGAAGCTGTTCAATCAGCTTTTGCAGGTTGCGGCTACTGTCATCGAGAATACCGACCACCTCTTTTTGCTCCGGCGTTAACGGTCCAACCACCTGATCGGCTAACAGTTCGGTCCCTTCACGCATGCTCGCCAACGGCGTTTTCAATTCATGGGAAAGATGGCGTAAAAACTGATGCCGTTGCGACTCAAGCCAGGAAAGACGTTCGCTCAGCCAGATAATGCGCTGCCCCACGGAACGCAGCTCCCGGGGGCCGGTAAATAATACGCTATCGCCCAGCGAGCGCCCTTCTCCCAGACGATTAATCATTTTTTCTATGCCCTTCACCGGACCGATTATCATGCGGGTAAACAGCAACACCATCGCCAGGCTGACCAGAAACAGCACCAGTGCCTGCCAGCCAAAGAACTGCCCACGTTCGGCTATTTCCTGCTGGAGCTGCTGCCCACGAGAAAAGACGACGGTGCGCGTCGCTTGTACCATGTCGGTGTTGGCACTGGCGAACGCTTCCAGCCGCGCGGCCGCCACACTGTCAGGACCGCTGTTATTGCACTGCAACTGCGCAAGATCGTTAATGTCCTGTCGCAGTGCCTGGTAAAGCTTGGTGTCTGGCAACACGCCCGCATGCGCATCCAGCATGTCGCTGTAGCGTTTACGCTGACTCTGATAAACCTTCGCCAGCGTTGGGTCATCCAGCACACAATATTGCCGGTAGCTACGCTCCATCTCCAGCGCGGCATTGGTCATCGCTTCGCTGCGTCTGGCGTCAATCAGCGTGGTGCGGTTCGTCAGCGCCGCCTGCGCGCTCAGGGCATTCAGACTTTGCCACGCCTGCCAGGCCAAAACTAATAACGGCAGCAGGATAAGCAAAAATGCCAACGTCACCAATTGACGTAAAGATCGGGGGAAAACTGACCAGCGCTTCAAGGCGTTACTCTCAATGGACAGGAATAGGTTGATGCTAACTGAGGGGAACGCCAGATACAACAAAGCCGGGATCAACCCGGCTTTGTTGTGAAATAAGGCGGTGCCTAACTCGACGTTTCGCCCGAAGGTTGATATGAGCAACGCTAATATCAGATGTTGGACGGCAGGCACCTTGTTGTGCGTCATTCGAAGTTTATGTAGCACGTCCCGAAGGGGCTGACATAAGAAGGTGAATGAGCCACTGAGCGATATTATGCAGCATCTGTGCCAATATTCAAAACACTTTATTAACACAATGATAAATATGGAAAATGTGATTATTCATATGAAAAATGATTTTGGCTGTTTTTTACGCTTTATGTCGCCAATCAGCAACACCTGTAGCACTTAAAAACAAATTCATTTTAAATCAAATAATTAAATGTCTCTTTTTGGCGACAGCTCAACCCCACCCATGTCGGGATTTCCCGACACTTTTTTTGCGGCGTAAGCGCTGAGTTTATTGCCGGATGGCAACAAAAGCGCCTTATCCAGCCTACAACACAAAAAAGCCCCTCACGGAGAGGGGCTTGATGACGATTGAACTAATTAGCCGAGCTGTTTACGCGCGTTGCGGAAGATACGCATCCACGGGCTGTCCTCGCCCCAGTTTTCCGGATGCCAGGAGTTGCTCACGGTACGGAACACGCGTTCCGGGTGCGGCATCATAATAGTGACGCGACCATTTTCTGTGGTAACGGCTGTAATACCGTTTGGCGAACCGTTCGGGTTAGCCGGATAGGTCTCGGTCACCTTACCGAAGTTATCAACATAGCGCAGCGCCACCAGACCTTTGCTCTCAAGCTGAGCCAGATGCGCGCCGTCACGCACTTCCACACGACCTTCACCGTGAGAAACGGCAATCGGCATCATCGAACCCACCATATCGGCAAGCAGTAAAGACGGGCTTTGCGTCACTTCGACCAGGCTGAAGCGCGCTTCAAAGCGGTCGGAATGGTTACGCACAAAACGCGGCCACAGGTCGCTTCCCGGGATCAGTTCACGCAGGTTAGACATCATCTGACAACCGTTACATACCCCAAGCGCCAGCGTTTGCGGACGATGGAAGAAGGTTTCGAACTCATCACGGACGCGGTTATTGAACAGAATCGATTTCGCCCAACCTTCCCCTGCGCCGAGTACATCGCCGTAAGAGAAACCGCCGCAGGCTACCAGCGCCTGGAAGTTACCCAGACCGATGCGTCCGCCCAACAGGTCACTCATATGCACATCGATGGCGTCAAAGCCCGCACGGTGGAAGGCTGCCGCCATTTCAACGTGGGAGTTCACGCCCTGCTCACGTAGTACGGCCACTTTTGGACGCGCACCGGTGGCGATGTACGGCGCGGCAACATCTTCGTTGATATCAAACGACAGTTTAACGTTGAGGCCTGGATCGGCATCGTTAGTTTTAGCGTCATGTTCCTGATCGGCACACTCAGGGTTATCGCGCAGACGCTGCATCTGCCAGGTGGTTTCCGCCCACCACATACGAAGCTGTGTGCGGCTTTCGCTGAACACATTCTGACCATTGGCGCTCAGAGTGAAACGATCACCCGTTACCGCCTGACCAAGATAGTGCACGCAATCCGCCAGCCCGTGAGCAGCCAGAGTCGCTTCTACCGCTTCACGCTCAGCAGCGCGAACCTGGATAACCGCGCCCAGCTCTTCGTTAAACAGCGCCGCCAGACGATCGTCGCCCAGAGTGCTGATATCAACCTCAATACCGCAGTGCCCGGCGAAGGCCATTTCAGCCAGC
Organism: Citrobacter sp. Ce006; assembly: GCF_030336535.1. Lineage (NCBI taxonomy): Bacteria > Pseudomonadati > Pseudomonadota > Gammaproteobacteria > Enterobacterales > Enterobacteriaceae > Citrobacter > Citrobacter sp. Ce006. The sequence goes on from NZ_JAOWDO010000054.1 coordinate 387,819, forward strand.
GTCACCAGCAGCCCACCGTCGGAACGGTCATGGTAGGCCAGCAGCTTACGCGCAGCAACCAGCGCCTGAATCGCGTCGTAGAAGCCTTTCAGTTGCTCAACGTTACGCACATCGGCAGGCTTATCGCCCAGTTGACGGTAAACCTGCGCCAGTGCCGTAGCCCCCAGCGCATTATTACCGAGACCGAGGTCAATCAGCAGCAGGGCATTGTCTTCGGTAGAGAGTTGCGGGGTAATAGTGTGGCGCACGTCTTCCACGCGGGCAAAGGCGGTGATCACCAGCGACAGTGGTGAGGTCATTTCACGCTGTTCATTACCTTGCTGCCAGCGGGTTTTCATCGACATAGAGTCTTTGCCCACCGGAATGGTCAGGCCAAGCGCCGGACATAATTCTTCCCCAACGGCTTTTACCGCTTCGTACAGGCCGGCATCTTCACCAGGATGACCCGCAGCCGCCATCCAGTTAGCCGAAAGTTTAATGCGTTTGATATCGCCAATCTGCGTTGCAGCAATGTTGGTCAGCGCTTCACCTACCGCCAGACGCGCAGAGGCCGAGAAATCCAGTAATGCAACCGGCGCACGCTCGCCGAGAGACATCGCTTCACCGTAATAACTATCCAGGCTTGCGGTAGTGACCGCGCAGTTGGCGACCGGAATCTGCCACGGACCAACCATCTGGTCACGCGCCACCATGCCGGTAACGGTACGGTCGCCGATAGTCACGAGGAACGTTTTCTCTGCAACAGTCGGCAGATGCAGCACGCGGTTAACCGCATCTGCAATCGAGATTTCGCCACGATTCAGGGCATCGCCTTTGGCTTTCAGCGTCTGCACATCGCGGGTCATCTTCGGCGTTTTACCCAGCAGCACATCGAGCGGCATGTCGATCGGCTGGTTGTTGAAGTGGCTGTCGCTGAGCGTGAGATGCTGTTCTTCGGTGGCTTCACCGATCACCGCATACGGCGCGCGCTCACGCTTACACAGTTCATCAAACAGCGGCAACTGGTCGGCGGCAACCGCCAGCACGTAGCGCTCCTGGGATTCGTTGCACCAGATTTCCAGCGGGCTCATGCCCGGCTCGTCGCTAAGAATATCGCGCAGTTGGAACTTACCGCCGCGACCGCCATCACTGACCAGCTCCGGCATAGCGTTAGACAGGCCGCCCGCGCCCACGTCGTGGATAAACAGGATCGGGTTCGCATCGCCCATCTGCCAGCAGCGGTCGATAACTTCCTGGCAACGACGTTCCATCTCAGGGTTGTCACGCTGCACGGAAGCGAAATCCAGATCGGCATCAGACTGGCCGGAAGCCATAGAGGAAGCAGCCCCGCCGCCAAGACCGATGTTCATCTCCGGACCGCCAAGGACGATAAGCTTAGCGCCAACGACGATCTCACCTTTCTGCACGTGATCGGCGCGGATGTTACCGATCCCGCCCGCCAGCATGATCGGTTTATGGTAGCCGCGCAGCTCTTCGCCGTTGTGGCTGTTCACTTTCTCTTCATAGGTACGGAAGTAGCCGGTCAGCGCCGGGCGACCAAACTCGTTGTTAAACGCCGCGCCGCCCAGTGGCCCTTCGGTCATGATATCCAGCGCGGTAACAATACGGTCCGGCTTACCAAAGTCTTCTTCCCACGGCTGTTCAAAGCCAGGAATACGCAGGTTGGAAACGGAGAAGCCCACCAGCCCGGCTTTCGGTTTTGCACCGCGACCCGTTGCGCCCTCGTCGCGGATTTCACCGCCGGATCCGGTTGCCGCGCCCGGCCACGGAGAGATAGCCGTCGGGTGGTTGTGAGTTTCAACCTTCATCAGTATGTGGGCTGGCTCCTGATGGAAATCGTAGCGACCCGTTTTGTGGTCGGCAAAATAGCGGCCCACTTCGGAACCTTCCATTACCGCGGCGTTGTCTTTATAGGCAGACAGAACGTGGTCCGGCGTGGTTTCGAATGTATTTTTGATCATCTTGAACAGCGACTTCGGCTGCTGTTTACCGTCGATGATCCAGTCGGCGTTGAAAATCTTGTGGCGACAGTGCTCGGAGTTGGCCTGCGCAAACATGTACAGTTCAATGTCGTTCGGGTTGCGCCCCAGTTTGGTGAACGCATCCTGCAGATAGTCGATTTCGTCTTCCGCCAGCGCCAGACCCAGACGCAGGTTAGCGTCGATCAGCGCCTGGCGTCCCTCACCCAGCAAATCAACGCTGGAAACCGGCGCAGGCTGATGATGAACAAACAGTTTTTCGGCATCGTTCAATGCAGAAAAAACCGTTTCCATCATGCGGTCGTGCAGTTCATCGGCAACCATCTGCCATTGCTCAGCGGTCAGCGTCGAGGCTTCGACATACCAGGCAATACCACGTTCCAGACGGCTAATCTGTTGTAGGCCGCAGTTATGGGCAATATCAGTCGCTTTAGAAGACCACGGGGAGATGGTGCCGGGGCGAGGGGTAACCAGCAGCAGTTTGCCTTCAGGGGCGTGGCTGTGCAGAGCAGGACCATATTTCAGCAGGCGTGCAAGCTGAGCGTGCTCATCCTCATTCAACGGTGCATTCAGATCGGCAAAATGGACGTACTCGGCGTAAATATTGTGGACCTGGAGGTTGGCAGCCTGAAAACGTGCCAGCAGTTTGTTAATACGGAATGCAGACAGTGCAGGTGAACCACGCAGAATTTCCATCATAAGTCTCTCGTCTTCTAAGCTTTCGGTGTGCCCAAGTGGGGAAACGGGCGTCATTATAAAGAATCTACCGCGCCGACGAAACCGTTTGCGTCGAAATAAAATCACGACCTTCTCTTATCATCAAATGCGGTCTGGTTTCTGAATAAGTTGCCAACTGACGCAAGTTTAAGCAAAATGCCGCTCATTAATGACGATTTCACTTCTTAATCAACACCACAGCAGGCAGAGACAACGTACGGTTCAGAGAATTAACTAATTGAAAAAATTAAAGATTAATTATCTGTTCATCGGCATATTAACGCTGTTGTTGGCAGCGGCCCTCTGGCCATCAATTCCCTGGTTCGGTAAAGCCGAAAATCGTATCGCCGCCATTCAGTCGCGGGGAGAGCTGCGCGTCAGTACCATCGACTCACCATTAACTTACGCGACCCTCAACGGCAAAAAATTCGGTCTGGATTATGAACTGGCCCAGGAGTTCGCCAACTACTTAGGCGTGAAGTTAAAAGTCACCGTGCGCCAGAATATCAGCCAGCTTTTTGACGACCTCGATAACGGTAATGCCGATCTGTTAGCCGCAGGCCTGGTCTATAACAGCGAACGGGTGAAAAATTATCAGCCCGGCCCGACCTATTATTCGGTTTCACAACAGTTGGTGTATCGGGTTGGGCAATACCGCCCACGCACGCTTGCCACCGTGAACGAAAATCAACTGACCATCGCCCCGGGGCACGTGGTGGTTAACGATCTCCAGTTGCTTAAAGAGAAAAAATTCCCCGAGCTGAGCTGGAAGGTTGACGACAAAAAGGGCACGACTGAACTGCTTGATGATGTTATCGCCGGAAAGCTGGATTACACCATTGCCGATTCCGTCGCCATCAGCTTATACCAACGCGTACACCCTGAGCTGGCCGTGGCGTTGGACGTCTCTGACGAACAGCCGGTGACCTGGTTTAGTCGTCTGGACGATGACAATACGCTTTCTGCCGCCCTGCTGGATTTCTTCAACACCATGAATGAAGACGGTTCTCTGGCACGGCTGGAAGAGAAATATCTCGGGCATGGCGATGATTTTGACTATGTTGATACCCGCACCTTTTTGCGCGCCGTAGACAGCGTGTTGCCAGACCTTAAGCCGCTGTTTGAGAAATATGCGCAAGAGATAGACTGGCGACTGCTCGCCGCTATCTCGTATCAGGAATCACACTGGGACGCGCAGGCCACATCCCCAACCGGCGTACGCGGACTGATGATGCTGACCAAAAATACTGCTCAAAGTCTCGGGCTGACCGACCGTACAGATGCTGAACAAAGCATTAGCGGCGGCGCGCGATATTTGCAGGACATGATGAGTAAAGTGCCGGATACTGTCCCCGAAGGGGAACGCATCTGGTTTGCGCTCGCAGCCTATAACATGGGTTATGCGCACATGCTGGATGCACGGGCGCTGACGGTGAAAACCAAAGGCAATCCGAATAGCTGGTCCGACGTAAAACAACGACTGCCGTTGCTCAGCCAAAAGCCGTATTACAACAAGCTGACTTATGGTTATGCGCGCGGCCACGAAGCCTACGCCTATGTAGAAAACATCCGTAAATACCAGATTAGCCTGGTGGGGTATCTGCAGGAGAAAGAGAAACAGGCGCTGGAAACGCAGCAACTGGCGCAAGATTACCCGGCTGTAACACCAGCAGAGCTATTAGGTAAAGATGAATTCCCGCTTTCGGCGTTTCTGTCTCAGACGTCGTCAAACTACCTGTCGCACTCGCCTTCCCTGCTGTTTTCACCGCAGAAAAAAGAGGGTAAGTAGTCCTGGTGGCCTGATAAGCGCAGCGTCATCAGGCAATCAGAGCGACATTTACAAACTGGCGGATTTTTTCAGGGCTTTAATTTCCTGACGACGCATGCGGAAGAAATCACTGAGCAGCGTGGCGCATTCATCCCGTAGCACTCCTTCGGTTACTTCCACCCGGTGATTCATTCCAGGGTGATGCAGCACATCCATTAATGACCCGGCAGCTCCGGTTTTCGCATCGCGCGCGCCATAAACGACCCGCCCAATACGACTGTGCACCATCGCGCCAGCGCACATCACGCACGGTTCCAGAGTGACGTACAGCGTGGCATCCAACAGCCGGTAATTTTGCAGCACCAGGCCACCCTGACGCAGCGCCATAATTTCAGCGTGGGCAGTCGGATCATGGTGACCAATCGGACGGTTCCAGCCTTCGCCAATCACACGGTTGTTATGTACCAATACCGCGCCCACCGGGACTTCACGCTCATCCCAGGCACGCTTAGCCAGCGTTAAAGCATGACGCATCCAGTATTCGTGACTAAATTCAACTTCAGACAAAGAGGTTACTCCACCAATAAAAGCGGACGCATTATACCCGTCATGCTTTAAATTGCATGTGCGTTGGCTTCATTCGAGTTGTTGCAGTTCTCCGCGCGGCGTGACGCGCCAGCGGTGCTGGCAAAAAGAGAGCAGCGGATTGTCCTGATTACTGTCGCTGTAGCCACTGTATAGCTGTAACGGCGCGCCAATGTGGCGTTCAAGCTGCGTCACTTTCTCATGGCCCAGGCAGCGCAGAGGCAACACCCACCCGCCGTATCCCCGCGCCATTTTGCTGGCGATCAGATTGACACGCGGTAACCACGGCGTGTCGAAGTAAACCTGCTCGACCAGTGACTGCGGGGAGCCTGTGATAAGCCAGATATCAGCGTCAGAGCTTAACAGGTAAGTTGTCAGCCGCTGTTGCACGAGCGGAAACGCCGTCACGTTACCGCGAAACCAGCGCACAAAATCGGCCTGATGCGCTTTCAGACGCGCCTCGCTACGACCAAATGTGCATCCCCACAGCAGCAGGCTCATTGGCCAGCGCGCGGCGCGTCCTTTTATCAACAACGCCAGCGCAATCACCGGTAACAAAGGTAGCACAAGCAGCGCATTCAGCGGCTGGCGTCGCAGCAGATAACGAATGAAACTACCGAACATATCCTGCTGGTGTAACGTGCCATCTAAATCAAAAAAGACAACGCGGCGCTGGTGATTGGTCAAACCTTATTCCTCTGGATCGTTGAACCCCAATAGCCAGGTAAACAGGAACCCGGCGATAACTGCTACCAGATAGCCTAACAGATAGAACATCACTTTTCCGGCAACAATCGTCAGTGCCAGCGGTAATCCGGAGATGCCAAAGGTGATGACCGTCGCTACCTTCCAGTAGCTAATCAGCGCCCCGCCTACCGCTCCGCCAAGGCAAGCGCCGATAAACGGCTTACCCAACGGCAGCGTGACACCAAAAATCAGCGGCTCGCCAATCCCCAGCAGTCCGACCGGCAGCGCCCCTTTGATCACTTTCTTTAGCCGCGCATTGCGGGTTTTCATCAAAACCGCAATCGCAGCACCTATTTGCCCAACCCCCGCCATCGCCAGGATAGGAAAGAGCGCGTTATAACTGTGCGCCTGAACCAGCTCAACGTGAATAGGTACCAACCCCTGATGAAGCCCGGTAAGCACCAACGGCAGAAAGGTTCCCGCCAGCACGGCACCGACCAGGAATCCGCCGCGATCGATAGCCCAGGATGCACCGTGAGCGATAGATTCAGAAATCCAGCCGCCAAGCGGTTGCAGCGCTACAATCGCGATGATTCCGGTAATGATAGTAGTCAGCAGCGGGTTAAGGATCAGCTCCAGCGATTCCGGCAACAGCACGCGGAATTTGCGTTCGATCCAGCACATCAGCGCCACCACCAGTAGTACCGCGATCACCCCGCCGCGCCCCGGCTGCAGCGCTTCGCCAAACAGGGTAATTTGCGCCAGCTGCGGACTGGAGAGGATCCCCGCCATCACCCCCCCCATCGCCAGAGAGCCGCCGAAGACTTTGGCGGTATTCACCCCAACCAGAATATTCATGATGGCAAACACGGCGCTGCCGAATATGCCCATCAGACCCAGCATATTCGGATAGTGGGTCGCAAAATCCCCGACGATGTCCGGTCGCTTAAGGATGTTAATAATGCCGGTAATCAAACCGGAGGCGATAAACGCCGGAATAAGAGGGATAAAGACGTTCGCCAGCTTGCGCAGCGCATCGCTCATGGGTGCTTTGTACTTCGCTTTGGCCTCTGACTTCGTGCGCTCGATATCATTGGCGTCTGCTCGCTCGCCGCCATCGGCAATCAGGGAACGCATAGCATCCACCACTTTGGCGGCTTTACCGGGACCGACGATAATCTGGTGCTGTGCACCCTGCTTCACGTAACCGCTAACACCGGGCAGTTGCCTGAGGCGAGGGATATCAATCTGTCCGTCATCCTGAACTTCCACTCTGACGCGGGTCATACAGTTTTCCAGGCGCAGAATATTCTTTTCTCCGCCAACGCCCAGCAGAATGTCGCTGGCCAACACCGCCGTCTTATCCATATACACCTCTTAGTGTTCTAACGCCGCGCGTAAAAAACCCTGGTGAGCGGCAAGTTTTTCGCGGGCGGCGGCGGCATCCAGGCCGGTGAGCGCCATTAAAATAGCCGGCTTAACATCAAAATCGGTCTGCTTTAGCAGCGCCTGCGCCTGTTCACGCGCGATGCCGGTGGCTTCAACCACCATGCGACATGCCCGATCGACCAGCTTGACGTTGGTAGCCTGCATATCCACCATCAGGTTCTGGTATACCTTGCCAAATTTCACCATCGCACCGGTGGAGATCATATTGAGCACCAGCTTTTGCGCGGTACCAGATTTCAGTCGCGTTGATCCGGTCAACGCCTCAGGCCCCACTACCGGAGAAATGGCAATATCCGCTTCATGCGCGATAGGGGAATCTGGATTGCAGGAAATCGCCGCCGTCGTACAACCCACCGAACGCGCATATTTCAGCCCGCCAATCACATACGGTGTGCGACCAGAAGCTGCCAGCCCCACCACCAGATCCTGTGCGGTAAGATTGAGCGCACGCAGATCGTCTTCACCTAACTGCGGGTTATCTTCTGCGCCTTCTACCGCCTTCAGCAGCGCGCCCGGTCCGCCAGCAATCAGCCCGACCACCAGACCATGCGGGACGCCAAAGGTCGGTGGGCATTCAGACGCGTCCAGCACCCCAAGACGCCCGCTGGTACCTGCGCCCATGTATATAATGCGTCCTCCGGCTTTGAGCGCGTCAGCTGCCGCGTCGACCGCGCGCGCAACTTGAGGCAGAGTTGCTTTTACTGCTTGTGCTACCAGCGTATCCTGTTGATTAAAACGATGAACCAACTCCAGCGTGGAGAGCGCATCCAGATCCATGGTCTGTGGATTGCGGGTTTCTGAAACTAATGCACCGAGATTCATTTTTGGTCCTTAGGAATTTTTAATTCATAATAATCTGTCATAATGGAATATTATATTCATCCAGGCGAGTGAAATTTTGTTTTGTAATCGCCATCACGTTTTCGCCAGGAGACAGCATGAACTGTTTAATTCGCATTCGTCAGCGTTACCCGGACCTCGCGCAAAGCGATAAAAAACTTGCGGATTATCTTCTTGCTCAGCCGGATACCGCGCGTCATCTCAGCTCACAGCAGTTGGCTTTTGAAGCGGGCGTCAGCCAGTCCAGCGTGGTGAAGTTCGCACAAAAGATGGGTTTTAAAGGGTTTCCGGCATTGAAACTGGCGATCAGCGAAGCGTTGGCCAGCAACCCCAATCCCCATTCCATTCCGGTGCATAATCAGATTCGCGGTGACGACCCCATGCGGATGGTGGGCGAGAAGCTGATTAAAGAGAATGTGGCGGCGATGCATGCGACGCTGGACGTCAACAGCGAAGAGAAACTGATGGAGAGCGTCACGATGCTGCGCTCAGCCCGACGCATTATCGTAACCGGGATTGGCGCATCGGGTCTGGTTGCGCAGAATTTTGCCTGGAAGCTGCTGAAGATTGGTTTTAACGCGGTGGTAGAACGCGATATGCACGCCCTGCTGGCAGCGGTGCAGGCGCTTTCGCCCAATGATCTACTGCTGGCCATTTCGTATACCGGAGAGCGGCGCGAGCTCAACCTGGCTGCGGACGAAACATTGCGCACCGGAGCCAAAATTCTCGCCATCACTGGATTTACACCAAACGCCCTGCAGCAACGGGCAAGTCATTGTCTGTATACGATTGCTGAGGAGCAGGCCACACGCAGCGCAGCGATTTCCTCCACCCACGCGCAAATGATGCTCACTGATTTACTGTTTATGGCGCTGGTGCAGCAGGATCTGGAACATGCTCCGGAACGTATTCGCCACAGCGAAGCACTGGTAAAAAAACTGGTCTGAGCAAAGAATGCGCGTATAATGCCCGCCCGATTTGTGATGTTTTGAGAGTTTCCTGATGGCCCTGTTAATCACTAAAAAATGCATCAATTGCGATATGTGCGAGCCCGAATGCCCGAATGAGGCGATTTCGATGGGTGACAGCATTTACGAGATTAACAGCGACAAGTGTACGGAATGCGTAGGCCATTACGACACGCCAACCTGCCAGAAGGTGTGCCCGATCCCCAATACTATTTTGAAAGATCCGGCACACGTCGAAACAGAAGAGCAGTTGTGGGATAAGTTTGTGCTGATGCACCACGCCGATAAACTATAACCGCGTCGCCATCCGGCAATGTCCTGTATCTAACTTTCGATAATCACCGTGGCGCAGGCGTAGTGACGCTCATCGGCCAGCGTCACATGCATATGTGCGACGCCGAGTTTTTCCGCCAGTTTTAACGCCTCCCCCCATAACCGCAGACGCGGCTTACCGAGTTCGTCGTTAAAGACCTCAAACTGATTAAACGCCAGACCGTTGCGAATACCCGTCCCGAAGGCTTTTGCTGCCGCCTCTTTGACCGCAAAACGCTTCGCCAGAAAACGCACCGGCTGCTGATGCGTCTCCCAGATTGCCCATTCGTTGTCGCTGAGCACGCGTCTTGCCAGACGGTCGCCGGAACGGGAGATCACCGCTTCAATGCGGGCAATCTCCACAATATCCGTACCTAATCCCAGAATCGCCATTAACCACGCGCTTCCAGCATCAGGCGTTTCATTTCTACTACGGCATCTTTCAGGCCGCTCATCACTGCGCGCCCGATAATGGCATGGCCAATGTTCAGCTCGTGCATTTCCGGGATCCGGGCGATGGCTTTAACGTTGTGATACGTCAGGCCATGACCCGCATTCACCTTCAGGCCAAGGCTGGCCGCAAAAGTCGCCGCTTTGGCGATACGCGCCAGTTCACTGGCCTGTTCCGCATCGGTTTTCGCATCGGCGTAACAGCCGGTGTGAATTTCAATAAATGGCGCGCCCACTTCCGCAGCGGCCTTAATCTGCTCTTCATCGGCGTCGATAAACAGCGAAACCAGAATACCTGCGTCCGCCAGGCGTTGGCAGGCATCGCGCATCTTGTCGCGCTGACCGGCGACGTCCAGACCACCTTCAGTGGTAACTTCCTGACGCTTTTCCGGCACCAGGCAGCAAAAATGCGGCTTAGTCTCAACGGCAATCGCCAGCATCTCTTCGGTGACCGCCATTTCCAGATTCATGCGCGTATCCAGCGTCTGGCGCAGAATACGCACGTCACGGTCGGTGATATGGCGACGGTCTTCACGCAGATGTACGGTAATACCGTCTGCGCCCGCCTGTTCAACGATAAACGCTGCCTGAACCGGATCCGGGTATGCGGTACCGCGTGCATTACGTAAAGTAGCAATGTGGTCAATGTTGACGCCTAACAGTAATTCGGACATGACAATCCTCGTATTTTATTTTCGCTTCGGCATAAACTGCCGGAATAATTCACGGCTCTTTAGGGGCTTACCACCAAGATACGGCTTTAACGCCATACGGGTAAAGCGTTTCGCGGCGCGCAACGTATCAGCATCCGGAAATTCTCGCGATTCAAGTGCTTTCAGATGGCGTCCGGTAAAGGTGGAGTTATCAATTACGACGCTTGCAATAAACCCTTTTTCTTCCCGGTAGCGATAGGTCATGGTGTCGTCTACCGGCTCGCCGCTACCCGCACAGTGGGTAAAATCAACGCCGTAGCCCAGATGCCCAAGCAAGGCAAGCTCAAAGCGACGTAACGCAGGTTCTGGCGAACCGGTCGCGCCAGCCAGCGCCTGAATACAGTTCAGGTAATCGAAAAAGAGTTCAGAAAAGCGGGTCTCGTACTCAAGAACGCGAGAAATAAGCTCGTTGATATACAAACCGCTGTACAGCGTGATACCGCTAAGAGGGAGTGCCAGAGAAACGGCTTCGGCGCTGCGCAAGGTTTTGACCTCACCACGTCCACCAAAGCGAAGCAATAAGGGAGTAAAAGGCTGGAGTGCGCCTTTGAGATTGGAACGTTTGGAACGTGCGCCTTTAGCCACAAGGCGCACGCGGCCCGACTCTTCCGTGAAGACGTCCAGCACGAGACTGGTTTCGCTCCACGGGCGGCTGTGCAGGACAAAAGCGCGTTGCCATCCTTCCATCATAATACTCGTCGTCTTTCAAGTTGCAGGTGCGTTGGCTGCGCCCGTTCACCCCAGTCACTTACGAGAGTAAGCTCCCGGGGATTCACGGACTTGCCGCGTGACTCTGCCTCTGGCCTCGCTCCTTCGGAGCCAGCGCAAGCGCTGTTCAAAACACTATGTGTTTTGTCCTGCACCTCGAAAGCCATAGAGTATTAAAACTACTGGTCGTCGCCGTAACCGAGGCTGCGCAGCGCGCGTTCGTCATCGGCCCAGCCGGATTTCACTTTCACCCACAGTTCGAGATGAACGGGCGCTTCGAACATTTCCTGCATGTCTTTACGCGCTTCAATACCGATGGTTTTAATCTTGGCCCCTTTGTTGCCAATAACCATCTTCTTCTGCCCTTCACGTTCAACGAGGATCAGACCGTTAATGTCGTAGCCACCGCGCTCGTTGGAGATAAAACGCTCAATCTCCACGGTAACGGAGTACGGCAGTTCAGCACCCAGAAAACGCATCAGCTTTTCACGGATGATTTCAGAGGCCATAAAGCGCTGAGAACGGTCGGTGATGTAATCTTCCGGGAAGTGATGAATAGCTTCCGGCAAATGCTTACGCACGATGCCCGCAACGGTATCGACATTCAAGCCGGTTTCGGCAGAAATCGGTACGATATCAAGGAAGTTCATCTGGCTTGCCAGGAACTGCAGGTGCGGCAGCAGATCGGCTTTTTCCTGAACGTTGTCTACTTTGTTCACAGCCAGAATAACCGGGGCTTTACCATCACGCAGCTTGTTGAGCACCATTTCGTCGTCCGGCGTCCAGCGGGTGCCTTCGACAACGAAAATAACCAGTTCAACATCACCGATAGAGCTGCTCGCCGCTTTGTTCATCAGACGGTTGATCGCACGTTTTTCTTCCATATGCAGACCCGGAGTATCAACATAAATCGCCTGATACGCGCCTTCGGTATGGATGCCAACAATACGGTGACGTGTTGTCTGAGCCTTACGTGAGGTAATGGAAATCTTCTGCCCAAGCAGATTATTCAACAGAGTGGATTTGCCGACGTTCGGGCGGCCGACGATGGCAATAAATCCACAGTAAGTTTTATCGATGCTCATTCCAGCTCCAGTTTTTTCAACGCCTGTTCGGCGGCAGCCTGCTCAGCCTTACGACGGCTCGAACCTGTGCCAACCACCGGTTCACTCAGGCCGCTGACCTGGCAGTGGATAGTAAATTCTTGATCGTGTGCTTCACCACGCACCTGCACCACCAAATAAGACGGTAGAGGCAGGTGGCGACCCTGCAAATATTCCTGCAGGCGCGTTTTCGGATCTTTTTGTTTGTCGCCTGGGCTAATTTCATCCAGACGAGTTTGATACCAGTTCAGGATCAATTGCTCAACGGTTTGAATATCGCTGTCGAGGAAGACGCCGCCAATTAAAGCTTCAACGGTATCCGCCAGGATCGATTCACGACGGAAGCCGCCGCTTTTCAGCTCGCCGGGCCCCAAACGTAAACATTCACCGAGGTCAAACTCACGGGCTAATTCAGCCAGCGTATTGCCGCGAACCAGCGTTGCGCGCATGCGGCTCATATCACCTTCATCCACACGCGGGAAACGGTGATACAGCGCATTAGCGATAACAAAGCTCAAAATAGAGTCGCCTAAAAATTCTAAACGCTCGTTATGTTTGCTGCTGGCACTCCGGTGAGTTAATGCCTGCTGCAACAGCTCCTGATGATTAAAAGTGTAGCCCAGCTTCCGTTGAAGCCGATTAATTACGATGGGGTTCATGCGATACCAATAAATGAATGCGTCAACAATTCAGCACACGAAACAGACCTGATATACGCACTTCGCTTAGCCGTCTGGCTTCACTTGAATGCATTTGTATACAAACCAACGCTGTTTCGTGTGCCGTGGCAACCTGTCGGTGCCAACCTAAAACTTCGGGGGAATATTCTATACACAACGACAAGGGATGTCGTTAGTCTGCGGGAATTTATCCGAGAAATAATTCACGCTGTCGCCATAATGACGACAGCGTGAACGATTATCGGCAATTAGTGAATGCCACCAATACGGCTTAAACGCACACCGGTCGGCCATTCGCCTTCTTGCTTGTCGAAACTCATCCAGATAGCCGTCGCTTTACCAACCAGATTCGCTTCCGGCACAAATCCCCAGTAACGGCTGTCCGCGCTATTGTCACGGTTATCACCCATCATGAAGTAGTGTCCCGGTGGGACGATCCAGGTTGCCAGTTGCTGACCTGGCTGGCGGTAATACATCCCCACCTGATCCTGGGCGATTGGCACAGTCAGAATGCGGTGCGTTACCTCACCCAGCGTTTCTTTACGCTCGGAGAGGCGAATACCGTTCTCTTTCGTTTCGTTCAGCGGAACTTCAAAGAAGCCGCTGGTCGCTTCACCGCCGTTACGACGAGCAAAGGTCTGTACAAAATCACTTGGCTGAACATCAGAGTACGTTACCGGCAGCGCGTTTTCACACGCCTGACCTGAACTGCATCCTGGCTGAATAGTGACCTCTTTCGCCACCGGATCGTACGTCACTTTGTCTCCCGGTAAACCGACAGCACGTTTGATGTAGTCCAGACGGGGATCTTCCGGGTATTTAAACACCACGATATCTCCACGTTTCGGATGGCCAGTTTCGATCAACGTTTTCTGATAAATCGGATCTTTAATCCCGTAGGCGAATTTCTCCACCAAGATAAAGTCACCGATAAGCAGCGTCGGCATCATCGAACCAGACGGGATCTGGAACGGCTCATAAATAAATGAACGCACCACCAGTACAATAGCTAAAACCGGGAAAACGGATGCCCCAGTTTCCAGCCAACCCGGCTTAGGGGCCACTTTTTTCAGCGTTGCTTTATCCAGTGAATCACCTGCAGCAGCTTGCGCTGCTGCCTGACGCTCCCGGCGTTTTGGTGCGAAGATGAATTTATCTACGCACCATAAAATGCCCGTCACCAGTGTGGCAATCACCAGAATCAGGGCAAACATGTTCGCCATGCCAACTCCTTAAGATTATTTGCTGTCTTTACCGACATGCAGAATGGCGAGGAACGCTTCCTGCGGCAGTTCGACGTTACCGATCTGCTTCATGCGCTTTTTACCCTCTTTCTGTTTTTGCAGCAGCTTTTTCTTACGGCTGATATCGCCACCGTAGCATTTCGCCAGAACGTTTTTACGCAGCTGCTTAACCGTTGAACGCGCGATGATGTGCGTGCCGATGGCCGCCTGAATCGCGATATCAAACTGCTGACGAGGGATCAGATCTTTCATCTTCTCGACCAGCTCACGGCCACGGCTCTGGGAGTTGTCGCGGTGAGTGATCAGCGCCAGCGCATCGACACGTTCGTTGTTGATGAGGACATCAACGCGTACCATGTCAGACGCCTGGAAGCGTTTGAAGTTATAGTCCAGCGACGCATAGCCGCGAGAGGTTGACTTCAGACGGTCGAAGAAGTCGAGTACCACTTCCGCCATCGGAATTTCATAGGTCAGCGCCACCTGGTTACCGTGGTAAACCATGTTGGTCTGGACGCCACGCTTCTCGATACACAGGGTGATGACGTTACCAAGGTAAGCCTGCGGCAGCAGCATGTGACACTCAGCGATCGGCTCACGCAGTTCGTAGATGTTATTCAACGGCGGCAGCTTGGACGGGCTATCGACGTAAATAGTCTCCTTCGCCGTGGTTTCTACTTCATAGACTACGGTCGGCGCGGTAGTGATCAGATCCAGATCGTATTCACGTTCCAGACGTTCCTGAATGATCTCCATGTGCAGCAGGCCGAGGAAGCCGCAGCGGAAGCCAAAGCCAAGCGCGGTTGAGCTTTCCGGCTCGTAGAACAGGGAGGCGTCGTTGAGGCTCAACTTACCAAGCGCGTCACGGAAGTTTTCGTAGTCGTCAGAGCTCACCGGGAACAGACCGGCGTAAACCTGCGGCTTCACTTTTTTAAAGCCTGGCAGCGGTTTGTCCGCCGGGTTACGCGCCTGCGTCAGGGTATCGCCAACCGGTGCGCCGAGAATGTCTTTAATCGCGCAAACCAACCAACCTACCTCGCCGCATTTCAGCTCGGTACGGTCAACCTGTTTTGGCGTGAAGATGCCCAGACGGTCGGCGTTATAGACCTGACCGGTGCTCATCACTTTAATTTTGTCGCCTTTACGCATGGTGCCATTTTTAATACGCACCAGTGACACCACGCCCAGGTAGTTATCGAACCAGGAGTCGATGATCAGCGCCTGCAATGGACCTTCCGGGTCGCCTTCCGGCGCCGGGATATCGCGCACCAGACGTTCAAGTACATCAGTGACGCCAACACCGGTTTTCGCCGAACAGCGAACAGCATCAGTTGCATCAATACCGACGATATCTTCGATCTCTTCCGCTACGCGCTCAGGATCGGCGGCTGGCAGGTCAATTTTGTTCAGTACCGGCACCACTTCCAGATCCATTTCCATGGCGGTATAGCAGTTAGCCAGGGTCTGCGCTTCTACGCCCTGTCCGGCATCAACCACCAGCAATGCGCCTTCACAGGCAGCAAGCGAGCGGGAAACTTCATACGAGAAGTCAACGTGACCCGGGGTGTCGATAAAGTTAAGCTGATAGGTTTCACCATCAGATGCTTTGAAATCGAGCGTCACGCTCTGCGCTTTGATAGTAATACCGCGCTCACGCTCCAGATCCATCGAGTCGAGAACCTGCGCTTCCATTTCACGGTCAGACAGGCCACCGCAGATCTGGATAATACGGTCAGACAGCGTCGATTTACCGTGGTCGATGTGAGCTATGATTGAAAAGTTACGTATGTTCTTCATATAGTGTAATTATTGTGCCTTACGCCCGCCGGAGCAGGCTCTGAGAAGTCGCTGATCTGAGCTTAACGTCTGTTTAAGTGAAACGCCGCATTCTACACTACAACGCTGAGGCGAGGAAATGTTCATAGAGCAAGGATAGCGGGAACTGGAAACGACCATGCAAAGCCGGTGAAACTTTTGCAGGGTGACGGCATAAACGCCTTATCCGGCCTACGCCTGCATCTGATGACGCCGTAGGCCTGATAAGCGCAGCGCCATCAGGCAAAGATATCACTGCTGGGTTTCGACGCGAATAAGATCGGGTGGGAGAGCAACGTTCAGAATGACCGGCTGCCAGGCCTCACGCTCAGCAAGCTTACGAGAGAATCCACGAGCAATCAGGAATCCGCCCACGCCCCCCAGCACGGCGCCGCTTAATGCCGCAAGATCGGAACCAAACAGCACCTGGAAAAGCGCCGCGAAAAGAAACAGTCCCGCCAACGGAGACATATAGACCAGCATCGCCGAACCCAACAGGCTACCCTCGGCAATGCCCAGTTCAACTTTTTGACCAGGCGCTAAGGGTTCGTCGCAGGGTACCACGATGGTGTGCGTGGTCTGCGGCCCAAGTTTGTTCAGCACGCGACTCCCGCATCCGGCCCTGGAAGCACAGCTGCTACATGATGCTTTAACATCGCAGCTGACCGTCGCCAGACCATTTTGCCAGGAGACGACCGTCGCCCACTCTTTAATCATTGCGCAGCCCTGAACTTAATATTATCCGCGATACGCTTCGCCGTTTGCGGTGGGAGTTCGCCCACTATCGTAATTTCCGCGTTATCACGTACGCTGGTGCTGACCGTTCTACGCCCGGTTCGTAACAGTTGATCGGCGCTGTTTTGCATCGCACGGTTTACGTTCACGGAGAAACTAAACAGGCCATCAGAATAAAGGCGCGATTCGATCGGCATGTTATCCATTGTCGGCAGCGGACGTCGACTGCTGGAGACTTCGCTGAAGCCTTGCGGCAACCACGACGGACTCCAGTTAAAGTTGGTTTTCTCACCTGCAGGAACCGACAGCAGCGGCGGCAGATTGGCTTTCGCCAGCGCCTGCATACTGTCGCTGACGCCGTTGTTTACGGTAAAGGCGATGACGCGGAACTGTTCCAGCGTTTCGCCATCACGGTCGAGAAGATCGACACGCATCGGCAGCTTGGTCTCCGTGTCCATCCAGACGATATAGCTGTAACGCGTCCCGTCACGGGCGACAACGCGGATCACTTCACAGAGCCGATCGGCAATGCGGGTGCGACCTACTGAGATAAAATCATAGTAGGGAGCAAGGCGTTTAAAGTCGGTGTAAATCAGAGATGGCAGAGAGTCAACGATATAGTCGCCGTTTAGCGTGAACGGTTCGAGACCAGGCTCAAAATAGCTGATTTCGTTGCCACGTTGCACCACTTCCCGGCGCGGTCCATCCATTTGCAACAGTTGCGCTAGCGGACGGTTATCCTGGCGGGCATGGCGATAACGTAGGGATTCAACACCCTGCTTATTGATGCTGACAAATGACAGCTCATAGGTTAGCGACTGGCTGGCCAGATTCATCTGCTGCAACAACGCCCCAGACGCAGGATTGGCCGAGGCGTTTACAGAGAAGAACAGGCTACCAGCCACAAGTGACATGGCAAACCAAAGTTGCTTCATTACTGCGATTGCGTTCCTAAAGTTTGAATTCCTGGCACCTGCACAGCGGCTTGCTGTGTTTGGGCCTGCTCAAACTGAAGCTGTTCAGAGTGCAGTCGACGTTGCAGTTCGTAATCCTGCAACATGGCATTAATACGACGACGCTGCTCCTGTACCTGCTGTTGCTGACCGCCGCTGGCCGTCGCGTCAGAAGGTACACCCAGGCTAACCGGACTGGCTTTACCCATCATCGGTAATGTATTAAATACCGGCGTTTCGGGCTGCTGGGACGTTTCAGATTGCCCATTATAGTGCTGGACGCCAACAATAACTGCAAGTGATACACACGCGGCGACACCCATTTGGGTAAGCTGCGCGGCCCACGGACGCATTTTCTTCCAGAATGGCATTTTCTGCCACTGGTGCGGTGCTGGCTGGGCCTCAGGAATCAATGGCGCCGTCTGACGTACTGGCTCATCCTGGATGGCAGCCATTACGCGGGCGGAAATATCGAAATGGAGAACGTCGGCGGTATCACCTCGCATGGAATCGCGAATCAGGTGATAACTCTCCCAGGTTTTTTGCATTTCCGGGTCGTGAGCCAGCTCTTTGAGTAACTCAGTATCCAGCGTTTCGCCATCCATTAAAGCGGAAAGTTTTTCTTTCTGCATGCCTAATACCTTTTCCAGTATCCCGCTATCGTCAAC
The DNA here is from genome assembly GCF_030336535.1 of Citrobacter sp. Ce006. Taxonomy (NCBI): domain Bacteria; kingdom Pseudomonadati; phylum Pseudomonadota; class Gammaproteobacteria; order Enterobacterales; family Enterobacteriaceae; genus Citrobacter; species Citrobacter sp. Ce006. Next base: position 406,190 of record NZ_JAOWDO010000054.1, read on the forward strand.
GCCTGATAAGCGGTTGAACTTTATTATCAATAGCTTCCCTCGCTCGGAAGATACGTGAACGCACCGTACCTACCGGACAATCCATGATAGCGGCTATCTCTTCATAGCTCAGGCCATCCAGCTCCCGCAAGGTTATTGCCATGCGTAAATCTTCCGGGAGGGACTCAATAGTTCGGAAAACTATCTGTCTCAGTTCTTCTGACAACATTAAGTTCTCAGGGTTCGAAATTTCTTTCAGCGCACCGCCACTTTCGTAATTTTCTGCTTCAATCGCATCAATATCACTGGAAGGTGGACGACGCCCCTGAGCGACCAGGTAATTCTTCGCTGTATTGACTGCAATACGATACAGCCAGGTATAAAAAGCACTATCTCCCCGGAACGAGTCCAGCGCACGATAGGCCTTGATAAATGCTTCTTGTACTACATCGGGTACATCGCCCGACGGTACATAGCGAGAAACCAGACTCGCCACCTTATGCTGATAGCGCACTACCAGTAGGTTAAAGGCTTTCTGATCTCCCTTCTGGACCCGTTCTACCAGGACCTGGTCCGTTAACTGCTCGCTCATCCGAGGTAAAGTCTCCCCAAACCAAATTTCCACGCGCCTTCGAAACGCCACTCCATCAGCTTCACTATGAGCAAGCAAATGCTTAGAGTGCTCAAGTTTCGTAAAGTTCCGTTACGCATTGTTTTTTGTTTGTCATGTTGTAGACAGGTCTTATCTCTCATTATAAGTCTACATAACCCGATCAACGCACTATCTGTTTAGAAATGCCCATTTCACCGCTTGCAGAGTAACCCAACGGCTACTTTATTTCACCACATAATCTGATGCTAACGGTCTGCTTCACAAAATATTTTTGCTCTTTTCACCCTCGTTATACTTTTCTTTCTTGTTTAGTCATTGCAACACATTTAAAAATAAAACGTGCAGTATCGCGCAATGTGGTGCTATGGTGACCAAACACTGTTTAGTAAATTAAACAAAAATCATGAATACGACTCCTGAATTATCCTGTGACGTGCTGATCATTGGCAGCGGGGCTGCCGGACTTTCACTGGCGCTGCGCCTGGCTGAAAAACATCAGGTTATTGTCCTGAGCAAAGGCCCGGTCAGCGAAGGCTCGACATTTTATGCCCAGGGCGGTATTGCCGCGGTATTTGATGAAACCGACAGTATCGACTCCCACGTTGAAGATACCCTGATTGCCGGGGCCGGTTTGTGCGATCGCCATGCGGTTGAGTTTGTCGCCAGCAATGCCCGCACCTGCGTTCAGTGGCTAATCGATCAGGGCGTCTTGTTTGATACGCAGGTTCAGCCCAACGGTGAAGAAAGCTATCACCTGACCCGTGAAGGCGGTCATAGCCATCGACGTATCCTGCACGCTGCGGATGCTACCGGCAAAGAAGTCGAAACCACCCTCGTCAGCCAGGCGCAAAATCACCCCAACATCCGGGTTCTCGAGCGGAGTAATGCCGTCGATCTGATTGTCTCTGACAAAATCGGTCTGCCGGGAACGCGTCGGGTTGTTGGTGCCTGGATCTGGAATCGTAATAAAGAAGCCGTCGAAACCTGCCATGCGAAATCAGTCGTGTTGGCCACCGGCGGCGCATCAAAGGTCTATCAATACACCACTAATCCGGATATTTCCTCGGGCGACGGGATTGCGATGGCCTGGCGCGCGGGATGCCGCGTCGCCAACCTGGAGTTTAACCAGTTTCACCCGACGGCGCTGTATCACCCTCAGGCGCGCAATTTTCTGCTGACCGAGGCGCTGCGTGGCGAAGGCGCGCACCTGAAGCGCCCGGACGGCTCGCGCTTTATGCCCGATTTTGACGAGCGTGGCGAACTGGCTCCCCGCGATATTGTCGCCCGCGCCATTGACCACGAGATGAAACGCCTGGGCGCTGACTGCATGTTCCTCGACATCAGCCATAAACCAGAAGAATTTGTTCGTCAGCATTTTCCGATGATTTATGAAAAATTACTGGGACTGGGCATCGATCTGACTAAAGAGCCGGTTCCTATCGTTCCTGCCGCACACTATACCTGTGGCGGCGTGATGGTTGATGACTTTGGCCGCACCGATGTCGACGGGCTGTATGCGATCGGCGAAGTGAGTTACACCGGCCTGCATGGCGCCAACCGGATGGCATCGAACTCATTGCTGGAATGCCTGGTTTACGGCTGGTCCGCGGCTGAAGATATCGACAGGCGCATGCCTTATGCTCGCGGCGTTAACACGCTCCCGGACTGGGATGAAAGCCGGGTAGAAAACCCGGATGAACTGGTTGTCATTCAGCATAACTGGCATGAGCTGCGGCTGTTTATGTGGGATTACGTCGGCATTGTGCGCACAACCAAGCGTCTGGAGCGCGCCCTGCGCCGTATCACCATGCTACAACAGGAAATCAACGAGTATTACGCCCATTTCCGTGTTTCGAACAACCTACTGGAACTGCGCAATCTGGTGCAGGTTGCTGAACTGATTGTCCGCTGCGCAATGATGCGCAAAGAGAGTCGGGGCCTGCACTACACGCTGGATTACCCGGAACAGCTTCCAGAGGCGGGCCCATCCATTCTCTCGCCGCTAAGTCATCACATAAACAGATAAAACGCCTGGGTCAGCGCCGTGTAACCTTCAGAGTAACGTTGGTCTGGCCCACGGATCACCAGCCTGTCGCTAAAGCACTCCCCGGCCTGCGGGGAGAATGCCAGCAATACCCGATGAGGTAGTCGGGCTTCCGTTTCTGCAACATCCGTGCGCAATCGCAGATGCCAGCCCATACTGAGTGCCTGCTGGGTAAATGCATTGCCGATCTGTTCCGGCAGCACCACACAGAAAAAACCTTCTTCCGTTATGCTGTCCGCTGCCAGCGTAAGTAATGCCTGATGATCGAGCGTAGTGGTGTAGCGTGCCTGCTCGCGCTGCGGCGTGGCGCATTCCACCCCTTGTTCATAATAGGGAGGGTTGCTGATAATCAAATCAAAACGCACGGTCTGGCGCGGTACCCACTGCTGCGCATCTTCCGTATGGACGCTCACGCGATGCATCCACGGAGATTGCGCGATGTTCTCCTGCGCCTGCTGCGCGGCGTCAACATCAAGCTCCACGGCGTCAATGATGACGTTTTCATCAGTGCGTTGGGCCAGCATCAGCGCCAACAGGCCGCTTCCGGTACCAATATCCAGGATCCGTTTTACGCCCGCAACAGGGGCCCAGGCCCCCAATAAAATACCGTCTGTTCCGACTTTCATTGCACAACGATCGTGTGCCACAAAAAACTGCTTAAAAGTAAATCCATTACGTCTAAGTACGGATGTAGACTGGGGCATGAAGAACAACCTTCCTGGAAAAAAAACGATAACATAGGATAAAAACAATACCTGAGAAGGTATATCCATACAAACAGATGAAGATTGCAGCCGTAACGTCTATAATCAGCGCCCCACTCAGAGGTAGAACATGACTGTAACGACTTTTTCCGAACTTGAACTCGATGAAAGCCTTCTGGATGCCCTCCAGGAAAAAGGTTTCACTCGCCCGACCGCCATTCAGGCTGCCGCCATTCCGCCTGCGCTCGATGGCCGTGATGTACTCGGTTCTGCGCCGACAGGCACCGGTAAAACGGCGGCATATTTGCTGCCAGCGTTGCAGCACCTGCTCGACTTCCCGCGCAAGAAATCTGGTCCGCCGCGCATTTTAATTTTGACACCGACGCGCGAACTGGCGATGCAGGTTGCCGAACACGCCCGTGAGCTGGCGAAGAATACGCATCTGGATATCGCAACGATTACCGGCGGCGTGGCTTACATGAACCACATGGAAGTCTTTAGCGAAAACCAGGACATCGTGGTCGCCACTACCGGTCGTCTGCTGCAGTACATTAAAGAAGAGAACTTCGACTGTCATGCAGTTGAGACGTTGATCCTCGATGAAGCAGACCGCATGCTGGACATGGGCTTTGCCCAGGACATCGAGCATATCGCCGGTGAAACCCGGTGGCGTAAGCAAACCATGCTGTTCTCCGCCACGCTGGAAGGCGATGCGATTAAAGATTTTGCCGAGCGTCTGCTGGAAGATCCGGTCGAAGTCTCAGCGGATCCGTCCACCCGTGAACGCAAGAAGATCCATCAATTTTACTACCGTGCCGATGATATCGAGCACAAAACTGCCATGCTGATCCATCTGTTAAAACAGCCGGAAGCGACCCGCTCAATTGTCTTTGTACGCAAACGCGAGCGTGTACACGAGCTGGCAGGCTGGCTGCGCCAGGCAGGCATTAATAACTGCTATCTCGAAGGCGAGATGGTGCAGAACAAACGTAACGAAGCGATCAAACGTCTGACCGATGGTCGCGTGAACGTACTGGTAGCAACCGACGTTGCCGCACGCGGGATCGATATTCCTGACGTTAGCCACGTGTTTAACTTCGACATGCCACGCAGTGGCGATGCCTATCTGCACCGCATTGGTCGCACCGGTCGCGCAGGCCGTAAAGGTACAGCGATCTCTTTGGTTGAAGCGCACGACCATCTGCTGCTCGGCAAAGCGAGCCGCTATATTGACGAGCCACTGAAAGCACGCGTCATCGACGAACTGCGTCCAACCACGCGCGCGCCAAGTGAGAAATCTAACGGTAAGCCATCCAAGAAAGTGCTGGCAAAGCGCGCCGAGAAAAAAGCCAAAGAGAAAGAGAAACCTCGGGTGAAAAAACGTCACCGCGACGCCAAAAATATCGGCAAACGTCGTAAGCCGAGCGGAGCTGCGACTCAGCAGTCCGACAAAGAGTAAACCGAATGCCGGGCCGTCTAGCCCGGCATTTTTTGTGCACAGAAAAGCGGAAGACGCACTGGCATCTTCCGCTTTCAGATTCTCTGCTGAACGGGGGTTATTCCCCAGTAGCCTTACAGGCTCTCAGTAAAGGTACGAGCAATAACGTCGCGCTGCTGTTCTGGGGTCAGAGAGTTGAAACGCACGGCATAACCAGAAACACGGATGGTCAGCTGTGGATATTTCTCCGGATGCTTAACCGCATCTTCCAGCGTTTCGCGACGCAGAACGTTTACGTTCAGGTGTTGACCACCTTCCACGCGGACTTCCGGCTGTACGTCTACCGGCACTTCACGGTATTCGATTTCACCCAGTTTGCTGACGGCAACGACTTCATCAGCATTGAAACCTGCTTTCGCAACGATGCAGCGTGCTTCGCCTTTTTCGCTGTCCAGCAGCCAGAAAGAGTTCAGCAGGTCGTCGTTTGCAGCTTTAGTAATCTGGATACCTGTAATCATTTGATGCCTCCCCGGCAAAATTATTTGATCTCGGTTGGCCGTCATCCGGCCAATTGGTAAAACCATTGTTGCTTGAGTGTATATATACCCCTCACACACCCTTGAATCTTTGATTTAAATCAACAAAAACCACACATGAAAAGTGGTGATGGGTGGATTTTATTGTTTTACATCAACTTACGCCATACATGCAGCTAAACTTTTTACATAAATTTTCAACTATCTTTAAGGGGTAGTCCCTTGAGAAACGTACAGAATTTTGCGACGCCGAAAGAAGCAGTTAAGCTAGGGGGATTGAAAATTCGCAGGAGAGCGAAATGGCTACCGAATTAACCTGGCACGATGTGCTGGCAGAAGAGAAACAGCAGCCTTATTTTGTTAACACGCTGCATACTGTGGCGGGCGAGCGTCAGTCGGGTATGACAATTTACCCGCCGCAAAAAGATGTATTCAATGCTTTTCGCTTTACCGAGCTTGGCGACGTGAAAGTCGTCATCCTGGGTCAGGACCCTTACCACGGTCCAGGCCAGGCACACGGTCTCGCGTTCTCTGTCCGCCCCGGCATTGCCACTCCGCCTTCGTTGCTGAACATGTACAAAGAGCTGGAAGCGACGATTCCAGGCTTCACGCGCCCAACCCACGGGTATCTGGAAAGTTGGGCACGCCAGGGCGTGCTGTTACTCAACACCGTACTCACCGTCCGCGCCGGTCAGGCACATTCGCACGCCAGCCTGGGGTGGGAAACATTTACTGATAAAGTTATCAGCCTGATTAACCAACATCGGGAAGGCGTGGTTTTCCTGCTCTGGGGTTCTCACGCACAGAAGAAAGGCGCGATTATTGATACGCAGCGTCACCATGTGTTGAAAGCGCCCCACCCATCACCGCTCTCTGCGCATCGCGGTTTCTTTGGCTGCAATCACTTTGTACTGGCGAATGAGTGGCTGGAACAACGAGGTGAAAAGCCAATTGACTGGACGCCGGTATTACCTGCGGAAAGCGAGTAAAAAAAATGCCAGCGATTCGCTGGCATTTTTATGATCAGGCTTTGTTCTGACGCCACCACTCCGCGAGCAGCACGCCGGTCGCGACAGAAACGTTGAGCGTTTCTACCTTGCCCGTACCGTCAATCGCTACGCACAGATCGTCGGCTGAGCATGCTGCTTCTGGCAGAGCTTCACGCTCACGCCCTAATACCAGCACCATTTTTTCCGGCAACGTGGTAGTAAACAACGGTTTGCCTTTCACGCTTGAGGTCATCACTACCGTGTAACCCGCGTTACGGAAGTCGTCCAGCACATCGACAATGCTGTCACCGGTGATCGGCTGAACGTGCTCAGCTCCGCCTTCAGCTGTACGGATAGCCGCCCCCGATTCCAGCAACGCCGCATCCTGAACTACCACGCCTTTCACACCAAAGTGGGCGCAGCTACGCATCATGCCGCCCAGGTTGTGCGGGTTAGCAATATCTTCCAGAGCCAGCACGCAATCCTGCGCCCCTGCCTGACCAACCCACTGCTTAACGGTGGTGCCGTTACGCTTTTTGATCAGGAAGCAAACGCCGCCATGGTGTTCAGTGCCGGAGGCTTTCGCCAGCTCGGCTTCGTCAACCACGTGGTAGGCTTTGCGGTTTGCCGCCATCCAGCGCAATGCTTCTTTAAAGCGCGGGGTTACGCTCTGAACAAACCAGGCGCGGACGATGGCGTCCGGACGACTCTGGAACAGAGCCTGACAGGCATTCTCACCGTAAACGCGAGTTTCTTCCGCGCGCTGACGGCGTAATACTTCAGGATCGATAAAGCTTTTGCCGCTAATACCGCCGTGATCGGCTTTGTCCGCTGCGTCATCACTCGGTGCGCGGGACACGGTACGCCATGGTGAATCTTCACGTCTGCGGTCGCGTTCTACATCGCGGTCACGACCACGTTCACGGCCACGTTCGCTGTTCGGACCCTTTCTGTCATCACGGGCAGGGCGACGACCGCCTTCGGCTCGGGAGGTACCGGGGCGACCGCCGCCTTTACCAGTACGTGGATTTTGGGTGCGTTTGTCCGAGTCATCGTCACTGCGGACGTACATCACTTTGACCTTGCCGTTTTTATTCTTCAGTTCGTCGCTCATGTTTTTCTCCACCTGCTCTGCGCGAAGCGCGCAGATTACCCGATGTGCACGTCGTTAGCCATTATTTCATTTAAAAGCTAAGGACTATTGTACTCATTGAATAAAACGCATTGTTGTTTAGAACAGACTCCCCGATAATATGTAACATAATAGAAACATACTGGCGTTACTGCCGTGAAGTCCACTCCACTCATCCAGAGGTTAGTTATGAATACCGTTTGTACCAGCTGCCAGGCTATCAACCGTATCCCCGACGATCGTGTCCAGGAAGCGGCTAAATGCGGACGCTGTGGTCACGACCTGTTTGATGGGGAGGTGATCAATGCGACCGGTGAAACACTGGATAAACTGTTAAAAGACGATCTCCCGGTGGTGGTTGATTTTTGGGCCCCCTGGTGTGGTCCATGTCGTAACTTCGCCCCGATTTTTGAAGATGTCGCGGAAGAGCGTAGCGGTAAAGTGCGTTTTGTTAAAGTGAATACGGAAGCCGAGCGTGAACTCAGCGCCCGTTTCGGTATCCGCAGCATTCCGACCATCATGATCTTCAGAAAAGGTGAAATCGTCGACATGCTTAACGGCGCTGTACCAAAAGCCCCGTTTGATAGCTGGCTTAACGAATCATTATAATCTCTACGGGGCGCATCTTGTGCCCCGTTTTCACCTCTGCGACAATAGCGTTTTTCAACGTGTTTCCCCATGACCGATAACGCTGTTCTTCTGTTACGCGCTGAGCGCCTTGCGCGCGCCACGCGCCCTTTCCTTGCCCGAGGTAATCGCATTCGCCGCTGTCAGCGCTGCCTGCTGCCGCTGAAGCTCTGCTTGTGCGCAACGCTAATGCCCTCTGAGGCAAAAAGTCGCTTTTGTCTGGTTATGTTTGACACCGAGCCGATGAAGCCCAGTAACACGGGACGTTTGATTGCCGATATTCTGCCCGATACCACGGCTTTTCAGTGGTCACGCACCGAACCGCCTCAGGCGCTGCTCGAACTGGTGAAAAATCCGGATTACCAGCCGATGGTTGTATTCCCGGCCTCTTATGCAGGCGAAGAGCGTGAAGTGATTTTCACGCCACCAGCCGGTAAACCACCGTTGTTTATTATGCTTGATGGTACCTGGCCTGAGGCGCGTAAAATGTTCCGCAAAAGCCCGTACCTTGATAACCTGCCGGTAATCTCCGTTGATTTATCGCGTCTTTCTGCTTACCACCTGCGCGGCGTTCACGCCGAAGGGCAATACTGTACCGCCGAAGTGGCCATCGCCTTATTGGATCTGGCGGGTGATACGCAAGCCGCGGAAGGGTTAAGCGATCATTTCACTCGCTTTAAAACCCGCTATCTGGCAGGAAAAACCCAACATCAGGGAAGCGTCACAGCAGACTCGCCAGAAAGCGTTTAAAATCATTCGGTCACTGGTGTCATTAAGGAAGCCGATATGAGTCAGCGTGGTCTGGAAGCACTACTGCGACCGAAATCCATTGCGGTGATTGGGGCGTCAATGAAGCCTAATCGCGCGGGTTACCTGATGATGCGTAACCTGCTTGCCGGGGGATTCAATGGACCTGTTTTACCGGTGACGCCCGCATGGAAAGCGGTGTTGGGCGTACTGGCCTGGCCCAATATCAATAGCCTGCCTTTTAGCCCGGACCTCGCAGTATTGTGCACCAATGCCAGCCGTAACCTGGCGTTACTCGAAGCGCTTGGCGAGAAAGGCTGTAAAACCTGCATTATTCTCTCGGCTCCCGCGGCACAGCACGCAGAACTGCTGGCCTGCGCATCACGCTACAACATACGTTTGCTGGGCCCCAACAGCCTGGGACTTCTCGCCCCCTGGCAGGGGCTTAACGCCAGCTTTTCCCCTGTCCCGATTAAGCGCGGCAAGCTGGCTTTTATCTCTCAATCCGCTGCCGTATCCAATACCATACTCGACTGGGCACAGCAGAGAGAAATGGGCTTTTCTTACTTTATCGCGCTGGGTGACAGCCTGGATATCGACGTTGATGAACTGCTGGATTACCTGGCGCGCGACAGCAAAACCAGCGCAATATTGCTGTATCTCGAACATTTAAGCGATGCCCGGCGCTTTGTTTCCGCCGCCCGTAGCGCCTCGCGCAATAAACCCATTCTGGTGATTAAGAGCGGTCGCAGTCCAGCGGCGCAGCGTTTACTGCATACCAGCGCAGGGATGGACCCAGCCTGGGACGCGGCTATCCAGCGCGCCGGTTTATTACGCGTGCAAGATACTCACGAACTGTTCTCGGCGGTCGAAACCCTGAGCCACATGCGTCCGCTGCGTGGCGACAGACTGATGATCATCAGCAATGGGGCCGCGCCAGCCGCACTGGCATTAGATGAACTGTGGTCAAAAAATGGCAAGCTGGCGACGCTGAGTGAAGATACCAGCCAGAAATTACGCGATGCCTTGCCTGAACATGTTGATATCGCCAACCCGCTGGATCTGCGTGATGATGCCAGCAGCGAACACTACGTTAAAACGCTGGATATTTTGCTCGCCAGCCAGGATTTCGACGCGCTGATGGTAATTCACTCCCCCAGCGCGGCCGCTCCCGGCACCGAAAGCGCGCAAGCATTAATCGAAGCGGTAAAGCGACATCCACGCGGTAAGTTCGTCTCGTTGCTGACCAACTGGTGCGGAGAGTTTTCCTCTCAGGAGGCCCGTAGACTGTTTAGCGAAGCCGGATTACCTACCTACCGTACGCCGGAAGGCACCATCACTGCGTTTATGCATATGGTGGAGTATCGGCGTAACCAGAAGCAGTTGCGGGAAACGCCTGCGCTGCCGGACTACCTGACCACCAACACCGCCGAAGCGCATAATCTGTTACAGCAGGCGATTGCTGAAGGAGCAACGTCGCTGGATACCCATGAAGTGCAGCCGATTTTACAGGCCTATGGCTTACACACTCTGCCAACGTGGATCGCCAGCGACAGCGCAGAAGCCGTACACATCGCGGAGCAAATCGGCTACCCGGTGGCGCTAAAGCTGCGTTCTCCTGATATACCGCATAAATCAGAAGTTCAGGGGGTAATGCTCTACCTGCGTACGGCAATAGAAGTGCAGCAGGCCGCCAATGCGATTTTTGATCGGGTAAAAATGGCCTGGCCGCAGGCACGCATTCACGGTTTATTAGTACAAAGTATGGCGAATCGCGCTGGCGCTCAGGAGCTTCGCGTCGTTGTTGAACACGACCCGGTATTTGGCCCATTGATTATGCTGGGTGAAGGTGGGGTTGAGTGGCGACCGGAAGAGCAAGCCGTAGTGGCATTGCCGCCATTGAATATGAATCTGGCGCGTTATCTGGTGATCCAGGGGATCAAAAATAAGAAGATCCGCGCTCGTAGCGCACTACGCCCACTGGATATCGCCGGGTTAAGTCAGCTTCTGGTGCAGGTCTCCAACCTAATCGTCGATTGTCCGGAAATTCAGCGTCTGGATATTCATCCGCTGCTGGCCTCCGCCGGTGAATTTACCGCACTGGATGTCACGCTGGACATTGCCCCATTCACGGGCGATAACGAAAGCAGACTGGCGGTACGTCCCTACCCCCATCAGCTAGAAGAATGGGTAGAGTTGAAAAACGGCGAGCGCTGCCTGTTCCGCCCCATTTTGCCAGAGGATGAGCCTCATCTGCAGCAGTTCATTTCTCAGGTAACCAAAGAAGATCTTTATTATCGCTATTTCAGTGAGATCAACGAATTTACCCACGAAGATTTAGCCAATATGACGCAGATCGACTACGATCGGGAAATGGCCTTTGTTGCGGTACGGTGTAAAGATAATCAGCAAGAGATCCTCGGCGTAACGAGGGCAATCTCGGATCCTGATAACGTTGACGCCGAGTTTGCCGTGCTGGTACGTTCAGATCTCAAAGGGCTCGGACTGGGCCGTCGGTTGATGGAAAAGTTAATTGCATATACCCGAGATCACGGACTTATGCGTTTGAATGGTATTACGATGCCAAACAATCGTGGGATGGTCGCCCTGGCCCGAAAACTCGGGTTTGCTGTTGACGTCCAGCTCGAAGAGGGAATTGTTGGGCTAACGCTTAATCTGGCCCAATTTGAGGAATCGTGAGTAAGGTACTGGAAATGTTGACCACATTAATGGGTACTGGTGGTATCATTGCCCGCTTATGTCGTCTGCATAGCACAGAGGACCCTTCAATGAACAGAGAAGAAATGCACTGTGATGTTGTCAAAATTTAAGCGTAATAAACATCAACAACACCTTGCCCAACTACCCAAGATTTCTCAGTCAGTTGATGATGTAGATTTCTTTTATGCTCCCGCTAATTTCAGGGAGACTCTGCTGGAAAAAATAGCCAGCGCGACGCGACGGATCTGCATTATTGCGCTGTACCTGGAACAGGATGACGGTGGCAAAGGCATACTCGACGCGCTCTATGCGGCAAAACGGCAGCGTCCTGAGCTGGATGTCCGGGTGCTTGTGGACTGGCACCGAGCCCAGCGCGGACGTATTGGTGCTGCGGCTTCGAATACCAACGCTGACTGGTATTGCCGAATGGCGCAAGAAAACCCTGGTATCGATATTCCTGTCTACGGAGTTCCGATTAACACCCGAGAAGCACTTGGCGTCCTGCATTTTAAAGGCTTTATCATCGATGACAGCGTCCTGTACAGCGGGGCCAGTCTGAACGATGTTTATCTGCATCAGCATGATAAATATCGCTATGACCGCTATCAGTTGATTCGCAACGCGCAAATGGCCGATATCATGTTCGATTGGGTTACACAGAACCTGATGAATGGTCGCGGCGTTAATCGCCTTGATGATATCAATCGCCCTAAAAGCCCGGAAATTAAAAATGACATCCGCCTGTACCGTCAGGAACTGCGCGATGCGTCATTCCATTTTCAGGGTGATGCGGATAATGAACAGCTTTCGGTTACGCCTCTGGTGGGACTTGGTAAATCCAGTCTGTTAAATAAGACCATTTTTCACCTCATGCCCTGCGCGGAGCACAAGCTCACAATCTGCACCCCTTATTTCAACCTGCCTGCCATACTGGTGCGCAATATCATTCAGCTGCTGCGTGAAGGGAAAAAGGTCGAAATCATTGTCGGTGATAAAACCGCCAACGACTTTTTCATTCCGGAAGATGAGCCATTCAAGATCATCGGTGCGCTGCCATATCTGTATGAAATCAATCTGCGCCGTTTCCTGAGCAGATTGCAGTATTACGTGAATACCGACCAGCTGGTCGTGCGCTTATGGAAAGATGATGACAATACCTATCATCTGAAAGGTATGTGGGTTGATGATAAATGGATGCTGCTCACCGGCAACAACCTTAACCCTCGCGCCTGGCGTCTGGATCTGGAAAACGCCATCCTTATCCACGATCCTAAGCAAGAGCTGACTCCCCAGCGCGATAAAGAGCTGGAGCTTATCCGCACGCATACCACAGTGGTTAAGCACTATCGCGACCTGCAAAGCATTGCTGACTATCCAGTCAAAGTGCGTAAGCTCATCCGTCGATTACGCCGTATTCGTATCGACAGATTAATTAGCCGTATTCTGTAACCAAGACCCCGTCCAGTGACGGGGTTTTTCATATGGAGGTAACGGTGCGCCTGTTTATTCTTACCAGTATCCTGGCCATTTCTGGCTGCAGCCACATGGCAAATGACCGCTGGAGCGGACAAGACAAAGCTCAACACTTCATCGCCTCCGCCATGCTTGCCGCAGCCGGAAATGAATATGCCCAACATCAGGGTAACAGCCGCGATCGCAGTGCGGCTATCGGCCTGATGTTCTCAGTCAGCCTGGGCGCGTCAAAAGAGTTGTGGGACAGCCGCCCCGCTGGGAGCGGCTGGAGCTGGAAGGACTTCGCCTGGGATGTTGCAGGCGCGTCTACCGGCTATGCAGTCTGGCAACTGGCACATTACTAGAGGCGCAGACCTTTCCCCTTCCCATGCAGCATCAGCGATACTAAAAACGCGACGACAGCCAGCGCTGTAACGTACCAGAAGAATGTCGTTTCCATACCGACAGACTTCAGGGATAACGCCACATATTCGGCTGAGCCGCCAAACAGGGCATTAGCTACCGCATAAGATAAGCCAACTCCCAAAGCGCGCACCTGCGCCGGGAACATTTCAGCCTTCAGAATACCGCTGATTGACGTATAGAAACTCACGATCAACAAAGCGCACATCACCAGAGCAAACGCCATATACGGGGACGTTACGCTTTGCAATGCTGTCAGAATGGGAACGGTGAAAATCGCGGCCAACGCGCCAAAACACAACATTGAAGTACGTCGGCCAATTTTATCTGACAAGGCACCAAACAGCGGCTGTACCAGCATGAACACACACAGTGCCGCTGTCATAATCCCGCTGGCTACGTTGGCATGCATACCGGCGGTGTTAACCAGATACTTCTGCATATAGGTTGTGAAGGTGTAAAAACACAGCGAGCCTGCAGCGGTAAAGCCAAGAACCATGATAAAGGCTTTACGATTACGCCACAGCCCTTTCAGAGAACCAGCTTCTTTCAGCGCGCGAACGTCCTGTTTTGAGGTTTCATCTAACTGGCGACGTAGCCATAGCGCAACAATAGCCAGTACGGCACCCAACGCAAATGGAATACGCCACCCCCACGATCTTAGCGCTGAGTCTTCTAACGTTTGCTGTAATATCACCACAACCAGCAATGCCAGTAACTGCCCACCAATTAACGTCACATACTGGAATGAAGCATAAAAACCTTTCTTACCTTCAACGGCTACTTCACTCATATAGGTAGCGCTGGTTCCGTATTCGCCACCAACAGACAGCCCCTGAAATAGTCTGGCCAGCAGCAATAGCGCAGGAGCCCAGGTACCGATGGTCTCATACCCCGGTAGACAAGCGATCACCAACGATCCCATACACATCATACAAACTGACAGCAGCATAGACTTTTTACGCCCATGCTTATCTGCTATACGACCAAACAACCAGCCGCCAATCGGTCGCATCAGAAAGCCTGCAGCAAAAACGCCTGCAGTTTGTAAGAGTTGTGTGGTGGTGTTTCCGGAGGGAAAAAAGATATGAGCGAAATAGAGAGAGCAGAAAGAGTAGATATAGAAATCAAACCATTCGACCAGATTCCCTGATGATGCCCCGACAATCGCCCATATACGACGACGGGTATCGCCGTCTGCCAGCATCCCGTTCTCAGTTACACTGCTATCAGCCATTAGAATTGTACCCCTGCCAACGATCGCGTTAATTTATCAATGAAGGTTGTGTCTATTTTGGTGAACTAAATGTTATATAATTGTTATAACTCATTGTGCGAGAAAGATCACGGTTTTAATTAGCAGGAAAATGATTCAGATATGTTCGAGGGAGAGAGCCGAGTTATCAGCCAGAAATAGTGTGAGTTTTGTAGGACGGATAAGGCGGGACGCCGCATCCGGCGGTTTTCACTCCGTACAGACGCAAAAAAGCCCATCCGTCAGGATGGGCTTCTTCACTTGTTTGATGCCTGGCAGTTTATGGCGGGCGTCCTGCCCGCCACCCTCCGGGCCGTTGCTGCGCAACGTTCAAATCCGCTCCCGGCGGATTTGTCCTCCTCAGGAGAGCGCTCACCGACAGACCACACATAAAACAAAAGGCCCGGTCTTTCGACCGGGCCTTTCGCTTTTATTTGATGCCTGGCAGTTCCCTACTCTCGCATGGGGAGACCCCACACTACCATCGGCGCTACGGCGTTTCACTTCTGAGTTCGGCATGGGGTCAGGTGGGACCACCGCGCTACAGCCGCCAG